>DXIE01000028.1 GCA_019113005.1 Candidatus Butyricicoccus avistercoris | reverse complement strand
TTGGCCCAACTGGTGTTGGTAAAACTGAACTTTGTAAAACTCTTGCAGAGGCACTATTTGGCGATGAAAACGCTATGATTCGTGTAGATATGTCCGAATATATGGAGAAACACAGCGTTTCACGTTTAATCGGTTCTCCTCCAGGATATGTTGGCTATGATGAGGGCGGACAACTAACCGAAAAGGTAAGAAGAAAACCTTATTCTGTAATTCTGCTTGATGAAATCGAAAAAGCTCACCCTGATGTATTTAATCTGTTACTGCAAATCCTTGAAGATGGTGTGTTAACAGACGGTCAAGGCAGAAAAGTTGACTTTAAGAACACTGTTGTTATTATGACCTCTAATATAGGTGCTCACAAAATTACAGGTCAAGGCAGAAAGTCCTTAGGTTTTGCCGAGGGTGAAAAGACTGAACAAACTCAGACCTTTGAGCAGATTAAAAACGAGGTAATGACCGAACTTAAACAGGCATTTAGGCCAGAACTTTTAAACCGTATTGATGAGATTATTGTATTCCATAGATTAGGTGAGGAAGAAATTGAAAAAATCGCAGAAGGTATGCTGAAAAATGTTGCAGACCGTATGCGAGATATGGAAATCACCCTTTCATGGACAGATAATGCTAAAAAACATCTTGCAAAAGCTGGTTTTGACCCTGTTTATGGTGCAAGACCACTTCGCAGAGCTATTCAGTCACAAGTTGAAGACCTAGTAGCTGAGGAGTTTTTAAGTGGCAAAATTAAACGTGGTCAGAATGTAACTCTTGATGAGGAAAATGAAAAATTAATATTAAAATAATATTATAAACCATTAAAAAATGAGCTATTTGTAAAAAATGGCTCATTTTTTTAATATTTCCTTAACTTGACATTTTATTATCTCAGTTATATCATGGTCTTAAATACTATAAATAGGGGGTATTTATCTTGAAAAACATTAAAAAAGCAGTGGCAGGTATTAGTGCTTTTGCACTTATAACTGGTATTTGCCCAATGTCAGCAGATGCATTGTCTGTAAATACTAAGTATTTATATTCAGGTGCATCTCACAGTAAGTATACAAATGAGGTAACTTATTCCTCACCTATTGTTACTGATATAGACAAAGATGGCAGATTAGAAGTTATAAGTGTATCATTTGCAATCACTGTTACAGATACTGCAACTGGTGCGACTGAATGGCGAGTTAACTCAGGCAAAGACCGTTCATCTGCGTATATCACAACGGTTGATGGTAATTTTGGCGGTTCTTGGTGTGACCCTGTGGTTAAGGACATTGATGCTGATGGTTGGCAGGAAATTATATCTGTACATAATGGAATGATATCTGTTTTAGATTACACTGGATATTTTAAAGCAGGTTGGCCAAAAACAATGCCAGCGGTAGGTCAGATACGTTCACTTGCAGTTGATGACCTAAATGGTGATGGCAAATGTGAAATTATTATCGGTGGCGGTGTAACATCAGAGGCTAGTGTTTGGGTATATGATTATAAGGGTAATATCTGTAACAACTGGCCACAGCTTTCTGGTGCTAATGTGGATATCGCTGAAAGTTATGGTATTTTCGCAAATGGTATTTCAACTGGCGATATAGATAATGATGGTATGCCAGAAATTATAGCTCCTACTGATAACAGATGTATTCAGGCTTATGAATATGATGGTTCACTTGTTAAGGCTGATTATAATACATTTGGTGACCACCCTTGGGGCTATGTAAGAACATATATTGATTATGACCATGAAAAAATGGTTTCTCAGCGTGGTTGGGATACTGACGAAGGCAAAACCGACATGAAAGAAAGACTTTGCATGGAGTTCGGTCATGCAGGAACGGTAATTGATGACCTAGACGGTGACGGTAAAAATGAAATCGTTGCAACGGGCATTATAATGGATACAAATGATGTTTCCAATGCTTTCTGGTTAAAGAGCCAATGTATGAGCGTTGCTATTTTTAATGGTGACCGCACAAGATATCAAAATGTGGCTAAAGGATTTGACTGGACTTCTATTCCAAGCGGGTTAGGCGGAAAGATTAAGGATTCTCAAACTTCTGTATCAGCTATGGTACTTGCTGAACCAGTAGCAGCCGACCTTGACGGTGATGGAAATAAAGAAATATTATTTAACTCTTATGATGGTAAATTATATTGCTTCACACTGGACAAGCAAATGAAAACTTTCAGTCTGCCAGCTACTTCAAGCACTGTTGCAGAATATGCATCAGAGCCAGTATGTAAAGACATTAATGGTGATGGAAAACTGGAAATAATCTTTGGTTCTTGGACTGACAGCAAGGTAATACTTACAAATGATGCTCAGAGTGAAAATACTGGTGTTAATGGTTCATTATATATCCTTGATAGTAATATGAACCTTATTTCTAGAACTCAGCTTCCAAAAACTTATACTGGATATCTAGGCTCTAATGCTCAGACAAATGGTGTTAAATCAGCTCCAGTGGTTGAAGATATAGATTATGATGGTGAATATGAAGTTGTATTCAATACAACTTATCGCTCTGTATGTGCTTATGATTTAACTGGCTCTACAATCTATGACACACCATTTAAAGATTTATATAAGCACTGGGCTAAAGACGCTGTAATGCAATGTGTTAAGAGTGGATACCTAAACGGCACAAGTGCAACCGCTTTTACACCTAATGGCACTATGACTCGTGGTATGATGACAACTGTTCTTTATCGTATCGCAGGTTCTCCAAGTGTTGATGTTGCAAGCAATCCATTTACAGATGTTGATAACAATCAGTGGTATGCAAAGGGTGCTATTTGGAGTGCTGAGCAAGGTTTGTTAAACAATGCTGGTACTACATTTAACCCAAACGAAAATATCACTCGTGAAGAACTAGCTTATATGCTCTATAAATATAGTAAATCAACCGATGGTGCAAATATAGACCTATCTACATTTGCAGATGGCAACACTGTTTCAAGTTGGGCTGTTGATGCTGTTAAATACTGTGTAAATAGCGGTATTTTAAAGGGTTCAGACGGTAAGCTAAACCCTACAAGCACTGCTACAAGAGCAGAAGTTGCAACTATGATTACTAGATATGTAAATAATCTATAAGATTTATAGTGCAGGTCTTTTAATAAGACCTGCACTTTTTTTGTATAAATTTAATAAAGTACACTTTTAAATATTGTGTACATTAAATTGTGAGCGTAATAATTACCAGTTTTAGAGTAGTAAATACCACGCAAAAATTTTATGATAAAGTTATAATTAAACTAAATAAATTTTTTATAAAGGGGTATTTTTTAAATGAATGGCTTTATAAATGATAACTTTCTTTTAACAACCGAACCTGCTCGCAGACTCTATGCAGATTATGCTGCAAAACAGCCTATTTTTGATTATCATTGTCATTTAAATCCTCAGGAAATCTATGAAAATAAGCAGTTTTCTGATATCGGTGAGGCTTGGCTTGCAGGTGACCACTATAAATGGCGTGTAATGCGTGCAAATGCTATTGATGAAAAGTTTGTAACTGGTAACGCTTCTTTTGAAGAAAAATTCAATCAGTTTGCAAAAATTATGCCAACTCTTATTGGTAATCCAATTTATCATTGGTCACATCTTGAATTAAAGCGTTTCTTTGACCTTGATGTTAGCCTAAGCGAAAAAACTGCTAAACAGGTTTGGGATACAGCTAACGCTAAATTACAGGGTGAAAATGGCTGTGCTCGTAAGCTAATTGAGCAGAGCAATGTAAAGGCTCTTTGCACAACTGATGACCCTGCTGATGATTTACAATATCACAAGCTAATTGCAGCAGATAACAGCTTTAATGTTAAGGTTCTGCCTACGTTCCGTCCAGAACAGGCACTTTCTCCAGAAAAGCCTACTTTTGCAGCGTATATGCAAAAATTAGGTAATGCTGCTGATGTCGAGATTAAAAACATTGACGATTTAAAGGAAGCTCTAAAGCGTCGTGTTGAATACTTTGAAAAGGCAGGCTGTCGTATTTCTGACCATTCATTTGGTGCACCTGATTTCACTATCTGGGACGAAAAGGCAGCTCAAACCGCTATGAATAAGGCTATAAGCGGTGAAACTCCATCTGATTATGAAGTTTCTGCTTTCCAATCCTTTATGATGGATTACCTAGGCGAGCTTTACGCACAAAAGAATTTTGCTATGCAGTTACACATTGGTGTTCTGCGTAACCTAAATACTAAGAGATTTAACCTTTTAGGTGCAGACATCGGCTGTGATAGCATAGGTGATACCATCTCTGCTGCATCTCTTGCGGCTCTGCTTGACCGTCTTGCAGTGCGTGATTGTCTGCCAAAGACTATTCTTTATACACTAAATGCTGCTGATAATGATAAGCTTGCATCTATTGCTGGCTGTTTCCAAGACTCTGAGACCGCTGGTAAAATTCAGTTTGGTTCTGCTTGGTGGTTCCATGACCACTTTGACGGCATGACAACCCAGATGAAGTCTTTAGCTAGTATCGGTGTATTAAGCCGTTTTATCGGTATGTTAACTGACAGCCGTTCTTTCTTATCATATCCAAGACATGAATACTTCCGCAGAATTCTTTGTGAACTTGTTGGTGGTTGGATTGCTGATGGTAAAGCTCCTGCTGATTATGATGCTATCGGTAAGGTGATTTCTGATATCTGCTTTAATAATGTTTGGAATTATATCAGCATGGATAAATAATTGCTTTTTAAAACACAGTAGAGGTTTAAAACCTTTGCTGTGTTTTTTTGCTCTGTTAAGCGTGCGTTAAGATTGTGACATTTTTCACAAGAAAATTGGCATAAATTATTGTATAAATTATACAAATTCAACTACTCAAAAAAAGTGATTTTACCGATATGGTAATTTATTTGTCAATATGTTATAATTATCGCAGAGATTAAATAAAATATTTAGGTAAATCGTAAAAAGCACGAAACGGAGGATTCTTAGCTATGAAGAAGTTTGTATATCTGTTCTCTGAAGGTAATGGCAGCATGAGAGAGCTGCTCGGCGGTAAGGGTGCTAACCTCGCTGAAATGACAAGTCTTGGTATGCCTGTTCCTCAGGGCTTTACTATTACTACCGAAGCTTGTACTCGTTACTATCAAGACGGTAAAACTATTTACCCTGATATTCAAGAACAGATTATGGAGTATTTAGATAAACTCGAAAAAATCACTGGAAAAACTTTAGGCGACCCAGCACGCCCACTGCTTGTTTCTGTCCGCTCTGGTGCTCGTGCCTCCATGCCAGGTATGATGGATACTATACTTAACCTAGGTATGAATGATGAAATCTGTAAGGCTGTTGAAACGTTAACTGCTAATCCTAGATTCGCTCGTGATAGTTACAGAAGATTTATTCAAATGTTCTCTGATGTTGTTATGGAACTGCCTAAGTCCTCTTTTGAACAATTCATTGATGAAGTTAAGGACAAAAAGGGCGTTAAACTTGATAATGAACTAGATGCTGATGATATGTCTACTTTAATTGATATGTTTAAGGCTCATTATAAAAAGTCACTCGGTCATGATTTTCCTCAAGACCCTAAACAGCAACTTATGGAAGCTGTTCGTGCTGTTTTCCGCTCTTGGGATAACCCTCGTGCGAATACTTATCGTCGTATGAACGATATTCCTCATTCTTGGGGTACTGCTGTAAACGTTCAATCTATGGTTTTTGGTAATATGGGCGAAACCTCTGGTACTGGTGTTGCTTTTACTCGTAACCCTTCAACTGGTGAAAAGAAACTCTACGGTGAGTTCCTCATGAACGCTCAAGGCGAAGATGTTGTTGCTGGTATTCGTACCCCTCAGCCTATCTCCGCTCTGGCTGATACTATGCCTGAGGTTTACCAGCAATTTGTTGATATTTCTAGCAAGCTAGAAGAACACTATGGCGATATGCAAGATATGGAGTTCACTATCGAAAATGGTAAACTCTATATGCTTCAAACCCGTAACGGTAAACGTACAGCTCAAGCAGCTCTGAAAATCGCTGTTGACCTTGTAGATGAGGGCGTTTGCACAAAGCAGCAAGCTATGATGAAAGTAGAACCTAAACAGCTTGACGCTTTACTGCACCCTACTTTTGTTCCTGCTGCTCTAAAGGCTGCTAAGCCTATCACAAGTGGTCTGCCTGCTTCTCCAGGTGCGGCTTGTGGTGCGGTTTACTTTACCGCTGATGCGGCTGCTAATGCTCACAAAACTGGTGAGAAAGTCGTGCTAGTCCGTCAGGAAACCTCACCAGAAGATATTGACGGTATGGCTGTTTCCGAAGGTATTATGACCGCTCGTGGTGGTATGACTTCTCATGCGGCTGTTGTTGCTCGTGGTATGGGTACTTGCTGTGTTGCTGGCGTAAACGGCATTAAGGTAGATGAAACTAACAAAACATTAACATTTAGTGATGGTACTGTCATAAATGAGGGCGAATTTATCTCCCTTGACGGTTCTACTGGTAATGTTTATATAGGTAAAATTGATACTCAAGAAGCTGAACTAACTGGTGACTTCGGTCGCTTTATGGGTTGGGCTGACGAAATTCGTCAACTTCATGTTCGTACAAATGGCGATACCCCTAGAGATGCTACTCAAGCTAGAAAATTCGGTGCTGAAGGTATAGGTCTATGCCGTACTGAACATATGTTCTTTGAACCTGAACGCATTAAGGCTGTAAGAGAAATGATTGTTTCCGAAACAGTAGAACAAAGAAAAGCTGCTCTTGCTAAGATTTTACCTATGCAAAGAGGCGATTTCGAGGCTATCTATAAAGCTATGGGTGGTTTACCTGTTACTATCAGACTGCTTGACCCTCCTCTGCATGAATTCTTACCTCAAGAAGAGGACGATATCAAGGAATTAGCAAATGATATGGGTATATCTTTCGATAAGCTAAAGGGTATTGTTGAAAGTCTACACGAATTTAACCCTATGCTTGGTACTCGTGGCTGCCGTCTTGATGTGCTTTACCCAGAAATCGCTGAAATGCAGACAGAAGCTATTATTTCCGCGGCTATAAATGTATGTAAAAATGATGGTCTAAATATAGTGCCAGAAATTATGGTTCCTCTGGTATCAGAAATCAATGAACTGAAATTCGTAAAGAAAGTAATCAAGGCGAAAGCTGATGAATTAATCGAAAAATCTGGTATAAAAATGAAATATTTAATCGGTACTATGATTGAAACTCCAAGAGCCGCTGTAACCGCTGACGAAATCGCAAGCGAGGCTGAATTCTTCTCATTCGGTACAAATGACCTTACTCAGATGACTTATGGTTTCTCAAGAGATGACGTTGGCAGAATACTAGACACTTACTTTGAGAAGAAAATACTAGAATCTGACCCATTCGCAAGACTTGACCAAAATGGAGTTGGAAAACTTGTAAAATATGCGGTAGAAAACGGTAAGAAAACCCGTCCAGATATCAAGCTTGGTATATGCGGCGAGCATGGTGGCGATTTATCATCTGTTGAGTTCTGCCATAATGTAGGACTAAACTATGTATCATGTTCACCATTTAGAGTGCCAATCGCTAGACTGGCAGCAGCTCAAGCAGCAGTAAAAAATCCAAGATAAAATTAAAACTCCCCCAATAATTAGTGTTGGGGGAGTTTCTGTATTACAAGAGAAAACGTAATATTACATAAATATTTCAGATTTTAAAAAAATCTTGACCGAAAAGAGCGAACGTGCTAAACTAATACACGAATTAAAGGGGCGGGGACGCCCAAACGAAATTGGGGGAGACCCCCGTGAAATTTAAGGAGGAAAAACCTATGAAGAATCTAAAACAGGTTCTGGCACTAGGCATGGCATTCTCTCTGACAATGTCAACTATGGCTGGTGCTGCTTTCACAGATTCAGCTGACATTAAGGCAACTGAAGCTGTTGACATGCTGTCTGCTCTTGGCGTAATCAAGGGCTACGAAGATGGCTCTTTCAAGCCAGAAGGCACTGTAACTCGTGCTGAGGCTGCTAAGATGATTTTTACTATCCGTAACGGTGGTAATGACAACGCTGATGCATTTAAGAATGCTCCAACTACTTTCACAGACCTTAACGGTTACGGTTGGGCTGAGGGCTACATCAAGTACTGTCAGGCTAACGGCATCATCGCTGGTAAGTCTGCAACATCTTTTGACCCAGGTGCAAAGGTAACTGGTACTGAGCTAGCTAAGATGATGCTTGTAACTCTTGGTTACGATGCTAACAAGGCTAACCTTGTAGGTGCTACTTGGGCTACAAATACCCTTTCTTTAGCTTCTGAGAATGGCGTTCTTGCTAATGTTTCTGCTGATCTTTCTGCAGGTCTTCCACGTCAGTACGCTGCTCAGATGATGTACAATGCTATTCAGGCTCCAACAGTTCGTTGGTCTACTGATGGTAATGCTTACACTGATTTAGGTGTTGACAACAACCCTAATGAAACAATGGGCTCTAAGTACATGAACCTGACAATCTATGAAGGTATCCTTGAAGGTTCTGGTGACTTCAATGCAGGTAAAGACAAGGTAAAGGTAAACGTTGAAAAAGTTGATGGTCGTGACAACAATAAGGGTAATACAAACTTCAACTTTAAGACAGATGTAACTGGCATGTACAAGCAGTATGTAAAGGTTCTATCTGATGATAAGAACAATGCATACGGTGTATATGCAGTTTCTTCTGAGAATACTGTTGCTACTTCAGCTCTATCTAATGTAAAGGAAACAACTGCTGGCAAGGTTAAGGTTGGCGATACTGAGTATCGTACAGATGTTAACAGTGCATATGATATTTCAAAGGACTCAACAATTAATCCAGTAAAGACTAGCTATTACAACTCTGCAGACCAGATTACATTCGTTTCTAACGATGGTGATGAGAAGTTTGATGTTGCATTTGTAAACCCAATACAGAACTTTGGTAAGGTTACTTATGTTTCTTCTGACAAGGTAATTGCAGCAGGCAAGAACTATGATACTGATAACACTATCATTCCAGAAGGTCTAGCTAAGGGCGATTATGTTGCTGTTTACGAAGATATGTTTACTGGTAACACAAAGCTTGTTAAGGCTGAGAAGGTAACTGGTAAGGTAACTGCAACAAAGGGTTCAGCTAGCACTGATATGGAAGTTAAGGTAAATGATACTTGGTATAAGGTTGCTGCTAAGGATTCTAAGTTTAAAGATATGGTAGTTTACGGCAAGGACAGCTCTGCTAAGGACGAACTGGAGGTTAAGGATACATTTGACATGTACTTAATTGATGGTGTTGTTTACGGTGCTGCTAAGACTCAGGCTGGTTCTACCGATACAGCTGTTGTGCTTGTAAATAGTGGTAACTTAGATGCTGACGGTAACTTCCAAGTTAAGATGCTGTTTGCTGATGGCTCAACCAAGGTTGTTGGTGCTAAGGAGAATTACAGCGGTATAAAGGAAAATACTCTTGTAACATATACTATCAACAGCGATGGTGCATATGAGCTTAAGGAAGTAAAGGGCTCCGAAACCGCTGGTGGCGATTCTGTAGTAAATAACATTTATGGTTTTGATGCTGATGCTGACCGTATCACAGTTACAGGTTTTGGTACATCTGCTTCCGCTAAGTATCGTGTAGCTGATGATGCTATCGTTTACATCACTGACAAGGATAGCAGCAAGGTTATTACTGGTAAGCAGCTAACTGCATTCAGTGAAAACTTTAAAGATAAGGACGAGTTAGGTTACGCTGTAATTGATGAAGGTATCGCAACTATTGTATACCTAGAAAATGGTGATAATGAGTCCCCAGTTACTAGCGGAACTGAGCTATATGGTGTTATCACTTCTAGAGTAGCAGTTGGCGAAGACGAGTGCGAATTCACTGTATGGACATCTAATGGTGAGTCTATGGATGTTAAGGTTAAGGGCACTGAGCTTAAGACTGCTAACAAGGGTGATGTAATCAGATTTGAGATTTCAGAAAATGGTTACATTGCTAAGGTTAAGACAGAATCTGATTTGAATGTTGAAGAAGCTGCAATTAAGGATTCTACATCTTCTTATGTAAGATTCTATGACAATGTTAAGGGCAAGACTGATTATGACTTCGATAGTGCTAAGTTCATCTATATGAACACTGAAGATGGCAATTATCAGGGTATTGCAGGTGGCGATTTAGCACAGGCTAAGCCAGTAGCAGGAACTGCAAACTACTATGAGAATGCTAAGGTTGTTCTGAATAGTGCTGGTGATAAGGTTGTATTCATTGCAGTTGATGTAACTGGCGAATGGAACGGTCTAGGTGTTCAGGCAGATTCATAATTATTTGTAAGGTTTTTAATCTATAAATAGTTAATTTAAAACCCCCTCGGAAGAGGGGGTTTTTTTATGCCATTATTGAAGTTAAAGAGCCGATTTTTTCAATCTCACAAACAATTTTGTCTTTTGATTGCAAAAAGCGAGGAGGGTCAAAGCCCATGCCTACACCCGATGGAGTGCCTGTTGCGATAATAGTACCAGCTCTAAGGGTTATACCTCTTGTGAGGTCGCAAAGAATATCTGGAATATCATGTATAAGTAAATTGGTTGTGCTGTTTTGACGAAGCTCGCCGTTTACATAGCATTTAATTGACAAAGCAGGATTTTCACCAATTTCATCAGCGGTAACAATACAAGGCCCCATAGGTGAAAAACCATCAAGGCTCTTGCCAAAGTAGAATTGACCTCTGCCTTTTTGTACATCACGAGCAGATATATCATTTATGATTGTGTAGCCGAAAATGTACTGCCAAGCGTTTTCACGAGTTACATTTTTTGCATCTTTGCCTAAAATCACACCAAGCTCACATTCATAATCAATTTTTTGGGTAAGCTCACTATGTAATGGAATAACTCCACCGTCATAGTTTGCAGGTGATGTACGCTTGCAGAAGTAAATAGCATCTTGAGTTTTATGGAATTTCTCTTTATGGAAGTTTTGTGACTCCTTTGCGTGTTCAGTGTAGTTAACACCAATACAAAGTATGTCCTGTTTTGGATATGGTATAGGTGCAAGCACTTTGACATCATCTAAGGAAATCGGATTTTTGCCATTCTTTGCACAGAAAATTTCTTTACATTCGTTTAAAGTTAGTGTGTCAATAAGGCTGTTCATATCTCGGAAATTAACCCCAAAATCACTTACTGGATAAATTTCTTTTTCACCAAAACCGACACATACAATTTGTTTGCTATCTTTTTCAATAGTGTAAAAACGCATTTTTTCTTCACCCCATTAATAAAATAAAATGTTGATAATTCAATTTTAACAGACTCACTATTTATTGTAAATATAATTGATTATAAAGTATTTATATGATTTAATATTTTGCATATTTTCCATATATATGAGCATAATAAACTCATATTCATTATATGGAGGGAAAATATGAAAGCAACAGGTATTGTGCGTAGAATTGATGACTTAGGTCGTGTAGTTATACCAAAGGAAATTCGCAGAACTATGCGTATTCGAGAGGGTGACCGGTCGCAGATAATGTTGGTGTGGTGGAAACAATTCTATATGTCATTAGAACACTTTTTGCAAAGAATAGGCGTTAAATAAAAAATTACCGTCATTTGGTGATTTCCTAAAAGGGAACGAAACCAAGTGACGGTTTTATTTTATGTTGTTTTGTTATATAAATAAGCAGTGTGTAAGCCCAAGAGGATAAAAAGGGTTTGAGGGAAATCATCCCTCTTTTTTGAATTAGTACAGGCTAATTCGTTGCTTGCTAATACTTTGTCCACGTTTGTCCATCATACCACTTTTATAAAAATAAGCATTAATTTTAAGTTTTTAAAATGGGGGTTAAGTGATGTGATATTGTTTTATTATAAAACTCGACTTTTTCAAAATCTCCAACCATTGTATATGCTTTTTGTATCAGATTTAATAATATAGCAAGGTCGTTTGACTGTGGTATATAATCTATACCCTCAACATATGGCTGTAAAATCTCGATGACCTTTTGCGGATCGCCTGTTTGAAGTAGCAGTTCAGAATAGTTGCACACTTGAATAAAAGCATCGTAGCTATTTATCATATTACATTGTTTTAGTAGCTTGAAAGCATACTCCATATGAGACATAGCATTTTTAAAGTCTTTCAGTTGTAAATATATATTTCCAAGGTTACCATGTAGGTTAGAACACAAGTAAAGATATTCTTCTGTTTCTGGAAGTACATTAACAGCTTGTTTCCAAAGCTCTTTTGCTTTTATAAAATTGTGCTCAACCTCCAAAGCCAGTATTGCTTCACATTCTAGTATAATAGCGTGTTCTCTAAATGGTATATTGTCTTTGAAAATATCATGCAGTTTATTTTTTATGTGCTCAATACCGCTATAATATTGGTATTTATCCATATATGGATATAGATTATCTAAAAAGCGAATAAAGTATTCTTTATCTTTAATATTAATTTTTTCTATAATTATGTCAATCGCTTTAAAAAGAATTTCATAATGTTCATATTCAGCGTTATGAGATAAACATATATTCTATATATGCTCAAGAAGCACACTACAATTTTTAGTATTTGCGGGTAAATCGGCTTATATGATATCCATAACAATAGGTGATAGTTTTAAATCGTTGCCGTTTTCCGACTGTATAAGCCCAATATCTATTAAATATGTTATTGTATCAAATGATTTTAACTCAAGCCACTCAGCAAATATACTAAGCTCAAAATCTTGGTTTATACAAGGCATAAGAGATAGTGAAGATAAAATATATTTTTGCTCTTTATTTAGCTTAAATAGTGAAAATAACATATGTATATGCTGATAATATGTTTCTTTTTTGCTTGTACCGTCTTTTGTCATACGTATTTTCTCTTTTAAACTAACCCACATATTTTTAATTTTTATTTTATTATATAGCTCTGCTGGGGTTATATTTCTAAATTTAAGCAAACGACCTATCATTTCTATTGCAAAGGTATGCCCATGTACTGCGTTTATAAGCGGAATTATTTGTTCTTTATTATCTATTGGGTAAAAATATGAGATAAGATTTAAACTATCCTCTGTATTTGCAAAAGGCTTAATAGATATTTGTGGTAAATATTCAAAATGACTTCTAGTTGTAAGTAAAACATGACATCTATAATTTAATAATTTCATAATATATGGGTCATCTTCTAGCGTTGTATTTATATTGTCTATTAAAATCAAGCTATCATCTTCTAACGATGATAAAACCATCTCATGTCGCTTTAAACGCATTATTTGCTCATAATCATCTATGAATGTCATAGATGCAATATCATGCTTTAAATCGCCCGTATATGCGATATAAAGCATGTTTTTATAATGCTTAGAATGTGCATAGGCTTTTGCAAGTTCACTTTTGCCTATGCCTGCAATTCCGCTTAAAAATAGTTTACCTTCGGTTTGTAAAAGTTTTTCAATTTGCTTTATCTCTTGTTCTCTGCCACAAAACCAGCGACACGGTTTAGGTATATCATGCCCTATAATTTGTGTTCTTAAAACAGCAGAACCACTTTTTTCTTTTAATGCTTTCTGGGGTATAAATGTGCGACTCATACCAAAATACAGCATATTTGCTATAAAATCAGCCATTTGAATACGTGTTTTAAATGGATAACCGTTTGAAAGCTCATGTTTTTTCTGCTCAGATATACTATTATCTTTCGTTAAAAGTTCATAAATAAGCTGTATTACATGATAAATATCATAAAATAAAGGAAAAATTTTATTTTCTATTGTGTTTGCAAGCAATTTTAAATTTAAAGGCTCAGAATAATACTGAATAATGCTAACACTGATTTTTGCTTGTCCATTTATCCAGCGACAAACTTGCCCCTCATCTAGCATGAAATCTTTTGAATTTGGTTCATTTAAAAATGATTCAAATAATTCTGTTATAAATTTAATTTGCGATATTTGAAAATTCTCTGAAATATGTTCTTTCATAATTGACATAATATTTGAAAAATCACAACGTTTCACGCAAATCACCTCACTTTTATTATAATTTGAGTATATAACTTTATATAAACATATGATGTCGAAATTTGTAGCCGAACACAATTTACTGTCAATTTGCAATCAATGTATATAACCTAAATATTTGTTATTCTTATTTCATAAAATAAAGTGTTATAAAACACATTTTAATTGGAAATTATAACTTTATTAGGGAGGTACTTATAAATGCTATATGAAGTAAATGATGTTAAAAAGCTTGTAACAATTTGGCTTACAAATGATGACCAAAAAGATGAAGCTGTATCACAAAAAGTAAATGAAATATGCAATGAATACCATGATAAAAAATATCTTATTGGTGTTTTTAAATCAGGTAAAGAAAGCCTCTATGAGAATACCCGTGATTTATTACTTAAAAACCGTGAAAGTATGGCTAAAAAGTCGATAGGTTTAGAAAGATAAGATTTTCACCCCATTTGTTAGTTATAATGCTATCAACTGGGGTGATTTTATTATGCTGTATGAGATGAGAAAATATTCTTAACTGTTTTAATATTGGCTTTGGCATTTTCTTCTCTTAGGTTTGCACCATTTATTTTTATTGGAACACAGCGTTCAAGCACTCTGTCATAAATACGATGTTTTGCAATATTTGATGTGTCTTTCATTTCAGACAATGTTAAGTTAGTTGTAACTATAAGCGGTAATTTACTTCTATATCTGCTATCAATCACATGAAATACTTGCTCAAGTGCAAATTTGGAACTTCGCTCAATTCCAAGGTCATCAAGGATTAAAAGCGGATAATTATTTAAGCTATCAATAAATTTGTTACGGTCAGTAGGGTTCATAATGGATATTGTGTTTAATATTCTTGAAAAGTTGGTCATCATAGCAGGTATACCTTTGTCTATGAGTGCATTTGCAATACAACCCGCAAAAAAACTCTTTCCAGTTCCTACATCACCCCATAAAAGTATACCAAGCGAACTGGTTTTCATTTTATCCCAGTTATCTACATAATCATGTGCATAGTGCATTTGTGGATTTATGCCAGTATCATTTGCAAATGAATAATCATAGAGCGTATTATCTTGCAAACAGTTAGCACGAAGAAATTTAATTTTCATCATTTGTTTACGCTGAAGTTGTTCTGATTGTTCATTTTCATATGCTTTTATTCTGCATTTACATCTGATATTTCGGATTTGTAAATTATTATCAAGTTCAATTCGGGTTTGTTTTGGTGTGTGGCATTTTGAACAGTAAATTAACCCATCAATTTCATTAAAATACTCATCTTTTGATAGACAATTTGTATTCATAGACTTTCCTCCTCACTACATTCATAACTTCTTTTTTTCTGTGTGTCACGCATTGCCCAGTTACGTATTGTTGCAGCATGACAAGTATACTTTTTGCCAGTAGAAGCAATATAACGTGACAAATTTTCGATATATTCATCACAGTTTTTGATTTCGTTTTTCAGCAAAGTATATTCATCTAAAGTTAAAAAAACATTTCTATATGAACCATAAACGTTATATTGCTCATTTATTTTATTAGTATTGTTATTATTTATATTATTATTACTTCTAGAAAGTTTTATTTCTGATGGAAGTAAAGGTTTATTGCTGCTTGATGGAAAGTTTTCTTTATATTTGGTAGAAAGTTTATCGTCTGTTTCGTGGTATATTTTCTTTCTGTCTTGAGTAACATTTTCTTTCTGTATGGTAGACGGTTTTCTTTCTATCATAATAGTAGATGGAAATTTTACATAAATTCTATTAGGTCGTCCTACACCTTGTCTTTTACGATAAATTAAATCTTCTTTTTCTAATGCAGACAGTGCAGTTTTTATTGACATATCACTTTTATGCATAATTTCACAAAGAGATTTAATCGGGAAATATATAAAAACTCGTCCTATTTCGTCTATCCAGTCCATATGTGATAATGATAATTTTGTACGGTCTAAAAGTATAGTGTATAGAATTTTTGCGGTTTCGTTTAGATTTTGGTTTTCTAACAAAAATCTTGGAAATGCCATATACGGCGGTAATGTACAGTTCTTTGTTATATATCTAGACATTGTTTCACCTCCTTGGATTTATTATAGTAGGAAAGTATTCTTTCTGCATTGAGCGAAAATTGATGGGAAATTGATAAATTTAAATAATATTAGAAAAACTTTGGTATATATACTAATACAATAGTTTTATTACTAACTTTACCAAAAACAGATATTATTATGTATGATATTCTGCGTTTTCATAATTGAGGAGTTAAAAAGAAATTGCTAATATATTTTAATTATTTAAAAAAATTAATTTTATAATTAAGCAATAAATAGACGCTTAAAGTAAAGTTTTAATATGTGTTGTTTGTAAATACGTTTTATGATAAAATATATCTTGATTAGATGTATTTTTTTATTATTTAGACTTTGTTATTAAGGCGAGAATATGCAATAAATCCAGTATTTAATACACATATAATATGTTAAAGGTGTTGGAGAAAATATTATGGTGTCAGTATTGATGGGTGTTCTATATAGAAATCAGGATATTTCCAAATTGAAAACTAGCATAGAATCTATTTTATCGCAAACATATAATGATTTTGAATTTTTGATATGTGATGATGGTTCAAATGATAAAGCTAAAGATTATTTGGATAGAATATCAAAAAAAGATAGTAGAGTTAAATTAATTCGTTATGGAAATAAATTTCATTTAGCTGAAAAATTAAATGTTTGTATTAAAGAGGCAAAAGGAAAATATATTGCTAGAATGGATGATGATGATTATTCTCATTCAAAAAGGTTGGAAAAACAAGTGATATTTTTGGATAAAAATCCTGAAATAGCGTTTGTTGGTACAAATGTTAATTTGGTTTGTGAAAATAAAAACATAGGTACTAGAAAATTTCCAGAATATCCACAAGTTAAAGATTTTTATTTTACACAACCATATATACATCCAACAATTTTATTTCGTAGAGATGCTATAGAAATGGTTAATGGATATTCAGAAGATAAATACTCTATTCTATGTGAAGATTATGATTTGTTTTTAAGACTATATGCTGAAGGATATAAAGGAGCTAATTTGCAAGAAATCTTGTTTGATTATACGCTTTCTACAAATATAAAGGGTAATAGAAAATTCAAGCATAGAATAAATGAATCCGTTACAAGGTATAGAAGATTTAAACAATTAGGTTGCTTGACAAATGCAATACCATATATATTTAAACCTCTAGTTGTCGGTATATTGCCTGAAAATATAATAAAAATAATAAAGAAAATGAAGAAAATATCATAAAAGAAAATAAGTAAAATTTATTTGAAAAGGAACAAAATATGGAGTTTAAATTCATTAAGAAGGTTTTATGTTTAGTATGGGGTATATTTGTTATCTCTGCTACAGTTTTTTATTTTGTTGGTGGAGAGCAGTTATACAGTGCATCAACTGACAGTGGTGATATGGTTCAAGCTACAAATGAAATTGGGGAAATGGTAACAGGTTTAACCATAGAACAGCCTTTTTCGTTTGACGGTACAGAAATAAGTTATATATGTTTACTAGGGACTGACTTTGAAAGACCTATTGGTGGAACAATGGAGGTTTCGTTAATAGATGAAAAAAATGAAGTTCTTATGCAAAAAGACATTGATATGGGATTGTTTTCACAAAACAATAATATTGTTGAAATACGAAGTGATAAGCCTATAAAAATAATTCCTAATAAACAATATATTTTAAGAATTTACTCTAAAGATGGTAGTGATGGAAGTGTACCATCGCTATATTATGGCAGCTCAATTTCACTAGCTAGAGGGGAAGCACAGATATCATTAAGAGAAAATGAAAAGGCCATTGTTAATGGAAATAAAATAGATGGAATAATATGTTATCAGATATTTGGAAGTCGTGAACTTTGGTTTGGACATTATTACTGGCATATAGTAACAGTATTTGCAATAGTGTTGTTATGCTTTTCATACTATATCATTTCAGCATTTAAATCAGGCAAAGATATTTTGGTATTAAGACTATTGAACGCAGGTAAAAAATATCGTTTCTTGTTACAACAGCTGGTTTCAAGGGATTTTAAGAGCAAATATAAGCGCAGTATATTAGGTATTTTTTGGAGTTTTCTAAATCCTATGCTTATGATGACAGTTCAATATATCGTATTTTCAACGATTTTCAAGTCTGAAATTGAAAATTTTGCTGTGTATTTATTAACTGGTATAGTTTGTTATAACTTCTTCAGTGAAGTAACTAATATGTGTTTAACATCTATTGTTGGAAATGCTTCTCTTATTACAAAAGTGTATATACCAAAGTATATATATCCTATTAGTAGAACAATGTCCAGTTTAATAAATTTTGCACTTTCATTAATACCTTTATTAGTTGTAATGATAGCAACTAGAGTGCATATAACCACGTCTGTTTTTGTTCTTCCATTTGCAGTATTATGTTTGATGATGCTGTCACTTGGAATGGGAATGATTTTATCCTGTTCAATGGTGTTTTTTAGAGATACACAATTTTTATGGAATGTATTTAATATGATATGGATGTACATGACCCCTATTTTTTATCCAGAATCGATAGTGAGTGGACATTTATCGTATATAATGAAGATAAACCCTCTATATCATATAATAAGATTTTTTAGAACCGTTTTATTAAATGGGGTATCACCAGAACCTAAGGCATATTTATTCTGTTTTATTTCTGCACTAATTCCGTTATTATTTGGTGCATGGATTTTTAAGAAATCACAGGATAAGTTCGTTTTATACTTGTAATATTATGAGGTTACCAAACAATGGATAAAGAAATTCAAATAAGTGTAGATAATGTTTCTATGGAATATATCATTGACAGAAATGGTATAAAAAGTATAAAAGAGTATGTTGTTTCCTTTATAAAGGGTAACTTGAAGGTTGATAAATTTCAATCATTGAATGATGTAAGTTTCTCTGTAAATAAAGGTGAGGTATTTGGTGTCATAGGAAAAAATGGAGCAGGTAAAAGTACGCTTTTAAAGGTTATTTCAGGTATATTGAAACCATCTAACGGTAGTGTAAAAGTCCATGGTACTATAGCACCATTATTAGAGCTTGGAAGCGGATTTGATTCAGACTTAACAGGATATGAAAACATTTTTTTGAATGGCTCTATTTTAGGATATTCAAAACAATTTTTAGAGGAAAATTATCAAAAAATTGTAGATTTTTCAGGGTTAGGAGATTTTATTTACTCACCAATAAGAACATATTCATCTGGTATGATGATGAGGTTAGCATTTTCAATTGCAGCTGTTATTGTTCCTGATGTATTGATTGTAGATGAAATTTTGGCTGTTGGAGATGCAGCATTCCAAAAGAAAAGTAAACAAAGAATGAAAGAACTGATGAGTGGAGGCACCACAGTTTTGTTTGTATCACATGACCTAGAACAGATTAGAACGATGTGTGACAGGGTTGTTTGGCTTGAAAATGGTAAAGTTCGTGCATTAGGAGAAGCTGATGAAATTTGTAGTCAATATAAAAAGGAAAGTGAAAATTAGAAATGAAAAAGAAAGAGAAGAATACAACTGAAATTCGTGAAGAATTATTTAACAGATATCCACAATTAGAAAACTGCAAAGATGACATTATTTCTGCATTTGACGAACTTGTATCTTGTTATAAAAGAGGTGGTAAACTTCTTGTTGCAGGAAACGGAGGAAGTGCAGCAGATAGTGAGCATATTGTAGGAGAGTTGTTGAAGTCATTCCTTTTTTTAAGAAAAATTAACTCTGGATTGAAAGAAAATTTAAGTCTAATGTTTGATGATGAAGGAAGAAAATTGGCAGATACACTTGAAGGTGCATTCCCAGCCATACCACTAACATCTATGTCTGCAATAAATACGGCATTTGCAAATGATTCAGAACCATCAGTTTCTTTTGCTCAAACACTTAATGCTTTATCAACAAAAGAAGATGTATTTTTAGGAATAACTACATCTGGAAATTCTAAAAATATTATATATAGTTTGATGGTTGCCAAAGCAAAAGGTGTAAAGTCTATTGTGCTTACAGGAGGCACAGGAGGAAAATGCAAAGAAATAGCTGATATAACAATATGTGTTAATGAAATTGAAACATTTAAAATTCAAGAACTACATTTACCAATATATCATGCACTTTGTGCAATGTTAGAGGCAGAAATTTTCGAAGAAAAATAATTATTGTTAATTGATAGGTGTTAAAAATGATAGATTTTAAAATGGAAAATCGCTCAGATATAAAAATTTTGGTTGCTGGCGATTTTATGATAGATAAATATCTTTACAGCAAGGTATCTCGTATTTCACCAGAAGCACCAGTTCCAGTTGCTACTGTTTCTCATGTTGAGCAAAAGGTTGGTGGTGCAGGTAATGTGGCTTTAAATATAAAAGCGTTGGGTAGTAATGTAAGAGTATTAACTTGTATAGGAACTGATAATGTAGGCGACCAGTTAATAGATAAAATGAAGGAAGCAGAAGTTGATACTGATTTCATTTATCGTGATAATAGTCGTAAAACAAGTATTAAAACGAGAGTTGTTGCACAAAATCAGCAACTTTTAAGATATGATGAAGAATTAGTGACCGATGTAGGAAATGAGTTTTCAGACTATATAAAAGAAAAGTCAGATAGTATATTTAATGGAGTTTGTGCTGTTATTTTATCAGATTATGGTAAAGGTATTCTAACTAAGAATATAGCACAAGAGATTATAACACAAGCACAAAAAAGAAAAATTCCAGTTTTAGTAGACCCTAAAGGAAATGATTATACCAAATATAGTGGTGCTACTATATGTACACCTAATTTAAAGGAATTGACCGAAGCGGTTAATGCTAAGAGCTTAAAAACAGAAAATGAAATTTTAAATTCGGCATACAGACTCTGTAATGAAAACAATATTCAATATATTCTAGCAACACGTTCAGAAAAAGGTATGTCATTGATATGCAAAGATAAGTTGGAAAAAAGCGATTTTCCTGCAATTGCAAAAGAGGTATGTGATGTAACAGGTGCTGGAGATACTGTGATATCTGCTATGGCTGTTGGTATTAGTCTAGGATATTCGCTTGATATATGTTGTAAAATTGCTAATATTGCAGCATCTATTGTTGTTTCAAAATTTGGTGCAGAAACAGCATCAGTTGATGAAATAAATGATACTATATCTAGCTATTATCATAAAGAATTATTTAGAAAAAAAATATGCACACAAGAAGAAATTGTATCATATGCACATCAAAACAAAGAAAGTGGTAAAAAAGTTGTTTTTACAAATGGTTGTTTTGATTTAGTACATGCGGGACATATCTCATCATTTAGACAAGCACGTTCTTTTGGAGATATATTAATTGTTGGAGTTAATAGCGATGAATCTATTCGTCGTATTAAAGGAGATACACGTCCAATAGTTTCTTTAGAAAATAGAATGAAACTTTTAGAGTCTTTAGAAATGATAGACTATGTAGTTCCATTTTATGAAGATACTCCTCAAAAGCTGATTGAAGCAATAAAGCCAAATGTATTGGTCAAAGGAAAAGATTGGGAGGGAAAAACTGTTGCAGGTGCTGATTTTCTAAAAGAGAATGGTGGAGAGGTTAAATTTATAGATTTGGAAAAAGGTCTTTCCACAACTTCAATAATAGAAAAAATCCTTGCAACAAATAAATAATATGAGAAAAAAAGCTGTATTTTTGGACAGAGATGGAACAATAATAGAAGAAAAAAATTATTTAAGTAATCCTGATGATGTAGTTTTAATAGAAGGTGCGTCAGAAGCTATAAAAAAACTATCTCAAAATAATTTCTATATTATTATGGTAACCAATCAATCAGGTGTAGCGAGAGGATATTTTTCAGAACAAGATGCAGTAATTGTAAACAATAGGGTAAAACAATTACTGGAACAAGATGGAGCTTGTATTGATGCAATATATTATTGTCCACATCACCCTAAAGGAGTAGTTGAAGGATACAACATAGATTGCGAATGTAGAAAACCAAATATCGGAATGGCAATAAAGGCTAAAAATGAACATCAGATAGACTTATCAGAGAGTTATATGATTGGTGATAAAAAAATAGATGTTGAATTTGCTTTAAATGCCAATATGAAAAATGGTTATTTGCTTGCAACTGGTCACGGTAAAGAGGAAGAATTACCAAATAATTATGGTTGTAAAGCAAAAAATATTTTAGATGCAGCAAAACAAATTTTAAATGACTAAATAATATAGAGGAGGGCTAACAGTATGAGTGTTATTGTGACAGGTGGAGCAGGTTTTATAGGTAGTTGCATTATAAGAGAATTAAATGATGCAGGAATAGAGGATATCATTGTAGTAGATAATATTGCAAAAACTGAAAAGTGGAGAAATTTAGTAAATAAGAAATATACACGTTATATAAATAAAGATGAATTTCTATCTAAACTTCCATCTTTTAAAGGCAAAATAAGCCATGTAATTCATATGGGTGCTTGTAGTGCTACTACAGAACGTGATTTTGATTATTTATATCGTAATAATTTAGAATTTTCACAAACACTTTGGAATTTTTGTGCAGATGAAAATATAAGTTTTATTTATGCAAGTAGTGCTGCAACATATGGAGATGGACAGTGTGGTTTCTCTGATGAAATGGATATTCATAAATTAGCACCATTAAATGGATATGGATATTCAAAGCAACTTTTCGATATTTGGGCAGAAAAGCAAGAAAAAACACCTCTGCAACATGTTGGATTTAAATTCTTCAATGTTTATGGACCTAATGAATATTTTAAAGGCAGTATGGCAAGTGTTATTTTGCATGGATATCGTTCTGTAAAGCAAGAAGGAGTAATTAAGCTATTTAAATCATATAAAGAAGGATATGAAGATGGTGGTCAAACAAGAGATTTTGTATATGTAAAAGATATTTGTAGTGTTATTAGATATATGATGGACAATCCTCATATAAATGGACTATTTAACCTTGGAACAGGACATGCAAGAACATTTAGAGCATTAGGCGAATCAGTTTTTGCGGCATTAAATATCCCTACGAATATCGAATATATTGAGATGCCAGAAACATTACGTCCAAAATATCAATATTTCACAGAGGCATCTATGGATAAGCTTCGTAAAGTAGGTTATACAAAGCCTTTTTATTCATTAGAAGAAGGTGCTAAAGATTATGTTCAAAACTATCTAGAGCATGACTTTTTAATATATTGATTGGTGATATATAATGGGAGAAATAATAAAAGTTTTAGATACAATAGAGTTTGCAGGAGGAAAGTTTGATGTAGAGTTGAACCATGGGGTCAACTCTACAGAAGAACGTGAGATACATATTCAAAATAAAAGTATGCGTTTAGCTATGCCAGAGCATGAATTTTTGCAAATAGCATCTGCTATTGTGTTAGCTAAAAAACAGTTGGATATAATTAAAGAAAAAGATAAGTAGAGTGTATATGTTATGTATATTGATGCAAACCTTATAAAACAGTTTTTTTCAGAATTAAATAATGCAAATATTAATTATGTTTTAATAAAAAATATAGCAAATGAGTTACCATATAAATTGAAAGATGGAAAAGATATAGATATATTGGTTCATTTTAAATCTCAATATGATTTTGAAAATTGTATGGTTTCAATAGGATATAAAAAAATAGTTCCACCTAATGGGAGAAAGAATGGTTGGAGCTTTGGATATGGATTGAAAGAATATCAATTTTGGCAAAATATAAACACAAATTTCAATTTATATATAGATGTTTTTGAAAAACTATCATGTAAAAGTTTAACACCTAAGATGTGGATTCCTTTAGATGAGACAATAAATCAATCAGTGTGGTCAAACAAAGTATTTGATGAAAAAAATGGTTGGTGGATTATGTCAGATGAAGATATATTTGTGTATATGATTATAAGAAGTATTTTTGATAAGCAATATTTTAAACAAGAATATATAAGTGATATAGAATCAAAGAAATTTTATTTGAAATCTGAGAGTGTAAAATATAAATTAAGCAAAGTGTTTTTTAAATATACTGAGCGTCTTATTTATATGTTACAACAAAACAGATATGATGAAATTTTCAAAGATTATATTACATTTTCTAACTATTGATAGGAGTATTATATGAGTAATCCTGCGGTTTTAAAATTAGTGTCTTTAACAGAAACTTTAGAAGATTTTCCGTATAGATTTGATATTGAAGATAACATAGGTGAGTCTATCCACATTCATTATAAGGATTTTAGAATAGACTTAACAATAAATGAATTTTCTAATTTGGCTAAATCAATGGAAACCATAATAGAAAAATTAATATCAGTTGAAGGATTTTCTTGTGATAAATTCGATAAAGTAAATCTTGTTGGTTTAGCAGCTCTATTACCTTATTTGAAAGAAATCAAGGAAGATAGGATAAAACTTGGTGAGCTTAAAGTAATTTCACAAGATGAAAATGGAAAACCATGTATAAAAGACTTAGAAAATTCTAGAGTTGTAAAAGCACTTGAAGGAAATAGTTTTGAAAATGATAGAAGAGAGCAGATAAATTATTATTGTAGTGGTTTACCTAATATTCAAACAAATTCAGAAAGAGTATCTTATAATCTTGATTATATAAAACAATATGGATATCCATCTAATGAAGAACGAATTATATTATTTAATGATTCAAATGTAATTAGAGATGGGGGTCACAGAGCAAGTGTACTTTATTATTTGTATGGTAAAGATTATGAGATAGATGTTAGAAGATTAATTTTCGATTCTCAAAAATTCAATGATTGTGATTCTTGTGAAGAGACAAAGGAAATTATATTAGATTTATCAAATGAATCAAATATAAATTTTAAGGCAAATGAAATTGAAATTGATATACATAGCTTATTAAATGATAATAAAAATTTAATTGCAATATTAGATAAACATTAGAGGATTGTAAAATGATTTTAAAAAAAATAAGAAATTATTTATCAAAAATTAGTAATATTGAAAATTTAGAAAAGCAAAATTTTGAATTATTACTAGAAATAAAAAACAGATTATTAAGTGTAGAGGAAAGATTAGTACATGTAGAGGAAAGATTAGATGGTAGTGTACCAGAGATAGTGGAAAGGCTTATACATGTAGAGGAAAAATTAGATGGTAGTGTACCAGAGATAATAGAAAGGCTTATACATGTAGAGGAAAAATTAGATGGTAGTGTACCAGAGATAGTGGAAAGACTTATACATGTAGAGGAAAAATTAGATGGTAGTGCACCAGAGATGATAGAAAGACTTATGCATGTAGAGGAAAAATTAGATGGAAAAACATCAGAAATAATACAAAGATTAGTTAGTGTTGAAGAAAAAGAAAACGATATAGCAAATAAATGGGATAAGACAGGAAATATTAGAATTAAATTAAAAGGATTAAATTAGAAATAATATGAGTATATTAAGTAAATTTTTTAGCAAAATACGTTCAACCTTATATGTATTTAAAAAAGCAGAAATTATGCAGAATATGGTTGAAAAAGAGATAAGTGGTGAATATGATAATCTATGTCATGAATGTTATTTTAATGAAAGATATCATCAACGTGCAAAATTACAGGGTATTTTGCAGCCAGATAATAAATTAAGCATATCTATATATTTAGGTGGTGCTTTGGGAGACTATATTGTTTATTTGCGATTTGTAGATGAAATTAGTTCTATTTGTGAATGTAATGTTGATTTGTTTACTGATAGGATTGAATTTGCTAACTATGTTTACGGTCAAAGAAAAAATGTTACTATAATTCATGATGCACATAACTGTTTATTCAATACATCTTTTAAAGAATATGATTTGGCTGTGCATCTAGACCATGGTCTTACATTAAAACATTGTAATTTGGGTGATATACGTGAAAAGTCACCAGATTTTTATGTAACAGCTTGTAAAATAGTGGAATATTCACAGTCAAACAAAATAAATATTGAGAAGCAGCATGAAAGAGAATCAGTTATTCTTAGACGAGCTAAATTTTTGGGTGAAAATAAGTGGTCCAAGCTATCTTGTAATGGTGCTATTGATATGTCTGAAAAATATTCTAATATAGTAATAAATCCAGATGATTTATCTGTATTGGACAGATATAATATAAAAGATGTATTATATATTACCGTTAATTATGGTGCAGATAAAAATATGGGTGGTACAGCACAGACAAAAGTGTTACCACTTGAAACAATAGAAAAATTAATCAATAAATTTAAACAAACATATCCAGAAATATTGGTTGTGCAGACTGGTGTAAAAAATAGTTTGCAAATTACTGGAGCTGACCGTTATGCATTTAACTGTAAATTGGGAGAAACCGCAGTAATACTGAAAAATTCTATTTGTCATGTAGATAGTGAAGGTGGGCTTGTTCATATGTCAGCACAAATGTCTACACCATGTGTTGTATCATTTGGTCCAACTCCTGTTTATTATTATGGATATGAAAGAAATATAAATATTGTATCACCAGCTTGCAGTGATTGTATGGCAACAACTCCACAATGGAGTAAAGTCTGCTCTCGTGGTATGCAAGTACCTGTATGTATGAAAGCAATAACTCCTGATATGTTGCTTGATGGTATAAAAAGTATTATAGAAAAATTACATGTTTCTAAAAATTGGGATAATATAAAACAATATAATGAATTGGATATAAACAAGTTATCTAATGAATGTGAACATAATGTAATCAGTAATTCTAAGAAAATATGTATTATTTCTAATTTAGATACTAATATTATATCAAAAATAAAAGAATTGAAAAAAACAGGCAAAAAAGTAGAAGTTTTTATTCCACTAGACTTAGATGATAATATTGTGTCATTAAGGACAGAACTTAAAAAAATGGACGTTATAGTGGAGTATGGAACATCTTTAAATATTGCTAGAATATCTTCAAATTTTGACACTATTATTTGTAAAAATGATGATATTATAGAAAATAACAAACTTTATGCTAAAAAAGAATTGTTGCGTATAATAGAAGAAAATGGTGTTATTGTGTGGTTAAAACAGTAAGTTATACAATAAAAAATCTTTTATGTAAATTCAAAATTTGTATTAGCTATGTAGTTTATCGTATAATATTATACTCAATCAACAAAAAAGAAATAGATAAATTCGATTTTGATGTTGCTGTTGTATGTATGGCTTCATTGGGAGATTTTATAACTTTTTGCTCAGTCGCAAAAGAGTTGAGCGCGAATGGAAAATCAATAGTTTTGGTTTGTCGAGCCAATACAGGTATAGATGAATTTGCAGAATTAACTGGATATTTTAAAAATGTAATTGCTATTTCTACAAAATTTCGGCATAGAATATTTAATATAAAAAAACTTGAGAGTATTAAAGCACAAAAAGTTATAGTAGCACCAGCAGAAAGGCATATACTAAGTGATATATATGCATTGGCTATATCATCTAAATGTCGTATACTACCAGATACATTACAAGCATGTTCTCTTGTTTCATTAAAAAAAATTATAGATAAAAAAATAGAAAAATTAATCTATGTAGATGCTATATATGAGTTAAGAAGATATGAACAGTATCTAACAAAAGAGTTTAATTTAAACCAATCCTTAAGTATTTTTCAATTTTCACGAAATAGTAATCATGTGAAAAAAGAGTACATTGTAGTTTTCCCAGCAGCTGGAGGAAGTAAATCAAAACAATGGCCATTAGATAGATTTGCATACGTTTTAAATAATATATGTAAAGATAATAAATATGATGTTATGATTTGCGGTACTAAAAATGAATATAAAATTGGCGAAGAATTGTTAAATATGTTAACAGTTAGAGCAAAAAATATTTGTGGTAAAACAGACTTGAGTTCGCTTAAAGAATTATTAAGTAAAAGTAGGCTTGTATTAGCAAATGATTCTGGAAGTGCTCACTTTTCAATTGCTTGCGGAATACCTACTATTGTTATATGTGGTTGCTGGGAATATGGTAGATTTTATCCTAATTCACGCATGCCTAAAAATAGTATTGCGGCTATTGCGAAAAAAGATAGCATGAATTGTATACCATGCGGTTTAAGTAAGCCAAACTGTGTTAGAAATGGTGCTGTGCCATGTGTTTTGAATGTTAGCGTAAATAATATTTTGGAGACAGTAATTAACTGGGGGCTAGTTAAGTGAAAGAAAAGATAAAAAATGAGTTTAAATTATTTTTTAATATTGTTAAAGAATATAAAATAGAGAGCTGTATAATTGCAGTTGTTGGTTTAATATGTTTAATCGGTTTTGAGTATATAGATGGTGTATCTTTTATGGCATATTCAATAGAAATATGGGATGCACTATTTTCAGGTAGGATATTAGAACTTCCACAAGTTCTTATTGAAAATATGCGACAAGCTCCACACGCAGGTTTAAATATGGGTGGGGGAGCACTTATCTTTTTGCCATGGTCAATATGGAATTTTCCGATATGGTTAACCCATACATTTCCAAAAATATCAGATGTATTAACACCATTATGTCTTATGTGGACAAAGTTGTTTTTGTATATTGGTGCAATATTGGTAGGTATGCAATGTTATCATATTGTAAAATTACTTACCAATAGTGAAAAAAATGGTAAATTAGCAGCTATATTGGTTTGGGGTGCGAGTACAGTCTGGATATGTACTGGATATTCTATGCAAGATGAAATGCAATATATATTTACGATATTACTTGCATTAAGATATTATTTCCATGGGAAAAACAAACAATGTATATTGTGGCTAACGATTACTACATTCTTTGCACCTTTTATGATGTTACTTGGTCTAATTATCATTTTGTTCATGGAGAAAAGAATATGGAGAATAATAGTAGATTGTTTTATAATCATTTTACCATATACTATAATTAGTAAAAGTATGCCTATAATTTGGGAATCTCATGATAATTATTTAGATTGGTTTCTAAATAGAACTGTAATACAAACTGGTATTTCCCAAATATCAATATATTTGATTGCTTTAGTAATAATATATGTAATAGCATATTTTATAAACTATAGAACACAAGAAGAAAAAAATGATGCATTATTGTATTTTTTAGCTATTGCTTCTACACTAATGTGCACATTATCATGGGTGCATTTTTATAGATATGTTACATGTTTGCCATTTTTGGTAATAGCTGCATTGTCAAAAAAGAATAGGCATAAATCACAAATAAATGGATTTGTAATTATGCTGACAATTTTTGAGATGTCAAGATTACTGGGTGCAATATTCTTTGATCAGAATTTTTTAGCACCAAGATATACTTCTAGATTAGTTAATAAATTTATAGATAATGATATTCCATCTATTGTAGAGTTGTTAAGTAGAACTTTAGAATCAGGCAATGATATGGTTTCAATAGTGCAAATGCTACTAGGAAGTCTTATTTTTGTAGTAGGATTTATTTTATTATGGTTTATAAAAAACAAATATGAAAATGTAACTCAAATAGTGGAAAATCATAAGATATTGACTAAGATATATGTTAGTATACCAATGATTGTTTTTTGTGTTTTCTTCTTGATTATTTCAAGAATAGATATTACTTCTAATGAAATATATGGAAATTCTATGTTAGCACAGCCTATTACAAACGATACTATATTTGAAACGTCATATTATTCGAATAGTAATAGGATGTTAAGTTTATCTATTAGACCAGTTACATGGGGACGCACATATCCAGAAGATTTAAAATTATGCATGGATATAGTTGATAATAGCAGTGGCAATGTTATAAACGATTATGAAGTGAAGGCTAATGATTTACAAGATAATACAGAATATATATTTTATACTTCAGATGCAAGACTAGAAAAAAATAAGGATTACACTATAAAATTATATATTGAAGGTACAATAGAAGATGAAGATGATTATATATACCTATTAAGAACAGATGAAAATTGTTTTAATAAAAATACTTCTATGGTAATAAATAATATATTAAATAAAACAAAACAAAGTATGAATTATAGTGTCATTTCAAATATAATTACAATAAAATAACGTAAAAATGGAGTCAAATATGAAGAATGAATTCAAGAAAATAGGAATTGAAATATTATTATGCATAATGATATGCTTGGCAATTTCAATTTCAGTATCAATAATGTTACATTTAAACATGTTTATATCAGTTAGCACATATATTTACCGTTTATATATAATGCTATTTTTAACAATGGTAATTTTAATTATTGTTGCTTTTATTATATGCATAAAAACAAATAAAATATTTAATTTTACATTCTCTACAAGTGTATTATGCATAGGAATATCTTCATTATTCATGGCTCTATTTTTCTCATTAGGTCCTATGGTTATAGAAAGATCATATACGGTATATTCTCTAGCTTATCTTACAGATTATAATAATATATATTCTTATGATGAAATTAGAGATCAGTTTGTAATTGGTTATGTAGACAATGGTGCGACTCAAAAACGAATTGATGAGCAAGTTAGCATTGGTAATATTGAGAAAATTGGAGAAAATTATAGGATAACAGATAAAGGAGAAAGATTAATTAAATTGTTTAGATTAATAGAAAAGATTTTTCCTGTTACAGATCAAAGTAGTATATATCCTAAAAAGTTGAAATGAATTATTAATATGCATGAACGGATAAAGGGAATTTGATAAAATGAAAAAAATTAGTGTAACCATTCCTTGTTGGTCAGAGGAAAAAAGTGTTTGTAAAATGTACGAGCGTCTTATAAAAGTATTTCAAGAAGAACTACCATATTATGATTATGAGATTATTTTCGTAGATGATTATTCACCAGATAATACACGAGAAGAAATTCGTAAATTGTGTCAAAAAGATAAAAAAGTTAAAGCAGTATTTAATGCTCGTAATTTTGGATTTAATAGAAATGTTTTTGCAACTATGCAATATGGCAGTGGAGATGCCACTTTTATGCTATTTGGTGATTTACAAGACCCACCAGAAATGTTGCCAGTTTTCGTACGCGAGTGGGAAAATGGTCATAAGGTAATTGTTGGACAAAAACGCAAAAGTAATGAATCAAAACTTATGTATACTCTAAGAACTATATACTATAATTTAATTGGAAAATTATCGGACTCAAATCAAATTCAACATTTTAATGGTTTTGGGTTATATGACAAGTCATTTATTGATGTAATGAAACGAATTGATGACCCAAACCCATATCTTAAAGGTTTAGTTGCTGAATTTGGTATGGGAATTAAAATTGTACAGTATGAACAAGCAGAAAGCAATCGTGGAAAATCTGGATTTAACTTTATGAAATATTATGATGTAGCTATGCTTGGTATTACATCTTATACAAAAATTTTGATGAGAGTTGCTACTTTTATGGGTGTTGTATTAGGAATTATTAGTGCTTGTTTGGCCATCTTTATATTTATTAATAAATTATTGAACTGGGATACCTATCCAGTAGGAACAGCTTCAACATTGATTGGTATTTTCTTTATTGGTGCTGTACAATTGTTCTTCATGGGTATTTTAGGTGAGTATGTGCTGAGCATAAATACACGCTCTATGAAACGACCACTTGTTGTAATTGGAGAAAAAATAAACTTTGAACCAATAGAAGAGGAAGTGAAGTAGGTATGCAACAGGATACTTTGTATTCCATTGCAAAAAGCTGGACAGTAAACGAGGGAGTTGTCAATAAAGCAGAGGATATTCTTGAATGGGTGAAAGACAGAAATCAAACTGTAGAAGTAGATATTAAAAAAAATAAACTTTCTGAAAGTACTTTCTGGTTTTATGATGAACAAACTGGCACAATACATAATAAAAATAACAGTTTTTTCTCAATCTCAGGATTTCAAAAACAGATTGATAGTGATACTGTTATTAATCAGCCGATTATATTGCAACAGGAGATTGGATTTCTTGGTATCATTTGCAAGGAAATCGAAGGTGTAATGCATTTTTTGATGCAAGCTAAAATTGAGCCAGGCAATATCAATAAAATTCAGTTATCTCCTACTATACAAGCAACAAAAAGTAATTTTACACAAAAACATGGCGGAGCAAAACCACCTTATCTTGAATATTTTGAAAACGCTTCAAAGTATGAAATTGTAGTAGACCAAATACAATCTGAACAGTCATCTAGATTTTACAAAAAAAGAAATCGTAATATTCTTATTCGTGTTGAAGATGATATTCAAGTTTTGCCATCACATAAATGGATGACACTCGGACAGATTAAAGCACTTATGCGAGTGGATAATCTTGTGAATATGGACACTAGAACAGTATTATCATGTATTCCGTTTTATAAATTACAGATGAATGATATTAAGCGACAAGAATTAGCTGAATGTTTTTCAAATCAAGCTCTTTTTCGTTCAATTTTCTATTTGAAAAATAATCAATTCCCACAGGTATATCAGTATATTAACAATTATAAAATGTTCAATGATACTAATGGAGAGTTAGTTCCATTACATAAATTGGACGGCTGGACAATGGAAGATGATAAAATCAAAAGTAAGACACCATATCCTTATCAAGTAATTTTCTGCGATATAGCTATCGAAGGAAGAGAGGTTAAACAGTGGACGCAACCTCTATTTGAAGCTATCGGAATTGCAACATTTGGATTGATTTGTTGTGAAGAAAATGGCATTCTCAAATTTGTTGTTAAAGCAATGCCAGAGATTGGTTGTTTTGATGGAGTGGAACTTGGTCCTACTGTTCAGATAGAAGCAGTGGAAATGCCAGAGCATAAAGAAACTATCATTGACAGATTTTTTATGGAAAGACTGGAACAAAAAACAAATATTATATTTGACCATTTACTTTCAGAGGAGGGTGGACGATTTTATCATGAGCAAAATAGAAATATTTTGTTAAAGATAGATATTGATGAACTTCCACAACTTCCAGATGGATATTTTTTACTTGATTTTTATACACTGAATGAAATGGTTCAGTTTAATAATGTATTAAATATTCAACTTCGAAATTTACTTTCTCTTTTGGAGGCATGATTAACATGAAGTTAGGAATTTTAGGAACAGCTGATATAGCATTTCGCAGATTTCTGCCAGCACTTAGTAAGTGTCCACAGATTACATATGCGGGTGTCGCATCTCGTACACCAGAAAAGGGACTGAAATTTCAAGAAAATTTTGGCGGTAAGGTGTATGAATCTTATGACGCACTACTTGCAGATGAAAGCATAGATGCTGTTTATGTACCATTGCCACCAGCTTTGCATTTTGAGTGGGGTAAAAAGGTTTTAAATGCAGGAAAGCATCTCTTTATGGAAAAGCCATTCACAACCAAGCAAAGCGATACAAAACAACTGTTAGAATTGCCAGATCAAAAAGGACTAAAAGTACATGAAAATTATATGTTCCTGTACCATAGTCAACTTGCAAAAATTAAAGAAATGATTGCAGATGGTTCTTTGGGTGATATTCGTCTTTACAAAATGTCGTTTGGTTTTCCAATGCGTGGGCAAGGAGATTTTCGTTATAATAAAGAACTAGGTGGTGGTGCACTGCTAGATTGTGGTGGATATCCAGTTCGTCTTGCTTTAGAGCTACTTGGTAATACTGCAAAGGTAGTACATTCCAAATTAGTTCAGCCTAATGGTTTTGAGGTTGATTTGTATGGCAGTGCAGTCATGGAAAATGACGTGGGCGAGGTAGCACAGATTTCTTTTGGCATGGACAATGCCTACCAATGTCAGCTTGAAGTGTGGGGAAGCAAGGCAACACTTATTGCACCTCGTATCTTTACAGCTGGTGATGGAATAAAACCAACCTTAATTTTGCGCACATCTTTCGATGAAAGTAAGATGGAACTGGATGCTGATGATCAGTTTTTACATTCGATTGAGGAGTTTGTCTGGAATACGACTACTATAGCAATTCAAAGTCAGGCTAGTTTAGTATCTAATATACAGAATGGAGTGATATATAAATGATTGTTCAACAACTTGTAATTCCAGAGGTAAAACTGATTTTACCTACTTATTTTGAAGATTACAGAGGCTATTATTGTGAGAGTTATTCAAAACGAACTTTGGAAGAACATGGTATTAACGATGAATTTATACAAGATAATCACTTTTTTTCGTTAAAAAGAGGTACCGTGCGAGGGATTCATTTTCAAAATAATCCATATGCTCAAGCGAAACTTGTTCGCTGTACAAAGGGAAGTATGATTGATGTTGCGGTTGACTTGAGAAAGAACTCCCCAACATATAAAAAATGGGTATCAGTTATTTTAAGTGCAGAAAATAGAAAACAGATATATATTCCTGAAGGATTTGGACATTGCTGTATTTCACTAGAAGATTATACAGAGGGACAATACAAAGTTAATAAATTTTATGAACCTAAATATGATCGTGCAATAGCATGGAATGATCCTGAATTGGCAATTACATGGGGAATGAGAGATGACGAAATTATTGTTTCTCCAAAGGACAGTGTAGCACCACTTTTAAAAGATAGTGATGTAAACTTTTGAATGGTGGTGAATAATTAGTGAAAAATGTCATTATTACAGGCGTTGGTGGTTTTTTAGGTGGAGCATTAGCACAAAAATTGCTGAATGATGGATATCATGTTTATGGTGTATCTAGTTCAGGAAATATAAATAGATTTGAGAAATTTCCAAATTTCACAGGTATTAAAGCTGGTTTCAAAGATTATGATAATTTGCATAAAATATTGCCAGATGTTTCTTATGATGTTTTTTATCATTTTGCATGGAATGGAGTTTTTGGAGATGCTTTTCGGTCTTATAAATTACAGCTAGATAATACTAAGTTTGCTTGTATGGCAGTAGAGCAAGCACATTTAATAAAGTGCAAGAAGTTTGTGTTCGCTGGTACATATAATGAATTTGAAATACTTAATTTTATTGGAAATGATACATTTCAGCCGAGATATACATGTATTTATGCAACTGCAAAACTTTCAGCAGAATTGATGTGTCGAACATTAGCATTCCAGTTGGGTATAGATTATAGTGCAGGTTTAGTATGCATGGCATATGGTGAAAATAATCATTCTTTAATGCTTGCTAATATAATATTAAAACAACTTATGGAAAATATTGAGCCTAAACTTATTGATGGAGAAAATTATTATGACTTAATATATGTAGAAGATGTTGCAAAGGCCTTTCAAGCTATTGGTGAAAAAGGACATAATCAAAAGTCGTATTATGTAGGACATAGGAAATTGAAACGTTTTAAAGAATTATTTTGTGAGGTAAGAGATATCGTAAATCCAAGCATAAATTTATTGTTTGGTCAGTATAAGGATACGTCTAATATGGATTACAGCAAAATAGATTTAGATGCATTATATAATGATACTGGATTTGAATGTACAGCAGATTTAAGAGAAAGTATTTTGAAAACAGCTCATTGGTTAAAATCACAGGAGAATGCAAATGAATAAGATTATAATTGTAGGTGCGGGCTTTTCTGGAAGCATTCTAGCCAGAAAAATTGCAGAAGAGCTAAACCATAATGTTATTATTGTAGAAAGACGTAACCACATTGGCGGAAATGCTTACGATGAGATAGATGAACATGGAATTTTGGTACAAAGGTATGGACCACATTTTCTTAATACTAATCATTATAATGTAATTCGCTTTTTAATGCAGTATGGAAAACTACATCAACATAATACAAAATTACTGAGTTATATTGATGACCAGTATATTCAGCTGCCATTTAATTTTTTATCTGTACAGCAACTTATTGGTGCAGAAAAGTCAGAATCTCTATTAGCAAAGCTGAGAAAGGCATTTTATGGGCGTGACCGAGTACCTATTTTAGAGCTAGTCGATAATGATGACAAAGACATTAGTGATTATGGAACCTTATTATTTGAAAAGGCATATCGTACTTACACATCAAAAATGTGGGGTATTCAGCCAGAACAGATTGATAAATATGTTTTGGAACGAGTTCCTATGGCAATGAATTACGATGAGCGTTACTTAAACAAGGATTTTCAGTATTTACCAACAGAAGGATTTACCAAGCTTTTTGAAAATATGCTTAATCATCCAAATATAGAGGTTAGACTTAATACTGATGCACTGCCTCTTTTGAGTATGGAAGAAGAAACAGGCTCGATTTTCTTTGAAGGTGAGAAAGTAGACTGTCTCATATATACAGGAGCAATTGATGAGTTGTTTGGAAGAAAGTATGGTTTGCTCCCATATCGCTCGCTTGATATTAAGTATGAATATTATTCTGATAGCACAAGTGTATTACCAAGTGAAATTATTTCTTATCCTCAGGCTGATGGCTATACAAGAAAAACAGAATACCATAAAATAATGAAAGACACAACTAATGTAGTTGGCAGTATTGTTGCTACAGAATATCCTTTACAGTATAACCCAGAAGCTGAAATTGGAAATGTTCCATATTATCCAGTTATGACAGAGGAAAGTAATAAATTATACCAAAAATATTTGAATGATGTTAAGAAATACAAAAGTTTATTTTTATGTGGACGCTTAGCGGAGTTTAAGTATTATAATATGGATATTTGCATTGAACATGCGATTTCATATTTTGACCAAGTAAAGGATTATTTGGAGAAGTTATAATGAGAAAATTTCTAAATCGTGAATTTCTCATAGAAACATTTAGATATCTTGTTTGTGGTGTCTCAACAGTTATTGTTAATATAGTATTGTATAAACTTTTATCAACATATGTATGGGGCAAATTAGTGTCTAATACAGTGGCATTTTTGTTATCAGTTCTATATGCATATTTCACAAATAGTATTTTTGTTTTTCGTGTAAAATGTACATGGAAAAACTTTAGTGAGTTTATTGGAATGCGAATTGGAACAATTTTGATTGATAATGGTGGTATGATGCTTTTAATTTGGTTTAATGTCAATGATATGATAGCAAAATGTATTGTTAACGTCATTATTATTGGATTAAATTATATTTTTAGTAAATTGTTTATCTTCAGAAAGAAATGAGGAAAATGATATGAAAGGAATTATTCTTGCTGGTGGTTCAGGTACTCGACTTTATCCGATTACAAGAGGTGTATCAAAGCAGGCACTGCCTATCTATGATAAGCCAATGATTTATTATCCGTTATCTACGCTTATGCTTGCTGGTATTCGTGAAGTTTTGATTATATCTACACCTCGTGATGTTTCTGTATTTAAGGAAATTTTGGGTGATGGAAAACAATATGGCATGGAATTTTCTTATGCAGTACAAGAGGCACCAAATGGCCTTGCAGAAGCATTTATTATTGGAGAGAAATTTATTGGTAATGACAAGGTTGCATTAGTGCTAGGTGATAATATTTTCTATGGTGCATATTTCTCAGCTACCCTCGCTGAGGCAGCGGCACTAGAAGAGGGGGCAGTTATTTTTGGATATCCTGTCTATAATCCAAAAGATTTTGGTGTGGTAGAATTTGATAAAGATGGAAAAGTTATCTCGTTGGAAGAAAAACCAGAAAAACCAAAGTCAAATTATGCTGTTCCGGGTCTATATTTCTATGATAATCAAGTGGTAGAGATTGCAAAGAATATAAAACCATCTGCTCGTGGTGAGCTAGAAATTACAGCTGTTAACAACGAATATTTGAAGCGTGGTCAGTTAAATGTAGTAAAATTCTATCGTGGTATGGCGTGGCTTGATACTGGCACTTATGAGGGGCTACAAGAAGCATCACAGTTTGTTAGTATTATTCAGAAGCGTCAAGGACTTTATGTATCATGTATTGAAGAGATTGCATATCGCAAAGGATTTATTACAAAAGAGCAGCTGTTAAAACTTGCAGAACCACTGATGAAAACAGAATATGGTGTATATTTAAAAGCAGTGGCTGAGGAGGAAATTTAATGAAAAGAGTATTGGTGACTGGTGGTGCAGGATTTATTGGTTCAAATTTTGTACAGTATATGCTAAGCAATAAGGAAAATATTGAACTTTTAGTAAATCTAGACGCCTTAACATATGCAGGCAATTTAGAAAATCTAACTGAAGTACAAAACGATAAACGTTATAAGTTTGTAAAGGGCGATATACGAGACAAAGAACTTGTAGAAAAGCTGTTTTGTGAATATGATTTTGATACTGTTGTGCATTTTGCAGCAGAGAGTCATGTTGACCGTAGTATTGAAGAACCAGAACTGTTTTTAACAACCAATATTGTTGGTACACAAACACTTTTAGATGCTGCTAAGCGTCATTGGAAAATTCAACCTAATGATAAATATTCTTGTGATTATCGTGATGGTGTAAAATACTTACAAGTATCCACAGATGAAGTATATGGAGCACTTGGTGAAACAGGTATGTTTACAGAAACTACACCACTATCACCTAACAGTCCATATTCAGCATCAAAAGCAAGTGCGGATTTAATTGTAAGAGCATATCACGAAACTTATGGTATGCCAGTAAATATAACACGCTGTTCAAATAACTATGGACCATACCAGTTCCCAGAAAAGCTGATTCCGCTCATGATTCATAATGCTAGAAATGATAAAGCACTGCCTGTATATGGTGACGGTATGCAAATTCGTGACTGGCTTCATGTATCTGATCATTGTGCTGCGATTGCCACAGTATTAGAAAAAGGTAAAATAGGTGAGGTTTATAATATTGGTGGTAACAATGAAAAAGCTAATATTGAAATTGTTCGTCTAATCCTTGCAGAGCTAGGAAAACCAGAAAGTTTGATTACTTATGTAAAGGACCGACCTGGACATGACCGTCGTTATGCTATTGATAATACAAAAATTACAACTGAATTAGGTTGGGCACCTGTTTATACATTTGAGCAAGGTATAAAAGAAACTATCAATTGGTATCTTGACAATGTAGAATGGGTAGAGCGTATCACAACTGGTGATTATCTAAACTATTACACAAAAATGTATGAAAATATTTAAAATTTAATAATATTTCAATTATATATAAACCCTCTCGAAAGCAATTTTGCGAAATCGAGAGGGTAATTTATTGTTGAAAAATTTTTACTCCTATGTTACAATATTATCTATAAATAATATAAATGGAGTTGATTACATTGACTGAAAAATTCGATATTGCTGGATATTGCCGTATTTCAGTGGACGAAGAATTAGATAGAGATAATACCTCCATTGAAAACCAAAAGGCAATTATTGAAGATTATGTGAAAAGATATTTTCCAAATTCAAGCCTAACATTTTATGAAGACCGTGACCGTTCTGGTTATACATTTGAGCAACGAGAGGGATATCAAGCACTTAGAAAAGAGCTTATGAGCCATAAAAAAGATATTTTAATTATAAAAGATTTCTCTCGTTTTTCTCGTCGAAATAGTAGGGGACTCGTAGAGCTTGAAGATTTGCGTGATGTTGGGGCAAGAATTATTTCCATAGGAGATAATATCGACTTTCCAAATGATGATGATTGGCTTAAAATTCAGTTCCAGTTTCTTATCAATGAAATGCCTGTCACAGATACAAGTAAAAAGGTGCGTTCTGTTGTGCGTAGACGTCAACAAGATGGACAGTGGATTTGTGCCGCACCATATGGCTATATTATCAATAAGCAACAACAATTTGAAGTCGTACCAACAGAAGCGGATATTATCCGCCAGATTTTCCATCTTTATAATGACGAGGGTTGGGGTTATAAAAAAATTGCAAATTATTTAACAAACCAAGGTATACCAACACCTAGAATGTCAGAAAAAATGCGTAAAGAAGCAGCAGGCGGAGAATGTAAACGAGTTGTCAGAAACTCATGGGCTATTATAACCGTCCAAGGAATTTTGGATAATGATTTTTATATTGGTACGCTTAGACAGGGAAAATATACCCGTGCTAAAATCAATGGTAAAGATATTAAGCGTGATGAGATAGAACAAATTGTGATTGAAAATCATCATCAGCCAATAATTGATTATCGTACATTTGCAACTACAAAAGCACTTAGAGAGCAACGCACACGCTCAAATTATCGTGGTACAAAAATCAATGACAACGTCTATTCGGGGATTATGGTGTGTGGTGATTGTGGTAGTCCTATGTTCGCTATGAGCAGGCGAGATTTAAAGCCAGCCTATACTTGTGGTACATACCATAGGCGTGGCTTATCAGGCTGTACAAGCCATCACATACGTGTAGACAAGCTAGACGAGCTTATAAAGGTTTATATTCAAAGGGTTAGAGATAACTCAAGCTGTATGATAGAAAGGCTTAATGAGGATTTAAAGAACGAAGAACAAGATATAGCTGAAACCGAACAGACAGCGGCAAATCTTGAAGATATCTTAATAGACTTGCAAGAGGAATTAAAAGCAACAAAACGTCAGCGTGTAAGGGATATTATGAAACACCCAGACAGGGAGCAAATTCTCGAAGAAACCTATGACGAGATGGAAAGCGAACTCATGCAAAAAATTGAGGGTATTCAGTCTCAAATAAATATGGCAACAGACAAGCGAAATATTATTATTCAAACAAACCGTATGGCAAAAACAGCCATAGATATTTTTGATGAGGTGCTAAAGAAAGAACATCTTGAAAAGAAAGATTTACAGCTTATAATAGAAAAAATTTGGGTTTATGAAAACCGTTTAGAAATACAATTAAAATCCGATGTTGACCAGATTTTAAATTGCGGATTGGTGGGTAAAGCTGTAAATTTTAATTTAGGCATGGAAGATATCACAAAATATACTATTGTTCAGCAAACAAACAAGCATATGGACAAGGTTTTCCATGCCAATGTTATAAGTAGCGGTGACCCGCTGGAAATCTATACAGATAGAGATGGCGAAGTAATTTTTAAAAAATATTCGCCAATGGGTGAACTAGGCAGTTTTGCAGATGAACTTGTAGATGCACTTAGCCGTACATCAGGTATGTCATGTGTAATCTGTGATAGAGATTCAGTTATTGCAGCGGCAGGCACAGCTAAAAAAGAGGTTTATGAAAAATCAGTTTCAGATGCAATAGATACAGTTATGAAAAACCGTAAAGCGTATCAGTATACTGGCGAAACTGAAAATATTCATGTGTCTGAGCAGGATAATTATACAGTTGTAGTCGCAACACCTATTATATCTGATGGTGATGTAACAGGTTGTGTAGCGTTCTTGTCAGATAAAGAAAAAACCGCTACCGAAGTAGAATCAAAACTTACTCAAACCGCTGCAAGCTTTTTATCAAAACATGTAACTATGTAAAAAAAATGCGTTTCCAATATCGGAAACGCATTTTGCTTATTTCTTAGGGAAATTAGACTTTTTAGGTTTTTTATTTTCTTCATATTTGTCAAATGCTTTGATAATTTGACCTACTAGTTTATGTCTGATTACATCTTTACTACTGAGTTTTATAACTGCTATGTCATCAATACCAGAAAGTAATTCTGCACATTTAGCAAGACCAGATTGTGTACCTTCTGGAAGGTCAATCTGAGTTACATCACCTGTTAAAATCATTCGAGAGCCTTCACCTAAACGGGTTAATATCAGCTTGTGAGAAACTAATGTCATGTTCTGACATTCATCAATAATACAACCCGCATTTTTAAGCGTTCTACCACGCATATATGCAAGTGGTGCAATTTCGATTGTACGATTTTCAATGTAACGCTGAACAGTTTCATGTCCTAAAAGCTCATCAAGTGCATCATAAAGAGGTCTTAAATATGGGTCAACTTTATTTTGTAAATCTCCAGGTAGAAAACCGAGTTTTTCACCAGCCTCAACAGCAGGTCTACACATGATTATACGTTCAATTTCTCTGCGTTTTAACATACCAACAACTGACGCAACTGCAAGATATGTTTTACCAGTACCAGCAGGGCCTATACAGATAGTTACAGTATTATTTCTAATTGCATCGACATATTTTCTTTGACCGATAGTTCTACATTTAATTGGTGTACCACTATGAGAAATTGCTATGGTATCGGTCATAGCATTAACCATTTCATCGCCTTGTCCCTCTTTGACCATATCAATGGCACGGGATACAGCAAAATCATTTAAGGTTTCACCGTTTTTATGCATTTTCTCAAGAGTTTTTAGGCTTTCGATAGCAAGTTTAACTTGTTTTTCCTCGCCAGATACATTTACATAACCGTCACGAGTAGAAACACTAACCGAAAGACCATTTTCTATTGCCTGAATATTGTTATCGCTAATACCAAATAAATCCTGCATTACAGATACATCTAAAGATATTTTTTCACTATACAAGTTTTAAAAACCCCTTTCAGGAAATAATCCCTGATTTTTTATTTATCCGATTTCATTATATCACAGGGCATTTATTGTAAGCAAGCAAACCGCAAAAAAGGTGCTATTCTGACGGATTTTCAGTTTGTTTTTGTGGTAATGTAAGACCTTCTTCAGAAATTTCTGATGCTATATCTTCAGTGCAGTGAGCGGTTATATTTAAAATAAGTGCATCATCTTTTTTTTCAGATGTATAGCTAAGAGTTTTTATCTCGCCCGAAAGCATAATGTTTTCAAGTCTAGCTTTTGCGTTTTCTAATATTTCTTGCTCTATAACTTCCACTGGATAAGCGATTTCTGTTATATTATATTTTTTATAATCTTGTTTTATGATTTTAATAGGGAAGTAAGTACCTTCTCCTATATGAAGCTGAGTTTCTGACACAGTTTTTTCCCACCCTATGCCTGAAATACCTGTGCCAAGATATAAATTTATTCTAAAATTACCTATTAAAATAGCAAATTGGGTTTTAGTTTTACCTGTATATTCCTTTTTTAGCCTAGTAAGTGATGTCATACTTTGCTCAGTTCTTAGTGTATCTGCGGTTATACTTGCTATGCTATGCCCTATATGACCAGTGCCTTGTTCAGTTGTAGGGGGAGTTAATGCGGTTACAAGCTTATCACCTTTTAAAACCGCATCACCCACTTTAACAAGCGGATAACCACCCTTTACGTCCATATTAGTTATAACACCGTCATAAGAGGCTACAATACCAGTTACTGCTTTATCATCTTGTATTTCTGGTGCATCGTTATCATCTATTGCTTGAATTATAAGTCTGTTGCCAAGTCTGCTAACAGATATATAATCAAGAGTTTTCATATTATGTTTAACAGTTTGAGTTATTTTATTCTCATCTATAAAGTAAATAGGTACACCAGTATAAGCACCAGCTGCATTTAAATTTTTTCTAAGCTCTGATAAATCAACTTTACCGCTTATCTGAATATCTATAACCCATATACAGTTAGTTAGTACAAAAAATAATAAAATAGCTATTACAGTACCAAACCATAATGCATAACGTTTACGCAGTTTATAAGTGAAAAAAGGCATTCCGATTTTTCTGGTTATATGCACATGACAACCTGTTCTACCCATATAATGCATAAGTTTGCGAAAATCCGAAATAGAAAGCGAGGCACACATACAAACTTCATCTTTACGCTCTATTTTATATAGTTTTATCTCATTTTTTATACATATATTTAAAAAACGCTCGATGGCACTACCACGAACAGTTATACGAACATAGCCGAAAAGTAAAGATAGAAGTTTTATTACCATTTTCACACCCCCTTGATATATTCAAGTGAATTTATTGTACCAATTACAGTTACCTCCTTGAGGGTTAAATTATAAATCTCCATATTTTGACCTGTTATATGCAAATAACCGTCAGACAGAGCTATTTTCATTGATAAATCACTATATTCTTGAATACCTTTGTGATTTTCTATTGATAAACGATGATTTCCAATAAGTTCTACCCTTGATAAAGTTATATTTAAATCATCAATCATTTCAGTTTGACTAAATCTTTGCCCCATAATTTATACACTCCCTTCTCAAAATGATATGCAGTTTAAATATGTAATATGATTTAAATAAAAGCATATTTATAATATAGCTTTATAAAAAGGGGGAAATAAAAATGATAAATAAGATTTCTGGCATTATATCATTTGTGTTCTTTGTGCTTGTTATTTTATTTGCGGATATAGCCAAAGAGGGGGCATTAAACGGCATAAATCTAGCACTTAGAACGGCAATACCTGCATTATTTCCGTTTTTTGTAGCAAGCACACTGCTTAGTCAAACAGGAGTTATAAAGGTTTTAGGAAAGATTTTTAGCCCAGTTATGCGTAAATTATATGGTTTGTCAGGCGAATGTGCGGGAGTGCTTGTGCTTGGATTTACAGGCGGCTATCCTGTGGGCGTTTCTGCTGCATGTGAGCTTTATAAAAATAAACAAATAAGCAAAAATACAGCAGAAAAGCTATTAGGCTTTTGTAATAATACAGGACCTGCATTTATAGTTGGAATTTGTGGCGTAGGCATTTTAGGCTCTGTAAAACTCGGTTTATTATTATATTTTATACATATAGTTTCAGCTTTGATTTGTGGCAAATTTTTTGTGAGTAACAGTTATACTTATGATAAAATAAGTAAACCAGCACAAAACATTGACTTTTCGTCGGCTTTAGTAAATGGCTGTGAACAAGCTGCACAAACAAGTATAAAAATAGCTGGATTTTTAACTTTTTTCTCGGTTTTAATAGCGTTTTTAAGACGCATAAATATAGTTTTACCAGATATTTGTTATCCTCTTTTATATAGCTTTTTTGAGCTTACTTGCGGTCTTATGATTTTGCATGAGGTTTATATGCCTGTTAATGTATTGATTTCAGTAATGAGTGCAATATTAGCCTTTGGTGGTTTATCTGTTATGTGTCAAGCATTTAGTATAGTAAAACCGTTAGGGCTTTCCTTTAAATATTGCTTTATAGGTAAGATTTTACATAGCATAACTGCATTTATATTAAGTTTTATAATTACATCATTTTTACCTATTGCTGTGCCAACTATGACTATGAATATATGTGTCCCTATGATACCTATAAATTATATGTTAATTCTAAGTATTTTTATTTTATATATTTTAACTACTAGCAAACATACAAAAAATACGTTATAATAATATCTACACTCATATGAGCTAAAATAATATTTTTAGCTCGTTTTTTGTATATTTTAGGAGGTATTTCCTTGTTTTTTAAAAACAGATTATTTCGTAAAGATATAGAGCCACGGTGTTTTTATTGTCTGCATGCAAGTAAACTTGATGATGAGAATATGACATGTAGAAAACGTGGTATAGTTAAGCAAACTGGTAAATGCCGTTCATTTAAATATGACCCACTGCGTAGAATACCGCCAAAACCAGCGGTTTTACGCCTTAATTTTAAAGATTCCGATTTTTTTCTGGAGGAAAATAATGAAGACTAACAAAACACATCGCTTTATAGCGATATTTATGATGTTTATATTATTTTTTGTGCCTAATGCATATGCACTGACTGACCCAAACCCTGCGGCAGCAGCGGCAATTTTAATTGATAAAGATAGTGGATATGTGTTATATGACAAAAATTCTGATGAAAAACGTTATCCAGCCTCAACAACCAAAATTATGACTGCACTTATAACCCTTGAGAATGCAGAAAACCTTGATGAGCTTGTCGAAGTAACCGAAGAAGATTTTATAGGTGTTGCATCTGATGCATCAAAAGCAGGTTTTATGGTAGGTGAGCAAGTGCCTGTTATTGATTTGCTTTATGGTTTAATGCTTCCATCTGGTAACGAGGCTGCAAATACTCTTGCACGTCATATAGGTGGTTCTATTGAAAATTTCGCTGATATGATGAATAAGAAAGCTAAAGAGCTTGGCTGTACTAATACACATTTCGTCAATCCAAATGGTTTGCATGATGAAAACCATTATACAACAGCAAGAGATTTAGCCATAATCACACAAGAGGCTCTAAAAGATGAAACATTTGCTTTAATAGTAAATACTGCTCAAAAGACCTTGAGTGAAACCAATATGACCCCTATGCGAGATGGAAAACCATTAAAGGTATATACAACCAATATGCTTATATATAGCCGTTATCAGCCAGAGTATTATTCATATGCAAAGGGTGTAAAAACAGGTTTTACATCAGAAGCAGGCTATTGTCTTGTGTCAACAGCCATATATGATGGAAGTCAGCTTATATCAGTAGTGTTAGGTTGTGAACGTCCAGCGGGTGCAACATATGCTAATACCTTTGAAGCAAGTAAAACTTTGTTTAGATGGGGTTTTAACAATTTTGAAACAATAGATATGGTTGCAAAAGATGAGACTGTAACCGAAGTACCTGTTAGACTGTCTACACAGCAAGATACCCTTGTCGTGGTTACAAATGGCAAGCTTAAAGGTATAATGCCAATAGATGCTGATAAAAGTAAGATTGAGCGTAAAATAGATTTGCCTGAGTCTGTTAATGCACCTATTACACAAGGTCAAAAAATAGGCACAATGACTGTTTCATATAATGGCGTTGAATATGGCAGTGTTGATTTAGTGGCATTAAATGATATTTCTATGTCACAAGTTTTATATGTTGCTGATAAAATCGAGAATTTTTTCCAAAGCAATGCATTTAGAATTATAGTTGTTGCGGTTATCTTGCTATTTTTCTTATATTTCTTATTCTTAGTTTTACGAGTTAGACATAAAAAGGAAAAGCGTAAAAAGATGATGAAATCCAAACAAGCAAGATATCGTGATTATGATAAGCGAGATAGATAAAGATAAAAGGGACTGTTAAAAAAACAGTCCCTTTTTAGCATTATGGGGCGATATATAAATCACCATTTTTGCTTTGTTCATCAAAGTTTATATATACAGTATCAAATCCGATTATTTGAGATAGGCGGTCGCAAACTATATCTTCTCCTACAATATCAGTTATAACCTGTGTTTCCGTACCAGTAAGAGGGAATTTTATATTTGTTGTTCCTATATTTAAAATGCTTGTTTTGCCTTTGTATGTTATTGAAACAGTTTGAGCCTTTTCATCAAATGAGAAGTTAGCACCTATTTTTTCACATACATCATTTATAGAAAGTCCACTACCATAATTTTTATCAGGGAAAGGTATATAATCTGCTATAAAAGGTTTAAATAATATATCTTCTTCTAGATTGTATGGTTTACTTTTGTCAAGTGGATATACGGTTTTGTCAATAATGACAGCTTTAATATTGCTAGATAATTCAAGATTATTAAATTTAAAATAACAGTAATTTTCGTTATCATCAAGAAATTTGCACATATTACACTGTAAAAGCTCACCTTGACCGTATATAGAGCCATCATTCATCATAAAAGCTATTAAACCGATAGGCTGACCAAATTTACCGTTAGTTTTATAATTCATTGTAAAATCAAGAGATGATATAGAAAAATCTGTTACTATCAAATCGGTTTTTACATCATCAAGAGAATTTTTCATATTATAAGAACCTATGCAATCAAGAACAGCATTTGAAACTTTCTGGTCTATTTTAAAATCTACCGTCTTAATCATGTTTTTAACAGGTATGCGTATATATAAATCAGGTTCAACATTAGGGTTAGCATAAACGAGAAAATCAGAATTTTTAGGGTTTTCGTCCATATATTCAACAGCTATATATTTTTTTCTGCCATTATCAAGCTCAGGTAAACCGTAATCAATAGACCATTCAGATTTTTCACCTTCATACATATATGTTATACCTAAATCATAGATAAATTCAATAAAATCATCTGAGTTATCGCCCATTTTTTGAAAATCCTCAGAGGTTTTAGCCTCGACAGATACAATAAGATATGCAGTTGATTTACCAAAAAGAGCTTGCTCTACTGTGATTGTATAATTTTTATAAGACATACTTTGAGTTATATTTTCTATTTCAGCTAATATTTTATCTGGTACTTTGTCATTAAAAATATAGTGTATAAGCCATGAAGAATTAGCTGCAATGGCGGTTGTTATACAAAGTGTGGCGGCAAGTATAATTGCAACAGAGGCTTTTTTATATTTTGGTTTTGCATATACCTGTTCTGTATCTCCGAGCTTTTCACTTACAAGCAGTTTTACACGCTCACTGCTTACGCCTGTAAGATTTTGGGCTTGTTTTTTATTAAATAAGCTCCTCATAACCGATACCCCTTTCATTAAAATATTTTTTAAGTTTGTTTTTACCTCTAAAAAGCTTTGTTCTAACTGTTGCGTGTGAAAGTGCAAGTTCTCTTGCAATTTCATTTGTTTTTAAATCATCAAAATAATACATTTTGAATATTTCATCATCAGGAAAACCAAGGCTATTTATTGCAAATAATAGCTGATTATGTCTATCATTGTACATAGAAGTGTTAGATGTGCTATCATCGACCGAGATTTCAATATTATTTATATTTTCGTTTACTGGTGACAATGAACGCAGATAATTTTTAGCTTTATTTTTTGCAATAGTTGCAAGATAACCAGACAAGTTATTGCCAGTTAAAGAATCGATATTATACCATAAAGCTATAAATACATCTGAAGTTAACTCCTCTAAATCCTCTTTTGAAGCTGTTTTATTTAATGTACGATACAAAATCACACTGACATATGGTGTATATTTTTCAATAACACTATAAAAGGCTTTCTTATCATGTGATTTTAATTTCTTTATCAAATATAAGTCATTCATAAAACCCCTCCTTTTAACCTCGGTCATATATATAGACACATAAAAAGGATTAAATGTTTCAATAAGTTAAAAATAACTCTAGTTAAGGTAAATTTTTTAAATTTTAATAAATATAATATAGATGTTTAGTTTTTATATAGTTATTGTGGATTGTATATAATATATAATATGTAAATTTATTGTATAAAATGTGCAATAATAAGCTTAGATGGTATAATATGTATACCAATGATATTTTTTGACTATAAAGGAAAGGTAAAAATTTTATGAATAAGAAAAAACAGAATATAACTTATATAAAATCATCAAAAACTGATAAGAAAGTAGCAGTAAAGAATTTAGATTATTTAAGATGTTATAGAGCACCCTTAAACGATTTGACAGATGTTGCTGAAACTAATGTTATAGCTGAAACATGTAATAATAAGATCATATATTCATGCTCATCGGGATTTTTGAGATATGATGATGTGGTTTGGTCTGAAAATAAAATGTATGCAGTGCAATATATAAAAGATTTTACACAAGAAAGATTAAATGATGTAGATACTGAAATTAAAGAGTTGCAAGGTACATTAGAAGAGCTAAAATTGATAGGTGATATTGGCAATATTACTGTTAAAAATAATAATTGTAACTCCGATGAAAAAATATAATTCAGCAATATAAAAATGCTAGAATATACAAAGAACATATTATAAAATGCAGATCTCAAAACAAAATAAATGCACTAACAGAAGGATTGAAAAGCCAAATTTCTTTTGATATAGAAAATTTAGATAAGTCTCCATATTTATTAAATACACCTCAATATACTTACGATTTGAGATATGGCATAGAAGAAGGAAGAAAAGATCACGATCCTAACGATTTAATAACTAAAGTCACAAAAGTTGAACCATCAGCTGAGGGATATGAGGTTTGGCAAAAATGCTTAAAACTATTCTTTCAAGATAATAGTGAGCTTATTAATTATATTCAAAAAATCATTGGCATGATTGTTTTTGGAAAAGTTTATTCAGAAACATTATTCATTGCATATGGTTCAGGTTGTAACGGTAAATCAACGTTTTTTAATTCAATTGCAAAGGTACTTGGTTCTTATAGCGGATTATTATCCGCTGATTTATTAACTAAACAAAGTGTACGTAATGCAAAATATGAAATAGCAGAGCTTAAAGGTAAAAGATTGGTGATTTCTTCAGAGTTAGAAGAAGGAAAAGACTTAAATACTGCTATAATTAAACAGTTGTGTTCTACTGATAAGATTAAGGCTGAGAAAAAGTATAGGGATCCATTTGAGTTTGAACCAACACATACATTGGTATTGTGTACAAATCACTTACCAAGAATTAATGTAAAAGATAAAGGTACATGGCGTAGAATAGTTATAATACCATTTGAGACTACTATAGAAGAATATAATGATATAAAGAATTATACAGACTATTTGGTTAATAAGGCAGGTGGTGCGATTTTACGTTGGATAATTGAAGGAGCAAAAAAAGCATATAATTTAAATTTTTCCATTGAGATGCCAGATATAATAAAGAAAAACATAGATTATTATAAAGATAAGAAAGATAGTCTGGAAAGATTTATTGATGAGTGTTGTGACGTAAAAGATGATGTAAAAGAAGGTTCACAAAATTTGTTTCAGGCTTATAGAAATTACTGCAACAAAATATCAGAAAATCCAAAAACCCGTAACAAGTTTTATGAAGATATTACAAATCTAAATTTTAAGAAAAATAGAACTAAAAACGGTGTTTTTATAAACGGCATTAAACTTAAATAAATTATAAGTAAATGAAGGTATGAGGCAATAAACTCATACCTTTTTGTCTTTCAACGAATAGGTATAGGATACATAGAACAGTTAAATTTAGTTTTTACAACAGATGAAATAAAATAATAGTGTAGGCGAAAGGTGTAATAACTTTTAAAAATTTACAACTCAAAAGTATTAAAAGTATAATATTAGTTGTTAAGATACGACTATATTGGTTATATATTTTTTGTAGTGCAGGAAGTGTAGAAACTCTTTAAAAATAGTTGACAGTATATAAAAGTATATAATGTGTATATTTATTTTTAATTAAGCCGATAAGGTAAAGCATCTAGAATAGAAGTGTAAAGCTTTGACAATTTTCTTGAAGTTGTTGCACTTACTACATTTTGAAATTTATAAATTCACAGTATCGGTCAAGACATATTTAGTTTTTTAGGAATAAGATTTTTAGAAAGTTCCTTCATCTATCGTATTGATGTATCACGACTATATTGGTGGTTAATATAATTAAATGCTACAAAAACTAAGACCAAAAATTTCTTTTGCATATAATAGTTTATAAATTCAGAATAGAATATAAAAACTTTAAAATGTAAAGGAGATATAAAGATGGTATTTACAAGAATTAAGAAGGACGTTCTAGAAATTTTATATGCTCATAATATTTGGTGGCATGATTTTTTCTTTAAAGACTATGACTATGAACGTGATGAGGTTAATAAAATATTAGATTTATTGAAAAACAGTGATGATATTATAGTCTTACAAGGAATTAGAGGTATAGGAAAGACTGTGATAATCAAACAAGCAATAAAAAAACTACTTAATTATGGTATTGAACCTACAAATATTTTATATATTCCATTGGAGAACTCTTTACTATCTAGTTTGACAATAGAAAATATTATTAATGTGTACCAACAATACGTTTGTAGGGCTGAAACCAGTTATTATTTTATAGATGAGCTATTTCTATCAAAAACATCGGATTTTAATAATATTTCTAATTTAACTAATGGCAGTAAGGTTGTGGTTGCTCAGTCTTTCAACAATGTAAAACAAGTTAGAAAAAAGAATATATCTAAAATAAATGTCTATCCACTTAGCTTTATTGAATACTGCAATATATTAGATCTTGTGTGCATTGATAATGATAAAAAATTTGATAATTTATATTCACTGTTAAATATGCAAACAGATGTATGTAATAGCTTGTGTAAAGATTTCAAAAGAGTTGGGTGTGAATTTGAAAATTATCTGTTTTATGGAGGATTTCCATACATTGATTGTAATGATGCTGACTTTATAGAAGTAAAAAAGATTAATCAAATTATAAATACCATTATGTCAGATGATATGGGTGTGGTATTTTCTCAAAAGCATATAGATAAGCTTAAATATTTATATGTATATATTTGTGGGAATTCAGCAGACATATTCTCGAATTTAGAATTTTTGATAACTAATAAAGGTTACAGAAAAAAATATATAGATTATCTTGTCGACAATAACTTAGTTTATAAAGTTATGTCATTTGATAACAATAGGCACTATAAACTTTATTTAACATCTAATTCAATACAACAAGCTGTACTTTGTTATTGTAAAGATAGTATTACAATGAATAAACAAATGCAAGTTGAAACTACAATATATCACAATCTTTTAAAACTAAACAGAAGTTTAAATATAAAAATAGGATTTTATACAAAGAGCCAAACTAATCATGATATTTGTTTAATTTATCATGATGATAACAGGATATTTATAAAAATTATTGGTAATGAAAATCCAGTAGTAAAAATTTTTGATGATTATGGTAGAAATTTAACATTAAAATCGGGAGAATTTCTTTATATACTTGGACTATTAAAATCATTATAAATTAAAAAAATTGACTGAGTATAAAAACAAAAAGTATAGTTAGCAGTGATGCTAACTATACTTTTAATATATTAGATGAATTGCTAAGTCAAGATACTACAAAATAAGTGACAACAGTACAACATGAAATTAATGCAAAAACTATAAAGAACAATGAATCAAAAGTTAGACCAAAAGTACAAATGGTGATGATAGAATCGAAATTTCACTTTCTGGCATTCAAGCTATAAATGATACAGGTTATGAAAGTACAAAAAATTTATAATGTTTATGGTGTCTTATTTGAAAAAATCTCAAAAACTAAGTAATATTTTTGTTAAAATACCTAAAGGCATTCTGTTTAGTGGTCCACCTAGCACTTGAAAGGCTTTTGTTGCTAAGGAAATATCTGGTGAGGTAGGTGTGCTATTCTTTAGTGTTTATGGCATTCAATTTAATAAGGTGTATGTAGGTTTAGTTGTAAAGAATATTAGCAATCTTTTTGAAAATGCAAAAGAGAATGCTCTATGTGTTGTCCTTATTGATAAGGTATATGCTAGTGGTGGGGATAGAAGTATGCCTGACTCGAATTCGGATCGCAGAAACATTCTTAATGCCTTGCTAGTTACATTAGATGGTATAGACTCTAGATCTGGAGTATTAGTAATAGCTGCTATCAATACACCAAATGATCTAGATCCCGCTTTAATTAGAGCTGGTAGATTTGAAAGGTATTGATTTTGGAAATTCTGAATATTCAAATTTGAAAAAAGTTCACTCTATATGGATTTGTTTAAATCCTGATAAAAAGTGGCAAGGCACGATTAACACTTATTATTTGCAAGAAAAGCATCTTTTGCGAAATATTTATGAGGATAAGAGTGCAAACGATATTTCAGTAGAAGAAAAACTCAAATTATTAAACGAAGATTTTGGCATAAAAACAACTGATAAATTAGAAACGGAGGCTGCTAATATGTGTAATTATAGCAAGGGTGTTTTTCAGAAAGGTATTTAGAAAAGTATTGAGAAAGGTATAAATGCCTTATTTTCATCATTATCTGAACTTGATATTGTGGAAGATGTTATAATTGACAAGGTTTCTGAGAAGTATGATCTTAATGTTGAGATTGTTAGGGAAATGTATAATAATTATAAGAACTCACAATAAAAAAACTGGCTCTTTTATATGAAATAATCAATAGTTAGTAGACACAAAAAAAGAAATTAAGCTATCAGTTCAATTCTATATTGAACTGGTGGCTTTTTGTTTAATTTTCTTAACGGTTTAATGTAATTAAAATAGTAAATAGTGTCAGAAATGACCTTCCTAATGTCATTACAACGTTTATAATCAAAGTGAGAATACATAACATCTTTAAATGTACCAAAGAAGGATTCGATAACAGCATTATCTCTTGGAGTACCAGCTCTTGACATACTTTGAATAACATTGTAAGATTTAAGCAGGTTACAATAACCAACAGATGAGTACTGGACACCTTGGTCACTGTGGAAAATGATTTGGGTGTCAGTACTTTTTATTTTTTCAAGAATTCTCTTAGTTGGTTTTATAACAAGAAAATTATCAAATGTGTTGCTCAACTCCCAATCTAATATTTCATTATTAAACAAATTAAGAAAACAAGCCAAATAGTAATAATTACCTTTGTAATTTATATATGTAACATCAGTTACTATCTTTTGCATTGGACTATTTGAATTAAAATTTCTATTTAACACATTAGGAAATCTACTATGCTCTGAACCATATGTTACAGGGCATTTTTGTTTTCTAATATATCCACTAATGTTTAATCTTTTCATAGATTTCTATACAGAAATATCACTGACTACTAAACCATATTGATTAAATAATGTATTAACTATTGTACGATATCCCTGTTATGGATAATGAATATGTATATCCATAACATATTTATCTAATTCATTTTGATATGTTTCATAACGATTTAATTTTCCTTTTCTGTTAAGCCATTTATAATAACCATACCTTGATACGCCATATATACTACATAGTTCCTTAATTGAATATTTTTCACTTTTAATTTCTATTTCCGCATATATTTGCTGTATTATTTTCTTCTTACATCGCCCCTTTCTAGTTCTATGGATTTTTTTAATCTTAAAATTTTACTATCTTTTTTTAACAATTCTCTTTCGAACTTTAATATCTTAAATTCTAATTCTTCAATAGTGGTAAGTGACTTTTTCCTATAATATTTAGCAAGTGGATTGCCTGGTTTTCATTTATTTATAAGTGCTTCTTCTCCTCATTCCAGATACTGTTTTGTCCATTTACTTATTTGTGAATTATGTATACCAGTTTCTCTGTCTAAACTTTTTAGACTTTCACCAGATAAATTTCTTCTAACCAATATTAACTTTTCTTCCTTGCTATGGTTTATATTCTTTCCGCCTTTTGGTCTTCCCATATATTTCATCTCCTATTTTTATATTAACAAAAAATGATGGCAAACACTTTTTTGTGTCTACCATCATTTTATCATTTCAGTTGGCTGTATTTAGCCGTTTTTATTGATATATTCTCTAGGAAGGTACTTGGTTGGGCTATTGATACCCGAATTCGTGATGCTTTGGTACTATCTGCCTTAAATCAAGTAATCGGTAGGGGCATCCACCCACAGGGTTAATCATCAATACAAATTGCAGTTGCCAATATACGGGGCAACGATTCCAGTCAATGTGTATTCGTTATGGCTTTCGTCAAAGTATGGGCAGAAAAGGTAATCCATATGACAATGCTTTGATGTAATCGTTTTACAGAATATTAAAAAGAGAGCTTGTTCAGGATTCAAATTATGATAATCTCGAACAAGCCCGCATGGATATTTTTAAATATATTGAGTTGTATTACAATGCTAAACGAATACATTCTGCTATTGGTTGGGTCAGCCCTTGTCAATTTGAAAAACAAATTTGCAAAAAATCTTAACTTTGTGTCCACTTTATTGACTATATTTCAACTTACTTGTGGGCTTTTTGTTGCACTTAATTTTATAATCCATCATTATAAAAATATAGTATAATACTTTTTGCTAATTAGTGACAAAATTATGCTGATTTCCTTTGTGTAGTTTATATTATTTTGCGTTATTTTAATAGATATAATTTTAAATAAATTTCGATATTAGTTCTTATAGAAAATAAGAAATTTTATATAGTAATATATTTACAAGTAGATTAAAAAAGAAATATTATAATACTAAAAATATTAGTTTTGAGAAGAACTACTCCAAAATCAGTTGATTTTAATGTTTTTATAATCATTTTCGACTAAAATTTTTATAAGATAAATTGCACCATCTAAAGTCCATAAATGCTGAGACCCCTTAAATGTTTCATAATTTGGGTGCTTATGTGTACCTTTGAGAAAATAAAGATGTCCTATTTTGTCCACTATATCTAGTTTCATAAGAATTTTATGTAAATGTTGGGCAGATATATCTAATGATGTAGATAAATAAGTTGACAATAAAGTTTGATCTTTATTTAATTGTATAATATAGTCTTTTCCATTAATAGTTATGCTTTTATACTTTTCTTCTTTAAGAATATTTGTCATTTTTATCAATCCTTTCTAATAAAATTAAAGTATAATAAATATCTTTATCTATAAAAAGCAACTTTTTATTTAACTTGTATTACTGAGAAAAATTTATATTTTATTATATGCAATATTTTGAGATGTATATAATTGAAGCTTATAGCACAGTTAGATTGGTTATATTTATAGTAGTTAAAAAAATCATTTTAGTATAAAATTTTGATTTGTTAGAAAAGCCTGTACTATATTGTATGCAAAACTTTTAAGGAGTATATAATGATGAATATAATATCTCAATTAGCCTTAGTCAAACTAAGAAAGAAATGTCATGTAAGTATAAATTAAAAATTTTAAAAAAGCTATATATTATTATATGCAAGTTTTCTGAATGATATATTATGTTTCTTCGGTATTTAAGAAATTTATATGTATTTATATCTAATGATCTAAACTATTTATATAAGATATATATTTATTGAAAACAATAATTGACAATCCAATTTTAAACTGCTTGTAAAAATTTTTATATTTGAAGCTGATAGGAATATTATGGGATAAATAATACCAAACTGTAGGCTAGGTAATGAATTACTTTAGGATATTAGGTTTGCAATAATATAAATATATAAAAAAATTGGTTTAATGTAATAAATCATATTAAAATATTATTCTTTAAGATTTAAATTGAAATGGAGCGGTTTAATATAAATTTTTAAAAGATAAGTATTTATTAGATGTATGAAAAAATATAAATAATAAACAGTGTATAAAAGTAAGAATTAATGTCTAAGAATGATATATAAAAAGTACATAAATAGTATAAAAAATGACAATATAAAAACAATGCAAAATCATTATATTTAAATGTCAATTTAAACATAGATAAGGTTAGTGAAATAAGACATACACTTGATAATAAATATATTTTAATTCTCAATGTGTATCATAATATATATTTTATTATAAAATATATAACTATTAACAAATTATAAACTTACTGAGCAACTCCAAATAAAACTATATATTTATGGTGGAATTTATATAGAGTTTTCATTGAAATAATTGGTATTTAAAAAATATAAAACAAGAGATATTATAGAGCATTTGTTCAATATAATTAAGTTATTACCAAGTGATAGATTTAATAAGTAATAATTTACAAATAAAGTTCTCAATATTCATTCAACTAGCATCTAACAACGACATCAGATAGATATTTATGTTTAATAATTTAGCTTAATATAATAAAAACATATGTTAATAGTAGAGTTATTATAGAGTATTCTTGATAACTAGATATTTAAATAATTTCTCATAATTTACTTATGTTGAATCAGAAACATTACTTGGTATTATGAGTTATAATAATAGCATATAGCTATAATTTGAAGTTTTAATACATATTTATAAGGAAAGTAAATAGAGTTATTTGTTTGAACTGAAAAAACGGGCGATATAATTTATAATTTTATTATGACAACTAATGATTAAGTTGTTTCAAAATTTAAATTTAAAGATATATTGTCGCTTTTTGTTGGTTTTGTGATAGATACTATTAATTTAAAAATATGTTTTTTGTATTTAAAAGTTCATATTTATATTTAAAATTTTCTGGTTTAATGATAGTATACTGACTGAAAAACTGAATTATATTAAGGAAGTTAAGTGGTTTTATAAAGCTATAGGAAGTAAACTGATAATATCTATAAGTATGAAATAAAATATCAAGTATAGTATAAATATTTCAATTTTACTTTTCTTCTATCTTGTGATATTTGTCTAGGCTTATAAGTATATATTTAAGTAATGCTAACAATAGGGAATTAGTTAATACTGTTTGCTCTTTAATATTATATAAAAATATGATATAATAGCACAGATATAATCGAAAATAGTAAAAAATAAGAGTAAATATAGCATAAAAGGAGAAAAGTTTATGCGGAGTATTTTATTTACAGCCTCTACATATTCGCATATTATAAATTTTCACTTGCCATATATAAAAGAGTTTAAACGACAGGGTTTTAGAGTAGATGTTGCATGTGGGGGAGCTAAAATGGAAATCCCATATGCAGATTATGTATATCATGTACCTTTTGAAAAAAGTATGACATCACCCCAAAATATAAAGGCTATTGTCGAGCTTCGAAAGATTATACTAACAAATAAATATGTGCTTGTAAGTTGTCATACATCGCTTGCATCATTTTTTACACGTCTTGCAGTTATGGGCATTAAAAATCGTCCGATTGTTGCAAATACTGCACACGGCTACCTATTTAACGAGTTAGAAACACATAAAAAGAATTTAATTTTAAGTAGTGCAGAAAAATTTGTTGCACCAGTTACAGATTTGCTTATGACTATGAATGAGTGGGATACAGACTATGCAAAAAAACATAAGCTAAGCAAATGTGTGAGTTATATAAAAGGTATGGGTTTAGATAGCAAAAAACTTGTAACACACAAACAAAGTGAGAATATCAAAAAAGAACTTGGCATAGGTGAAGATAAATTTGTGTTAATATATGCAGCTGAATTTTCAAAAAGAAAAAGTCAGCATGTGTTAATAGATGCACTTACAAGACTTCCCGAAGATATTGTACTAATTTTAGCGGGACAAGGGGACTTGCTTGAGCAGTGCAAGCAGTATGCATATAGCTTAGGGTTAGCACACAGAATATATTTTGTAGGTCAAGTTAAAATGTCATTATATTATCCAATAGCTGACTTGGCGGTTTCATCAAGTAAAAGCGAAGGTTTACCTTTTAATATAATGGAGGCAATGTATAATGGACTTCCAATAGTAGCAAGCAAAATAAAGGGACACACAGATTTGCTTGAAAAAACAGGTGCAGGATTGTTATATAATTATGGTGATTTTGAAACTTGTGCAGAGCAAATACTTAGAATATATAATAATAAAGCATTGAAAATTCAGTTAGGTGAACATGCCAAAAAGGTGATAGAGCCATATTTATTAGAAAATGTTTTGCCTGATGTTATGAATGAATATAAAAAGTTATTACCAGATATTAGGGTGGTAGAATATATATGATTAAGGAAAATCAAAAAACATTAAATTATATAAATATATTCCTAGATGCAATTATTTTATTTATATCTATGCCTGTTTCATTCTGGACTCGATTTCATTTATTTGATAATGGTGTTGTAACCGTTCCACTTGATAGTTATATAAAATTAGTTCTAATTGTTATTCCTATTCATTTAGCAATATTAGCAACTATGGGTTTATATGAGTCGCTTAGAAATAAGCGTTTGCACTGGGAATTATGGCGACTCTTATTAGCATGTGTATTGGATTTTATACTCATTCAAACAGCATTGTTTCTTTATAAAGAGGTTCACTTTTCAAGAGGTACTCTTATACTTTTCTTTGTCATTTCATTTACTGTATCAAGTATAAAAAGAATGGCTTTAAGGTATACACTTCGTTATTATAGAAGTAAAGGATATAACTTAAAGCATGTTGTGCTTGTTGGTGATGGTAAAATGGCACTTGATTATGCAGAAAAAATAAGCACACAAAAAGATTTTGGATATACAATAGATGGATATGTTGCAGATAGACCATTTATAGCTAATATATTGTACTATGGAAAAATAGATAACTTATCAAGAATAGTATCTAAAAATCATACAGATGAAGTTGTAGCGGCACTTTCACCTGAACAGGTATTTTATACTAAAGATATTATAGATGTATGTGAAAAAGAAGGTGTTAAGTTATCGCTTATACCATTTTATGCGGAATATATGCCATCTAATCCTGAATTTGATAATATAGATGGTATACCTCTTATGAATATTAGACATATACCGCTTGATAACTGGTTAAATGCAGTTTTAAAACGTTTAGTTGATATAATAGGCTCAATTATATTGATAATTTTAACTTCTCCTATTATGATTTTTGCTGCTATTGGTGTTAAACTTTCTTCTCCTGGACCAGTTATATTTAAGCAAGAACGTGTTGGACTTAATAAAAAGAAATTTAAAATGTATAAATTTCGCTCAATGCGAGTAAATAATACTCAAACTACTGGTTGGAGTAAAAATAAAGACCCAAGAAAAACTAAATTTGGTGCTTTTATTCGCAAGTGCTCAATAGATGAACTTCCACAGTTTTTTAATGTGCTTAAAGGCGATATGAGTTTGGTAGGTCCACGTCCTGAACTTCCTCACTTTGTTGATAAGTTTAAAGAGGAGATACCACTTTATATGGTAAAACATCAAGTACGCCCAGGAATTACAGGTTGGGCACAAGTAAACGGATTTAGGGGAGATACTTCTATAAAAAAGCGAATAGAGCATGATATATACTATATAGAAAATTGGACAATATTTTTTGATATTAAAATTTTATTTATGACAGTGTTTGGTGGCATGATAAATAAAGAAAAGTTATCGTAAAAATTTTGTTATAAATGGACTAATATGTTAAATTGTGATATGATGACATAGTATATAGTATTGTATGGGAGGGGAATTATATAATGAATCAAAACCCAAATTCATCAAGTATTTACTCAGATAAGCAAATAATAGAGACTAAAAAAATTATTTTGCTTATTTTGGGTGTATTGGCATACTTTTCGGTTATGGTATTAAGTACCGCATCCACAGCTAAAACGGTATCAATATTAATGCTTTTATGTGCCATTGTGGTGATTTTTATGAAATGGTCAGTTATAAGAAGCCGTTTATCAATACCGTTTATGGTGTTGACCTTGTGGATAACGATGAATGGTATATCAACTTTATATGCTGTATCAGGTAAATTTGCTCTTAAAGGTTTTGAGTTATTGCTGACATCATTTAGCATAGTAATATTTGCTCTTGCATTTGCAAACGGTGAAAAGAAAAAGTTAGGTCGTGGCTTTGCATCTATTATTAGCGGTGCATCAGCAGTTGCAGGTCTTGTAAGCATTGACTTTTTATCTACACATATTATCAGTACACCAGTATTAAGCTTTTTTGGATTGTTTACAGATGATTATGCTAATATAGCACCAGTAGAAGAAGGAATAAGAATGATATCTATCTTCCAAAATCCTAATGTATTTGCTGGTTGTATGGGTATTGGTGTATTTTTATCTCTTGGTTTAGCTATTACATCTACTCAAAAAGAAAGAATATATCATATTTGTTGTTTGTTTTTAAACGCAATGGCCTTTTTACTTGCATTTTCAATGGGTGCAAGTGGTATGATTTTACTTGGATTTATAGTATATCTGATTTTAGATAGAAACAGGGGTTCTTCTCTTGTACTCATGGTTGAAACACTGATTTTGTCAGTAATCTCAGCTTTTGCGATTTCTGCAACATCTTTTACAGCATGGACTGAACCAAGACCTGTTCCTCTAATTTGTGCGATTGTAGGGTGTGTAATGCTTTGCCTATTAGATAAATTTGTAGGTCAAAAAATAGCTGGCAAACTGCAAAAGCATATAAAATTAATTCCTATAATTATTGCTTTAATGTTTGTATTATTAGGTGTATTTGCAGTTGTAGCTATGAATGTTACAGGTGAGGCTACACTTAATATAGGTGAAACATTTCGACGTTCTCAGTATCCTGATGCTGGTACATATACACTATCAGTTAAATCTGATGCACCAGTTAATGTTACTATTGAGTCACAAAATAAAGAAGATACTATGATGCATACTAATACTGTAATTTATCAAGGTGTTGCAGATGGTGCAGTATTTGAAGTTCCAGAAGATAGTATTGTAATTTATGCAAACTTTAGCTCTGATGCAAATGTGACTATTGAAGAAGCTGTATTTAATGGTGATGCTGGTTCGTACTCATTCCCATTAAAATATAAGTTACTGCCAGATTTTATTTCAAATCGTATGCAAGGTCTATGGGCAAACCAAAATGCGATTCAACGTACTGTGTTCTTTGAAGATGGTATGAAATTATTTAAGCGTAGCCCTGTAATTGGTTTAGGCATGGGTGCATATGAAAATGCAGTAGTAAGCGTTCAAGAATTTTTCTATGAAACAAAATATGCTCATAACCATTATATACAATCACTGGTTGAAGTTGGCGTTATAGGTTTGGTTCTTTTTGTTGGCGTTTTAGGTACATCAGCAGTGGCAGTTGTACAAACAAGACGTAAATCAGAAGAACAAAGTAATCCATTAACCGCAGCCCTTGGCGGTGCATTGGTATTTATGGCAGGACATGCAGCTGTTGAAGTTATATTTTCTATGTACTCTTATTTGCCAATGGCATTTGGTATTTTTGGACTTATTACTTTATGTTGTGGCGACACATTGTCGTTAAAAAAGATAAGTGATAATATTAAAAACTGGATTACATTAATTATTGCAATACTTATGATAGTATATGCTGGATTAATGCTTGGCAATATCTATGCGAGGTATAAAGTTGATAAAGAACAGAGTTTAGATTCACTTGTATCTGCAATAAAACTTGACCGTTTTGAATGGGCTGACTATATGACATCTTATGTATATAGTGCAATAGGTATAGATGAAACACAAACAGAGATAAAGAAGCAGGCGGATATATATGCAAAGCATCTTAAAAGTCTTGATTCTAACACAGTTCCGATTGTACTTGCAGAATATTATTTCTCGAATGGCAATATAGATGATGGTTTTGATATGATTGAAAAATATCTAGCCTATGGTGCATCAGACCAAGAAAAATGGGAGCAGGCGTTCACTTTGATGGTTAACTATTATATTGGTGAAGATGAATATATATCAAGAATGAAAAACATATATGATATGTTACAAGAATGGAACAGCCAAAATATGGGACAGATTGTCTTATCTGATATGATTAACACCTTCATTCAAATGATGGGAATTAATAAATAACTCTTATTTATAGAATTTAATTAATTTAATATTGTTAGCAAAAATTTTAGTAGCTCACATATTCGGTATAATAGTATCGAATATGTGAGCTTTTGTTTGCATTTAGGCTTAATAAACCTCTCCATTCTAATATGATTAAATAAAAAATTGATAAAATAAAACCTCCATGGTGTTTTATAGTTTGGCAACTATATCACAGAGAAAATAAGGAGTTTTTTCAAAATGTAAAATGAATTAAAACGCAAATTGAAATTAAGTTATATGTGTGAATGCTATATAACGTTTTAATAATTTGCAGATAATTATTTAAAATATAAGATGAAAGGAGGTTAGTCTTATGAGACTAACACATAAAATTTTAAAAGAAGTTGCTGCTTTATCAAAATTTAATGATTGAAAAACCACTGAAATTAATATTGTTCAGTGGAATAATAATATTCCAAAGGTAGATATTTGTTGTTGAGCTAATAATAATGGTAATTCAACCGATAAAGTACCATTAAAAGGCATGACAATATCATATGACGTTATTCTAGAGCTTATCAAAGCCCTATCTCAGATTAGACCAGAAGATATGCAGTATTAAGTTTTTTATATTTTTACATAAAAATAACCGCTTTCCTACTAAGGTTAGCGGTTTCTTGTTTTATTTAAGACTTTGTATGATTAATTATTTTATAAAACTCTTGCTTAGCTTTTTTCAACTCTATGTTAGATAATTCAGCTTTTTTACAACTTCACTTTCTGGGTTTCTTAAAAACTCAGTCCAGATTTCTAGGTTGCTATTATTATCATTTGGATTAAGTTCTCTTAATTTAGGAATTTCTAAAAATTGTATTTCTAAAAGGTTACTTAATTCGTCTGTTCCATTCATATTTCCGAGTCTATAAATGCTATGAAAATCTTTTGTATCTGGGATACAATTAAAATCTAAAATATTAATACATATGACCGTATTTAGCTTTGAAAAAGAACTATGAGGTTTTATCTGGCTGTTATAGGCTTTAGACCAGTAATACATTGATTGTTGTATTAGATTTGAACTATTACTATTATTATCAATTTTGATTTCTATATTTATGGTTTGATTATTTTGTGTTGTAGCTTTAATACACAATGTTGAATCTGTTAAAGGCTCTATGTCTTTATTTCTTGTTTCAACTGAAATAATTTTATCCTTATGATCATGTAAAATTTCATTTAAAAAAGCTATTAGGATACTTTTATTATCTTCTGAAGCAAAAATCTGTTTAAATACAAAATCTGTTTTTGGAATTAATAAAGAAAACATATACTAATCTTCCTTTCAGTTTTTTTATCCTATTTATTTCATTAAATTTATTATATGCATAATTTTATTTATATCCAATTAAATTTTACTATTAATATTATAAAATTAAAAATTTATCAAATTAAATTTTTCGTCATATTATCATATTAAAATAATTGGTATATAAAATTTAATATTTACAAATCTAATATTTACAAAGGGATATTTTTTAAATAAACGTAGAAACCAAAACCACTAATTTTTTATTTACATCAGCTCCTTTAAATTGGTATAATTTTAAAAATTGAAATGGTTTAATCATGATATTTTATAACAATAAAAGAGTAGATACATGGTTATTTCCCATGTATCTACTCTCATATATAAGCAGTTTGTTGTTTTATGGAAGAACATATTCTTTTAAATATTGGTTATAACGCTCAGCAAAATCTGGGTCTTGACCGCTCTTAATACGGCTTAAATATTCGTGAGTATCATAAGCACCGTGTTGAAGCTCAATCATACAAGCAGCAATATTGGAACAGTGGTCAGAAACACGTTCAAAGTTTGTTAGTAAATCAGAGAAGATAAAACCAAGCTCGATTGTGCAAAGACCTTCTTGCAGACGTGTGATATGACGGTTCTTCATAGCACCACGAAGGTGGTCAACAACTTCCTCAAGAGGTTCTACTAAAACAGCGGTTTTAAGGTCACCAGTTTCAAAGCAGTTTATAGACATTTCAAGCACTTTGCGTACAGCAGCAGAAATAACTTTAAGTTCGCTGTTTGCATCGTTTGAGAAATTGATATGTTTATCATGCATTTCCTTGGCAGCTTTTGCAATACCAACTGCATGGTCACTAATTCTTTCAAAGTCACCGATTGTATGAAGCAGTCTGGAAACCTCTCGGCTGTCAGCCTCAGAAAGGTTGTGAGAAGAAAGTGTTACAAGATAAGAGCCAAGTCTATCCTCGTAGACATCTATTCTAGCCTCAGTATCTCTTACAAATGTGTAATCTTCTTCATCATATTTATCTATGAGGCTTAAAGCTTTATACATAGCATCTTTAGACTTGTCAGCCATTCTAACAGCAACCTTGCGACACTGTTCGATAGCGATTGGAGGAGTAACCATTAGACGAGGGTCAAGCAGAGCAAACTCATCTGCGGTTTCGGTTTCATCAGGAATAGTAGCACAAGCAAGCTTTTCAAGTACACCAGCAAATGGTAGCATTACAGCGGTAGCCACAATATTAAAGCAAGAGTGAACAACTGCAATACCAAAGCCATTGATTGCATCATTTACAAATGTAAAATCAAAGATAGCCTTTAGTATATAGAATACGGTTAAAAATACTACTGTACCGATAATATTAAAATAAAGATGTACAAAAGCAGTACGACGAGCATTTTTATTTGTACCGATAGAAGAAAGCATAGCGGTTGCACAAGTACCGATATTCTGACCCATAATAATAGGTATTGCACTGCCAAAAGTTATACTGCCTGTTGCAGACAGAGCCTGTAAAATACCAACAGATGCAGAAGATGACTGAATTATTGCAGTAAGAGCAGCACCAGCAAGCACACCTAAAATTGGGTTAGAGAACATTAAAAGAATGTTAGTGAATTCTGGAACGTCCTTTAGAGGAGCAACAGCAGAACTAATTGTATCCATACCGAACATTAAAACTGCAAAGCCCAGTAAGATAGAACCGATATCTTTCTTTTTGTTATCCTTGAGAAAGGCATACATAACAATACCGATTGCAGCAAGAATAGGAGAGAAAGATGTAGGCTTTAGCATCTGAATAAAGAAGCCATCACCTTGAATGCCAGAAAGGCTTAAAATCCAAGATGTAACAGTAGTACCTACGTTAGCACCCATAATAATGCCGATTGCCTGACGTAAACTCATAATGCCAGAGTTTACAAAGCCAACAACCATAACAGTTGTAGCTGATGAAGACTGAATTACAGCAGTAACTGCAAGACCTAACACAAAGCCTTTTAGTGGGCTAGAAGTCAGTCTTTCAAGAATAGTTTTTAGCTTGTTGCCTGCACTTTTTTCCAGTCCTTCGCCCATGACACTCATGCCGAAAAGGAACATTGCAAGACCGCCAAGCAGGGATAGCACATTAAAAATATCCATACCTCTTAATCCTTTACTTTTTACAATATTTTTATTTTTGCTACATACAATACTATTATAACATGAGTATTGACTCTGCCAACCTGTTTTTATGTAAAATATGAGTAAAGTTTTACATAAATTTTTCAACAATTTATGGATATGTAAAGTTTGTCAAGCACTAAAAAACATTCCCCTAAAAATTTTTAGAGGAATGTTCTGTTATAATTTTGCAAATTTTCCTTGGAAACTATCACGTCTTAAAAGCTCTTTATCAATGGCATTTAAGACTTCACGTTTTCTTGCAGTCCAAAGAGGAGCAAGCAGTTTATCTCTGGGTGCATCACCAGTTAAACGACCGACAACAACATTATTAGGCAAAACCTCAAGCTGATTACATACAATATTTATATATTCATCTCTGCTCAGTGCAAAATGCTGATACTTTTCAGCAAAACTTGTGTTTTTTAGAAAATAAAGTGTGTGAATTTTAACACCACTAATTTTCATTTGCCCTATAACCTTAGCAGATTCTAACATCATATCATGTGTTTCATAAGGTAATCCGTTTAAAAGATGAGTCCAAACTGGTATATTTAAACTATTTAATAAATTAATTGCCTTTTCAAAGTCTGAAAAATATTCACAGCGGTTCATAAGTTTATTTGTTTTATCGTGAATGGTTTGCAGACCAAGTTCTATTGTTATATCGGTTTTTTGTACATATTCGTAGAGTAAATCGCAAATTTCAGAATTTATGCAATCGGCTCTTGTTGCAATTACTAAACCACACACATTAGGTAAATTTAAACATTTGCTGTAAATAGTTTTTAATCTGTTTATGTCGCCATAAGTTCCAGAAAAAGACTGTAAATAGGCTAAATATTTAGCATCTTTCCATTTAGACAGCTTTTCTATGCCTGCATTAAACTGAATTTCCAGTGATTTTTCTGGAAATTCAATTTGCTCACCGCTGCCATCTTCCGAACAGAAAAGACAACCGCCAAAAGACAGCGTTCCATCACGATTAGGGCAAGTAAAACCGCCATTTAACGGCACTCTGGCGACTTTACAGCCATATTTGTGCTTTAAATAATAAGAATATGAATGATAACGTTTGTTATCATCAGAATAAGGAAATGGGTTCATTTTTTATTCTGGTTTTCTAACAGGTCTGCGTCTGTCCATAAACTGTGGCAGTCTACGACGTGCCTCAAGTCTGTAAATTCTAAAGCCTTGAGAGGAGAATTTCTCTTCATATTCGGTCATAATATTATCTTTTGCAAGCTCTGAATTGTGTAAATCAAGAGAAATGTTCTGAACTAGCCAGCCATACTCACAGATAGAGGAGATAGACCACTCAAATAAACGCTGATTGTCTGTTTTAAAACATAAATCACCAGTTTCACGCAGAATATTATTGTAAACATCGAGATAATCTGCATGAGTTAAACGACGTCTACGCTGTCTATTAGGTGACCATGGGTCGGAAAAGTTAAGATAAATTCTGTCAACTTCTTCATGTTCAAACACATCGCCAAGCTGGGCAGCATCAAAGCTCATAAACTTTAAGTTGGAAAGCTCTAACTCTCGGGCTTTTTCAGTAGCCATAATTAAAGCACCTTCTTCACGTTCAACTGCTACAAAGTTAATCTCTGGGTGACGTTTTGCCATTTCCATAATAAATCTGCCTTTGCCGCAGCCAATTTCCAAATGAATAGGATTTTCATTTGAAAAAACTTCGTGCCATTTGCCTTTTTGCATTTGTGGCTCAGTAATCATTACATTTGCACACGCTGCAAAACGAGTATCTAAATTCTTTTTTTTACGCATTCGCATTTGTTATTGTCCTCACTTAATATTCAAGCTAACTTTTTATATTATTATAACTGTTTGCACACGCTACAACAAGATTTAATAATATATATTGTGTGTTTTCACAATAGAAAAATTTTATAAAAAGCATACATTTTGCGAATTTGACAAATTAGAGCAAATATTTTATAATGTTATTGTAGTTATTTACGAAAACATTAACTGTGTGGAGGTCGTCTTTATGTTTGAGCGTTCCAGCGGTGTGCTTATGCACATAACATCACTGCCTTCCCCATATGGTATTGGCACACTGGGGCAGGCTGCATTTGATTTTATTGATTTTCTAAAAGAGGCAGGACAGAGGTATTGGCAAGTATTACCACTAGGTCATACTGGTTTTGGTGACTCGCCTTATCAGTGTTTTTCTACCATTGCGGGTAATTATCTGCTTATAGATTTGGATTTGCTTGTAGAAGATGGGCTTTTAACCGAAAAAGAGGTTTTACAGCATAAACAGGAAAACCCAGATAAGGTTGATTATGAGCCACTAAGAAAGAGCAGAATGGAGCTTTTTAGAAAAGCATTTGCAAGAATAGATGTGGATATGCGTCAACAAATAGACATTTTCCGCAGACGTAATGATGAGTGGATAGAAGATTATACTCTTTTTATGGCACTTAAAAAAGAAAAATTCAATGATGCCCCACTTTGGCTTTGGAGTGATAAAAAAATTCGCAGCAGAGATGCCGAAGCATTAAAAGTTGTGCGTGAACAGTTAAAAGAAGAAATCGACTTTAGAGTATTTTTACAATATATATTTTTTGTGCAATGGAAAGCTGTTCATAGTTATGCTAACAAAAATGGAGTTCAAATAATTGGTGATATACCTATTTATGTTTCACCAGATTCTGCTGATGTTTGGCAACACCCAGAGCTTTTCCAAGTTAAAATGGACTATACACCTAGAAAAGTTGCAGGAGTTCCACCAGATTATTATTCTGCAACAGGTCAACTGTGGGGAAATCCTGTTTACGATTGGAAAACTCATGAAGCTGAAAACTATCATTGGTGGGTTTGGCGTGTAAGACGCAATATGGCTATGTTTGATGTTATCAGAATAGACCATTTTAGAGGTTTGGAGTCCTACTGGGCAGTAGATGCAGGCGAAGAAACTGCTATAAATGGCAGATGGTGCAAAGGCCCTGGAATGAAGCTTATAAGAGCATTAGAGCAACAGCTAGGAAAATTGCCTATTATAGCGGAAGATTTAGGGGTTATGACCGATAAAGTCAGAGCTTTACTTGCAAAAAGCGGTTTTCCTGGAATGAAAGTGCTTATTTTTGGCTTTGATGCTCATAATGATAATGAGCATTTACCTCATAACTACCAACCTAATATGATAGTTTACACTTCAACACATGACAGCCAAAGTATTTGTGAGCAGATTATGGATATATGCAATGAAGAAGAAAAACAATTTGCATATAAATATTTAAGAACTTCACCAAATGAGGCTCTAGGTTGGAGTGCAATAAAAAGTGTATGGGCATCAAGTGCTAGAATATCTATGACTACAATGCAGGATTTATTATCACTTGGTGCAGATTCAAGAATGAATATACCATCAACAGTAGGCGGTAACTGGGCATGGAGAGTAAGACCAGAGGGTATAAATTCAAAGGTTGCAGAAATGCTTAGAGAAATCACAGTAACATACAAGAGATATTGCCCATATACTCAGCCACAAATTGAAATTAGTCAGGAGCAAGATGAGGAACAAGATGAAGTATAAAACGGTAGTTTTTGATTTAGATGGTACACTTCTAAACACCTTAGGGGATTTGACCGATGCTGTAAACCATGCGGTCAGCCACTTAGGGGTTAAACCTTCTACTGAAGTGCAAATTAGAGCAAGAGTGGGAAACGGTGCAGCTAAACTGCTACAAAGAACACTAGAGGCTAATAATACTAATGGGGATATAGATGAGTGTTTCAAGCGTTTTAGTGAGTATTACCGAGGACATATGACCTGTCGCACAGTACCATATGGCGGAATAATGCATTTGCTTGAAAAGTTAAAACTTGCAGGTATTAAAACTGCTATTCTTACAAATAAATTTGATTTAGCTGCAAAAGAGATAGCAAAGCATTATTTTGGTGAGCTTATTGAATATACACAAGGTGAAAAGGTAGATGTGCCAAGAAAGCCTGCACCAGATGCACTATTTTCTATTATGGAGATGTTCGATTCTGATAAAGACAGCACTCTTTATATAGGTGACAGCACAGTAGATATCCAAACAGCTAAGAATGCAGGTGTAAAGTCTGTTGCTGTAAGCTGGGGTTATTGTGATAGAGAACATATAAAAGGTGCTGATATTTTAGTAGACCGTGTATATCAGCTTGAAGATATTATTTTTGGTATTGATTTTAAAGAGATTGAAACAAATTTTACAAAACGAGGTTTTGGATTTAAGATATTTGATACCAAAGAGCAGGCTTCAGACTATATAGTTAGTCAGTGTGAGGGAAAAAGCGTAGGATTTGGCGGGTCTGTAACGCTTGATGAAATGGGCATTTATGAAAATCTAAAGGAAAAAGGCATAGATGCACATTGGCACTGGAAAAATGAGCCTATATATATGAATGGTGATATTTATTTAACCTCTGCAAATGGTCTATCTAAAACTGGTGAGATAGTAAATATAGATGGCACTTGCAATAGAGTAGCAGCAACACTTTATAATGCTAAACGCTGTATTATAGTTTGCGGTTTAAATAAGCTTGCAAGAGATTTAGAAGATGCCATTGATAGAGCAAAAAATATTTCTGCACCGTTAAACGCTAAAAGACTGAATAAGAAAGTGCCTTGTGTAACCACAGGTCAATGTGAGGACTGTATGAGTCCTGAACGCATTTGCAAAGCTATGGTTATACTTATGAACCCTCCAACTAATATGGAGTGTGAAATTGTCCTTATTAATGACAATTTGGGATATTAAAAAAATTTTTCAAAAAAATTAAAAAAATGCTTGACGAGAGCACATTCGCCTGTTATAATAAATATCGTTCTGAGTAAGCAGATAACAAATGCGGATGTAGCTCATCTGGTAGAGCGCCACCTTGCCAAGGTGGAGGTAGCGAGTTCGAGCCTCGTCATCCGCTCCAGAATTTTTAAAGACACTGTCAAATGACGGTGTCTTTTTTTTTGTATTAATAAAACATAATTATAGTAAAAATATTTTACAATGTAAATAAAGGAAAAATATTGACAATTTACATAATTTAATGTAAATTTCTATGTAGATATATATTGAAAATATTCAAATAATTATATAAAGGTGTGTGTATTTATGAAAATAAAGAAGTTTATAGCTTTATTGCTTGCACTTGCAATTATCTTCCCCCAATTCAGTGTTTTTGCAAGTGCAGAAGATACAGCGACAATAAGCGAACTTCCAAATTATTCGGCTACATTGCATGATTCTATTGATAATGACGGAAATGGAAATAATGAAATTAAAGATGGTGCAACTGTATCATTAAAAAATCAGTTTTATTATGTTGTAGATAAGTCGTTATATGATGGAGATATTCAAGATGTTGATGAAAATAAAACATATACTATAACTTTGCCAACTCCTTTTTATATTACTCAAACAAAAATAGATGAAAAAATAGTATTTGAGGGAGATGTGGAATATACAAATGATGATGATACTATAATAGAAAATGTTCATATAAAGTGTGAGATAGGTACTTATAGCATGACAGAAGGAGAAAACACAGTTAACATTACATTTAAAATGGGCGATATAACAGTTTCGCAAAATAATGTTGGTTTAACTCCTGATAAATAGATTTTTCTTGGGTTACTAATTTCCATCTAGCTATACAGTGTGCAATTAATGAGAAACAAATAAATGCTGATGATAATGGAAAGATTACTATACAACTTCCACAAAATAAAACTTTAAATCTTACAATAGAGGAATTAAAGCCAGAAGACCCTATTGCACCAACTCTAACAAAAAAAGTTACAAAAGCTATGGATAATAGAGGACTTGCAAGTTGGGAGATAGTATACACAGCACCTAATCAGGCTTATATTGATAAAGGGGTAAATATACCTGTAAAGCTTGATGATACATTACAAACAGGATTAGATATTGTTAAAGACAGCATACAAGTTGAAACTAAACTAAAAGGACAAGACCAAGTTCAAAACGATAATTCACAGATTCAAACAACAGACACTGGTTTTACATATGCAATAGCTGATGATGTAGAAACTATAAAGATAAAATATAATACACAGCTTACTGATGAAGAATTTGCAAAAGCTTTGGCAGGCAATAACAATACAACTTATACTAATACGGTTAAAGCAGTAGATTTGAACGAAGCACCTGTTTTAACAAAAAATGCTAATGTGAATACAAATGCTATTAAGATGATTATATCTAAGAAAGCATACGATGTTACATATCATGCTGCTGAGGGTGGAAATAAGGCATATTATACTCTAGATTGGGAAATCGACATTGATGCACATGATAAGCAGCTTACAGAGCTTAATCTATCAGATATACTTACAGGTCAGGCTATTATTATATCTCCAAAGATTATGGAAACAGATGAAAATTTTAAAAAGCTTGATATGAAAATACAATATGCAGAAGGTAACTATGTCACACCTATTGTTGAAATTAGTAGAGATGATTTAGAACTTAAATATAATGATGATAAGTCCAGAGTTACAGGTTTCAATTTAGATTTAACAAAGTATCTTGGAACAGATAAAGGTAAAATTGATACAACTAAGAAGTTTAAAATTACATATAGAACTCAGGTTGATGACTCGTATTTAGCAAGCTTTGACCCAAGCCAAATAGATAAACAAGATTTCAAAAATACTGTTTCGGCTGGATTTCAATTCGGAGAAGTTAAAAATCCAGTTACATCAAATGAAGCTAGTGATGTACCAGATGATACAATAGACCCACTTATTACTATATCCTCTGGTGGAGTAGATAAAAATAAGCTAGCATTAAAATGGAATGTAACTATAAATCCACCAAGAAAGATACCAAGCAGTCTTAATATGACAAAAATTCTGTTTGAGGATACATTTGCTAAGATAAAATCATGTCCAGATTCTACTAAAAGAAATGATTATCAATCGTTTGGTTGGAATGAAGAAAAACGTAATGAGCAAATTGAAAATATAAGAGAGCAAATTGAGAAACAGTTTACAGATGGAAGTAATGAAAGTCTTGATATCACTCTAACGGAAGACGATGATAATTACATTCTTAATATTAAATTAAAAAATACTGGTACAAAGCAAATAGCTTTTAGTTATTACACCTATGGTACAAATCCATATATTTGGGGCGGTAATATGAACCAAAATTTTTCATATAAAAATAATGTTAAATTGCTTAAAAGTGGTACATCAATAGACGGTCAAGCAATAATTACGGATATAACTGCAACTGCAAGCCAAAATGCAGGAGGTGGACAAGCTTTAGTAACTTGACCATTAAAATATTATTATGTATCTGAAAAGAAAATTGACTGGGAAATATGGGTAAACACTAAAGGTTCACCTCTTGGAGATATAAAACTCACAGATATACTGCCAGAGGGTGTAAGTTATATTGAGGGTAGTGCGAGAATTTCTGATAAACAAACTACAAGTTATCAAGAAAGTGATTTTGTTAAAATCTCTGAACAGGAATCAGAAACAGAAGATTATGTTATTCATAACGCTGAAGAAGGTAAGCTTGATTTTAATCTTAATAATGTTTCCAGTAAACGTTCTATAAGATTTTCAACTACTATTGATTATGAAAAACTGGGCTCTAAATATGATGAAACGGTAAATTTAAAAAATACAGTTGATTTATATATTAAGCTTTATGAAGATTTATATCAATCAGCATGTGAAAATGAGTGGGTAAAAACACAATCTGCATCAGAAACAGCTAAAATAAAAAATAATGTTTTGCAAAAAACATCAAACATTGAAAATGATACTAAAGTAAACTATAAAGTTATCATAAATCCATTGGGTTTGGAGCTTTTAAGTGACGATAAACTTCACCTTTATATTGAAGATAAACTTGATGATGGTTTAGCATTTGATGAAGAAAGCGTGAAACTTTATAAAGCGATTGTAGCTGACCAACAAAAAACAAGTGGTGATAATCACACCTATAACCCTGTTAATATTACAAAGGGAGAAGAAATAACCAATAAAAACCTACAATTTGATTCAGCAAATAATAAGATGACTCTTGAGTTACCAGAAACAAATATTGCTTATATTGTGGAGTATACAGCATATATAACAAGAAAAAATGTGACATTAAATAATAATGTAAAGCTTGTTGGTAGCTCAGTTCCAGAGACATCTAGCCAAGATGAGGCAAATAACAGTGTAAAACTTGCAGCTCATAGCGGTGCAATGCTTAGACCATCTAAAAATTTGTTTTATTCAGTTGTTGTAAAAAAGACAGGTGAAAATAATACGCCGCTTGAAGGTGCAAATATAGGTTTATATTCTGCGAAAGATGAAAGCAGTTTACTTGGTGTCGGTGTAAGTGGTGAAGATGGCACTTGTGTAATAAGTGTTAAAAATTCGATTGTTAAGAACTATGAAACATTATATGTAAGAGAAATTACTGCACCAAATGGTTATTTGTTAAATCGAGATTGGTTTGAGTTTACAAAACAAGACGGTGGAAATTCTAGTGAAAATTCGCCTATTGCTACAATACAAAACCAAAAAGCAGAAGCTGGAAAACAGGGCAGATTAACAGTATATAGATATGATGAGAATACACTTGAGCCACTGAGCCACTTTCAGGTGCAGAATTTGCATTGTTTTCAAATATTGGTGATGAACAACCTGTTCAAACTGGTGTAACCAATATGCGTGGTTTGCTTATTTTTGACGGACTTACAGAAGGTGCTACATATTACCTGCAAGAAATCAAAGCACCAAAAGGTTATCCTATAAATGAGCAGTATAAAACCCCAAATAGTACTGGAGAGATAACCACAACAGGAACTAAAATTCCAGTGGAAAGCGGATTATCTCCTGTAACGCTTACTGTTATTAAGCAAGATAGTGAAAATCAAACTCCATTATCGGGTGCAGAATCTGCTTTGTATAGTGATATTGGTTGTAAAATACAAGTTGGAACAAGTGTAACAACAAATAGCAATGGCGAGGCAGAGTTTACAGACTTAAATGCTAATCAAAGATATTGGTTAAAAGAAACCAAAGCACCAGAGGGTTATATATTAGATGGTAAAATAACAGAGATTGATTTTACAACAATAAAAAATGATGAACTTATAATCACTAATAAAAAAGATTCTAATGTGCCACCAGTAGACCCAGACCCACCAGAAGGCGGTGGGGGTTCATCAAGTGGTGGCGGAGGTTCATCAGAAAAGCCTACTGAGCCAGATAAAGAATATGTTCTGGAATATGAATGTAATGGCGGTACATTCTATGGTGATGAAACTTATTCGCCAGATGAGCTTGTAAGACTTGGTAAAGTGCCTTATAGAGCGGGTTATGTTATTTACTGGTTGGTATGCTGACGAGGAGCTTACTGAGCTTATAACAGATGTAACTATGACCGAGAACAAAACTGTTTATGCAGGTTGGGAAATATATACTCCATCTGAAATGTTAAATACAGATGACCATTTTGCTTATATAATTGGTTATCCAGATGGAAATGTAAAACCAACAGGAAATATAACTCGTGCAGAAGTTGCAACCATCTTCTTTAGACTGCTTGAACCAACTGTCAGAGAGCAAAACCTAACAAATAAAGGTTCATTTAGTGATGTCGTTTCTGGTATGTGGCATAATATAGCTATATCTACGGTAGAGAGTTTAGGTATAGTTAAAGGCTATCAGTATGGAAATTTTGCACCAGATAAGCCAATAACCAGAGCAGAGGCTATGACACTTATAAATAATGTTTTATTAAGACTGCCAGAATATAAAAGTGATTTACTTGATGGAATGATTGTCTGGCCAGATAATACACCAGATTTATGGTATTATTTAGCTGTACAAGAGGCTACTAATAGCCATGATTACAGAATAAAAGATAAAGGTATATTTGAAATTTGGACTAAGATAAATCCAGTTGAAGAATGGGTAAAATATCAAGAAAAACCTGTACAAAAACCAACTGAGGAAGACAATCAAGAAAATCAAGATAATGACAAATATGAACAAAGTGACCATTTATATGGTCGCTTTTTCTTTTAAAATACACTTTTTACAGCATCAAATATCTTTTTAAATATATTAGCTATTCTAGCAAATACGCCTTCATCTTTCTCATTTGCTATTTTTTCTTGAACTTCTTTCATTTTATCAACTGAAATTTCATCTGTTCGTACAATAAATTGCAAACTGGTAGGAGAAGGGTTTTTTTCAGATGTAAATGAACGCATAGCAAGTGAATTGTCAATATTTAATAAATTGCTATCATTTTCAATGCTGTTTACTTCATTTGTAATTGTGTTATGTATGCTATCGGTTGCATTTTGGATAGCTGATGTGTCATTTGAACCAGTAGCCTTGCCAATAACATCTAAAAGCCCATCAAGAGATTTTTGCATAGCAGCATCAGAGTTTTCACGAAGTGAGCGTATAGTATCTCTTGTATCAGTTAAAGCTTTGTTAGCAGCTAAAATAGTGTTTGAAAGTGTGGTTGTTGAGGTGCTAATTTGTGTTATAGCCGAATTTGCATTAGTATTTACAGTTTGTAAACTGTCATTTAATGTGTTTAGCTGGTTTAACATTGTATCAGCTGTTGAAAGTGAGTTTGCAATTAAATCATTAGCTTTTATAGCAAGCTCTGCACTGTTTTCAGCAGTTCCTCTGTAATCATTAAGTACAGTATTTATGTCATTTAATTCCTTTGTAAGACTTGCTGAATTATCAAAAAGATGAGCTAAGTCACTAGAAATGTTAGAAAGTTCTTTTAATAAAGTTTCTGTGCTTGATTTTATAGGTGATATTATGCCAATAAGCTCGGAAACAGCATTTTGTAGTTCTGGTGGCAAACTTTGCTGTATTATAGCATTTAAAATAGCCTCAGCTTTGTGAAGATTTTCGATAGATGTTTTTAAAGAGTTAAGAGCAGAAGAAAGTTTGTTACTATCACTTTCAAGGTCTGATAAATCACTGGATATATATTTGAGTGAAAGCTGATTTTTATCAGTTTCTTTGCTTAAATCCGATAATAAGTTTTTAATATCAGTTAAATTCTTTTTAATATCAGTAAGCAAAGACTGATAATCTGCTATATCTTCTTTAGTGCTTATAACAGTGTTTAAAATATCTGTTGTATTTTGATGAATTTGGTTTAAATCATTATTTGCAGTTTCAAGAGTTGGAATAAGTGCGTTTGTATCGCCGGCTAGTAAATCAAGCTGATTTAAAGCCGCATCAAGCGAAGGGTCTAAAGTTGCTCTTGAGTTTATAAGCTGCTCTCTTACAGTATTTATACCAGAAATACCTGATTGCATGGTATTTAAACCGCTTTTCATGCTGTTAATTGTACCAAGCATAGAACTTAAACCAGTGTATAAATCACTTCTAGCACCGCTTAAGTCATCTTTAGCTTTTTTAAACTCATCAACCATATCAAGTTGGCTGAGTGTTGCAGGTGTCATTAAAAAGTATATTCCAGTAAACTCAAAATCTTCAGCACCGATTTTAATTGTATATGTGTTTTCTTCGCTAGGAAGTCCCATAAACACAGCGAATTTATAACTGCCAAAAGACTGAATTTGTGCACCCTCAGCTTCAATATTGCTTGCTTTATCCATATTTACACCTGTGCCAGCAATAAGCGTCATATTATTTCTATAATATTCGTCTGCGTTTGGGTTAGGTATAGCATGAATAGTTATTTCTACAAGACCATTAACACCAGCTAAATCTTCATATTTTACCTGTTTGCCATTTAATTTATATGATAAATCAAAAGTCCAAGGCATTTGAAGTGTATCAGGGTTTTCAGGTATACACTCAAAATAGAAACGTTCATTATCTGTATTTTTTAAATCGAAATCGACACCATCAGAGCGTTTTATAGGCTCATCATGTGAAGTTAGATTGTTAACTTCTGAATAATTGCCAAAATCAGATAATTTAGTAGCACCATTTAAAGTCACACCTTTGACTATACGCATTTCTTTTTGTGTGCCATAAGCATCAAGGTTTACATAAACAGCTTCATCAGTTTGAGGTGTAGGTGCAGCAGCGGTTGCCATAGGGCTTAACATACCAAGTAAAATCATACTCACAATGAGTTTATTTTTTATCTTCATTATTTTTCTCCTCCTTTGAGGTCTTAGCGGTTAATTTTTTTATACGAGCAATAAGAGCCTTTATTCTAGCAATTCTATTTTGTTTTAACTGCTCACGAAGTGCAAGACGTTGTTTTTGTAAATCGGTTAGTTTTGGTATAGATAGCTTTTTCTTGTGTATTGCATTGAGTTTTGCGTGTTTTATGTCTGCATAATTAGGCTTGATAATAAATCTATCAAATGCCATTAAACAAGCAGGGAGCATAAACAGCACAAGGAACATACTGAGAAGTGCACCACGACCGATTAATCTGCCAAGACTGCCGACAGCCTCAATAGAGGTCAGAAAATAAAGACCATAACCAGCAGCAGCTAAAATGAAACCAGATGTTAAAATAGATAATGCACTTTGTGTAACCGTTCTAATAGCAGCTTCTTTTTTATCTCCTTGACTTCGTGCATCAAGATAATTTCCCGTCATAAGTATGGAATAGTCTATTGTTGCACCGAGCTGCACACAGGATACAATAATAAAACCTAAGAACATAGTTCTTTGACCATAAATATAAGGCAAAGCGGTGTTAATAAATACAGCCGCTTCAATAGGTATAAGCACAACAAGTGGCAAAATAATAGACTTATAGGTTATAGCAACTACAAGAGCTACACCAATAAGTGAAAGTATATTTACAAAGTTATAATCTGCTGTGATAATTTCCTTTATATCTTCGGTTGCAGGTGTTACACCTAAAATATAGGTTTTATCATCAGGGTAATACTGTTTAACTATATCTTGAATTTCATGTGAATAGTTAAACGCCTGTTCACTTTCACCAGCCGAGCGGACATTTATAAGTATTCTTGACCAATTCTCACCATGAAGCTGACTTGTTAGGCTATGAGGGAGAAAATCTTCAGGAATACCAGAAGGCAGAGTGTCCGCAAGTGACATAACAGTTCTTGTGTATGATAAATCATCGAGTTTTTCTGTAAGTGCTTTTTCGCTTACATTATCACCCTTTGGCACAAGTGCAAGCATCATATTGCTTTGACCGAATTTTTCATTCATTTTAAGCTCATATTCATGTATATCTGTGCCTTCTGAGTTTGTTATTGCCTCATTACCATATGTAAAGTCTGCCATGCCTTGACCTACATAACAAGGAATAACAATAAGTAGCACAATAATTGTGAGTGGCACACGGATTTTATATGCAAACTCACCCATTTTACGAAAGCTTGGCATAAATGGACGGTGTTCGGTACGCTCAATAAGTGACTGAAAACGTAAAATAAGAGCAGGCATAAGTAAAAGTACGGTTGCAAGGCTACAAACAATACTTTTTGCTAGTACAAAGCCCATATCTGGACCTATACCAAAACGCATAAGTGCAAGAGCTAAAAAGCCAACAATAGTGGTTGCACCAGATGCACCAATGCTAGGAATTGCCTGTCTTAGAGCGTTTGCCATAGCCTGTTCAGGCTCTATGCCATTTGATTTTTCTCTTGTGAATGCATGTAATAGAAAAATAGAATAGTCCATAGAACATGCAAGCTGTAAAACTGCACCAACGGCATTAGACATAAATGAGATTTCACCAAAAAATAGGTTAGTACCCATACCAATTACAATAGCTATACCCATAACCGATAGAAATAGCACAGGTTCAAACCATGAATTGGTGGTAACAAGTAAAATTATCAGTATTATTACAACTGCAAGAGCCATAACTTTTGCAACTTCACCGTTAATAGTTGGGCCAAGCATGGTATCAGATGCAGCAGAGCCAGCTAAAACGCCTTTATCGCCTAGTATTTTTTCAATTTCTTTTACAGCGGTATGAGTTCTTTCCGATGAGTCACTTTCTAAAAAAGTGATATCCATATAGGCATCACCGTCTTTGTAATAATCAGTAATGCTTGAATAATCTATAAAACCGCCATAAATATTGGTTGTTGTATCGCACCAAAGCACCATATCAACACCATCTACTTTAGCAATTTTATCTTTTATAGCTTTTGCCTCATAGATAGACACATCTTCCAGAAGTACACGCCCCATTCCTGGGTAGGTAAACTCTTTTTCCATAATATCAAGAGCCTCAGCGGAAGGTGCATCATCAGGCAGATATTTTGTAAGGTCATAATTTACCCCTACAAGCGGTACACAAATCAGGCTTATAATAAATAAAACAATAAATATTTTCTCTATTATTTTACGTTTGTGTATCAACATATCTACTGGGCTAAACCGACTTTTTTTCATATACTTATCACCAATCTTTCTGATAACGAGCAATTACTCGTTGCATGAGTATTATTTCTGTGATATAGTATATTGCAACAGATAACCATACACAATATATAATTATAGTCATAATATATATTAATATACAAATAATAAAAATATGTATGTTAAAATTAAAAAAATGAAAGGTGATTTTATATGTTAGAGGATAAACGCATAAGACGAACCAAAAAACTTTTAAGACAATCGCTTTGTGAGCTTATGAAACAAAAGCCATTTAAAAACATAACTGTATCAGATATTGTTAGGCAAGCAGATATAAATAGGGGTACATTTTATGCTTATTACCAAGATGTATACGATTTAAGAGAAAAAGTTGAAAATGAAATGACCGAATCATTAAAACAGATTATAGAAAGTACATTTCCAGAGGTTCAAGGAAATAGTATGAAAACAAGTATAAAAAAATCGGTTGAATATTTAGAGGAAAACCATGACCTTGCATATGTATTGCTGAAAGATGGAAATTTAGAGCATAAAATGACAATTTTACTAGCTGAGTTCTGTAAAAAACAATTAAATTATAAAGAAAATGACGAATGGGAGGTTTGTTTTTTAGCAACAGGCTGTTTAGGAATAATGAAACACTGGATGATGCAAACAGAAGATATTGACAAGGAAAGAGTTATAAACAAAATAGATAGTATATTACGCAAATTCTTCGTATAAATAAAAAAACAGCTACATAAAATCTTGTAGCTGTTTTATATTAACAGAAAAATGTATATGTATTTTTACCGTTATATTTAGAATTATATAATGCTTTGTCAGCAGAATGATAAAGTTTGGAAAAAGTGCAGTTTTCTTTATCACTTATTGCAATTCCAACAGATGCAGTAACTTTTATTTGTTCATTTTTAAGTTTATATGTTTTTGAAAGCTTATTTATGATTTCCTCTGCAAAAGGTTTAAGTAAAGTTTTATTTTCTAAATCTTTGATAAAGATTACAAACTCATCACCGCCAAGTCTGCCCACTTGCCCATTTACAAGACAAAGCTGTTTTAGTTTTTCGGCGGTTTCCATTAAAAGCACATCGCCTTCTATATGCCCTAGAGTATCGTTAACTTTTTTAAAGTTATCAAGGTCGATTAAAATAAATGCACAATTCTCATTTTTTTCATTTAGATGATTTTTTATATGCATTTCCAAAGTAGCACGATTTAAAACACCTGTAAGACCATCAATTTCACAAAGTTTTTTTAGCTCAGATATAGTTTCAGATGCTATTTGTTGTTTTTGTTTAGTATCGTCTATATCTCTGAAAGAAATAATCATAGTGTTATTAGAATTACTTTCGTCCATACACATAAACATATTAAACCAGTGATTTTTATCATCAATCATTATAGAAAAATCGTGAGAGAAATATGATATTTCATCTCCGTTTTTATCTAAAAGTTCCTGTTTTGTTATGCTTTGAATGATAAACTCTATTAAATCACTACTTAGATATTTTTTTATAATATCAATATATTCTGAAATAGGAACACTCATGCCAGACCAATTTTCATAATTTTGGGTTTTTATGGGTATAACCTTTTGTGTTCTAAAGTCAATCAAATGTATAGCTTCATAAACGCTAGTCAAAACCTGTAAAATATAGTCGGAAATAATAGGTTTTTCTGTGTTTTGTTTTTCATCTAAAACGATATGAGTTACATCATGGTGATAGCCAAAAAAGCGTAATCCATCGGTATAAGAAAAATCACGCTCACCACCACAACGAACATATCGAAGGCTTCCATCTAGGCTCATCCAAGGATATGTTATTTCTGTTTGTTTACCAGCTATGAGTTTATCTATACCTTTTTCAACAACATTTACATGAGATGAAAATATACGGCTATACCAAAAATTATAACAATCCTGCGGAGAAATTTCTTTTTCTATACCTAAAAGCTTACGCATAACCTTATCAGCATACATTCTGGGTTGTTTTCCGTTTTCAATTTCGATTGTCCATATACCAACTTGTATTACGTCAAAAACTTTATTTCTATAATCATTTTGTTTTAAGTATTGATCCATTTTTTAACATTTCATTATCTAGTAATTGGTAAACATAATAGTTTCATTCTTGCAATGACCATGCTAATGGGTCTATTAATAGCATTTGAAATCTCAGATACAGGAATTTTATTTAATGAAAATTCTTTTAGCAAGTTATCTTCTTGTCTTGTCCAAGGATTGGAAATAACTGAGCTATTTGATGAAATTTTCTGAGCATTTTCAATAGTTTTAGATATTTCTTGCTTTGGTTTTGAAACATATGGCATTATATATTTTAGAAAAATTTCGCCATATAGGTTTATTTGCTTATCAGAAATTTCTGGTATTTGACGCATTTTGTCTGTGCTTTCAGGAAGTTTATTGCAAAGCTCTTCAAGTGCCATATCTGAAACTACATCTTCTGGTTTTATATTGGTTTTAGCACAAATATACGCACGGATAGAGCGTAATTTTTCATAAAGGGAATTATATTTAAGAGCATAGTTATCCTTTGGAGAATGTAAGAAAAATGGTTTTTTATCACATACAATTTCACCAGATTTTTTGCAAAGTTTGATAACTGGATAAGAATTTTTTTCTAGCTCTAAATATCCATCATTTATAAGAGCGTCAATAACACGATAAATATGCTTTAAAGATGAATTATGCATTATGCCAAAGGTTGAAAGTGAATTAAAATCATTTTGTAAAATACGTTCACTTTCTATGCCTTTAAGAATTTCAGATATTGTTGTTTTTCCAAGAGTCCTTTTACGCTGTGCAAGTCTAAAAACACAGGAGACAACTTTTTGTGCATCAACAGTTGCATCTTCATTTGTAAAATGAGCAGAGCAGTTTGAACAGTTCATGCAGTTGTTTTCCGAGTTTTCACCGAAATAATCAAGGATAAAATGTCTTAAACATTTGTTAGTTGTTGAATATTCGGTCATAACTTCAAGTTTTTTTAGCTCTCGTTTTCTTAAAGCAAGTCTTGTTTTGTCATCTAATTCATCATTATCCTCATGACTATGATTTATTAAAAATTCGCAAATTTTAACATCTTTTGGTTCAAAAAGTAGTATGCAATCGGCTTTATTGCCATCTCTACCAGCTCGACCAGCTTCTTGATAATAGCTTTCCATGCTTTGTGGCATTTGATAGTGTATAACAAAGCCAACATCAGGTTTATCAATGCCCATGCCAAAAGCATTGGTGGCAATCATTATTTTAGTGTCACCAAATAAAAATGTATCTTGTTCGGATTTTCTATCATCAGGGTTCATGCCTGCATGGTAAGAGCCTACCTTAAACCCTCGAATAGATAATTTTTCATAAAGCTCATCAACCATTTTTCTGGTTGTACAGTAAACAATGCCACTTTTAAAATGACGTTCATTTAAAAGTGTTACAAGATGCTCAAATTTATCACGAGGTTGTTCGGTTATAAAAGTTAGATTAGGTCTATCAAAACCAGAAACCACACAAAGAGGATTTTTAAGTTCTAAAAACTTTATAATATCTTGTCTTACAGTGCGTGTAGCCGTAGCTGTAAAAGCACCGACAGGAGGACGCTCAGGAAGTGACTGCAAAAACTCATGTATTTTACTATAACTTGGTCTAAAATCCTGTCCCCACTGAGAAATACAGTGAGCCTCATCAACTGCAACATAATTTATTTTAATGTTTTGGCATAAATTTATTAACCCATCAGCTAAAAGTCTTTCAGGAGATACATATAGTAACTTTAATTTACCTGTATATGCCATTGCAAAAACGGTTTTTCGCTCTTCAATAGATAGAGTGCTGCTTAAATATGCTGCTGGTATGCCATTGTTATTTAATGCACCCACTTGGTCTTTCATAAGAGAAATAAGCGGGGAAATAACAATAGTAAGTCCAGAAACCAAAAGCGAAGGAATTTGATAACAAATAGACTTACCAGCACCAGTTGGCATAACAGCTAATACGTCTTGACCGTCAAGCAAGGCATCTATAAGTTTTTTTTGCTGTCCTCTAAAAGAAGAATAACCAAAATGCTGTTTTAGAACCTGCTCAGGTGTAGACATAAAGCAAAAACACTCCTTAGAAAATATGTATTACCTATATTATATCTGTGATTTGTAAGTTATGCAAAGGTTTTTATACATATACTGTAATTTTGTGATACAATAAAGATATATTTCAAATTGTGAGGTTTATTTATTATGAAATTTATACATTTAGGGGATTTACATTTAGGTAAACGTGTAAATGAAATATCAATGATAGATGACCAAAAGTATATTTTAGATAAAATTATACAAATAGTAAATGAAAATAATGTAAAGGCAGTTATTATAGCGGGTGATGTATACGACAGACAGATACCACCACAGGAAGCAGTGTGCCTGTTAGATGATTTTTTAACAAAATTAAATAAGTTAAATGTGAAATGCTTTATTATTTCGGGAAACCATGACTCAGATGAAAGATTAGCCTTTGGTGTAAATATTTTTGAAAAATCGGGTGTTTATGTATCTCCTGTTTACGACTCAACACTTAAAACGGTTGCAATAGATGATGAATATGGCAAAATAGATTTTGTGTTAATGCCATTTTTACGCCCTGCACAGGTTAGAAGATATTATGAAAATGTAGAAAACGAAACAGATACAGTTAAAACCGTACTTGAAAATACACAAATAAATAATAATCGCAAGGTACTTATTGCACATCAGTTTGTAACTTACAGAGGTGAAAAACCAGAGCAATGTGACTCGGAAGTGTTATCTGTTGGCACTCTTGGCGGCATAGATGTAGATTTAATTAAGGATTTTAATTATGTGGCACTTGGCCATATACATGGTGCTCAAAAAATAGGCTATGACCATGTGAGATATTCTGGTTCACCGCTTAAATACTCTTTTTCAGAGGTAAATCACAAAAAATCTGTACCAATTATAGAACTTGATGCAGACGGTAAAGCAGATATACAGCTTATTCCTTTAAAGCCAAAACGTGATATGAGAAAGATAAAAGGCAGTTTAGCTGAAATTTTATCACCTAAACAGGGAGAAAAAACAGACGATTATATGCATATAACACTTACAGATGACGCAGTAATGGACGCAATGAGCAAAGTAAGAAGTGTTTATCCAAACACAATGCAAGTGGAATTTGAAAATTCACAGACTAAACAGCTTGATATACCTGTGTTTATCTCAAAAAATCAGCTTGATTTACCTAAATTATTTGCAGATTTTTTTGATGCACAAAATGGACAAGAGTTATCTGGTGAAATGATAGATTTTCTAAAAAATACTGAGCTTTATAATGAGGAGGGATAAAAATTGAAACCATTACATTTAACTATGAGTGCTTTTGGCCCATATGCAGATAAAATAGAAGTGCCTTTTGAGCGTTTTGGTGAGAGCGGTTTATATCTTGTAACAGGTGATACAGGTGCAGGTAAAACCACAATTTTTGATGCTATAACATTTGCTTTATATGGTGAGTCAAGCGGTAAAGTCAGAGATTCCTCTATGCTTAGAAGTGATTATGCAAGCCCTACTCAAAAAACTGAGGTCTGTTTAACTTTTTCTTATAAAGGCGAGATTTACAAAGTAGAACGTACACCACAATATGAAAGAGCTAAGGCAAGAGGTGACGGAACTACAAAAGAAGTCGCAAGTGCAACGCTTATTTACCCAGATGGTAAGGTTTTAACAGGTGTAAAACAGGTTACAACGGCAATAACCGAGCTTATAGGCATAGACAGCAAACAATTCGCTCAAATAGTTATGATTGCCCAAGGTGATTTTTTAGAATTACTGCTTGCTGATACTGTCAAACGCTCTGGAATATTTAGAAAAATATTTAATACCGAAAAAATACAGCTATTTCAGAAAAATATAAAACAACAAGCTCTAGAGCAAAAAAGAAATCTTGATATGCAAAAAGAAAGTGTTATGCAATATGTTAGTCAGATTGTATGTAATACGACAGAGCTTGAAACCTTAAGAGATGGTGCAGAGATTTACACGCTTAAACCGCTAACTGATGAACTAGAAAAATCAATAAAAGATGATGAAACAGCATATAATCAGTCACAAATAAATCTTGATGTCATAAGAAAGACGTTGGAGCAGTTATCAAGTAAACTTGATAAAGCAAAAGAATGTGAAAAAACAAAAAAAGATTATGAGTCTGCAAAGCAAAATCTTGATTTATTAAAGCTAAAGATTGAAACTTTAGAGCAAAATCTTAAAAATGCACAGCAAAATCAACCAGAATGTGATAAACTTAAATCAGAGATAGCAAAGCTTGAAAATGAAATGCCTATTTATACAGCACTTGAAAATGCACAAATACAAGTAAAAAAAGCTAGTGAAAAACAAAACCAGCTAAAAACCGAGCAGACAAAGCTTGATTTAGAACAAGAAATGCTTAAAAAAAGGCTTTCAGAGCTTGAAACTCTTATAAATGAGTTGCAAAACTCAGCAGTAGAGCTAGAACAGTTAAAAAATATAAAAATATCTCTAGATAATATAAAAAATGAGCTTTATGAAATGCAAACTCAGTATGAAAAGGCATGTCAGGCTTATAAAGATTATCAAAAAATAAAGAAAGATTTTGAAAATGCAAATGCGGTTTATAATGATGTAAACAGTAAGTTTTTAAACTATGAGCAGTTGTTTTTCTCTGAGCAAGCGGGAATTTTGGCAAAGGATTTAATAGAAAATACTCCTTGTCCTGTGTGCGGTTCATTACATCACCCTAAACCTGCAACGCTTTCTAACTCTGCAATAAGTCAGAAACAGCTTGAAGATGCTAAAAAATTAGCCGAAACAGCACGAAATAAAATGACACAAGCAAGCGAAAAGGCTGCACAGATAAAGTCTGTTTATGAGCTTGCAAAAGAGCAGATGGAAAAACAAGCTGTTAAACTTTTTGGTGAAAACCATGATAAAATAGGTGTAGAGCTTCAAAAAGCTAATAATGACGAGCAAAACAAGCGTTTAGAATGTGAAAATAAAATAAAAGAATGTGAAAAAAAGCTAGAAGATATTAAAAATTATAAAAATGAGCAGGAGTTAAAAACCAAAGCACTGAACATAAATGAGCAAAATAAACAAAAATGTCAAGCTGATTTTGTGACTTGTACAGCACAGTTATCTTCAGCAAATGCACAGCTTGAAACATTAAAAAATCAAACCAGATATAGCTCACAAATCCTTGCAAAAGAGGCACTTTTAAATGCACAAAATAAGCTAGATGAACTTCAAAAGCAGATTGAAACCGCACAAACTGCATTAAATAACGCAAATGAACAAAAAATTAAATATACAACTCTTGTTGGGACGCTTTCAGAGCAGCTTGAAAAAATGCCAGAGCAAGATATAACAGCACTTGAAAATAAATATAACAGCCTTGAAATCGAGCAAAAGCAGCTTGATACAGAGCATAAAAACAGATTTAACAGAATAAGCACTAATAAATCTATTTATAATAAGATTAAAGATGGAATTGCAGCACTTGAAAAGCAAGATAAATATTGCACAATGCTTAAAAGGCTTTCAGATACCGCAAATGGTGAAATTTCGGGAAAAAAACTCACATTTGAGAACTATATTTTAGCTTTTTATTTTGAACAGATAGTAGCCGCTGCAAATGAACGTTTTTACCGTATGACTTCTGGACAATATAAACTGGTTAGACGTAAAGACGGTATAAATGGACGTGCTCAAGGCGGTTTAGAGCTTGATGTAATGGATTTTTACACAGGCAAGGTGAGAAATGTGCGTACACTTTCGGGCGGTGAGTCTTTTAAAGCATCACTTTCTCTTGCTTTGGGGCTTTCCGATGTTATTCAGCTTGGTGCAGGCGGTGTTGAAATTGATGCAATGTTTATAGATGAAGGTTTTGGCTCGCTTGATGCTGAATCTCTTGACACAGCTATGCGTATTTTAGAGAGCTTAGCAGGTGATAACAGACAAATTGGTATTATTTCTCATGTATCCGAGCTTAGAAACCGAATAGAGCGTAAAATTTTAGTCACACGCAAAAGACAAGGTAGTGATTTAAAACTGGAAATATGATAAAATGATTTTGTCTTTTTTATTTAAGATTTGGAGGATTATTTTTATATGGAGCATATAATTCGTGTGACAGCCGAAGTTGAGCTTGATAATGAACAGGAAGTATTAGAGCTTATTGAAAAATCTGCTAAAAAAGTGCTTGAACAAGTGGATTTTGATGCATTTATAGATGTAACAATAGTAGATGATGAAAATATTCGTCAGCTTAATGCAGAATACCGTGATAAAGATGCTGTTACAGATGTGCTTAGTTTTCCTATGTATGAGTTTGAAAACGGTGAGCCACTAGAAGAACTTGAAAAAGACCCAGAGATAAATAAGGTTATGCTTGGTGATATGATTTTAAATTATGGCAGAGTTTTAGAGCAAGCTAACGAATATGGTCATTCTCCAGCAAGAGAATGTGCATTTTTAACCGTACATTCTGTATTTCATTTACTGGGTTATGACCATGAGCGTGGCGAAGAAGATAGAATTTTAATGCGTCAAAATGAGGAAAGAGTGCTTAAAAGCCTTGGTTTAGTGCGTGATTAAAATATGAATAAGGAAATCAGAAAGTTAAGACAGAGCTTTTCTTATGCACTTCATGGGCTTAAAATGTGCATGATAACCGAGCGTAATTTCAGAATACATTTAACTGCTGCTTGCTATGTGTCACTTTTTGCATTTTTAGGCAGGCTAGATAGTGTTAGATATTCTATTTTATGCCTTTGCTTTGCGGTTATGATGGCGGGCGAGCTTATGAACACAGCAATAGAAAGGCTTTGCGATAAGCAGGCAACAGGTTATGACCAAACGGTAAAACAGGCAAAAGATATAGCGGCAGCAGCGGTTTTTGTATGTGCAACCTTTTGTGTTATAATCGGTATAGTGTTTTTTGTGCCAAGTGGTGCATTATTTAGAGCGTTTCACACGCTTTATACTCATTTATGGGCATTAGGTTTAACTATTTTATCAGTACCTATTGCAATAGGTTTTATATTTGGTTTAAAAAAATAGAAAATTGGAGAAAATAATTATATGTCAGAAATTAAAAAAACAGCGGTCGTTTCTGTGGTAGGTCGACCAAATGTGGGTAAATCCACACTAACAAACAAGCTTGTAGGCTTTAAAGTAGCTATTGTGTCTAATAAACCTCAGACAACTCGTACAAGAATTACAGGTGTTTGCACTAAAGGCGATTGTCAATATGTATTCCTAGATACCCCAGGGCTACATAAACCACGCTCAAGACTGGGCGATTTTATGGTTAAAGTGGTAAATGATACGGTTGCAGAAGTTGATGTAGCTGTGCTTGTTGTAGACCCAGTTGCAAATGTAGGTCATGCAGAACAGCAGCTTATTGAACAGATTAAAAATAATCGTATTCCATCAATTTTGGTTATAAATAAAATTGATACTCTGCCACATGAGGAAATTTTAGCTATTATAGCCGCATATTCAGAAAAACATGATTTTGATGCAATTATTCCAGTATCTGCAAAAACAGGTAAGGGAACAGATATTTTAATGAATGAGCTTTACAAGTTTGCTCTTGATGGTCCTGCACTTTTCCCAGAAGATATGGTGTCTGACCAACCTGAAAGAGTGCTTGCAGCCGAGATGATAAGAGAAAAAATGCTGCGTATGCTTGATAGAGAAGTACCTCATGGCGTAGCGGTTGGCATTGAACGTTGGAATGAGCGTGAAGATGGTCTTATTGAAATAAATGCTACAATTTACTGTGAAAAAGCCAGTCATAAGGGTATTATTATCGGTAAAAATGGCGAAATGTTAAAGAAAATCGGTAAAACTGCAAGAATAGAGCTTGAAAAAAACCTTGATTGCAGAATATACTTAGAGCTTTGGGTAAAAGTCAAAGAGGACTGGAGAAACAACACTTATCAAATGCGTAATTTTGGTTACGAGGACCAATAAAGTCTGTTTTTGTCTGTGGTTAAAAGTCCATATATGCACATACTATCATTTGAAAGGTAGGTGTGTCATTTATGCATGCACAAATGGCTTGGGATAAATTTTTAAAAACAGGTGCAATACAGGATTATATAAAATATTGTAAGATAAACACATACGGAGAGAAAAATGCAGCATCAAAAAATTAAAGGGCTTGTGATTCGTGAAACCAACTTCGGTGAAGCGAATCGTTACATAACCGTACTTACTGAACAAGGCATGAAAATAGAAGTGCTATGCAAAAATGCAAGAAACAGCAAATTATCCGCAGCAATAAGGATTTTTTGCTTTAGTGAGTTCACTTTATATCAAAAAAATGATAAATATACTCTAAATGATGCTATGCTTATACATTCCTTTTGGGGTGTAACTCAAGATGTAGAAATTTATGCCCTTAGCTGTTATTTTGCAGAATGTGCTATGGCTTTAACAGAAAGCATTGAAAATCATCCACAGATTACGAAGCTTATTTTATATACTTTAAGAGCAATTTCAGAGCAAAGCAGAGAGCAAAAGCTAGTAAAAGCGGCTTTTGAACTTAAAATTATGGCTATTTGTGGTTTTGCACCCGATTTGTCTGTATGTGGTGCATGTTTAAAACCTATAAATGGTCAAGTTTATTTTTCTGTGCGTGAAGGTGTTGTATTAGATGAAAGCTGTAAAAATCGCATAGGAAAAGGTGATTTTGTCGCTTTAAGCTCTGGAACATATGAGGCTATGAAATATATATTATCAAAAGAAAAAATATTTGCTTTTACTCTCGGACAAGATAGTTTAAATCAGCTTTCTATAATTTGTGAGCAATATATGCTGTATCATTTGGCACGAGGGTTTGCAAGTTTGGATTTTTATAAAACTTTATTTTAAGGAACAGGATTTTAAATGAATAGATTAGCAGAAAAATCGCTTAAAACTTTGGAATATTATGCTGTTCTAGAGCTTCTCGCTGGAGAAGCGGCATCTAGTCAAGGTAAAAACCAATGTATGGCTTTAAGACCTGTTACAGATTTAGAACAAGCAGAAATTTATATGAAACAAACAAGCGATGCAAAGAATATAATGACAATTAAGGGGAGTCCTTCGCTTGGTGGCATAAGAGAGATAACTGGAGCATTAAAGCGTGCTGAAATGGGTGGTGTTTTAAATCTCAAAGAGCTTTTAAATGTTGCCTCAGTTTTGCAGTGCGTAAGACTTATGCAGACTTATTTTTCAGATGAGGAGAAAAAAACTTCAATAACTCCTATTTATCGTCTGCTTGCGGGCAATCAATCACTTGAACAGAGAATTACCACTTCAATTTTAAGTGAAGAAGAAGTTGCAGATGGTGCAAGCTCAGAACTTACAACTATTCGCAGACAAATGCGTCAAATTTCGGGCAAGGTTAGAGATGTACTTAGCAAGCTTATCTCTGGAGAACGCTCTAAATATTTACAGGAAACAATTATAACTCAAAGAAATGGGCGTTATGTTGTACCTGTAAAGGCAGAACATAGGGGAGATGTAGCTGGTCTTGTGCATGATACTTCTTCATCAGGTGCGACTGTCTTTGTAGAGCCTGCCGCAGTTGTTGAAATCAATAACCAGATGAAAATTTTAGAAGGCAAGGAACAGGCGGAAATTGAACGTATTTTATCCGAGCTTTCGGCTGAGGTTTCGGGCTGTGCTGAAATTATACGTCAGGATTTAGAGCAGCTTATAACACTTGACTTTATTTTTGCTCGTGCTAAACTCTCTTTTAAGATGAATGCAACATCACCGAATTTTAAAAAAGATGGTTATGGTGTAACATTAAAACGTGCAAGGCACCCACTACTCGATATTAAAAAGGCTGTACCAATAGATATAGCAATCGGTACAGATTACGACACACTTGTTATTACAGGCCCAAATACAGGCGGTAAAACAGTTTCACTTAAAACACTTGGTCTTTTAAGCTTAATGGCTGCATCAGGACTTCATATACCTGCAAATGAGCTTTCTGAGGTTTGTGTATTTGAAAATGTTTATGCTGATATTGGCGACGAGCAAAGCATAGAACAAAGTCTTTCAACTTTCTCATCTCATATGAAAACTATTGTCGGTATGATGGAAAAGTGTGCAAAAGGCGATTTAGTGCTATTTGACGAGCTTGGTGCAGGTACTGACCCTGTTGAAGGTGCGGCTCTTGCCGTATCTGTTATAGGCTATGCAAGACAAATGGGGGCATTTGTTGCGGCTACTACACATTATTCTGAGCTTAAAACATTTGCTCTTACAACTGATGGTGTTGAAAATGCCTCTTGTGAGTTTGATGTAGGTACATTAAGACCAACATACAGACTTTTAACAGGTATCCCAGGTAAGTCAAACGCTTTTGCCATAGCTGCAAGGCTTGGTTTACAGCCTGTGATTTTGGAAAGAGCAAAAGAGCAGCTTTCAAGTGAAAATACACGCTTTGAAGATGTGCTTGCACAGCTTGAAAAAGAACGCAGACTGCTTGAAAAGTATAAAGCAGAGGCTGAGAGACTTCGTTCTGCTGCACAAAGCGAGCGAGATAAAGCGGAAAATCTGCGTGATAAATCGGAAGATGAGGCAGACCGCATAGTTGAAAATGCGAGATTAAAGGCTGATAGAATATTAAAAGACGCAAGAATGACAGCCGAAACCGTATTTGCTGAGCTTGATGACATCAAGAAAAAGAGCAGTAAAAACAAAGAGCAAAATCTGGCAGCGGCTAAAGCGGCACTTCGTGGAGTAATCACTCAGACCGAAACCGAACTACGCAAGAAAAAAGAAAAACGCACAGTTGAAAATACCACAGCTATTCACAAGGGCGATGAAGTACAGCTTATAAATGTATCCAATATTGTGGCTGTGGTGCTTACTGAGCCAGATAACAATGGTAATATGCAGGTACAAGCGGGTATTATGAAAACAAGCGTTAACATAAACGAAGTCCGCCCTATAAAAAAACAAAATGCTCAAAAGCCTAAAATGCCAAGACCTAGTGCAGGCGGTGCAACAAGAGAGCTTAAATTAAATGCAGCAGCAAGTGAAGTTGATGTGCGTGGTATGTGTGCGGAGGAGGCAATTATAGAAGTTGACCAATTTTTATCAAGTGCTATGATGTCATCTTTACCATCTGTTAGAATTATTCACGGTAAAGGCACAGGCGTTTTAAGAAACGCTATACAGCAGCATTTAAAACGCAATAAACGTATAAAAACTGTTAGAAATGGTGTATACGGTGAGGGCGAAAATGGTGTAACTGTTGTTGAATTTAAATAAAAATTTATGGCATTTAATTTACACTAAAACAATAGAAATTACCCCTTAAAAACCTATATATTGTTGAAACGCTACAATATTCGTCACTTTTTTTAAAAAATTTCTACAAAACAGAAGTGTTTTATAGCAATAATTATGTTGACGAAAGTTCAAAAAAAAGGTATTCTATTTGTAGACTAAATTTTTGAAAACGATATCACCAAACTGGTTAAATCCAAGAATAGGGAGCGATGAGGAAATGTATTCTAAAGAGGTACAGGTAACTAACCAAGTAGGTCTTTATGCAAGACCAGCAACCTTTTTTATTCAGAAAGCTAACGAGTTTAAAAGCACAATTCTTGTTGAAAAGGAAGAGCGTCGTGTAAATGCTAAGAGCTTACTAGGCATTCTCTCCCTTGGCATCACTAAGGGCACAACAATCAATCTGATTGCGGACGGCCCAGATGAGGAAGAAGCTGTTAACGCACTTGTTGAGCTAATCACCTCTAATTTTACCGACTAATTTTTTCGGAAAACCTAAAAGGCACCGCAAAGCGGTGCTTTTTCTGTTATTTTTCTAGATAGCGGAGGAATAATGAGCAGATTTGATGAGCTTAAAGCAAAAGTGCTTTCACTGCCTTATGAAGCTGGCGTTTATATTATGAAAAATAAAGCTGGTCAGGTTATTTATGTAGGCAAAGCTAAAGCACTTAAAAATCGTGTTTCACAGTATTTTGGAAGCGATACACGACATAGCCCTAAAACAAAAGTTATGGTGTCGAATATTTGGGATTTTGAAATCATTGTAACTGAGTCGGAGTTTGAAGCGTTAGTGCTTGAAAATGCGATGATTAAAAAATATAAACCTAAATATAATATCTTGCTTAAAGATGATAAAGGTTATCCATTTATCAAGGTTTCTACATCTAAACCTTTTCCAGAGTTTGAAATAGTTTCTGCACCAAAAGCAGATAAGGATAGATATTTTGGGCCATATTTAAGCCGAGGTGCTGCAAAACAGGCGATTGATACAATAAGCGAAACATTAAAGCTTAAAACATGCAGACGGGTTTTTCCAAGGGATATAGGCAAAGCAAGACCTTGTCTTAACAAACATTTAGGCAGATGTATAGCACCTTGCACAGGCGATATTTCACAGGAAGACTATAAAAAACTTATAGATGAAGGTATAGAGTTATTACAGGGAAATGATAAATCGCTTTTAAAAAGCCTAAATAATCAAATGCAAATTTATGCAGAGGATTTAAACTTTGAACGTGCAGCAATTATCAGAGAGAGAATAAAAGCCATTGAGGGCTTAAACCAAAAACAAAAGGTAGTTGCAGGCTCTTTTGCAGATTTAGACGTTGTTTCATTTGTTCAAGGGCAGACAAAAGGCTGTGTAGTTGTACTTCATTATCTCGGCGGCTCACTTCAAGATAAAGAATATACTATCATAGATGGTGTAGGTACAGAGGATATAAGCGAGGTTTTAAGTGCATTTTTAAAACAATATTATTCACTTAGAAAAGTCGTGCCTAAAACTGTGTTTTTAAACTATGAAATAGAAGATATCGAAATTATAAATCAGTTTTTATCGGCTATTGCAGGCAAGAATATAGTTTTAAGTGTGCCAAAGCGTGGAAAGCGTCACGATTTAGTCAGACTTGCAGAAAAAAATGCAAGTGAAGAAATATCAAGAACTGAAACCAAAGAGCAAAGATATGCAAAATCTCTTGAATTACTTCAAAATATAACGGGTACTGAAAAATTGCCTGTTTTGCTTGAAAGTTATGATATTTCAAATTTTGCGGGTGCAGATACTGTTGGTTCTATGGTGGTTTTTGAAAATGCACAGCCAAAACGCAGTAAATACCGTAAATTTAAAATTGAATGTACTGCAAATGGTCAAGATGATTATGCGGCTATGGCAGAAATGCTGACAAGACGTATTGAAAGATTTAAAGCTGGTGATGAAAAATTCAGTCCACTGCCAGATATGTTTTTGATTGATGGTGGTTTAGGGCATGTAAGAACGGCTAAAACGGTTTTAGATAGGTTTAATATAGCTGTGCCATGTTTTGGCATGGTCAAAGATGACCGCCACAGAACAAGAGGTTTAGTTGCTCCAGATTCAAGAGAATTTGGCATTTCTACTATGCCAGCGGTTTTTGCTTTAATCGGTCGAATACAAGAGGAAACTCATAGGTTTGCAATAACTTTTAACAGAAATTTAGGCTCTAAACGCATGAAAACCTCAACTCTAGATAAAATTTCTGGAGTTGGCGAAAAACGCAGAAATGAGCTTTTAAAACATTTTAAAACAATAGATGCTATAAAAAAAGCTGATATAAATGAGCTTAAACGCATTGTGCCAGCAAATACTGCACAGGCAGTATATGACTTTTTTCATTCGGGAGAAAATAAAACGTGAGAGTAATTTCAGGAAGTGCCAGAGGCTGTAAATTACAGCCTGTACAAGGTATGAACACAAGACCTACAACCGATAGAGTAAAGGAATCGGTTTTTAATATAATTCAAATGCATATAAGAGATGCTGTTGTTTTAGATTTATTTGCAGGTACAGGTCAGCTGGGTATAGAAACACTGAGCCGTGGTGCAAAATTTTGCGATTTTGTAGACCATAACAAAAATGCACAGCAGACAATAAGAAGAAATTTGTCGCTTGCAAGGGTTGAGGATAGAGCAAAACTTCACCCTATAAATGCAAGCGAATTTATAAAACGAGCAGATAAAAATAAATATGACCTTATATTGTTAGACCCACCATATGGCGGAAAAATATTAAATGATGCACTTTTTATGCTGAATGAGTTTGACATTTTAGCTCCCTCTGGTATAATATTATGCGAAAGTGCTATGGAGGACGAGATAAATTCACCTTATAAAATGGGTAAAGAATACCGCTATGGTGCAATAAAAATTACCGTACTTTATCATAAAGATAATTTAGATGTTTAATAATAGATATGGAAATAAAAATATGAAAATTGCAATTTATCCTGGAAGTTTTGACCCTGTTACACTTGGTCACCTAGATATCATAAACAGAGCTTCTGCTTTGTTTGATAAACTTATAGTTGTGGTTATGCACAATGTATCTAAAAAGCCGATTTTTTCGGTAGAAGAAAGAAAAGAGTTTCTCCGCCGCACAACAAAGCATATAAAGGGCGTTGAAATAGATAGTTTTGGTGGTTTGCTTGCAGATTACGCCGCCAAACAAGGTGCTTGTACGATTGTTAAAGGTCTAAGAGCAGTCAGCGATTTTGAGTATGAATTTCAAATGGCTCTGACAAACAGAAAGTTAAACCCAGAAGTAGATACTGTATTTTTAATGACAAGTGCGGAATATATGTACCTTTCATCATCAATGGTAAAGGACATCGCACTGCATGGCGGAAATGTAGCAGACTTTGTGCCTGCTGAAATCGAGAGCGAAATTATAGCGAGAATACGAAAGGACGGATAAAGACAATGGCAACAGTAGAAGAACTGGTAAACAGCCTATATGAGATGGTACAAGACGCAGGAGCAGTACCTTTTACCGATAAGTGTATGTTAGAACGTGACAGAGTGCTTGATATGCTTGATGAGCTTAGAGTATCTCTGCCAGCAGACCTTAAAATGGCACAGGATATTGTTGAAAAGCGTAATGAGCTTCTAACAGCAGGCAAGCGTGAGGCTGATGCTCTAAAGCAACAGGCAGAAGATGCAGCACGCACACTAATTTCTGAAACAGAGGTTATGAAAGCTGCACAGGCAAAGGCTAAGGAAATTCTGAGCAATGCGGAAATTCAAGCTAGAGAGCTTCGCAAGGTGGCTAATGAATACTGTGAGGACACACTAAAACGTACAGAAGAATCTGTGGCTTTAGGTCTTGCAGAGGTTCAAAAAGCTCGTCAACGCTTTAAGGATATTGCATCGCAAGCTCTATAAAATTATTAAGCTTTATTTGTATATTTTATATAAAGAGCAGGAGGCGTTTAAATGGTCTCCTGTTTTGTTTTGCAAAAAATCGAACAACTGTTCGATAAAAGAAAAGTGACAAAATTCGCATTACTTTATTAAAAATAGGTCATTTGCATTTAAAAAAAGTTATATGCTAGGGTTGCAAAATGATTACAAAAAGGTTATAATAATTTAAAGGTGCGTGGACGTTTGTAAATGCATCTAGTTTAAACTTTAAATTGGCTTTTAAGATTATTTTTTATATATATTTAGAAATGAGTTTGTATATATGAATCAAAGTGATTTTCATCATATATCTATCTTGCTTAATGAGTGTTTAGATGCACTCGAAATTAAGCCAGATGGAACTTACATGGACGCTACTCTAGGCGGTGCAGGTCATTCGCTTAGAATAGCTCAAAGGCTTGATAAGGGCGGCAGACTTATTTGCATAGACAGAGATGATGCTGCACTTAATAACGCTGAAAAACGTCTCAAGGACGTTCGTGAGCGTGTAACACTTGTAAAGAGCGATTTTCGCAATCTTGATAATGTGATTAGCGATTTAGGGCTTTCTGGTGTTGATGGAATTTTATTTGACCTTGGCGTATCATCTCCCCAGCTTGATGAGGCGGAACGTGGTTTTTCTTATATGCAAGATGCACCACTTGATATGCGTATGGATAGACAGCAAAAACTTACAGCTTACGATGTTGTAAACACATTTGAGCAGTTAGAACTTCGTAGAATACTAATAGAGTATGGCGAGGAGCGTTATGCCTCTAATATCTCCGCTGCTATTGTTCGCACCCGTGAGCAAAAACCGATTGAAACAACGATAGAACTTGTAGATATTATTAAGAGTGCTATGCCTGCTAAGGCTCTAAGAGAAAAACAGCACCCAGCTAAGCGTTCATTTCAGGCAATTAGAATTGCAGTAAATGACGAGCTAGGTGCGGTTAGAGAGGCTATGCAAAAGGCAATAGATTCACTTAATCCAAATGGACGACTTGCGGTAATCACTTTCCACTCACTTGAAGACCGCATTGTTAAGGAAACTATGAAAAAAGCGGCTGAAGGCTGCACATGTCCAAGGGATTTCCCTGTATGCGTGTGCGGAAATAAGCCAAAGGTAAAGCTGATAAGCCGTAAGCCTATTTTGCCTACACAAAGCGAAATAGACGAAAATGCAAGAGCTCGCTCTGCAAAACTTAGGGTTTGTCAGAAACTTTAAACATATTATTTTTTTGATTTTTAAGAAGGGAATGGCTTTAAATGGATAAATCTCGCACAGCCAATCAGCAGGCACCAAAACCTACTGTGCGTCAGACAACAAAATCCGCTGCTCGAAAGCGTACGTCCAGAAGCAAACTTCTTCGCATGTTATCTTTTCCAAGAGTTATGGCTGCACTAGCCTTAGCGTGTTTTTGTGCTATGCTCCTTTATAGCAATATGAATCTTACACGTCTTACAAAGGAAATAGGTGAGCAAGAAACAGCTTTAGAGCAGGTGCAAAGTGAATACGTTTCACTCAAAGCCCGTAAAGAACAGACTTTGAGTATAAGTTATGTGGAAAATTATGCACAAAATGAGCTGGGTATGGTTAAAATGGACCCATCTCAGATAGAATATATCGAAATGACAAAACCGGAAGTTACAGAAGTTTCCGATACAACAAAACTGGGGGACGCAGCTGCAAATCTAATGCGTGGCTTTACTGCTGTATTGGAATATTTGCGATAAGCTAATGAATAAAATGGTACTGCGGGAGTGAGAGGTGGAAACGCTTCTGACTCCCGCTTGTTGTTTGTCGAATGTTAAGTTATTAAAGCAAATTTCAAATGGAGGAAATTTCTTATATGAATGCCCGAAAACCTAAAGGCAGTAAACGTCCTAGCCTAATGATGCGTAGTCGTATATCCGTACTTATAGCTATATTGGTATTTTTATGTTTTAGTATTGTAGCTGTGCGTCTTTTTTGGATGCAGGTCATAAAATATGATTATTATAGAGAGAAAGCTCTTAATTTCCAAACAAAAGACAGCATTATTGAACCTAAACGTGGCACGATATACGATAGAAATTATAAAGTGCTTGCACAATCTGCATCAACACAATCTGTACTTATAAACCCAAATGGACTCCAGTCATGGGTAAAAAGCAAAAATAAAGAGCTTGAAAAAGATAAAGCAGACGGTGAAGCTGTTGAGCTTTTAGAGCTTGAAGAAGTTCAAGAGAAAGTTGCAAAGATTTTAAGCGAAAATTTATCAGTTTCTTATGATACTGTTTTATCAAAAGTTAAAAGAGTAGAACGTCAATCAATGGAAATTAAAGGTCAGGTAGAACAGGACATAGTTGATAAGATTATTAAAGAACTTCAAGATGCAGGTATAAAAACAGGTGCATATTCATCTGTTTACACTGAACCTGATACAAAGCGTTATTATCCTTATGGTTCTTTTGCATCTCAGGTTATTGGCTTTATAAATAGCAGTGGTCCTGTTGGTGGCATTGAGCTTGAATATAACGATATTTTATCTGGTACAGCGGGCAGAATTGTTCGTGCACAAAATGTAAGTAACTCAAATATGCCATTTGAGTATGAACAGTATGTTCCAGCTCAGGACGGCGGTTCAGTTGTTTTAACTATTGACGAAAGTATACAGCATTATTTAGAAACACATATAGAAACTGCTCTTGCAGATAATCCACAATCCCGTGGAGGTGTTTCTGGCATTGTAATGGACGTTAAAACAGGTGAAATTTTAGGTATGGCTAATATGCCAGATTTTGATATAAATGCATATAGCACTATTGAGAAAGATAATTTATACTATAATGAGCTGAAGGCTGAAATCCAAGAATACTTTACCGAAAATGGTATAAATGGTGAAGTCAAAGATGAGTATTTATGTGAAGGTAAATGGGCAGGTCTGCCAAATGGTATGAGCGATGAGCAGAAAACCGAGGTAGATACACTTCGCACAGCTAAACTTCAAGCAATGTGGAGAAACCATATTGTTTCTGATACTTATGAACCAGGTTCAACCTTTAAGCTTATGACAGTTGCAACCGCTCTGGAATCACAAACAATAAGCAAAGAGGATACATTTGTTTGTAATGGCTCTATGATGGTTGCAGGCTGGAATAAACCTATTAAATGTCATAAAACCACAGGTCATGGCACTCAAACACTTACAGAGGCTCTTATGAACTCCTGTAACGTTGCTATGATGCAAATAGCATTTAAAACCACACCAACTACTTTCTATGAGTATTTTGAAGCTTTTGGTCTTATCGGTAAAACAAATATAGACCTACCAGGTGAAACAAATAATACTTCTCTTATTTACACCGAAAAACAACTTACAGATACTCCTTCTAACCTTGCAGTATCTTCTTTCGGTCAGGGCTTTAAGGTAACTCCACTTCAAATGATATCTATGGTTTGTGCTATTGTTGATGATGGCAATCTTAAAACTCCACATATTGTCCGTCAGATTTTAAATGCTGATGGTTCTGTTCGTGAAACAACTCAAACCGAAATTGTTCGTCAGGTTATCTCTGAGGATACATCAGCGTTTATGCGTCAGGCTATGGAAGCAGTTGTTTCTGATGGTACTGGTAAAAATGCATATGTTGCAGGTTATCGTGTAGGCGGTAAAACTGCAACATCAGAAATTGAGCCACAAAGAGATAAAGATGGCAATGTAACCGATTTGGAAGACAGATATACAGCATCATTTATTGGTGTTGCACCTATGGACGACCCACAGATTGCTGTTTTAGTTGCAATACATGACCTTCCAGAAAGTGCTCCTCATGGTGGCGGTGCAATCGCTGCTCCAGTAGTAGCTCGAATTTTGGAAGATGTACTTCCATATTGGGGTGTTGAACAAAGCTTTGATGAGGAAAATGCTGACCGAATTGAAATTCAAGTTTCAAGCGTTATCGGCAAAACCGAAGATGAAGCTGCAAATATACTTGAAAACCTTGGATTTACTTATAAAACTATCGGTGATGGCGATACTGTTACCGACCAAGTGCCAAGCGGTGGTGTTAAAATACCAACTGGCAGCCAAGTTATTCTGTATATGGGCGGTGAAAAGAGTACAGACCTTATAACTGTGCCTAATGTTCTTGGTGAACACCCAGATACTGCTCAAAGCAGATTAAAATCTAATAATCTGTATATGCGTAGAACAGGTATTAAGAGCAGCCAGACAAATTCACAAACCCAAGCAACTAGCCAAGACCCAGCAGCAGGAACTCAAGTTCCTATCGGTACTGTTATCACTGTATCATTTGAAAATACAACAGGTGTAAGCGACCGTTAAAGTATTAAATGAGGTAAAATTTTATGAAATTAGCTAAATTATTAGAAAATATTGATGTTTTAGAAAACAGACTGGATTTAGAAACTGAAATTTTTGATGTGTGTTATGACTCACGAAATGTCAAAAAAGGTGATTTATTTGTTGCTATTCGTGGATATGCGACAGATGGTCATAAGTATATTGATAAAGCATTAGAGCAAGGTGCAGCAGCTATTGTTTGTGAAGAAGCAAGCGAAAATATTCCTGCTGTTATCGTTAAAAACTCAAGAAAAGCATTGGCTCAAATTGGTGCAAACCAGTTTGACCACCCAGCACAAAAGCTTAAAATGATTGGTATTACAGGTACAAATGGTAAAACTACCACAACATATCTTGTAAAACATGTGCTTGAGAGTATTGGTGCGAAAGTAGGACTTATCGGCACAAACCAAAATATGATTGGCGATGAAATTCTGGAGACCGAACGCACAACCCCAGAGTCTTATGAGCTGCAAGCATTATTTGACAAAATGGTTAAGACAGGTTGTACTCATTGTATTATGGAGGTTTCCTCACATTCACTCGTACTAGACAGAGTTTATGGTGTACCGTTTGAGGTTGGAGCTTTTACCAACCTCACTCAAGACCATTTAGACTTCCATAAGACTATGGAGGAATACCGCAAAGCTAAGGCTATACTGTTTACCATGTGTAAAAAGGGTATATTAAATATGGACGATACTGCAAGCGAGAAAATTATGCTTGATGCAACTTGTCCTATTATCACTTATTCTGCACACAATGACAGTGCAGACTTAATTGCTAAAAATATAGAGCTTAATGCCGACTCAGTTAATTTTGATGTAAATATACAAAATGAAAATGCACATGTAAATTTAGGTATACCAGGGAAGTTTACTGTGTCTAATGCACTGACTGCTATTGGAGTATGTCATGCTCTTGGCGTATCACTGGAAAAGATTGCTGAGGCACTCAAAACTGCTCAAGGCGTAAAGGGCAGAGTTGAGGTTGTTAAAACTGATACAGATTACACTGTGCTTATTGACTATGCTCATTCACCAGATGGTGTTGAAAATGTGCTAAAGGCTGTTCGTGGCTTTACAAAGGGCAGAGTTATAGCATTATTTGGCTGTGGTGGCGATAGAGATAGAACAAAACGCCCTAAGATGGGTGCTATTGCTGCAAATCTGGCTGATTACTGTATAGTAACCTCAGATAATCCAAGAACAGAAGACCCTAAACTCATTATTGATGATATTATCGAGGGCATGAAAGATAGCAAAACCCCTTATGAGGTTATTGTAAGCCGTCCAGAGGCAATTTTTGCCGCTTTAAAAATGGCTAAAAAAGATGATACTATTGTACTGATGGGCAAAGGCCATGAAACTTATCAAGAGATAAATCATGTTAAGCACCATATGGACGAACGTGAAATAGTAGCAGAATACTTTAAAAAATAAAAAAGGGAAAAATCCTAGCTTAAAAAAAGCAGGGTGGAGGGTGTTACATGGAGAGCTTTAAGCTTTCACAGGCAGCTAAATGGACAAATGGGCAAATTTCTGATGATACCGAAATTTTGTCTGTGTCTAAAGATTCACGAGAAATTCCAGATAGCTGTTTATTTCTAGCAATTAAAGGCGAAAATTTTGATGGTCATGATTATATAAATAAAGCGATAGAAAACGGTGCAAAGGCAATTTTAAGCCATAGAAAAGATGAAAAATATTCTGTACCTACGCTTTATGTAGAAGATACAAGACAGGCGATTTTAGACCTTGCAGAAGGTTATAAAAAACAGTTTGATTGCCCACTTGTTGCTATAACAGGTTCTGTTGGCAAAACAACAACAAGAGGTTTAACTGCCTCTGTCGTATCTCAAAAATATAATACTCATGCGACAAAAGGAAATCTAAATAATCAGCTTGGTATGCCACTTACTTTATTAGAGCTAAATCATACACATGAGGCGGCTGTAATTGAAATGGGTATGTCTGGCTTTGGTGAGATTTTATCAATGGCTAAATGTGCAAAACCAGACATTGCAGTTATAACTAATATCGGTACAGCTCATATTGAGTTTTTAGGCTCAAGAGAGGGCATATGCAGAGCTAAGATGGAAATACTGGACGGTTTATATGAGCGTTCTGGTACGGCTGTTTTAAACGGTGATGAGCCGCTTTTATGGAACAAAAGAGATGAAATAAAAGCTGATACAATCTGGTTTGGAATGGAAAATCCAGAATGTGATGTAAAAGCAGAGAATATAATATTAAAAAGTGATAGTGTAGACTTTACACTTGTTTACAAAGATATTAAAACCCCTGTAAAATTATCTATTGCAGGTGTGCATAATGTTTCAAATGCACTTGCAGCGGCTGCGGTTGGTTTTAAACTCGGTATATCACCAGAAAAAATAGCACAGGGTATATTTGAATATACTCCAGATGGCAGACGTCAAAAGCTTTATAAGAAAAATGGGTTTATAATCTATGAAGATTGCTATAATGCAAGCCCTGACTCTATGAAAGCGGCTTTAGCTGTGTTAAGTTCACAGAAAAAAGGTACAAAATTCGCTGTTTTAGGTTCTATGTTAGAGCTTGGGGACTACACCGAGCAGGGACATATTGAAACAGGTGAAAATGCAGCTAAAAATGCTGATAAGCTATATTTATATGGAGACTATGCCGAATTTATGGCAGAGGGTGCAAAAAAAGGCGGTATGTCAGAAAGTAATATTCATGTGTTTAGCACACATGAAAAGTTAGCTGATAGCCTTAAAAAAGAGGCTAAAGAGGGCGATGTGCTTTTATTTAAAGGCAGTCGCAGCATGAAAATGGAGCAGGCACTCGGTCTGTTTCTGGGGGAGGAAGTTTAATTTATGAGATTAGCGTTAATAGCAGCAGCTATTGCATTTATTGTAACAGCGGTTATAGGTATGCCAATTATAAATTGGCTAAGAAAAATGAAGTTTGGTCAGAAAATACTTGAAATTGGCCCTAAATGGCATATGAACAAACAAAACATACCAACAATGGGCGGTTTTATGTTTATAATCGGCATAACAATAAGCATGATTATAAGCTACTTTATTTTAAGTGCTGAAAAAACTCAAAATGCCCTTTCAATGCCATTATTTTTCTCAGTTTTATTTATGGCTTTTGCTTATGGTTTAGTCGGAATGATTGATGACTGGGCAAAAATCCGAAAAAAACAAAATGCAGGTTTAACACCTATGCAAAAATTGCTTTTACAAATTGTAGTTGCAGCTGTTTTTATATCGCTTTTAAGACTGGCAGACGGTCAAACAGGTGGGCTATGGATACCTGTTTTAGAGAGAACAATTCAGTTTAATTGGATTGTTTATATGATATTTGCAATTATTGTTGTTGTAGGCTGTGATAACGCGGTAAACTTAACCGATGGTATAGACGGCTTGGCTGCAAGTGTTACTGTGCCTGTTGGCATCTTCTTTGTTTGTGTTGGTATTCATCAGCAAAATATAGGTGTTGTGGCTTTTGCTGCTGCACTTGTAGGCGGTTTGTTAGCATTTTTAATCTTTAACTTTAACCCTGCAAAGGTATTTATGGGCGATACAGGTTCATTGTTCTTAGGTGGTGCGGTTGCAGGTCTTGCTTTTGCTTGCAATCTTCCACTGGTGCTTTTGCCTGTTGGTCTTATTTATGTTTTAGAAACATTATCTGTTATTTTACAAGTTGGTTATTTTAAAATCAGTCATGGCAAAAGACTGTTTAAAATGGCACCTATTCACCATCATTTTGAAATGTGTGGTTGGGGTGAACGTAAAATAGTTTTTATTTTCACTTTAGTTACAACTGTTATGTGTGTTTTAGCGTGGATACTGTTCAAAAGTGCACTTTAAGGCACTAGCGAGCAGTATAGCTCGCAAAGAAAGGAAAATTCATGCCTAAAAAATCTTCACTTATATATGAACCAGAACAGACAACTGAGCATTCTAAAAAACAGCGTAAAGTTGTCAAAATGCCAAAACCGAAAAACCCTTCTCAGTCGGAGATTGCACGAAAACTTCAGATTAAAAAAATAGACCTTGCAACACTTGTTATAATTTTAGTGTTAACAGTAGTCGGTCTTATAGCTCTTTTCAGTGCAAGTTATCCGATAGGTCTTTATAAACATAATGACCCATTAAAATTTATAAGAAACCAAACTGTATTTGCTGTAATGGGCATTAGTGCAATGCTTTTTATATCTATAATTGATTATCACATTTATGGCAGATTTTATAAATGGATTTATCTTTTTGGTGTAGGACTATTAGCTTTAGTTTTACTTATTGGTATAGAGCATAATAAAGCTACAAGATGGCTTGCAATACCATTTGTAGGCGAATTCCAGCCATCAGAGATAACAAAAGTTGCACTTATTATTGCATTTTCATATTATGCTGCTAAAATGGGAGACAAAATAAGAACATATAGAGGATTGTTGCCATTTATAGGTGCTTTTGCTGTGGTTGCAGGTTTTTTAGCACTTCAGCCTCACATGTCAGCGATTGTAATTATGTTCATTATTTCTCTCAGTATATTATTTGTAGCAGGCATAAAAATTTGGTATTTCTTCCCGATAGGTATTGCGGGTATTGGTGCTTTTGCTGTTGCTTATCAGATGCCTATATTTAACCATGTACGTGAACGTATAGCAGTATGGCTTGACCCATTTATTGATTTACTAGGCACAGGCTATCAGGCAGCTAATAGCTTTGTTGCTATTGGTTCTGGTGGCTTTTGGGGACTTGGACTAGGTCAAGGCAGACATAAACAGCTTTATTTACCAGAAGCACCGAATGACTTTATTTTCTCGGCATGGTGTGAGGAGATGGGCTTTGTTGGTGCAGTTATACTTATGATTTTATTTGCTTATCTAATATACAGAGGTTATGTTATAGCAAAAAATGCAAAAGATAAATTTGGTTGTTTAATTGCAGTTGGTATAACAACTCAGTTTGCTGTGCAAACACTTATGAACTTATTCGTTGTAACAGGTGTAATGCCTGTTACAGGTGCAAGCTTACCGCTTTTCAGCTATGGTGGTACAGCACTTATTATACAGTTTTGTGAGCTTGGTATATTACTAAACATTTCACGAACTATGACACATAAAAATTAGCAAATTAACAGGGGGCTATTATGAAGTTATATATTACTGGCGGTGGCACAGGCGGGCATGTTACACCTGGTTTAGCTATTGCAAAATACTGTGAGCAAAAAAGAAAAGATACAGTCGTTCGTTTTGCAGGCACATCAGGTGGAATTGAATCTCGTCTTGTGCCAAGAGAAGGCTATCCGCTTGATATTATTGAAATAAGTGGTCTTAGAAGGTCTTTTAAGCCAGATGCTGTTATGCATAATTTTAAAGCTGTAAAACAAACTTTAACTGCCCAAATGAAGGCTAAAAAATTGCTTTTAGAGCATAAACCCGATTGTGTTATAGGTTGTGGCGGATATGTTAGTTTTCCGATTGTAAGTGCAGCACAAAAGCTCGGTATTCCTACAATTTTACTTGAGGTAAACGCACTTCCAGGGGTTACTACCAAAATGCTTGCTAAAAAAGCTGACAAAGTGCTTGTATGTTTTGAACAAGCTAAAAAGCTATTAGGTGATAGTGATAAAATTTATATGACAGGTTCACCAGTTAGAACTGAAATAGTCTTTGCCGACAGAAAAGCGGCAAGAGAAAAAATGAAACTCAAGGAAGATGACCGTTTAGTTGTTTCATTTTGGGGTTCTATGGGTGCAAAATATATGAATGAGCATATGGCAGATATGATAACCAGAGAAATTCGTGAAGGAGTATCTTTTTATCATGTTCATGCAACAGGTTCAGCGGCAAGCAAATGGATGCCTAAAATGATTCGTGATAAGGGCGTAAACCCAGAAACAAATGAAAATGTGACAATTACAGAATATATTTATGACATGGCAGATAAGCTGGCAGCAGCTGACCTTGTGCTATGTCGTGCAGGTGCTGCAACAATAGGCGAGCTTTGTGCACTTGGCAGAGCATCTATTATGGTGCCATCGCCTTATGTAGCAGAAAACCATCAAGAGAAAAACGCAAGAGCTTTAGAGCATCAGGGTGCATGTGAAGTTTTGCTTGAGAGTGAAGCAAATGGAAGTCGTATGTTTGAAATGACAAAAGCACTTTTATCTGATGATAAAAAGCGAGAACAAATGGCACAAAATGCTGCAAAACTTGCAACCCTTGATGCAGGCGAAAAAATATATCAGCATATTTTAGATGTTATAAAGAAGTAAAATAAATCTATGCCAGATAGGAGGAAGTCTATGGGTAATCAAAACTCTACACCAATAAAACAAAACTTGCCAAACAAACCGCCATCTGGCAATAGAAAAAGACCTAATAAGCCAATAAGTCGCTCAGAAAGGCAAAGACGTAAGGTAAAACAAAGCGTTAGAAGGAAAATATCAGCTAGAATTGCATTTTTAATTATGACATTTATTGCAGCCTTTCTAGCTGTCACTATATTTTTTAAAATAGATTCCATAGAGATAACTGCAACCGAGCATTATACCGAAGATGAGCTCATTTCAGCCTCTGGAATAGAAATAGGCGACAATCTCTTTACATTCCGTACAAGTAAGGTGGAGAAAGAATTACTAGAAAAATATCCGTATCTAGCAAGTGTAAGTGTTACACGTTCTCTCCCTAGCACACTTGTTATTAAAGCGGTGGATTCTGTACCAGCAGCAGCTGTAAATTTGGCAAGTGGTGGCTATTGTCTTATAGATGAAAATGGTAAGCTGCTTGAGCAAGCCTCAACCGTTCCAGAGGGCATACCAACGGTGACAGGTGTAACTGTTAGTGATATGGCTGAAGGAAAATATCTGACGGATAATTCAAAATCTGAAATTTTAGTAGACATAACAAAGGTATTGAAAGAAAAGAATATAATATCTAATGTTAATTTTATAAACGTTTCATGTATAACAGATGTTAGAATGGGTTATCTTGGCAGACTTGATGTAAGACTTGGACAAGCAGATAAGCTGAAGGAAAAAATACAGATGCTTATACATATAGCGGAAAATGAACTTTCACCTTCAGATATAAACACAGTTTATCTTGAAGATGCAACAACTGTTTATTGTCCACCGACAACATTAGAAAAAATTCAGCAATCTGCATTACCAATTTCAGATGTAAATCCATCGTTAAATGCATAAAATTTGCATATAAATCATATAAAAATTAGTTTATTATGTGAAAAATGAGAGTATTTATACCATATAACATACTGTGCATTTGCAATTTAAACAATTTTTCATAAAACGGGTATTTTTTGTTGCAAAATCCGCCCTAAGGGGTTAAAATTATAACGATAGAGTGTGCAACTCTCTAATGACAGCAAAACAGAGTTTTATCAGTTTTTTTATACGGATACATAAGAAGAATAACGGAGGACGGCATCAATGAGCTTTCAGTTTGAAGAAACCATGGACAATGTAGTAAATATTAAGGTCATCGGTATAGGTGGCGGCGGTAATAACGCTGTAAACCGCATGATTTCAGGCGGTATGCAGGGCGTTGAGTTTATCGCTATTAACACAGATAAACAAGCATTAAACTATTCTCAGGCAAGCACTAAAATTCAAATCGGCGAAAAGCTGACAAAGGGACAGGGTGCAGGCTCTAACCCAATGGTAGGTCAGAAGGCTGCTGAGGAAAGCAAGGACGAAATTCAAGCAGCACTTGAAGGTGCACACATGGTATTTATCACCGCTGGTATGGGCGGCGGTACTGGTACTGGTGCAGCTCCTGTTGTTGCTGAAATCGCACACAATATGGGTGCTTTAACAGTTGGCGTTGTTACTCGTCCTTTCGCATTTGAAGGTAAAAAACGTATTGACCAAGCTCTGCAAGGCATAGAGGCTATGCGTGAAAATGTAGACTCTCTGGTTATTATCCCTAATGAACGTCTAAAGCTCGTTTCTGAGCAGAAAATTACATTTAAAAATGCGTTCGATATCGCAGACGGTGTTCTTCGTCAGGCAGTTGCTAACATCTCTGACCTTATCACCGTTCCAGGATTTATTAACCTTGACTTTGCCGATATCAGCAGCATAATGAAAGATGCTGGCTTTGCTCATATCGGTACTGGTAAGGCTGCTGGTAAAGAAAAGGCTATTGAGGCGGCTAAAATGGCTATCTCTAGCCCACTGCTCGAAACTTCTATCGAAAACGCTAGAGGCATTATTCTTTCTATCGTTGGTTCTGATGATATCGGTCTTGATGAAGTTGATGCAGCAGCTAGTATGGTTCAGCAGGCAGCTCACCCAGAGGCACATATTATCTTTGGTGCTTCCATTGATGAGGAGCTTGACGACGAAATGCGTGTAGTTGTTATTGCTACTGGTTTTGATAATGTTCCTAATTCTGCTGTTGGTACAAGCCCTGTTGTTCCTAAGCAGCAAAATAATGCTACTCAAAGCCCATATAATAATGCAAGAGACAATGCAGCAAATAATCAGCCAGCTGAGCCTGAAAAGTCTGCTGAGTCTGTTGACCCATATGAGCAAATACTGCGTATTTTTAATCACGGTAAAACTCTGTAAAAACCATAAAAATGCCCTTTGAAATATAAGGGCTATTTTTACGGTGAAAAACAGTAATTTTATAAATAAATCTTAACACAAAAAGGGGGTATTACGCCGTGGGTGCGGATCCTTATAGTAGTAGACAATTAAATAAATTTGCAAAAACGGCGGAAATACTCTAATTATCCGCCGTAGAAAGGCGGAAAGATATGATAGAATGTTACAAGACTATAAACGGCAGAGTGTTGCCAATTCCAACTATGGAGTCAGGTTGCTGGATAAATATTGTTCACCCAACATCAGAGGAGCTTGAAAGAGTTGTAAAATGGACAGGTGTGGAACATGACTTTATTTATGCACCACTTGACCCAGAAGAAAGTTCTCGTGTGGAAATCGAAGAAGACCAAGTTATGATGATTGTCGATATTCCAACAATCGAGAAAGAAAAAGAAAGCGAGGAAGGGGCACAGATTTTCGGCACACTTCCTATGGGTATTATAATTTTACCTGAAGTTGTTGTTACCGTTTGTCTGCAAGATACTGTCGTTTTAAGGTCTATCGCTGAGGGTGCAGTTAAGGATATACATACTGCTCTTAAAACTCGTTTTGTGTTCCAGATTTTACTTCGTGTTGCAGGCAGATTCCTTAAAAATCTGCGACTTATAGAGCGAGATTTTACAAAGATAGAGCGTAGACTCTACGATTCACTTAAAAATGAGGAGTTAATCCAGCTACTTGGTTTATCTAAATCTCTGGTTTACTTCTCAGCATCTTTAAAAGGCAATGAAGTGACTATGGAGAAAGTTCTGCGTGGTCGAGTGCTTAAACTCTATGAAGATGATAGAGATATACTTGAAGATGCACTGATTGAAATTCGTCAGGCAATAGAAATGTCAAATATTTATTCAAGCATTTTGGCGGGTACTATGGACGCTTATGCATCGGTAGTATCAAATAACCTTAATATTATAATGAAGGTGCTGACCGTTATCACCATTATTATGACAATACCGAATATTATATTCGGTTTCTATGGCATGAATATAGATGGTAATGGCTTGCCGTTAGCAGCATTTTGGTGGCTGCCTGTACTTATGGCGGCACTAGGTATGACAGGTGCTTGGCTATATCTAAAAAAGAATAATCTAAACTAAAACAAAGGCGAGGTTAATTTATTTTAACCTCGCCTTTATATATGTTTCCAGCTCTTTTAAATTCTTAGGATAGTTTATTTTGTCCTCGCTTATGCTCTCATAAAGCTTAATAACAGTTGGTTTTTCAAGATTGGTTTTGTTAAGCACATTATTATTTGTAAAAATATCTATCGGTTTAGCTTGCATGATAACTTCGCCATCAGAAAATAAAATTATCTCGTCTGCCCAATCATAAGCATAATCAACATCATGGGTTGACATAATAACAGTTAAACCTTGTTTTGTGAGCTTATCTATAATTTCACGCACTATTTTTATATGTTTAGGGTCAAGTGCAGAGGCAGGCTCATCAAATATAATAATTTCTGGTGACATAACGAGTATATCAGCTATTGCAACTTGCTTTTTTTGTCCTCCACTAAGTGCATGAGTTGGTTTTTCACAAAAGCTTTGTATATTAAGTGTTTTTATAATATTATCCACTTTTAAACGTGTTTCGTCCTCTGAAAAGCCTAGGTTTAACACACCGAAAGAGATTTCTTCATATACACTTGCACAAAAAAGCTGATTATCTGGCTCTTGAAACACAATTCCGATTTTACTTCTTAAATTTAAAAGACTTTTTTTATCATATTTAATCTTTTCATTATGAAAAAATAAATTTCCCTTACATGGCTTTAAAATACCTGCACAGCACAGAAAAAAAGTAGATTTTCCGCTGCCATTTGCACCCATTAGGGCGATTTTTTGACCTTTTTTTATGCTTAAATTTACATTATTTAATGCATAATTATCGTTTTCATCATATGAAAAATATAAGTTTTCACATTTTAAAATTGTATTCATATAAAAAATTTACTCCAAATACTAAATATCAAAAGAAATCCATCAAATAAAGTAATCATAATTATATGTTTTACTTTAGGTTTTGTCTTTTTGCTTGATAAAACATTTATTGTGTCATCATAACATCTAGCTTGCATAGCGATATAAACATTTTGTGAGCGTTTTATGGCTTTTAACATAAGACTTGAGCCAAGTATACCAAATGATTTAAGTGAAGTTTTATAGTTTATATTTCCAAGACGTGCGTTTTGTGCTATCGAAATAGCATAAGCGGTATCAAGCAGAATAAAAATAAAGCGATAAATAAGAAGCATAAGCTCTAATATGATTTTAGGACATTTTAACTTCTTTAAAACAGATAAAATATCCATTATAGTTGTGGTAAAAGCTAAAAAATATAAACATGATACGGCTGAAAGTGATGTTAAAATTAAATTTAACGCATAAAATATATTGTTTTTATTTACTATTATATAAAATTGTTTAAAATCAAAAATAATTGCTATTGTGCTTAAAGATAAAAATGCAAGAGGCATAGATAAAAATTTTAGATAACGGAAAACAGGGGTTCCGCTTTTTATAGTAAGAACCCCTGTTACTAATAAAACTATAATAGCTGTTACAGCCGAACGACTAATCACACAAATTAAAAGCGTGATAACTGCAAAAGCAAATTTTACCTCAGCATTTTCATATCTAAGCTTTGAATTATAACTAAGCTTATCAATAATCATATGAAAATACCTTTTTTATTTAGTCCATTTTTTACGCTCAACTAAACGACCCATAATAAAGGCGATTATTCCGACACCTATACCAGTTTGTACACAGAAAAATAGACTTTCAACTTCACCTGGAAGCTCTCTGCCTAAGATTTTTTCTAAAATAGGTGTTTCCCATGGAGTATATTCTGAGTTTACCTCCTCTACAACTGTGCCAGCGGCATCATCTGCTCCGCCAAACTCAGCGGTTTTTAACACAAAAAGCGGCACAAGTGCAATAAGAATAATGGCGATTATAGCCGCAATAATTTTCTTTTTCATATCACTTAGCCTCCCTTAAATAACCAATGTCCTTGAGTTCTGGTGCAGCGTAATTTTCAAGACCTATCACTACTATAACTGTTATTATACCCTCAATAATAGCAAGTGGCACTTGAGTAGGTGCGAATATAACTAAAAACTTAGCAAAGGCATTTAAAAAGCCTGTGTCTGCATTATGTGCGATTGCAAGCTGTAAAGCGGTGATACAATATGTAAATAAATCGCCTAAACATGCCGCAATAAATATAGTAGCTTTTTTATTTATATTTAGTTTGCTTAAAGATTTATAAATTCCATAGCATACAAAAGGTCCTGCAATCGCCATAGAAAAAGTGTTTGCACCAAGAGTTGTTAAACCACCATGTGCAAGTAAAATGGCTTGGAATAAAAGCACAATAAGCCCTAAAATTGATACAGAAGATGCACCGAATAAAATAGCACCTAAACCAGTGCCAGTCATATGTGAGCAACTGCCTGTAACCGATGGTATTTTAAGAGAAGATATTACAAAGATAAACGCACCAGACATAGCAAGTAAAGTTATTAAATTTCTGTGTGCATTTAGTTTTTGTTTTATGGATTTAAGCCCATAAAAGAGAAATGGAAGACATAAAACTCCCCATGCTATGCAGTAACCAGCAGGGAGATAACCCTCCATAATATGCATAGCTCCAGCTGTTGGTGTGATGCTTAGAAAAACAGCCATTACGCAGATAACTCTAAGCACTAGATTTTTTTTGCTCATTTTGATTACTCCTTTCTTTTAATGCCAAAAAAGCAAAAAAGCCTGTTAAGATATAACAGACTGGTAGGAGAACAAGAGGGCATTAGAATTGAAATTTACAGCCAACCTGTTCTTACATATGGTTATCGTTCGTGACCATATGTAAATCGCATATACAAGGCAGGTCTTCTGACTTGGGTATCATCACTATACTTTGCCTTCCCAGTTGCCCAGTGACATAATTAAAGCATAACTTCTCCCTTACAGCGGCGTGACCGTGTGAGATTTACACTCAGCTTTCCTATTCTCTTGCAAAAAGCAAGCACCATTGTATACTCAATTCTATGAATATAATATATATATAATTATAGTTTGTCAATAAGAAAAAAGCTGGATATAAAAATATCCAGCTTTATTTACATATCATGGTTAAATTAGTGTCAGTTAAAAAGTTTTTAAGTGAAAACAGCATAACTACATTGTCTATATTTTGGCTATTAACATAAGTGCTAAGTGGCTGTTTAAAATATCTTGCATCAAACAAATGAATTTCTGAGAAATATGGTATTAAAAACGGAACTAAACTATCTGCATAAGAGTCTCTGACAAGCAGTAATTTTCCGCCCTCATTGCCAGTTTTTAAAATTGCAAGTGGCTGATTTCCGCCTAAAAACATTGAATATTTATCTTTTTTATCAAGGTATGAAAAATCATATAGCGAGCCTTGTTCTGGTGAGCCGTTTCTCCATGACTCAACATATGTGTTTCCTTGCTCGACATAAATATCAATGCTATCAGGTGTTACAGAGCGTACACCAGAAGAAGAATACAATGTGCCATTAAAATCCTCTGTAACCATTTGAATATTAAAATCTTCAAGCGGTGCAATCTGATAACCCATTGACTCTAAAAGGGTTTTAGCTCCATAATATGCACCAAGACTTGTCCAGTGGTGGTCGGTTCTATAATAAATATATTCGTCTTTATGTTCATGCATTATAGCACTCATATTTATCATATTGACATCACTATTTAAGTTTTGTGATATTGTGGATAATAATTTTTGCTGATTTGCAGTAGGTGCACCATTTGGCAGAGTGTCTTTATATACATCTGTTGCAGTCGGTACAAGTGCAAGGGATAAAGGAACACCCAGTGCATTTGATGCATTATTTACAGCTGTTATATTAGTGTTAAACTGTTCGGTAGGTTCGTCCATACGCTCTAAAAGCATATTATCGGTTAAATAAGAGCCATTAAACTCTTTTTTTCCAAGTAGAGCCTCTGTACTGCTTTTTAGTGTTACACAGCTATCACGAAGTATAAACTGGTCAGATAAATACTTTTCGGTTTCATCGTCCAGATTTCCGCTCATAAAGTTTTCGAGAGTAAATGCAGGTTTTTGTGCGAGTGTTCGGTTTTCAATTTCTGAAAACTCTTTGTCTGGTACAAGAAGTGTACTTGCAAGCCCAAAAACCATTATACCACCAAATAAAATGACATTAATTTTATCATTTAGTTTGCTCATTATAAAAAATTCACCACCTAAAATCTAAAATATAAAAATGGGTTATAACTATCAGATACCAAGAAAGAAATTGTCATAGCTATTCCGCAAACCATTAAAATTGTGCTTAAACTATCTCTTGCTTTTTCAGGAAGTTTATTAAACAATTTTTTAGGCAGAGGGGTAGCGGCAATAATTAAAATAATAAAAGTAGGTAAATAACTTATTAAATAATACTCGGTCATAGCATTAAATAATGGTGCATTACCAAACATTTTTGAAAGATATTCGATAAAATACTGAGGAGTTGCAAAAATTGCCATGGAAATGACAATTAAAATAAGGGTATATATGTGCTGAATAAAAGCGGGCAGTTTAGGCAAAAACTTCATAAATATTTGCTTTTCTAAAATTAAAAGCACACCAAAGTATATACCCCAAACAATAAAGTTCCAGTCAGCACCATGCCAAAAACCAGTGAGTGCCCAAACGACCATTATATTAAAATACTTTCTAAAGCCGTTTACACGATTACCACCGAGCGGGATATAAACATATTCACGAAACCAACTACCAAGTGTCATATGCCATCTACGCCAAAAATCGGTTATAGACTTTGCTATATATGGATAGTTAAAGTTTTGTGGGAAAGTAAAGCCTAACATTCTGCCTAAACCACAAGCCATATCACTATAACCTGCAAAGTCAAAATAAATCTGGAATGAAAAGGCGATTGCACCAAGCCAAGCACCAACAACAGATAAATCAGGATTTGTCTGTAAAACCTCCCAAAGCTTACCTATGCTATTTGCAAGTAGCACTTTTTTACATAAACCAACAGTGAAAAGTTTTGCACCTTCGCTTACATCTTTTATTATAGTTTTTACGCCTTCGGTGAGTTGGTCGGCAATATCTTTATAACGCACAATAGGGCCTGCGATAAGCTGAGGGAAAAGTGTTACGAACACACCGAATTTAATAAGGTTTGTTTGCCTTTGAGCTTCGCCTCTATAAACATCAATAGAATATGACATAGTTTGGAATGTGTAAAATGAGATACCGAGAGGCAGTGGAACACCCAAAACAGGCAAGCCAAACTGAGAGGCTAAAAAGTCCCAATACTTAAAGAAAAATAACAGTGCTAAATTAAAAATTACCGATGATGCAACAAATTTTCGTGCAAGTTTATCGTTTGAGCGGTATTTTTCAATTAAAAAGCCATGTATATAATCAATCATTATAGATGCAAACATTATAATTATATATTTAGGCTCGCCCCAACCATAAAATATAAGGTTAGCTATTAAAAGCATAGGATTTCTAAGCCATAATGGACATATAAAATATAATGCAAGCGTTATAGGCAGATAGGCAAATAAAAATGTCATACTGCTAAAAACCATATATAAAAAACCCCCTATAAAAAAGAGCGGACAGTAAGCCCGCCCTCTAAATGAAATTTACTTGGTCATTGAGTTAAATGTTTCAACAGCACCATCTGCATTATCACCGATTACAAACAGTACATAATTGCCATTAGCAACAAGCTTATAGTTTTTAACTAGCTCATATTGCTCTGGAAGATACTGTTTCCACTGTGCATCAAGGTCTGCTTGACGTTTTATCATACCGTTTTTAACTGCATCAACTTGACCATCAGCTGCCTTTACAACAAGATATTCGGTAGCCTTTACACTCATCATTGGCATTTTGCCGACAAATTCAGCCATGCTTGATGAACCAATTCCATAGTTTAAAGCTACGTCATCAGCAGTAAATGACATAAAGTTAGCATCAACACCTAGAGCCTTGTCAATAGCTGCTGCAATATCGCTTACAGCAGGGGATTTAGCTGGGGTTTCTGGAGTTGGCTGAGGTGCAGGGTTTGAAGGCTGCTGAGGTTTTGTTTGAGTATTATTGTTATTATTATTTGCTGGAGGGGTGACAGGTTTTTCTTGTGGTTTGGTTGTTGGTTGTTGTGCAGTTTGGTTTTGCTCTGGCTGTGTAGTTTCAGTTGACTGAGCAGGGGTGTTAGCTATATTATCATCGGTTATAGGTGTAGAACTTGTAGCACCATCACTTTTATCTGGTGTGCTTGATGAAGAAGAAGTGTCCTCGGATACATCACCAGCAGATGAGCTAATATTTGAATTTAAATTTGATTTGTCATTTTCTTTTTTCTCACTGCCGCAAGCAGCTAGGCTAACGGTTAACATAGCAATGGCTAGTAAAAATGCAATTTTCTTTTTCATAATATAACATCTCCTTATTTTATAAGTAAAAGATATGGTTTTTCTTTGTTCTGTTTATATAGACGAGGGTAATTTTATAAAGTTCCATAAAAATAAAAAATCCCACATTAAATGTGGGAAAAATTTTTTATTCGTTTGTCAGACTAATTGGAGAAGTAAAAGGTGTATCATAGATATTATGCCCTGTTTCAAGTGGCTCGCCATCAACGTTTAAAGTGATTGATGCAGGTTCAAAATACTTCCAAACGGTGTTTATAAGACTGCCAAGCATCATTAATTCACCTGTTGAACCCGAATTTAAAATACCATCAGCAAAAGCCTTGTTAAGGTCAAGTATAACAGCAGGTGCATCATCTTTTGATACTGACCATTTTTCGACCTCTGTACCAGCAGGCAAAGCCTTTTCTGTTACAAGTGCCTGAACAAGCTCAACCATTGGCTCATCATTTTTTTCTATTTGCACCTCTTTGCTAACTAAGTTTTGTGCGTTTTCATCGGGTAGATAAATAGATACTTTTTCGTATTCAGTTGCAGGTGTGGTTGTTTGTATGTCAACAGTCGAATTATCAGGCTCACCATTTTGTGGCATACAACCAGATGTAATTGTAAGTGTGCAGGCAATTACTAGAGCTACTGTTCTTTTTTTCATTTTAATCACCTCATTTATATAAGCTCTTATTATCTATGATATTGTATCATGCAAATTTTAAAATTACACCTAAGTATATATTATTGTAACCTATATGCAATCAATTACTTCAAATTGTAACGTTTGAATATTTTCCAGAAAGGTATACCATGAAAGAAAAAGGCTCTAAGTATCCAGTATCCACTTGCAAGAAATGTAAAAAGCCAAGATGGGCAAAAACTTACTGTGCTATAACAAAGCCCATGATTTTTAGACTTAGTTATACTTTTTGCAATTTTTCGTGCGGATAAAAACATATTAAGGCTAAAAATAAACCAAAAGAAGATAAATCCAAAAGCATTCCAAAGTAGGGAAATACCAAGAGTATGGAAATGAAAAGCAAGTGATAAACCGCCTAAAACAGCAGATATTGCAGAAATAGGTATATTCCATCTCAAAACACGATGCATTTCACCTGCACCTAACCCAAGTCCGCCACAAAAATTAGTGCCTGAGTGTTTACACCATATTTTAAACATATTCAGTGCAAGCTCACATTGTTCACCTTCATAAAAACCACAGTTACAAAGAGTATAAACATTAAGCTCTTTTGGAACAAGATTTTCAAGCCTTTGCAAAAGCTCTAAAACATGTGAAGGCAAGCCATCAACATATAAAGGGGTTACAAAAACAAGATTTTGTGCGTTTTCAAGTTCAGAAAGTATTTTTTTATCATCTGCACCGCCGCGATAATTTATGGTGACACATTCGCCTTTGGTAAATAACTCTGTTGTTCTAAGTAAATAACCTGACATGCTGTTTCTCTTTTTGGGGGTTAAATTTATAAAAACGGTTTTCAAATTATATCCTCCAATGTGCATATATTTTTATCAATAAAATTTACTGTACATTCTTTACAGTTCATATTTATAGCCATAGCTGTTGCCGCACGTTTAGCAAGCTCTTTTTCTTCCTCAGAAAGCTCAGAGCAATCATAAAAAGTTATATAAAAAGTTGGTTTGGTATCATATCTTACTGCATGGTGCATTCTGCCATGACGTTTTGAGAAAAATGGAAGTACACCAGAAATACTGCGGTCTAGCACTCTTTTAACAGGTGCAGAAAATCCCCCATAAGTTATTTTACTTATAATTCTGACAGTTTCTCTGTTTGTAAGCATTTCTCCTATACCTTGTTTACCGTCATGCATTACACATTCACTTGGTGTTTTGAGCCAACACCCAAAACAGCCTGTGCATCGTGCAACACCTTTAGGTGCATAAACCATATCTACATTCTGTGGTTTATCTAATGTTATATCTGTAATCCAGTATTCGTTCATTAAATCACTCCTTTATAGATTAATTATATCATAGTTTTTTACTATAAAATACCGAATAGTTTAAAAATCGAGTTTTATTGATTGATTATTCGCTAAAAAACATAATAATTGCATATTTTTTGGCGAATAATGTATAATTTACTATGGAGTTTTACAAAAAGTTCACAATCGTATTGACAATATAAATTGTGTATGTTATGTTACCTTACAGTAATAAAATTCATACCGACAAAAGAAGTTCGTAGGAAAAGAGCATAATAAAAATTTATGCTTGCCGAAGGAGTAACACTCTCAGGTGTCATTTTTATGACGGGGACTATGAACAGATGTGGCTCTGGAGAAGCTCATAAGATGAGTGCCGAAGGTGCAAGGCGTTAAATTAACGCTAATCTCTCAGGCAAAAGGACAGAGTTTGAAAAAATTACGGGTGAAGTGTAATTTTTTCGATTTCCGAGCCAAATCATGCTTTTGCGTGGTTTGGTGTTTTTTTTCGTCGGCAGGGGTAAGAAAGGAAATCAAGTATGGAACAATTAACAGCACAAATTAGTATGGTCAGCGACTTTATATGGAATAACTTGTTGTTATTTCTATTAGTCGGCACAGGTATCTTTTTTACAATCCGCACACGCTTTGTGCAGGTTCGTAAATTCGGTGAGGGTATGCGTCGTATGTTTGGCGGCTTTTCGCTAAACGGTGAACAGGCAAACCATGAAGGTATGTCATCATTCCAAGCACTGACAACAGCTATTGCCGCTCAGGTTGGTACTGGTAATATTACAGGCTGTGCAACAGCTCTTTATTCTGGTGGCCCTGGTGCTATTTTCTGGATGTGGGTTTCTGCTTTCTTTGGTATGTCAACTATATATGGTGAAGCAGTGCTTGCTCAAAAGTATAAGACAACAGATAACACAGGTCATGTAACGGGTGGACCAATTTATTATATTAAGGCACGTTTTACTGGTAAGTTTGGCAAGTTTTTAGCAGGTTTTTTCTCACTAGCTATTATTTTTGCACTTGGTTTTACTGGTAATATGGTTCAGTCAAACTCTATTGGTGCAGCTTGCTCAACAGCGTTTGGTATTCCTAAAATCGCTATTGGTATTGCTTGTGCGGTTATTGCAGGTTTTATTTTTATCGGTGGCGTTAAGCGTATCGCATCTGTAACTGAAAAGCTAGTACCTATTATGGCAGCTTTTTATATTATTGGCTGTGTTATTATTCTTATTATCAATCGTGAAAACTTAATTAGTGCTATACAGTCTATTTTTGTTGCAGCGTTTGACCCACAGGCTATTTTAGGTGGTGCGGCTGGTATTTCTGTGAGAGAAGCTATGCGTTATGGTGTTGCTCGTGGTCTATTCTCTAATGAGGCTGGTATGGGTTCAACTCCTCATGCACATGCTCTTGCAAAGGTTGAAAAACCTCAAGACCAAGGCGTTATTGCCATTGTAGGTGTATTTATTGATACATTTATCGTGCTAACTTTAACTGCACTTGTTATTCTTACATCTGGTTTACTTGAGCCAAATGTTAAGGGGGCATTGCAAGGAACTTCACTGGCTCAGGCGGCTTTCCAATCTGCTTTTAGTGGTTTTGGTAACTTTGGTAATATATTTATCGCTATTTGTATGCTGTTCTTTGCGTTTTCTACTATTATCGGTTGGTATTTCTTCGGTGAAACCAATGTTAAAGCCCTATTTGGTAATAAGGCAACAAAGATTTATGCAGCTATTGTTGTATTGTTCATTGTTGTAGGTTCGACTTTGGAGGTTGAACTTGTTTGGAAGTTATCTGATTTATTTAATGCTCTTATGGTATTTCCTAACCTTATTGCTCTGCTTGCATTGTCTGGCATTGTTGCAGCAGCGGCAAAGGGCAAAGATATAATGAAATAAAAATATTATCTCACCTGTAAAAAACAGGTGAGATTTTTTTGACATTTATAAATGTAAGTGTTATTATCAAAAAATATAGGAATAGGGGTGATAATTTTGATAAAAAGACAAATGTCAGAGTCATTTAGAATAGGTGCATTACTGGCGATAATAGGCGGTTTTTTTGATGCATATAGTTATTTATGCCGAGGTGGTGTATTTGCTAATGCACAGACTGGCAATATAGTGTTACTTGGAGTAAATATAGCAAATGGTAAAATGAATTTGGTAGGGCATTATCTAGTGCCTATTATCGCCTTTGCACTTGGCGTATTTATAGCTGAGGTTATGCGAAGATTTTTCGGGAAATATCAAAGCAAATTTCACTGGCGTCAAGCTGTGGTATTAGTTGAGATTTTTCTTGTAATTATAGTTGCATATCTGCCGCAAAAACATAATATGATAGCAAATACACTTATTTCTTTTATTTGTGCATTACAAGTAGAAACTTTTAGAAAGGTGCATGGAAGTGCATTTGCTACGACCATGTGTACGGGTAACTTACGCTCTGCAACCGAGCAAATAGCAAAATGGTATATAGACAAGGATAAACAGGCGATTAGTAAAGCTATAAAATATTTAATGATTATATTTTATTTTATAATCGGTGCTATTATTGGCGTGTTTGGAGTTAAATATTTTAATGAACTTTCGGTTATAATTTGCTCTTTAGTGCTTTTAATTGTATTTATTATGATGTTCTGGGAAAATGAATTATAATATATTTGAAAGACATGGGGTTTCCATTTCAGGCAAATGAAGTAACATCATATTAAGCTCTTTAATTTGCACAAGCGAGTCATTTTTATCCCGATTTAACACAGCTTGATTTGCACGCTGAAATAATCGCTCTATATCATCAATTTCATTGTGTCTGCAAAGGCTGCTAAGTTTAGATGAGCTTTCAGACCAATGATTGTAAACTTTTTGCATTTGCTCATTAGCTGATAAAAAATCATTTTGAGTTATAGCTTTTGAGGCTTTTTGTAGATGTTCAGAGAGAGTATTTGTTGTTTTGTCTATATAGTTATAGGATAAAAAACAAGCTGTTACAAGAAAAGATAATATAAAACAAGCGGCTATTACTCTTTTCAAAATTAGCACTCCTTTCGCTGAATAAACTGGTTTCCGCAGTCGTCAAGCGTCATTAAAAATACATCAGATATAGATGGTATGTTTGCTTTTTTAACACGTTTTTCTATATCTTCTCTATCTAAATTTAAAAGACGTAAATTTCCGTTTATAATTTTTCCATCTGATATAACTATAAGCGGAAGCCCGCTCGCCTCAGGTTCATAACCTATCATTTCAGCGGTCACAGGTTGGTATTTTGGATAAAGTATATAAGAAAGCTGACCACTTGGCTCAATAAGACCATATTTTACCTCGGCAGGTGAGGAAATATTGTTTTGTCTTAGAGCCTCTAAAACCTCATCAGTGGTAAGTCTAAGGTCGCTCATTTTCTTTCGCTCTAATTTGCCATGGCGTATAATTACAGCCGAACGACCGTTGAAAGCCCTTCTAGCTTTTCGGCTTTTTAGACAGATAAAAGAGGTTAAAATTTCGATTGCGACCAGACAAAACATAGGAATTACACCAGCAAAAAGTGGTACAGTTACATCTTGCATAGGAATTGCTGCAAGCTCAGAAATTAAAATTGTTACAACAAGCTCACTAGGTTCAAGCTCGCCAATTTGTCTTTTACCCATAAGCCTTAAAGCTACGGTTACAAGAAAATATAAAAGAAGTGTGCGTATAAGCGAAATCGCCATGTATAAAACCACCTTAATAAACACATATTTTATATAATTATTTCCTAAAAATAAGTAAAATATTCGGTTTATATGTTGCTAGTGTAAAAATAAAAGAATATAGTTGACAATTCAAAGCTTAGTGATTATAATGAAAATAATTACAGATTATAAATGTGATGACCGAGTAAGTAACATAATAACTTGAGTTTGCAGAGAGCCATCGTTTGGTGTGAGATGGTAACGGTTTTGTGTGAAAGTCGCTCGTGAACGGCTGAGCTGAAAAGATTGATTTCCGACTAAGCACAGACGGTTTACCACCGTTAAAAGGTTTACATTCATTGTTTTTGAATGTTGCTGAGGGGTCGTGTCTGGCACGACAATGAGAGTGGTACCGCAGAGCTTTTGGTCTTTGTCTCTTAAGAGGCAAGGGCTTTTTTTAGAAATAAACACTTTTGTTATTTATTAGAGTAAAACGGTATCACAAAAAAGAGAGATGAATGCGAGGAGTGAAGGTTACACAATGAAAATGAATGGTTCACAGATTTTGGTTGAAGTTCTGTTAGAGCAGGGTGTGGACACCATATTTGGTTATCCTGGAGGTGCAGTTTTAAATATTTATGATGCACTATATATAAACCGTGACCGTATTCGTCATGTGCTGACCGCACACGAACAAGGTGCATCACACGCAGCAGACGGATATGCAAGAGCTACTGGTAAAACTGGTGTGTGTTTGGCAACCTCTGGCCCAGGAGCTACAAACCTTGTAACTGGTATTGCAACTGCTTATATGGACTCAATTCCAATGGTTGCTATTACTGGTAACGTAGGCTCTACACTTATTGGTAAGGACTCTTTCCAAGAGGTTTATATAGCTGGTATTACAATGCCTATTACTAAGCATAACTTTACAGTAAGACGTGTAGATGAGCTTGCAGATACACTGAGTGAGGCTTTCCGCATTGCTCAAACAGGCAGACCAGGGCCTGTACTTGTTGATATTACAAAGGACGTTACAGCGGCAGAGTATGAATATACTCCTAAAAAGCCACTTGATACAAGTGTTACTTTTGATGTAAAACCTGAGGAAATGCAGAGAATTGCTGATAAAATAAATGAGGCACAAAAACCTGCTATTTATTTCGGTGGCGGTGTTCAAACATCTGATGCGGGAAAAGAGCTTTTAGCTCTTATGAAAAAGGCTGAAATTCCAGCCTCTGGCACTATGATGGCGATTGGTACTCTGCCAGTAGATGAGCCACTTTACCTCGGTATGGTTGGTATGCATGGTAAGGTTTCTTCTGGTTTTGCACTTGATAAAGCCGATTTAATTTTAGCTATCGGTGCGAGATTTTCCGATAGAGTTGCAACCGACCCAGATAGATTTGCACCAAATGCAAAGATTATTCATGTAGACATAGATGCTGCTGAAATAAATAAAAATATGCAAACTGATGATTCAGTTGTTATGGACGCAAAAACTTTCCTAACCAATATTTTGCCATATGTCAAGGAGAATAAGCACACTGAATGGCTTGAGCAAATTAAAGAGTGGAAAGAAAAACTGGATTATCGTCCAAAAGATGATGACAGCGTATTAAAGCCACATCAAATTATGGGAGTTATTTCAGACCTTGTTGGTGAGGACGCTATTATTGTAACTGATGTTGGTCAACATCAGATGTGGGCAGCTCAGTATTCAAAGAGAAATAAAATTCGTCATTTCTTAACTTCTGGCGGTCTGGGTACAATGGGTTATGGTTACGGTGCTGCAATCGGTGCTAAAATGGCTCAGCCTAACAAGAGAGTTATCCATATAACAGGTGACGGCTCATTCCATATGAATTTAAATGAGCTTTGCACTTCGGTTTCTTATAATTTACCAATTATAACTGTTGTTATGAATAACAGAGTTTTGGGTATGGTTCGTCAGTGGCAAACAATGTTCTATAATAAACATTATTCGGCAACCGACCCAGAACGTAAAACAGATTATGTAAAACTGGCAGACGCTTTCGGTGCTGATGGTTATCACTGTGAAAACCTAGATGAGTTTAAAGCAGCATTTAAAAAGGCTATGGAAAGCACTGACAAGCCAAGTCTAATTGATTGTGCAATAGATAAAGATGAAAGAGTTCTGCCAATGGTTCCAGCTGGCAAATCTGTTCGTGATTTTGTAATTGACTAAGGGGGGAAGACAGATATGCAAAAGTATATATTATCAGTAATTGTAAAAAACAATTCTGGTGTACTGGCAAGAGTCGCAAGCCTTTTTGGTCGTAGAGGTTTTAATATTGACTCACTTACAGTATCCGCAACAAGTGACCCAAAGGTTTCAAGAATGTCTATAATTGTTGAGGGTGATGAAAAAATCCTAGAGCAAATTATAAAGCAGGTTTCTAAGCTTGAAGAAGCTATTTGGGTTGAACAGCTTTGGGAAGAAGAAAGCTATTGTAAAGAGCTTTTATTTGTAAAAATTCAAGCGGGTGATGCCGCAGCTAAAGAAAGCATAAGAGAAATCGCTGAGGTTTATAATGCTGTTGTTGTTCAAAGCAGTGCAGACAGTATTATTGTTGAGCTGACCGAAGTTCCAAGCCGAATAGATGCTTTTATAAATGTAATCTCACATTTTCATATTATGGATATGTGCCGCTCAGGCGTAACTGCTATGATGAAATAATTATATTGCTATATAAAAATTTATATAAAACCCATATTTTTTAGGAGGAAACTAAAATGGTAAACATGTATTATGATGCAGACTGTAATCTGTCTATGTTAGACGGTAAGACCGTTGCAATTCTGGGCTTTGGCTCTCAGGGTCATGCTCATGCAATGAACTTACATGATTCTGGTGTAAATGTAGTTGTAGGTCTACGTCCAACCTCTAAGCACGTTGCTAAGGCTGAGGCTGCTGGTCTTAAGGTTATGAGCCTTGAGGAAGCTGCTAAGGTTGGTGATATCGTTATGATGTTACTGCCTGACGAATTACAGGCTGATATTTATAAGGAAGTTGTAGCTCCTCATATGACTGCTGGTAAGTGCCTAGCATTTGCTCATGGCTTTAACATTCACTACAAGCAGATTATCCCACCAGCTGATGTTGACGTTATTATGATTGCTCCAAAGGCTCCAGGTCATACTGTTCGTCGTACATATGTAGAGGGTAAGGGTATTCCTGACTTAGTATGTGTTCATCAGAACGCTACTGGCAAGGCTATGGACATCGCTCTGGCTTATGCTGCTGGTATCGGCGGCGGCCGTGCAGGTATCCTTGAGTCTACTTTCCGTGTAGAAACTGAAACCGACCTGTTTGGTGAGCAGGCTGTTCTATGTGGCGGTGTTTGTGAGCTGATGAAGGCTGGTTTTGAAACTCTGGTTGAGGCTGGTTATGCTCCAGAAAACGCTTACTTTGAATGTGTTCATGAGATGAAGTTAATCGTTGACCTTATCAACGAGGGCGGTTTTGCTAAGATGCGTTATTCTATCTCTGACACCGCTGAATATGGCGATTACCGTACTGGTAAGCGTATTATTACCGAGGAAACTCGTAAGGAAATGAAGAAGATTCTGAGCGAAATTCAGGACGGTACTTTTGCTTCCGAATGGATTCAGGAGAACCGTGCAGGCGGTCGTGCTAAGTTCCTTGCTACTCGTCAGGTTGAAGCTGAGAGCGAGCTTGAAGAAGTAGGTAAGAAACTTCGTGGCATGATGAGCTGGTTAAAGAAGTAATATAATATTAAGAAACGCCCGCCCAGCGGTGGGCGTTTCATTTTTTTATATAAGGAGGAATGAAAAATGCCTAAAAGAAGTGATAATATTACCGCAGGTGCAGAACGTATGCCTAACCGTTCATTACTTCGTGCTTGCGGTTTAACTGATGAAGAATTATCCCGTCCAATTATCGGTGTGGTTTCCGCATATTCCGAAATTATCCCTGGACATATAAACCTTGATAAAATTGCAGATGCTGCAAAGGCTGGTGTGCGTATGGCAGGTGGTACACCTGTACTTGTTCCAGCTATCGGTGTTTGTGATGGCATTGCTATGGGTCATATCGGCATGAAATATTCATTGGCATCTCGTGAGCTTATCGCAGATAGTGTGGAAACACTAGCTCAAGCTCATCAGCTTGACGGTTTAGTGCTTATTCCTAACTGTGACAAAATTGTCCCTGGTATGCTTATGGCGGCTGCTCGTCTTAATATTCCATCTATTATAATTTCTGGTGGCCCAATGCTTGCAGGTCATTTCGGTGGTGAAGAAGTTTCACTTTCCAAGACTTTTGAGGCTGTTGGTGCTTACAAAGCAGGTCTGATGGACGAGAAGACTTTCTATGAGGCTGAATGTAACTCTTGCCCAGGTTGTGGTTCTTGTGCTGGTATGTATACAGCTAACTCTATGAACTGTCTATCCGAGGCAATCGGCATGGCTTTATCTGGAAACGGTACAACTCCAGCAGTTAGTGCAGCTCGTATTCATCTTGCAAAACATGCAGGTATGAAGATTATGGAGCTTGTTGAAAAGGATATCAAGCCAAGAGATATTTTAACAGAAAAAGCATTTGTTAATGCTCTATGCTGTGAAATGGCTATCGGCTGTTCTACTAACTCTGTACTTCATCTGCTTGCTATTGCAAATGAGGCAGGTGTACCTTTAAAGCTAGAAACTTTAAACGAGATTTCTGAAAAAGTGCCTAATATATGTCATCTTGCACCAGCAGGCCCTCATCATATTGAGCAGCTTTATGCAGCCGGTGGCGTACCAGCTATTATGCATGAGCTTACAAAGCGTAATTTCCTTGACACTTCTCTTATCACTTGCACAGGCAAAACTGTTGGTGAAAACCTTGAGGGTGTTCAAAATAAAAATCCTGAGGTTGTTAGACCTATCGAAAATCCATACTCTGAAACAGGCGGAATTGCTGTACTTTGGGGTAATATTGCAAAGAATGGCTGTGTAGTTAAGCGTTCAGCAGTAGCGGCTGAAATGATGGTACATGAAGGTCCTGCAAGAGTATTCGACAGCGAAGAAGATGCAATTACTGCTATTTATGGCGGTAAGATTAACAAGGGTGATGTTGTAATTATCCGCTATGAAGGTCCTAAGGGTGGCCCTGGTATGCGTGAGATGTTAAACCCAACTTCTGCACTTGCAGGTATGAAACTAGACAAGGACGTTGCACTGATTACAGATGGACGTTTTTCTGGTGCATCTCGTGGTGCATCTATCGGTCATGTATCTCCAGAAGCTGCATCTGGTGGTGAAATCGGTCTTGTTAAGGAAGGCGATATCATCTCTATTGATATTCCAAACAGCAAGGTAAATGTAAAGATATCTGATGAAGAACTTGCAAAACGTAAAGCTGAATGGAAACAGCCAGAACCAAAGGTTAAGTCTGGTTGGTTAAACCGTTATTCCAGACTTGTAACTTCAGCAGACCAAGGTGCTATTTTAAGATAATAAAATTAAAAGCGAGCTTTTAAAAGCTCGCTTTTTTTACTTTTTCTTTTTAGGTTTTGCCCAACCCTTTTTACGAGGTTTGGAATTTGTACTAGGCTTTTTATGTTTAATAACGGGTGGTTTTTCTCCTCTTGCAGGGCGAATTAAACATTCCTTGCCAAAGCCTATTAAATCCTCTCGACCTGCTTTTTTAAGTGCGGCAATTATAATAGGACGTTTATCTGTTCTACGCCATTGAAGTAATGCTCTTTGCATTGCTTTTTCTTCTGCTGTTTTTGCTACATATACAGGTTTCATTGTGCGTGGGTCGATTTCTGTATAATACATTGCAGTTGAAAGTGTTCCAGGGGTAGGGTAGAAGTCTTGTACTTGTTCTGGGCAATAACCGATTTTATTTAGATATTCAGCAAGTAAAATTGCATCATCAAGTGTAGCTCCAGGGTGAGATGACATTAAGTATGGTACAAGATACTGTTTTTTACCAAGTTTTTCATTTATTTTTGCATAGCGTTCTCTGAATTTTTCATAAATAGAGAATGATGGTTTACCCATATAATAAAGTGCATTATCGCTCATATGCTCAGGTGCAACTTTAAGCTGTCCAGAAATATGATGTTTTACAAGCTCGGTGAAAAACTTATCGTTATTATCCGCCATCATATAGTCATATCTAAGACCGGAACGCACAAAAACTTTTTTTATGCCGTCAATTTCACGTAGTTTGCGTAAAAGTGATAAATAATCTGTATGGTCTGCCTCAAGTTGAGAACATGATTTAGGAAACAAACAACGTTTATTTGTGCAAAGACCGTGTTTTTCTTGCTTTTTGCATGATGGAAAACGGAAATTTGCAGTAGGACCTCCGACATCATGTATATAACCTTTAAAATCTGGGTGTTTAGCTATCTGTTTAGCCTCATTTACAACAGAATCATGTGAACGGGCGGAAATATATCTACCTTGATGGAAAGCAAGTGCACAGAAATTACACGCACCAAAACAACCTCTGTTATGAATGATAGAAAACTGTACTTCCTTAATTGCAGGTACTCCACCAAGCTTTTCATAAGATGGGTGATAAGTTCGCATATAAGGAAGTGCATAAACCTTGTCCATTTCCTCAGTGGTAAGTGGAATTGCAGGAGGATTTTGCACAAGTATGCGTTTACCATGCTTTTGAAGTATGGCTTTACCTGTTACATGGTCAGCTTGGTCATATTGTAGTTTTACAGATTTAGCATAAGCGACTTTATCAGATAAAACATCTTCATAAGATGGACATTCTACACTTTCAAATGGTATTTGCTCATTATTATGAGCAAAATAAGCAACTCCTCGAATATTTCGCCATATATCATTGCCTTTTTTGCCAGCTTTCATATTTTTAGCGATTTCTATAATAGAGCGTTCACTCATACCAAACATAAGTGCATCAGCACCAGAAGACGAAAGCACACTAGGCATAACTCTATCTGCCCAGTAATCATAATGAGCAAAACGACGAAGTGAAGCTTCAAGTCCACCGATAAGCACAGGAGTATCTGGAAAAGCTTTTCTTGCAAGCATAGAATAAACAGTAACTGCTCTGTCTGGACGTTTACCGCCCACACCACCAGCAGTATATGCATCATCATGTCTACGTTTTTTTGCAGCCGTATAATGAGCAACCATTGAATCAATATTACCTGCATTTATTAAAACAGCATAACGAGGTTTACCCATAGCTAAAAAATCTTTCTCGCTAGTAAAATCGGGCTGACTTAAAATAACAACTTTAAAGCCTGCATTTTCAAGAACTCGAGATATAATAGCAGTACCAAAAGAAGGGTGGTCAATATAAGCATCACCAGTAACTAAAAGAAAATCGCAGTAATACCAACCACGGTTTTCCATATCCTCACGGGAAATAGGTAGAAAATCAAACATAAATTAACCTCTAATCTAATAATCACAAAACTTATACACTTCAAAAAATTATATCACACTGAATTGCTATTTAAAATGGTTGTTTTCGACAAAAAGAAAAACAGGAAGCTAGAAAGCTTCCTGTTTTATAGTTTAATGATAGAATATCATTGATTTGTAGGGTTTGTTTCAGAAGTAGAACCAATATAGTCACCACTTGCCATAACTACCTGCCATGAATAAGTCGTTCCATCTTCATTTGCAACTCTTTCGAGTCTAAATGCAATAGGAGAATCCTTACGTCCAACAGCGTCCTTAGATGCAAATACACCTGTTGTTGTGATACCGTCATATGTAGGTGTAATATAAACTGTGGTATCAGGCAAGCAATACTTAAACTCAAGTTTCAGAACTGATTTTGCTTCTGTTCCTGAATTTCCAAATTCAACTTTAGAAGTACCAGAAGCGGTTGACTGAATATCATCTTTTTTAACAATATATGGATACTTAGCAGCTTCAAATGTATCTTGATTTATAACATGAAGATCCTTATTAAATGTTACAAATACAGTGCCTGTAAAGTAATTATCATTTGCACTTGTATTGCTAGGTTTAGATATACTGTCAACCTTAGGAGGTTCAGTGTCATATTTACGTATTTGTTCAACAATAGAGAATACAGGGTCGCCACCAAGTATATTTTTAGCAGTTACAAACAATATGTATCTATTGTTCAGCTCTAACTTATCAGTGTTAATAATCGTCTTTTTAAATGGATCTGAATTAGTAGCTGATACTCCAAGGTCTGTATCATCACCAGAATCAGTGATTGTATAACCACCAGTTTCAGAGTTTGCTATTGTATCAAATACTTGGTTTTTAAATGCAGAATTAGTGATTTTATTTATATCACCAGACTTAATTAATTCAGATACAGTTTTATTTAAGAAACTAGGATCAACATCTGTATATCCTAAGTCTTGAGGTGTTTGTTTGAATATATCTGGATAACCACTGTAAGGATATAGATTCCAATAAACGTTCGCTTCAACAGTATTAGCATCTTCACCAGGAGCAATAGTGTATTCAGCACGAGAACCTCCACCAGTAGATATTGCCTTTAGTGAAGGAGAAACAACATCACCAGTTGTAAATGTATATACTAGAGGTAATGATAATTCACTTACATACTCATTTCTTAAAGCAAAGAAAATATAATACTTTGTATTGGCTTTAAGATTTGTAAGTTCTATTTTTTGTGATGAACCACCAGTAACAAAATTTGATGAATCAGTTATGTAGTCTTTGCCAGTAAAACCAGTTTGTTTCATAATACTATTTGCAGATGGTGAAATTAGGTTGTGATTACGAACTCCAGGTTCTCTATCAACAACACCAGGAGAATCATCAGGCGGATTGCCGATATCTACTTCGGCATCAGGCTGACTGCCACCGTCACCATATTTAATATTATTTTTGTAAACATCGACTGGAACAACTACATAATAAACAGTACCGTCACGGTCTAACATATATTCTATATTAGCTATGGAATCTCCGACAGCAGCCAATGGATAAGACTCTAAAAACTGTGGAGGTGTGTTTGGTCTACATTCTACTTTGATATCTAAACCATCGGCAGGATTACCGATTGATGATACGCCGTAAGTAGGATTAGATATATAGTCGTTGTAGTCCTTATCAGTAACAGAGTCACCAGGGGTTAAACCATCTACATCAACTGATTCACCAGCTACACAGAATATCTTTAGGTTTATAGTGGAGTTCCAAGTTTCCATTTTTCGGTCGCCATCTATAGACCTTATAGAAATAGCATAGTCATATCCAGCAGGATTAAAACCAGTTTTAGGGTCTTCCTTATTTAACTGAGGATAGTTACCAGTATCTATGCCTTGTGCATCATTAAGGCTAAGTGCAGTCCACTTATTGTTTTTAGCATCATTTGTAATTTTAAATACAGAAGTAGTTTTATTTTTTAGCTTCTCCCAAGAGCCAGTTTGTTCTGTTCCATCAGTTCTAATTCGACGATAAATTTCAAATTCAATGGAAGTATCAGATGCGATAAGAATATCATATGTAATTCCATCAGCAGCACTTGCTGTACTATTTGCATATGGTATCATAGAAAATGCTGCATTTGCCTTAACTTCACCATTCTGAGCATATGAAGTATCAGGTTTTGGATCATCATCAGGAACAGTTGTAACAGCAAGCTTATTTATATTAATTTGTGCATTTAGTACAGTAAACTTATTAACCTTAATATTTTGACCCATATTATTATTAGATGAGTCGGTTATATAGTTTAGAGTAAACTGATAAGTACCACCACTCTTTAGTGGAAGTGCAGTGTTTTTGAAAGTTACTTCGGTATAACCATCTTCGGTAAGTTTTATATTGATGTAATTTCTGAAGTTTGTACCACCTAAGTCAAGTTTTAATGTTTGATTGCTTGGGTCAGCATTTAAATCTGATAATACAAACATTCTATTTATTAAATCCTGAAATGAAAATGTTTTCTTATCAGTAGTTGTGAGTACAATATCATCTGCAGATTTTATTTCGTTAAACATCTCATAGAGAGATTTTCTGTTTTCATTACTGTATATATCTTCATCAAAAACTAAAGTTATATCAGTATCGGCAAGAGGGTCTCCCTTGTCATTTGTAAGTGAGAACTTTTGCTCAAGAAGCTCAGGTGCAGAGCTATCAAGAGTTTTTGCATTATTTATAGTCTTGATTTCTGATAAATTGCCATGAGAATCTTCCGCTACGAAATAGATATCATAAGCGGTTTCAGCAGCAAGACCAGAAAAGTTTATGCTCTTAATAGCATCTTTGGTTGTTGAAACAGAGCCGCTCTTTAAGGCATACATACCGCCTTTAATTTGGTTTTTATAGTATAGCTGTAATTTTTCTTGGTCACTTGGGTTATTAGGGTCAAGATTTGGGTCTGGAACAGGATAATCTGTACCATGCTTTACAATAGCCCAGTAGATTTTACCATTTTCATTTATAGCTGCTTCACCAGTAAGAGCCTTAGCAGCAATTTTTGAAATTCTAGGATAGTTGGTTAAAAATTCTGGTGGGGTTCTATCTGCGGTTGTAACACTAACTTTTTTGATTGTAGAATCATTTACGCCGTCAGATAAGAAGAAATAAACATCATAATCGGTATATTCTCTGAGTGCATTTGATGCATTTTCTAGAATATTACCCATAGTTACACTTTCTTCTTCACTTTTTGTCATTTTAACTGTACCAGAATGTATAGAACCAGTTAAAACATTGTCCTTAAAGTCATTTGCGATAGGTGCAGTCATACCCTTTTTATAAATAGCCCAATAAAGAGTACAGTTTTTGCTTGCTGCAACATCGAATATTACATAAGTATCTTCAATTAGGTTTGCTTTAGGATATCCACTTGCAAAGTTAGGTTTAGAGTTATCTGGGGTTGTGAAATATAGTGTTTTAACAAGGCTATTAGTGCCACGCTCATCTACTAAAACAGCAGAAAGCACATAAGAAGTATCCAGTTTTAAACCAGAAACTTTAGATTCTATAACTTTATTAGCTTCTTTAGCAGATACTTTACCGCTTTTAACAACCTTTGCACCATAAGAAGGAGGTTTTATTATATCGTCAGCGACCATAGCACCATCGCCACTAAGTCTTACAGCCCAATAAACAGTGCCTTCTTTATTTGTTTCAAATTTGGCAGTTATTTGAGTTGGAGCGATATCATCAGAACGAGGATAACCTGTTAAAATACGAGGTTTATCAGACATCTGTTCGGCTAAAGTGCTGTCCATTTCTGTGCCATTTATATTAGCTGTGATACCTGGACGAATATAAATATAGTCAGGCAACATTTCAACCTTACAACCTGGTGCATTTACATAAAGAGATGCAATATCACCTTTACCAGTTACAGTTGTTGCAACATCAAGGTTTAGAATTTCAACAACAGCACCTTGGTCGATTTTTACGGTGGAATTTGTAGCATTTTCGTCAATAGTAAGCTTTTTTACCACTCCAGAACCGACATTTATTGCACTTTTTGGTGTAGTGCTTACAACTTCGTTTATGTTTCCTGAGAGGTCTAATTTAGTGCCTTCTTCACCATCGACCTGTATATATGTCATACCATAACCCTCGTTAGACTTATCTTCTAGGTATGTATCAGTACGGACATATGTTTTGTCAATAACAGTTGAACCAGCTGTGCGGATAGTTACATATTGATTAGATGGACTATCAACTATCATTTCAGGTGCAGAGCTGTTTTTTATTATAATACTACAATCGCCCTTATTACTTTCGCCTGCACCGCTTGCGATAATTTGACCATGTACATGAACATTATTAAGTGTAACATAACCAAGACCAACACCGCCAGTTATATATAAATCACCTGAAACGGTCATGTTATCAAGTGTAACACCAGACTTATTAATCATAAGATTGCCATTTACATTATTAGAATATGTACCTGTGTCAAGAATAGGAGTACCAATAATTCTAGCAAGCAAAATAGCAACTTCGCCACGGGTTATATTAGCAAGTGGGCGGAAAGTACCAGAAGTATCACCAGCTACAATGCCTTTCTCTGCGGCAGCCTTAATAAAACCTCTACTCCAATCACTTGCAAGTCTGCTATCGGTAAATGATAAATCTTCACCTGATTGCTCTTTGAGCATAATATTTCTGCAAAGCATAACAACTGCAGCTTCACGGGTTAAGTTTGCATTAGGTGAAGCAGTAGTTTTGCTTGTGCCAGTAAAATATCCAGCTTTATAAGCAATTCTTATATCATCATAGAACCAGTTGCTGCTTGCAACATCTTTAAAAGGCTCGGAAGTCGTTTTAGTATAACCGAAAGTACGATTAAGCATAGTTACAAATTCAGCACGGGTTATAGCCCTATTAGGTGATAAGTTACCTGCTTGGTCACCACGCATTATTCCCCATTCAACAAGCTTGTTAAGTGCTTCTGTCTGAGTGGTATTAGCAGCTTCAGCTTTAGTAAAAGAAACTTGGGGCATAATACCGATAAGTATAGCGGTACATAAAACTAATGCACATATACGTTTTAAAATTCCTATATGAGATTTAGCTTTACTAGCTTTCATGAAAAAATTTCTCCTTTTTAGTATGTGTTAACGTTTGCTGTTGGTTCTAAGGTCATATTCAAAAATGCTTTCTTGAATAAGGGCTTCTTCTTGTGGTAGCAAATTTATAAATTGACATGCATACAGATTTTGACCATCTGGCAGCATTCTTAGAACTTCGATTGGTACAATGATAGGTGGTTCGGTGCATGGAATTACAACTTCAAAACGCTGTCCTGCGGAAAGCTTAACGTTTGAAAATATGCTTACGCCACCACAGCTTATATCATTAGATTTTACTTTGTATCTTATGTTATTATTATTTAAAGAATAAATATATGTATCAAAATCCATATTTATTCTAAGATGTCTGCGGAAGTTTTGATCAATTTGTTCTTCGGCAAAGAATATAACTTGTTCATCTCGTTGTCTTGTGATTTTTCCACGCCAAGCCATAAATTCAGTTGAATTAAGGCTAAAAAGATTTACATGTTCTAATGCTGTAAGGTCAGTATTTGGATATGTAAGCAGTTTAAGCTGCTTATTTTGACCTTGCTGACTTAGCATAACACAAGTAGCAAGTGTATGACGTTCATCATTAACTATTGCAAATCTGACTTTTTGAAGTTTATTTGACATTTAAGACTCTCCTTTTCCATCAGAAATCGGTGTTAAAGCTGATTTTTTTGGATTTTCTGGGTCAAATTTCAGAAAATAAACATAAATATCAACAATAAATTGATAAAGGGATTCGGGAATAGGCTGACCAAGTTTAAGCTGAGAAAGCATTGTAGCAAGTGAAGTGTCCTCATAAACAGGAACGCCATTTTCGGCTGCGACTTCTACAATTTTTTCAGCCATATAGCCCATACCAGATGCAACAACAACAGGTGCAGGATTGCCTTTATCATATTGAAGTGCTATTGCCTTACGGCTGGGGTTATTAGATTGAGACATTTATGCTATCCTTCCTTTCAAAGATTTTAGGGAAAACCTCTGATATGCTCAGCGGTTTGACCATAGCAGAAGCCTTTATATTAGACGTTTTAAGACCGTCTTTTGTTGCAAGCTCAGAAAGTTTTTCTTCAAAAATTTTGTTAAATTCTGAAAGGTGAGGTGGACAATTTATAGCTAAATCAATAGTATCATCTTCACGATAAGTTATAATAAGGTCAAAAAAGCCAAGGTCTTGAATGTCAAATTTTAAAAGCAGACGCATAGACCTTTGGTTTTTGCCGCCAGATGAATTATTGTCATCATCAGGGTCTACCCATATTTCAGAAAACATCATGCGGTTTTCCATTTCAACAGGCAAAATGGCATGTGAAAGTGGCATATATACACTTTGGTTTAATAAAATCGAGTCAACAAGTGCTTTTAAGCTTTGTTTCATATCGGCATTTGTTTCACCAAGCATAGAACGGCTAGTTATTTGTGCAAGTAAATCTGGAAGCGGAGAAGGTGCAGAATTTGCATTTTCTGCATTTTGTTGCAGCATAGAAAGCACTTCGTTTGCATCAGGATTACCAAGGCTGTTTTTTACAGCAGAATAGCCAAGCAGTTTATAAAAAGACTGTAAAAGCTCATCTGGTGAACCGTTTTGGAAACGTGCAATATCTAGAACGAGCATACCAAGTAAATTTCTTGCAATTCCACGTTCATGCATTTGCGACACATAATTAGACATATAAGGAATAATGCCATTTTGTAAAAGTTTCAATGCACCTGAACGATTGCCAGAGGAAAGCAAGTTTTCTAGCTGAGAAAGCTGCTCATTTAATGGGTCACTAAAGCGTTGGGGCATAAACCATGACATCTGCTTTATAAGCCTTTGAATATTACGTTCTATATGTGGAGTCGATGAAAAATCATTATATTTCTTTAAAAACTGCAAAATATCGTTTTGCAAAGATGCAGATGCATTTTGCTTTAAAGCATCTCTAAGAGCCTGAAAAAGTTCGCTACCAAAACGTGTGGAGGCTGAAAGCTGACCTCTAAGCAGTGCTGCAAGCTCTTTTTCATCAACTTTAAGCATTTTTAAAAGTTCGGCAATTTCTTGGCTTATACCAGCAGACATGCCAGAGTTCACAAGCACACCAGGTCTTGAGATAAGAAAACGGGTTAAGGTTTCAGAGATAGAACCAGCATCTCTAAGTGAATTTAAAAACGCTTGGAAGTTAGAATCATATCTTTTTGCACCGCTTGAGGTTGCTGTATCCTCTCTTTCAGTGCGAGAATCTGAACGCCCAACTCTAGATGGGTCGGGAATATTTTGTATTTGTGTGTCATTTGGTGTAACAGAGGGTTTATATGAACTGACCTCTTGCCCAGGGACAGGATTAGTCACATTGCTTATATTAGGCATAATATAACTCCATTTCAATATAAAAATTTATGGAAAAAAATTTAAGTTACTTAATTAAACTTGAAATCGGTCGAATTAAGTATAGAAAATACCAAAATCCAAATTCGGAAAGGGCGGCTAAAGACTATGGCGAATAATGGTGATAGCGTTCTCGAAATGTATTTGTTTGAAACAAACTCATTGCTCGGACAGCTTGACGATATAATGTTAGCGGCAGAACAAGCAGACACTTTATCTCAAGAAGATGTAAACGAAATCTTCCGCATAATGCATACATTAAAAGGCTCAGCTGCAATGATGGAGTTTGAACCATTAATGACACTTTCTCATAGAATAGAAGATTTGTTCTACCTAATTCGTGAGGGAACAATGAGTGTAATTCCAGAGGAAGACAAACCTAAGCTATTTAATCTGCTTTTTAAATTTATTGATTATTTCCGTGCACAGATTGAAAATATCGAGTCTGGCAAACCACTTTCTAATGATATCGACAGCTTTGTATCAGTAATTAATATGGTAATCGATAAAATTAATGGAGTAGATACAAAAAAAGATGAAAATGAACAGGAATCTACAACCGTATCACAGACAAATATTGTAAATGGTTATCCATACACACTAAATATACATCTTGATGAAGGTTGTGGAATGGAAAATCTGCGTGCATTTATGATTGTAAATGATGTTCGTGAATGTTGCTCAGATTTTGTAACTGAACCAGAAGATATTGATGACAGTTCAGTCGCTTCCATAATTGCTAAGGACGGCTTTAAAATTCACTTTGCTACTGTTTTAGAGCGTGAGAATGCAGCTAAAATTATCGAACCTATGGGCTTTGTTAAAAACTTTGAGGAAGTTGATAATTTTGCAGCACCTAAGCAAGAAACTGTAAATACAGAACCACAGCCTGCTCCAGAGCCAGAAGTAAAGCAAGAAGTTATACATGAAGTAAAAGAGCAGCCAAAACTAGAAGTAGTTAAACAGGCTCAACCAGTATCCAAGCCAAAACCTACCCCAGTAAAGGAAAATAATGGCGGTCAAGGTCATCAGATAAAACAAAGCCTTATCAGTGTAAACCTATCAAAACTTGACCAACTTATGGCGGTTGTAGGCGAGATTGTTATTACCGAGGCAATGGTAACAGCATCTCCAGACCTTAAAGGTCTTGACGGAGTAAAACTTGATAACTTTAACAAATCTGCAAGACAGCTTAGAAAATTAACAGATGAGCTTCAAGATATATCTATGTCACTTAGAATGGTGCCTGTTTCAGGTACATTCCAGAAAATGCGTCGTATAGTGCGTGATATGGGTCAAAAGCTAGGTCGTCGTGCAAGACTTACAATCATTGGTGAGGATACCGAAATCGACAAAACTATTGTCGATGCTATAAGTGACCCTATTATGCATATTGTGCGTAATTCTATGGACCATGGTATAGAACCAGATGAACAAATGCGTATAGCTGCTGGTAAAGACCCAGAAGGTGAGATTATTCTTTCTGCTCAAAATACAGGCAGTGAGGTAATTATTAAAATCGAGGACGATGGCGGCGGAGTTGATACCGATGCTGTTTTAGCAAAGGCTATTCGTCAAGGTCTTGCAAACCCAGATGCTGAATACTCTAAACGTGAAATCTTAAACTTCTTAATGATGCCAGGATTTTCAACTAATACCGAAGTTACAGAGTTTTCTGGTCGTGGTGTTGGTATGGACGTTGTAAAGAAAAATGTAGAAGCAGTTAGTGGTGTTGTTCTTATGACAAGTGAATTTGGTAAAGGCTCTTGCACAACACTTAAAATTCCTCTAACAACCGCTATTATGGACGGTATGGAAGTTTCAGTTGGTGATTCTATATTTACCATTCCAATTCAAAATATACGTCAATCTTTTAAAGCAACAGATGAAGATATTATACATGATGCCATGAAGGGCGAAATGATTTGCAAAATGGACAACTTCTATCCAGTTGTAAGACTTCATGAGCGTTATGGACTTATGCCTCGTGCAGAAAAAACCGAAGATGGTATATTTGTATGGGTTGAAACAAGCGAAAATTCTTACTGTCTGTTTGTAGATGAGCTTTTAGGTGAACAACAGGTTGTTATTAAACCTCTGCCTAGCTACTTAAACACATTCGGTATAAAAGAAGCAGGTATTGTAGGTTGTACAATTCTAGGTGATGGCAATATCAGCCTAATTCTTGATGTTTCCAATCTAATATCATCAGATACAGGCTATTCTATGTTTTAATTAAATTTGTGAAAAGCGAGGGGAATACTATGGCTGATGAAAATATGCTGTTTGCTACCGAAGAACAACAGGCAGTTTATAATAAACAACAAGAGGTTGAAGAAGTTGCAACTCGTAAATATTTAACCTTTAGAACTGATAATTTACTTTTTGGCATTGAAGCAGAAATTGTTATGGAAATAATAACAAATTATTCTGCAACTTATGTGCCAATGGTACCTAGCTATGTAAGAGGAATTATAAATCTGCGTGGTCAGATTATTCCGCTTCTTGATATGCGTCAAAGACTAAATATTGAGCCAATAGATACAGATTGTATAATAGTAATAGACGTTGGTGATGTTAGAATAGGCATTTTAGTTGATGCTGTAAGTCAAATTATTGATATTCCAATAGATTCTATTTTACCTGTACCTCAGCATAATGCACAGAAATATGTATCAGGTATGTGTAATATGCCTGATAATTCTGGTACAATGCTTGTGCTTGACTGTCCTTTGTTGTTGGCAAACTAAATAACTAATTTTATCTATTTATAATAAAGCAGAGAGGATGAAACCAATTATGATGCAATTATCTGATTCAGATTTCCAAAGAATGGCCAGATTTATGCAGGATAATTATGGTATCAACCTGACCAAAAAAAAGCAGCTTATAAATAATCGTTTGTCAATGTCACTTGCATCTGAAGGGTATGAAAGTTTTACACAGTTTGTTGATAAACTTATATCTAAAAAAGATAGTTCTCTAATTGAACTCGTTTTAAGCAAACTAACAACAAATTATACATATTTCATGCGTGAAAAAGAACATTACGATTTTTTTATGAATGTTGTTTTACCTGATATTTCAAAGAAGAATGAAAACAAAAAAGTGCTTTCTATTTGGAGTGCAGGTTGCTCAACTGGTGAAGAACCTTACAATTTATCGATGTGTCTTAAAGAGTATTTTGGTGTACATGCAAATCAGTGGGATACAAGGGTACTGGCTACCGATATTTCACCAAGAGTATTAGCACATGCTAGAAATCCATCTTATGAAATGCCGAATGATATTCCACCTTCATGGAAAACTAAGTATTTTATGAAACGTAATGATGGAAGCGGTATGTATACTGTAACACCAGAAATAAGAAAAAATGTTATATTTAGAACATTTAATCTTATGGACCCAATTCGTTTTAAATTGGATTTCGATGTTATTTTCTGCCGAAATGTTATGATATATTTCGACCAACCTACAAAAGATGCACTTGTTCAGCGATTTTATAATGCTACAAAAAAAGGTGGCTATTTGATGATTGGTCATTCAGAAAATTTAAGCAAGAATTGCCCATATCAAATGCTAAGACCAGCTACATTCCAAAAAAGATAATAATATGCACATTGTTTAATAATTTAAATATGGTATAATATATAAAAGTATTTTATGTAAAATATCAAGCTCTGGAAAAGAAATAGCATATCTTCCCAGAGAAAAGTCTGTTAAAATCTTGGGGGATGTGTAAACTATGTCGTTTCATTATAATAAAAGAATAAGAGTCATGATAGTAGATGACTCTATGTTAGCCCGCAGAATAATAAATGATGGGCTTAGCAAATACAAAAATATCGAGGTTGTAGGTGAGGCAGTAAACGCAAGAGATGCAAGAGCTAAAATACCAATACTTAAACCTGATGTTATAACATCTGATGTCGAAATGCCAGGTATGAGTGGTATAGATTTCGTCAAAAATATTTTGCCTGAGTATCCAATACCTATTATTCTTGTCTCATCACTTGACCTTAGGGTCTTTGATGCACTTGCTGTTGGTGCGGTTGATTTCGTAAGAAAACCAGATGGAATGAATGGCAAAGAACGTTTTATCGAAAGCTTGGCAAACAAAATTGTAATTGCATCTTGTTCAAGAGTAAGAAAAAGACAAAATGCAGTTATGATGGGTACTTCTCCAGCTTCAAAGCTTACCTTTACACCTCAGCTTAGTAATGAAATAATTATTGCTCTTGGTGCATCAACAGGTGGTACAGAAGCTACACTTGATGTGCTAAAACGCCTTCCAGCCAATACCCCAGGTATGGTTATTGTTCAGCATATGCCACCTGGATTTACAAAAATGTATGCTGATAGACTGGATAAAAGCTGTGCTTTAAATGTAAAAGAAGCTAAAACAGGTGATATTATCAAAAGCGGTCAAGTGCTTATAGCTCCAGGTGATAAACATATGACAGTTGTTAAAACAGGTACTAACTACACTGTTAACTGTCAGGCAGGTCCAAAAGTAAGCGGTCACTGCCCTTCAGTTGATGTTTTATTTAAATCAATGGCTGAAAATGTTCGCTGCCGTATGGCTGGTATTATTATGACTGGTATGGGTAGCGATGGTGCAAATGGTTTATTAGCAATGAAGCAAAAAGGTGCATTCACAATAGGTCAGGATAAAGATTCATGTGTCGTATATGGTATGCCTATGGTAGCTCAAAATATTGGTGCAGTTACCGTTCAGGCTTCCTGCGAAAATATAGCTGGTGTGCTTATTCGTAAGCTTAATCAGTGGAGATAATATTAAAACACAGGTATTATACCTGTGTTTTTTTGCTTCTTAAAAAAATAGATGGTTTTATATTATTTTTTTTTAAGTTTTACCGATACAATATATATCAAATACCGCTGTATCGGAAAATCATAGACCTGTACTTCGGAATTAGTTTGAATGAGGAGGAGCTGAATAATATGATGATTTATAAAACAACAGGTATGACCCCTCTACAAACAGCCAATATGCAGTCTGAGTGTAATAGAAATAATTCTGTACGTTCAGTACAATACGACCGAGTGGAGGTCAAAAATTACTCTCAAGATGAACGTTTCGCACTTGAACTCTCAAGTAAAATATCACAAGAAGTCCGTATAGGACAACCTGAAAAGGTATCTGAACTTAAAACACAGGTTCAAAATGGTGAATATAAGTACGATTTAGATAAATTGACTGCACAAATCATGCTGTTTGGAGGATTAAAGTAAATGAATGATAAGTTTGAAAGCATGATAAAGCTAATAGATGAGCTTACAGATGTTCTAGCTAAAATAGCTGATATGAAACGTCAAATTATTGTCGCAGTGCGTGAAGATGATTTAGGAAAACTTGCTGATTGCATGAAGCATGAGCAGGTTCTTTCTTTGACTTTAAGAAATATGGAACAAAAAAGACTCAAAATTCAAGATGAATTAGGTCTTAAACAAGTAAAATTGTCTGAGTTGCCGCTGAAAGTTAAAGATGCAGATATGCAGATAAAAATAAGAAATGCAGCAGATAAGCTTTCAGCACAATACAAAATTGTAAAAAGCACATCAGATGCTGCACGCTCAATTTTAGAGTGTAATTTAAGACGAGTAGAGCAGACAATGAAAAAAATGGGTGTCGACCCTTCACAGATACAGACAAGTAACGCTGGTATACACACAGATTTTCACGCTTAATAGGAGGAAAAGCAAATATGGGTAGTTTCGGAGATTTTATTATCGCCCGTACAGGTATGATGTCAAGTCAGATGGCTCTTAATATAACAGGACAAAATATTTCAAACATAAACACATCAGGTTATACAAGAAGAACTCTCGACCAGTCAACATTCGTAGTGAATGGTTCTGGACTTTATCGCTCATCTAGCACAGTTTATGCTGGTGCTGGTGTTATGATGAATGGCGTTTCTCAGCTTAGAGACCCATATCTTGATATACGTTTCAGAAATGAGATGAGTGGTGTTGGTTCTGCTGATTCACTGCTTGCTGGTATGGAGCAAATTAATAGTGTTATAAATGATGTTGGTATAAAAGGTATAACTACACAGTTTCAAGACTTACTAGATAAATTTGGTAAACTCAATGCTAATAAGGTTGGTACTGCTGAATTTGATAATCTTATCAAAAACTCTGCTCAGTCACTTTGTCAGCTTTTTAACTTGGCAGCTTCAAAACTCCAAGATGTTAAGGATAATTATGAAACAAAGTATAAAGAAGAAGTAGGAAATGTTGATACACTTATTCAAAATATTCGTGATATAAACGAACAAATCCGTAAAGCAGACATAAATGGTGATTCGGCTTTAGAGCTTAGAGACCAGAGAAATACGCTTTTAGATGAACTTTCTCAATATATGAAGGTTGACATCACATATGATAAAGAAGACTTAGGCGCTGGTGTTGAAATTGAAAAGCTAACAATTAAGATGGTTGATAAAAGCACAGGAAAGCCAAGTTATACTCTGGTTGATGGTATAAATTCAGCTAATATTGAAATGAATGATGATTATTCAATTAATGTTAGTGCTTTGAAAGATAGAAATGGTAATGTAATACAAACACCAAAACTTGGAGCTGATGGTAAGCCTGAAACTGACCCAGTTACAGGAGCTGTTATAATGGTTGATGCTGTTCCAAATGGCGATATAACCGAAGGTATGGGTTATGGTGCTCTTGAGTCTATGCGTCAAATTCTAACAGGTCAGGGTGAATATAGTGTAAATGGAGAAAATGCAAATAAGGGTATTCCATATTATCAGGCTTCACTTGATGCACTTGCAAAGACTTTCGCTGATGCTATGAATAGACTAAATACTCAAGATGCAAATGGTACTGCATTAGACCCTAATAAAATACCTGGTGCAGGTAATTTATTTGAAACAAGTGATAAAACTGCTGATATTACAGCGGCTAATATATCTATATCTGATGAGTGGAGAAATGGTACTGTAAGCATTGTCGCTTCTACACAAGAAAATGCACCGAGTGATGCAAATGATAATATTCTAAGATTCCAAGCACTGTTTAGTCAAAATATTAGTTATGAAGGTGGACAGGCAGGCAGTGTAATATATAATGGTACATTTGAAGGTTTTTATGCAAATATGCAGGGTGTTTTAGGTCTTGATATTCAAGCCACCTCATCAATGTATGATACATACGCTACCGCTGCTGATGATTTAAACAATAGCCGTGATGGGGTATCTGGTGTTGACCTTAACGAAGAAGGCGTAAACATGATGCAATACCAAAAGGCATTTGCTGCTTCTTGCCGAATGGTTACAGCTCTTGACGAACTTATGGACCAAGTTATAAATCGTATGGGCGTTTAATAAATAGAAAGGAGTAATAATTTACTTATGAGAGTTACAACAAATAGTACACTTCGTACATACAGAAGTAGTCTAGCAAGAGCTACTCTTAGCCAATATAATGCAATGAATTTAGTGCTAAGCGATGGACGTTTATTTAACTCATTTGCAGATTCTCCAGCAAGAGCAACAGAATCTTATCGTTTACACTCTGCTTACGCTAAAAATCAAACTCAACAGGAAACAAACGCTACTATGGTTGGTAAGTTTGAGCAGGCTCATAGCAGTATGCAGCAAATAAGTGACCAATATAATAAAGCTCTTGAACAAGCTATGAAGGCTCAGAATACTCCAACTGGTGGTGCTTTAAAAGAGCTTGGCACAACCTTAAAAGGCGTAGCTGAAGGCATGGTATATACATTAAATGTTAAATATGGCGATAAATATGTGTTTGCTGGAGCTGATGGTGATAATGCACCTTTTGAGCTTAGAGATGATGGAACTTTGTTGTTTAGAGGTGTAGATGTTAATAGTTTAGATCCTGCAAGCACAGACCCTGCTGTTCAAGAGGCTCTAAAAATGCTAGATGAACATGCTTATGTTGATGTTGGTCTGGGTTTTGCATTAGATGGAAACCAAGAGGTTATACCTTCAACTGCATTTGACTCAAGTATTTCTGGTCTTAAAATTATGGGTTATGGTACAGATGATAATGGTAACCCTAACAATATGATTTCCATAATTTCTAGGTTAGGACAAATTTATTCTCAGGCTGACGAAGAGGGTAATTTACCAACCCAACCAAATGATTTGGCTGCTGAGGCTGAACAACTTTTTGGTAAAATGAAAGATTCTTTTACAAATGTAAATACTCAGTGGGCTACCATAACTTCAAGAGCTCAGTTTTTAGATTCTAATGAAACCAGACTTGTTGAAACTGGTGATAACCTTACAGAACAGTTTACAAGTGTAGATAAAACTGATATGGCAGATGCTTTAACTACATTTGCTTATGCACAATACACTTATAATGCAGCACTTAGAGTAGGTAATCAGGTGCTTTCTCAATCATTTATTGATTATATGGGTTAAGATTATAAATTATAAACGGTATATAAGGAGTGAACATAGATGGAGCGATTGATTGAAATAACAACTATACCAATAGAAGTTCAAATGACGGTTAATCATGCACGTCTAGATTATAAAAGGTCTACTGTCGATTTAGAGGTGTCAAGAGACAAAGGCGGAATAAAAATACAAAGCAGACCTATTCGTTTGCAGCTTGATACATTTGAGGCTAGAAATTCTGTTTGTCCTACTGCAATGCGTAGCATAGAACAAGCTGCTCAAAAGGGTAATCAAAAGGTATATGATACAATGGCAACTTACGCAAGAAGGGGTGATTTGCTGTTGGAAGCTAAAATTGGTGAACAGTTAATCTCTAAATTTGCTATGGAAGGTCAACAGGTAAATACTGATTTTGCAATGCAGTTTTTACCATCTGTTGGCCCAGATATCTCATGGGAAGATGCAGAGCTTAATATACGTTATGAAATGGATAAATTAAATTTCGATTGGCGTATGAATGAAGGAAGTTTTGAGTTTACTCCAGGGGACATAGAGTTCTCTGTAACTCAAAAACCAGATGTTATTATTAAATATGTCGGTTCTCCAGTTTATGTGCCACCATCTTCTGACCCTAACTATGAGCCAGTAGATGTTAAAGCATAAGAAAGGTTAAATATGAAAATTTTAACAAAACATTTCGGCGAGGTTAATATAGACCCTGACACAACTTTACACTTTAAAGATGGTGTTTTTGGTTTCGAAGATGAAAAAGAGTTCGCTCTTTTACAATTTTCAGAGGAAGACTCATTCCTTTTAAGTCTTCAAAGTGTAAAAACACCTTATCTTGCATTTACTTTAGTTAATCCATTTATGCTTATACCTGATTATAAGCCTGTTTTAAGTGATGATGAACTAGAACAAATGCAGGTTAAAAAAAGTGAAGAGCTTTGTTTTTATAATATGTGCCGAATAAAAAAACCTGTTTCAGATAGCACGATAAATCTTCGTTGTCCAATAGTTATAAACGACACAACAAGACAGGCTAAACAGGTGATTTTAGATGATTATGAAATGCGTTTTCCGCTTTCAAGTCTTGAAAAGAGGGACAAATAATGCTTATTTTACAACGTAAAACAGGTCAGTCCTTTGTTATTGGCGATGATATTGAAATAACTATTCAAGAGATAAGCGGTGGACGTGTTCGCATTAGTGTTGATGCACCTAAAAATGTTCAAATACTAAGAAAAGAGCTTTTAGAGGCTAAAAATGAAAACCACTCAGCAGCTGAGGATATAGGTTCACCTATGCAGCTTCTAGAACTTCTAAAAAATGAATATAAATAAAAAACAGGGGCAATAAACCCCTGTTTTTTTAGTGATGAGGATTTTCATTAACGATAACACATGATTTCATCATTTGAACTGAAATAAGTCTTGTGTATTTAGATGAATATATTCTTAAAATACCATTTTTTTGTTCTTCATCAATAACAACATATTTAGATGGTAGATTTGTGAGTGTTAAAGCTTTCATATCAGCTAAACAACGAGGACAACGACATGCAAGCATTTGTGATGAATATTCGGCTTCCTCTTCTACTAGTTCTTGTATTACATTTACATAACGAACTGAGCGTTTGCCATGTGCAGCAGCACCCAAATAACTGTTATTTTTAGAGTCTGCTTTATTTTCCACAGGTTGTGGATTATCGTTAGCTTTTTCAGGATCATTGTTATTTTGAGCGAATAAAGCGGCGATAGCATCATCAGACAAAGTAGCATTAGGGTCAGTTTGAGAGTCAGGCTCAGCAGCTTTCTGAGTTTCACTGCTGTTTTGAGCAAATAAAGCGGCGATAGCATCATCAGACAAAGTGGCATTAGGGTCAGCTTGAGGGTCAGGCTCAGGAGCTTTCTCAGGCTCATTGTTATTTTGAGCAAATAAAGCAGCGATAGCATCATCAGATAAAGTGACATTAGAGTCAGATTGAGCGGTAGACTCAGGAGCTTTTTGAGGCTCGTTGTTATTTTGAGCAAATAAAGCAGCGATGTCATCATCAGACAAAGTAGCATTAGAGTCCGCTTGAGTGGTAGTTTTATCTTCAACTTTATGCTCAAGATTAGGCTCAGTAGTTTGCTCCTCAAGCTCTAAGCTGCTTAAAAGGTCAGAACAAATTTGTTCTTCAAGCTGTGATTCTTGCTCACGCACATTTTGCAGTATAGGTACTACGGGTTGTGGTGCTGGTGGCAATTCGGCAGAAGTTTCCGATGTTTGTTCTTTGGTGGTTGTTTGCTCAGTTTGTGTGTTTTCTGTTTGCTTTTCCTGTGAATGTTGAGCATATAGGGCAGCAATGGCATCATCAGATAAAACTGTATTTGAGTCATTACTAGGCTCAGAAGCAGCTTCTTTAACTTGATTTTGCTCTTCATTATGTTTTGCAAGCAAATCTGCAATGGCATCTTCTGACATATTGTTATTAGAATTTATTATGTCTTGTGCATTTGATTCTATATCAGAAGGTTCATTGTCGGATTTGGCAATAAGATTTAACACTCGAGCAGTTTTATTACTGCGTTTTGGTGGCATAAAATAAAAACCTCCTTTTTATTTTTTTTCACATAAATTAACTATTTCATCAGTAAGGCTTATAAAATCAGCAGATGGTTTGCTATTTGGTGCATATGTTATAACACTTTCACCATGTGCAGGAGCTTCAGCTACACTTACACTTTGTCTAATACGAGAAGTAAAAACTTTAGTATTAAGTTGAGTAGCAATTTGCTGTGACATTTCTAAAACTTCACGGTTTAAATTAAGTCTTGCATTAAATTTATTAAGTAAGATGCCAAGAACTTCAAGATTAGGATTATAGTATTGTTTAACTGTTTCTATGGTTTCTTTAATCTGGGTTACACCAAGTAAACTTAAAATTTCAGGTGCCATTGGTATAATAAGTTTATTTGATGCTACATATGCGTTTACAGTTAAAAGATTAAGTGCAGGTGGTGTATCAATTATTATATAATCATAATTTTTAGAAATATGGTTTAATTCGCTTTTAAGCATATATTCTCTGCCAGCTTTATTAAACTCAAGCTCAACACCAGATAAAAGAATATTAGATGCTAAAAGGTCACAATATTCGGTTTTACATATTGCTTGTTCTATTGTAATTTGTTTTTTGAAAACTTCATATAAAGTATGTGTATTTTCAATATCAACTCCAAGGCTAAAACCTAAATTGCCTTGTGGGTCTAAATCTATAGCAAGCACCTTTTTTCCACGCTCATAAAGTGAAGCGATAAGGGCAGCAGATGTTGTTGTTTTACCTACACCACCCTTTTGATTTGTGATAGCTATAACTTCAGGCACAAAAATCACGTCCTTATCAAAATTATTCTTATTCTACCTATTATTTTTAGTATACTATATGTCGAAATAAAAAAACAGAAGAAATTTTTATAAAATCAAAATTTGTAGGAAATTGTATCTATATACACACAAAAGAGAGGAGTAATTATTATGGCATCAATAAGTAGTTTAATGAGCAGTAGTTCTAGCTCTAGCATCTATGGTAGCAGAAGTAGTAACATAATTAGCGGTCTTGCATCTGGTATGGATACAGAATCAATGATTGAGGGTATGGTGCAAGGTATTAAATCTAAAATTGACAAACAGAAACAACAAAAAACACTTTTAGGTTGGCAACAACAAGCCTATAGAGGTATTAGCAATCAGTTGATTAATCTTTCAACAAAGTACATGTCATATATTTCCAATTCAAACTTAATGGGTTCAGAAGTATTTGGCTCTAGTATCATAACATCTTTGGGTACTTATGCGGACAGAATTTCTGCATCAGGTACAACAAATAGTAATATTCAAATTACAGGAGCAACAATGGCAACCAATGCAAGTGTTACATTTGATGGTATTGCTGGAGCTCAAATAAGTGATACTATATCTAGTGGAGAAATAGACTTAAATGGTACAACACCAGTAAGCAATTTTGCTGGTAAATCCATAACATTTGAATATGACTCAAGAGCTATTACTGTTAATTTCCCAGCAGATGCTAAATATTCTAGCAAGGAAGATGTTGCTAATGAAATTAAAAAGCAATTTGATGAGCAAATGAAAGTTGCTGGTATGGAAGGCAAAGTAGATATATCTGTTTCAGCTTCTGGTGAAATTAAATTTGATAACAAGGGTGGCGGTGTATTTAAAGTTACTGCTGGTTCAGACAAGACACTTGGAGCATTAGGTTTAAAAGCTGACCAGGATTTGAGTAGTGGAGCTACTGTTCAAGTTGGTGATTTAGATGAAAATGTAAAAAACATAGATTTATTAAAGGGTAAGACACTGAGCGTTACATTTGGAGATAAGAGTACAACTCTTACTATTCCAGATGATGCTAAAGATGCTGACAGCATAATAAACAGCTTGCAATCTCAAATAGATAAAGCATTTGGTTATGGTCGTGTAGATGTTTCAAACACTGCTTCAAACGGTACAAGCGGCTTTAAGTTACAGTTTGATGTTAAAAATACAGGTGGTGATACTAGTAATGTATTTACAATTACTTCTGGTTCACCTGAACTTATGGGTAAAGATGGTCTTTTGGGATTTGAATATGGTGCATCTAACCGTGTAAACACTAATATGACACTTGGGCAACTAGGTAATAGTATTTTTAGTGGACTTACTCCAACAGGTCAAGATGAAAATGGAAATGATAAATATGCTTTTGAAATCAATGGCGTTAAAATTGGTGAATATACTAAAGATACTAAGCTTTCAACTATTCTGTCTGATATAAATAGTTCAGATGCGGGAGTAAATGCTACATATTCACAAACAGCTAATCAGTTTATTTTTACATCAACATATGGTGGTTCAGGTGGTAAAGTAGAAATTAATGGTGGATTGGCAGGAAATATTTTTGGAACACCTTCCAAAGAGGTGGCGGGTAAAGATGCAACTCTTACTGCTACTGTAAATGGTAAAGAAATGACACTAACTAGCGATACAAACACCTTTGATGTTGATGGTATGGCTATAACCGTAAATGGAGAATTTAAAGTTGACTCTAGTAAGAATGAAACAGCTGTAACATTTAACAAAAAAGTTGATACAGATAAAATTATTAGCAATATAAAATCATTTGTTGAAGAATATAATAAAATGCTTGATGATTTAGGCGAATTATATTCTACTCAGCCAGATAATAAATATAAACCTCTTACAGATGACCAAAAGGCTGATATGACTGACAAACAGATTGAAGAATATGAGAAAAAAGCCAAGGAAGGCATGCTGTTTGGAGATAGTGATTTGAAGGCTTTAGCTAGTGATTTACGTTTCTTGTTCTCTGATTATGCATTGGAAGAAATTGGCATTAAAACATCAACTGAGGCATCTGATAGAGGTAAACTTTCTATTGATGAGAATGCACTTAGAGCTGCACTGGAAAAGGATCCAGAAAATGTACAAAATTTATTAGCAGGATCGGTGGAAAAAAATGACAAGGGTTATGTTACTGGAGGTGGAGCTATTAGTAAACTCAAAGAAGTTATTGATGAGTATGCGGGAACAACTGGTGCAACTAAAGGTATCCTCATTGAGAAAGCTGGTTCTGAATTTTCAGCCACATCTATGCTTAAGAATGAGTTAAAAACAGAGATTGATGATATTGATGAAATGATTGAAAAATTAACAGACCAGCTCAATGATAAGATTGATTTCTATACTTCTAAATTTAGTAAACTTGAAGTTCTTATTAGCCAGATGAACTCTCAAAGTTCTTATCTAGCTGGTATGAGTGGTGGGTATTAATTATTAGTGCGGTTTTTGCCGTTTTGGAAAGGATTTTTTAAATTATGAGCATGCAAGGGTATCAACAATATAAACAACAATCCATTAATACAATGACTCAGGGTGAACTGTTGATGCTTCTATATGACGAGCTTGTTAAGCGCTTAATTCGCTCTGAACTGTCTCTGCAAAAAGAAGATTTTGAGCTTTTTGAAACATCTATTGTAAGATGTATTGATATTGTACGCTATTTAGATAGAACACTAGATATGAAATATCCAATAAGTCGAGATCTTCATAGATTATATGATTATTTCCTATATATGTTAAATCGTGTCCGTTTTGGAAGAAATGGAAAGGTTTTAGCACAGATTAAACCACAACTTATAGATTTGAGAGATACTTTTAGAAAAGCACAAGAGGCACAAAGTATATGAATCAAGATTGGATAAAATTAATAGTTCAGCTAAAAAAAAGATATTCACTTTTAACTGAGATAAAGGACCTTACAGAGCAGATGTCAGATGCTTTAAATCGTGATGATGAAGTTTCATTTCAAATGCTTTTATCCATGCGTCAAGAGCCAATATTATATATGAAAGAGTCAGATGGTGTTTTATTATCACTTAAATCTGAATTACCAGAGGATATAATCAAAAGATGGCATGAACTTGAAAATGATGCTGAGCCTTTAAGCCAAGAAGAAACTTTATTTAAACAACAAATGGAGCAAAATCGAAGACTTTTAGAACGTATAGTTCCTTTTGATAATCGAATATTTAACGTGCTTAAGAATAAGAAAAGATAAAAAATTTCCCACCGCAATAATTGTTGTGGTGGGAAAAACTTGTCATTGTGTATTATTTATAAACACACTTAATAAAAATTTTTATCTGTAAAAAATATTTATGGGTATTGCTCAATTTATAACTTTGCTGTAAAATAGTGATGTAACATAAAGACAGATATATAATTACTTGTCAACAGATAAAAACCATAGCGGAGCTCCGCTACTGCGACTCATACTTAATTCGCTAATTATAAGTTCGGAATCCCATTCTTGTAAACTGCGTGTTCTGCTGATTGGGTCTGCTACAAGTATTTTATTATCTTTTGTTACTCCTCGAAGAACTATAAAATGCCCAGTGTCAGTAAAATGACCAGGTCCCATAAGTGCTATGGCTATTTCACCACCTGAAAGCCTTGTTATTAGTTCGTCTTTATCAAGTGCTGCTGGTGCAGTGCATTTAATTCCAAATGCAGCCGAAACGCCTTGCACTATATTATGATATGAACCACTTTGTGGTGCCCAATAGCCTTGTTCGGCACAAAATGCTGCCATTAAAGCAGGCGTTGTGCTTTCTACACCTAAGCTATTTACAACCATAGCAAGTGATGTAGGTCCGCAACCATATACACCAATAGGGTCATTGCCATAAAGCTGGTCTTTCCATTCTGGGTCGTTTTGTGCAAAATATGTTACTGGTATAGTGCCACCAGTTAGGGTTTCTACACCATTAACTCTTGTCATTACACCAGAGGAATTTTCTGATTCTTGTTCATTTTGCTCTGTTTTTGATTTCTGTGGCTGTGTCAGTTTCTCACCAAGCTGCTTTAGCTTTGCATCAAACCAATCTTTTTTATTGGAAAGCCAATTACTGGTATCTATTGCCAGTTTTTTGCCGTTTGATAATGTCGTTTTTGCTGCATTTTGTACGGGTGTTACAATTTTGGTGAAAATATGAGGGTCATGCCAATAACAAATGGCAAGTTCTATACCTCCAACACATATAATAAACAAAAATATAGCAAGAACTGTCATCTTTAGTTTTTCAAATTTTGATTTATTTCTTTTCAAGAGCCTCACCTTCAAAATTTAGTATTTTTTTATTATCATAACAAACAAATCGAATTTTGTCTAATATTTATATATGGAGGAAATATTGTGCCTCAAATAGAACTTCAAAATGTAACTAAATATTTTGTAAATGAAAGAAAGAAACGCTTTGCAGCTGTTGATGATGTTTCAATTACAATTGAACAAGGTGATTTTGTTTTTTTAATTGGCAGTAGTGGTGCAGGTAAAACTACTATACTTAAATTAATAGCTAATCAAATTCGTGCAGATTCTGGTCGAATTTGGATGGGAGACCAAGAAGTAACTAAACTTCGCTATTGGAAAAGGTCAGCATACAGAAGAATGATAGGGCAAGTTTGGCAGGAAGCTAGTCTTATAAGAAAAAAGACAATAAGAGAAAATTTATATATAGTTCAGCGTGCACTTGGGGTTAAATCCAAAGCAGCTGAGGAAAACACAACAAAAGCTCTGGCATTAGTTGGTATGAGAGCTATGGGAGAGCGTTATCCGTTTGAGCTTTCAGGTGGACAAATAAAACTTGTAGAGCTTGCAAGAGCTGTTATCTGTAACCCACCAGTTCTTGTGGTAGATGAGATAACAGCCAATCTCGATTATGATACTAGCTGGGATATTATGAATATTTTGGCTGAAATCAATCGTTGTGGAACAACTGTTATTATGGCAACTCATGCGAAACAGTTTGTAAACGTTATGAGAAAACGAGTTATTACACTTGTTGAAGGCCGTGTTGTTGCCGACGTTCCAAAGGGAAAGTACGGGGAGTTTAAATAAAATGCTTTTCGTTTTTTCATAGATTCAAAGGAAGGAAATGATAGAAAATGAGTCTTAAAAATCTAAAAATCAGAAAAAAGTTGACTTTGGGTTTTGCAGTACCAGTTATAATATCACTAGTCATGCTGATACTTTGTAATTCACAAATGATCAATTTAAGAGGTGAGTATGAAGACCTCATTAACAAGCATATGCAGCTTGAAAGCACGTTGCTTAAGTGTATAGTCGAAAATAATGCAGCATCACGAATTGTTCGTGATATTGTGCTTGACACAACAGGTGCTGATAAAACTGAAAATCAGTCATCTTTAAAAACTGTAATGACAAATATGGAGTCATATTTGTCATACGTAGAAAAAAATTATAGTGAACTTTTAAGCGACGGCAAAGAAAAAACATATGCAAATGCTGTTAGAGAGTGGAAAGCAGAGGCTAGCAGCATAGCAACTCTTGCAAGTTCAGGAAATTTTGCTCAAGCTGAAAAGGAATTAAAAGAAAAATGTCAACCAGCTCTTGCAAATCTTCGTATAGTTGCAGAAGATGTAGAGCAGGAAATTGACAATCTTGTAGCTGATAAACAAAAAGAGTTACAGACTCTCTACACAACTGTGCTTGTAGTATCTATTATAATAATAGTTGTAGCACTTGCTATTGTATTTGTATTTGCAAAATATATGGTTAGATCTATTGTAGAGCCAACAACTGAAATCCATAAGGCTATTATAGGCATGAGTGAAGGTGTGCTTGATACCCCTGTTTACTATGAGGCAGAAGATGAAATTGGTGAAATGGCAGAGGCACTGCGTAAAAGCCAAAATGTTCTTCGTAAGGCTTGCTCAGATATTTCCCATATCACATCAGCTATGGCAGATGGCAAGTTTAACATAACTGTTGATACTAATTTACCAGGTACATTTGTTGCTATATCTGAATCATTAAGCAATTTACAACAAAAGATGAACTCTATGATTGCTGGTGTTAAGCGTTCTGTTGAGCAGGTTTCTGCGGGTGCAGAACAGGTTGCAAATGGTTCTCAGGCTCTTGCACAAGGTGCAACTGAGCAGGCTAGTGCTGTTGAACAGCTGTCTGCAAGCATAAATGACATTTCTGAAGGTGCTCGACAGAATGCTGAGGCTACAAGAATTGCTCGTGAAAATGCAGACCAAGCTGGTGAGCAAAACCGTGCAAGTCAGGAACAAATGACTCAGATGATTGCTGCTATGGACGATATCACTGACAAATCCAAGGAAATTAGTAAAATTATTAAGACCATTGAAGATATTGCATTCCAGACAAATATACTTGCTCTAAATGCAGCCGTAGAAGCTGCCCGTGCAGGTTCTGCTGGTAAGGGCTTTGCTGTTGTTGCTGATGAGGTTCGTAACCTTGCTAGCAAATCTGCTGAAGCTGCTAAAAATACCACAACACTTATTGAAGATTCTATCCGTGCAGTTGAACATGGCTCTAGCATAGCACATGCCGCTGCTGATACTATAACTGTTAGCACAGAACTCACCACACAGGCTGTGAATAAGATTACTCAGATTGCTGATGCAACAGAACGTGCATCTGAGGCTATTGACCAAGTAACTCAAGGTATTGACCAGATTGCAACTGTTGTACAGACTAACTCTGCAACAAGTGAAGAATCAGCAGCTGCAAGTGAGGAGCTATCCTCTCAGGCAAATGTAATGCGTCAAATCTTCTCATCATTTGAAGTTGAGGACGATTCAAATTCTTTCGGTGGATTTGAAGCAAAACAAGTAGGCGGCAGCTTTAATGCAGGAGGTACTAGCCCACATGTGGGCGACACCTTTCGTCAGTCCGACTACCAATATGACGACCTCGGTAAATACTAATCGTTACTATATGACACCAGATATAGAAACTGGTAACGAACTTATTGACTCCGAGCATGTACAGATTTTTGATGCGGTAAATGAACTGCTTGATGCTTGTTCTAGTGGACATGGACGAGATAAAATCGCTCAAACCGCTGAGTTTTTAGCAGGATATGTTAGCAAGCACTTCTCAGACGAAGAAAGACTGCAAAAGAAATACAAATATCCAAATATGGAAAAACACCTTAAATTCCATATTAAATACAAAAAAGATGTTGCAGATTTTGTGTCTAGAATGAAAACAGAAGGTGCAACAGTTCAAACTCTTGGTGAGCTTAACGGTCTTGCAAGTACACTGATTAACCATATTCGTCACGAGGATAAGCGTTTAGCTGCATATATCCGTGAAAAATCTTAACTAAAAACCTTTATAACGACACAGACTTTTAATATGTTCTGTGTCGTTTTTTTCGGCTTTTTACAAATAAATTATGTCATTATAATGTGAAATTTATACAATATTAAATTTTACACTCTAGCTTTTTGATTGCATATAGTAACAACAAATGTTAAAATAATAGAGTATGATTAAAATAACATAAAGCGAGGATTATAAATAGATGTGGATTGCAAATGATTGGTCAGATTATAGAATTTTAGATTGTGGCGGCGGTGAAAAGGTCGAAAAATGGACAGATTACACACTGGTTCGCCCAGACCCTCAAGCAATTTGGAATAGAACACAGGGCGTTAAGGCTTGGGATAAGGCTAATGCTATTTATCACCGTTCAAAGTCTGGCGGTGGTCAATGGGAAATTAAAAAATTGCCTGCTCAGTGGACTGTTTCTTATAAAGAACTAACTTTTAATTTAAAGCCAATGTCCTTTAAGCACACAGGCCTTTTCCCAGAACAGGCTGCTAACTGGAATTTTATTATGGAAAAAATAAGAAATGCAGGCAGACCTATAAATGTGCTTAACTTATTTGCATATACAGGTGGTGCTACTCTTGCAGCAGCCGCAGCAGGTGCTAGTGTATGTCATGTTGATGCATCTAAGGGCATGACACAATGGGCAAGAGAAAATGCAGCATCTTCTGGTCTTGCGGACAAGCCTATTCGCTGGATTGTAGATGATTGTAAAAAGTTTGTTCAGCGTGAAATCCGTCGTGGCAGGAAATATGATGCAATTATTATGGACCCTCCTTCCTATGGCAGAGGCCCTTCGGGTGAAACTTGGAAAATCGAAGAAGATGTTGCAGACTTTGTTGAGCTTACCATGCAGCTTTTAAGTGATAAAACACTGTTTGTTATTATCTCTAGCTATTCAACTGGTCTTGCTCCTTCTGTTATGTCTTATCTTCTAGGCATTACAGCAGGTAAAAAGCATAAGGGTACTATTGAAGCAGAGGAGTTAGGTCTGCCAGTAGATTCAACAGGACTTGTACTTCCTTGCGGTTCTTCTGCAAGATTTATAGGTGAGTAAATTATGATTATTAAAACCGAAAATTTAACATATACATATCAAGATGAAAACGGAAATCAAAAATATGCATTAAATGGTGTTGACTTATCTATTAAACGTGGTGAATTTGTCGCTGTTTTAGGGCATAACGGTTCGGGTAAATCAACTCTTGCAGGGCATTTTAATGCCATACGTTTGCCAAGCGGTGGCAAGGTTTATGTTGATATGATGGATACATCAGATGAGAGCAAAATCTATGATATCAGATGCACTTGTGCTATGGTTTTCCAAAACCCAGACAATCAGATAGTTGCAACCGTTGTTGAGGAAGATGTGGCTTTTGCACTTGAAAATATGGGTGTGCCACCTGAGGAAATCCGCAGACGTGTTGACGATGCTTTAAAAGCTGTTGGTATGTATGAATATAGAGGTCATGCACCTCATAAGCTGTCTGGCGGTCAAAAACAAAGGGTTGCAATCGCTGGTGTTATTGCAATGATGCCTAGATGTATTGTATTTGATGAACCTACCGCAATGCTTGACCCTTCGGGACGTAAAGAGGTTATGAAGGTTATATGTGAGCTAAATAAGCATTTTGGTATAACGGTAATACTTATAACTCACCATATGGACGAGGCTATTATGGCTGACCGAGTGGTTGTTATGCATAAAGGTAAAGTTATTATGGACGGCACACCAAAACAAATATTTACAAATGTCGATAAGCTCAAAGACGCCAGTCTTACAGTGCCACAAACTATTGAGGTTTTATATGAGCTAAACAACAGCTCAAATGAAAATTTACCAATTGATGCTATGAATATCTGTGAATGTGCAGATATTTTACAGAGTTATTTAAAATAAAAGAGGATTAAGAACGTGTCTTATATTTTAGAAGTAAGGGACTTGACTCAAGTTTATTCAGCAGGTACCCCATTTGAACGCATGGCTCTTGACCATGTTAATTTACAAGTTAAGAAAGGCGAAATTCTCGGTATAATTGGTCATACTGGTTCGGGTAAATCCACTCTTATTCAGCATTTAAACGGTCTTTTAAAACCTACATCTGGAGAGGTTTTATTAGACGGTAAGTCGATTTGGAATGAAAAGGGCAAATGTGATAAAAATACTCGTTTTCGTGTAGGACTTGTTTTTCAATATCCAGAATATCAGCTTTTTGAAGAAACTATTGCAAAAGATATAGCTTTTGGCCCTAGTAATATGGGGCTTTCTGAAAGCGAAATAAATGACAGAGTTCGTGAGGCTATGGCTTTTGTAGGACTTGACGACAGTATGAGAGATATTTCTCCTTTTGCTCTTTCGGGTGGTCAAAAACGCAGAGTTGCAATAGCAGGTATAATTGCTATGCGTCCTGATGTTTTGGTGCTTGATGAGCCTACTGCTGGCTTAGACCCTGCTGGTCGTGATGAGCTTTTCGAGCAAATTTTGCAATATCATAAGCAAAGTGGTGCTACAATATTATTTGTCACTCACTCAATGGAAGATGCTGCAAAAATGAGTGACCGTATGCTTGTTATGAACCATGCGAAAATAATGCTTATAGGTACACCTAAAGAAGTTTTCTCTCATACAGATGAAATTATTAAAGCAGGACTTGATATTCCAGAGATAACAAAGGTAATGTTAGAGCTTAAAAACAGAGGTTTTGATGTTGATACCTCAGTTTTTACAGTTAAAGATGCTATAAAAGCCTTAAATGCATATAAGGAGGGGAAACTATGCTAAAAGATATAACTTTAGGTCAATTTTTCCCAGGCAATAGCATAGTTCACAGAACCGACCCAAGAGTTAAAATAGTTATTGTTATTGCAATGATTGTGTCATTACTGCTTGCATCAGGTGTATTTTCTTATGCTTTAATGGCTGTTTATCTTTTGCTTATTATTGCTGTTTCCAAAGTGCATTTTAAAATGGTTGTGCGTGGTCTTAAACCTATTGTTACGATTGTAGTTATCACAGCTATTTTAAATATATTTTATACAGCGGGTGATGTTATTTGGCAATGGGGATTTCTGCATATAACAAAACAGGGTATTTATGCCGCCATTGAAATGGTAGTACGCATTATGCTGCTGATTATTGGCACATCAATGCTCACTTACACCACTTCGCCTATTGACCTTACAGAGGGTCTTGAAAGACTTATGTCACCACTGAAAAAAATACATGTGCCTGTTCATGAGCTTGCAATGGTTATGTCTATTGCACTTCGTTTTATTCCTACTCTTATTGAGGAAACCGAAAAAATTATTTCAGCTCAAAAGGCAAGAGGTGCAGATTTTGAAACAGGTAGCATATTAAAACGTGCAAAAGCTATGGTGCCTATTTTAGTTCCATTATTTATCTCATCTATTCGCCGAGCAGAAGAACTTGCAACTGCTATGGAATGTAGGTTATATCGTGGAGATGTGGGCAGAACTCGTATGAAACAGCTTAAAATTTGCAGTGTAGATTATATTTCCATTAGTGTTTCAGTAATAGTGTTTGCTTGTACTATTATTTTAGGTCGTTTTGGTTTATAAGGAGGGCAAAATTTGAAAAATATTGCTTTAATCTTATCCTATGACGGAACTAATTATCATGGCTGGCAAACTCAAAAAAATGGAGCTACTATTCAGCAGACACTTACAGAAGCTATAAAC
>DXIE01000027.1 GCA_019113005.1 Candidatus Butyricicoccus avistercoris | reverse complement strand
TATATAATTCTTTAAAGTGGGTTGATTTTTAGGGGTTGTAAGGGGAAAAATCCCCCTACTTTTTTGAATTAGTACAGGCTAATTCGTTGCTTGCTAATACTTAGTCCAAAGCTTAACATCGGACTTCTGGAAGTTCAATATTTGAATTTTGGTTAACTTCAGATGCAAACATATCATATGGTCTTGTATAGATTTTGAAGTAGTCATATAAAGGGCAAATAACAAGCTCTTCACCAATTTAAGTATGCTTAGTAATATCAAGTATTTGGTATAGTTTGTTCTTATGAAATATTAGAAAAATCACCGTAGCAAAATCGTAGCAAGAGTATGAAAATACACTGTTTTATAGGTTGGAAAACAGATGTAAAATGTCGAAAATAACGTTTTATATATGTATAAAAGTTATGAAATATATTCAATTCAATTCTTTCTGCGTTAAGTAATAGATGAAAATATACACCCCAAACTGCTGATTATTTTCAGTGATTTGGGGTGTAATTTATTTTTTAGCATAGTAGTGTACACCTTGCTCTGTTATTTTTTTAATCATTTTTTGAGTTAGCATATACTCAATAACTGTATCAGTAAAGCTTTCAGGCTCGGTTACAACTATTTTATTTCTTGCAAAAGGTCTTTTTGTCTCAAGGTTGGTTAAAAGCTTGATAAGCTCGGCTCTTGTCAGCTTATCTTTCTTCTTTAGTTCAGATAAGATTTTGCTAACAGCTTTTGAGTAAAGCAGTTTGCTGTCGTCCATTGCTGCGTGTTGAGATTTATAAAGCCCCCAAGCGTAAATTATCATTGTAGCTATTACAAATAAAAATACATAAGGTACATACTTTAAATAACTCATTTATTTTCACCTTTCCAAGTGATGAATTTATGGTCACGGAGTATTTCTAAGAACTTTATAAGTCTTGAGAGAGCTTTTTCCATACTTGGTTCATGCTCTAATAAAATTTTAGAAATCTCGTGAACATTTTTTTCGCCGTCTATATTAAGCCAAATAAAACTGCCCTCTTTATCAAGTTTAATTTGGCTTACACGAGGTCTTTTAAAAAAGCGTTGTGCGATTTTATTGTAAAAGCCAGTCCATTCTTTATTTACAGTTACAATGCCGTTTTCATCTACGTTAAAATCATAATCTGGGTTTTTAACGGGTATTAAATCCAGATAATTATTGTTTTTCATAATATAAAACCTTTCTTAAAAATAGCCTGCCCGATAAAATCAAGGGGCAGGCTATAATTAATTATTTATTTTTTTTTAGTGTTTACACAAACATAAGCAAGAGATGCAAGCAGTAAAGCAAATATAACTAAACCGCCGATTTTGCCAATATTAAAAGATGAGCCAATATTTATATTTAATGCCGCAAGAGCTGCAAGGGCTATACCCATTAAGCCTTCACCAGCAATTAGACCAGAGGTATAAAGAGTACCACGTTCAACGCTTTCTTTGATATCATCATCAGATACATTTTTGCGACGCTCAACAAAGTAGCGAACAATACCACCAGCCATAATACCAACACTTAAGCTAAATGGAAGATACATACCAACAGCAAAAGGCATTACAGGAACACCAACAATTTCAACGGCGATTGCAATAAATACACCGATAAGAATTAAGCCCCATGGAAGCTCAGCATTCATAATACCTTCTACAAGCATTCTCATCATAGTAGCCTGTGGAGCAGGAATTTCTTCACCGCCATAACCCCAAGCGTTATCAAGCAGATAAAGTACAGGACCTATTGCAGCGGCAGAAGTGATAACACCAATCATTTCGGCAAGCTGTTGCTTTTTAGGAGTAGCACCCAGAATAAAACCAGTCTTTAAGTCCTGAGAACAGTCACCAGCGATAGCAGCGATAACACAGATAATGCCACCGATTGTGATAGCACCAGTCATACCAAGCTCACCAGTTGTACCAGTGCCCTTTAAAATTAGTGTAGTAATAATAATTGTAGCGATAGCCATACCAGAAACAGGGTTGTTGGAAGAACCTATAAGACCTACCATACGAGAAGAAACGGTTGCAAAGAAGAAACCAAATACAACTACAATTAATGCACCAATAAAGGTAACAGGGAATGCAGGTAGTAACCAAATAGCAACTGCAATAACAAGCATTACAACAAGTAGAGCAGACATAGGAAGGTCCTGCTCAGTACGCAGAGAAGAAGATGTTCTGTTTTTAGCCATGCTACCCATAGCCTGCTTAAATGTACGGATAATAAGTGGGAAACTCTTGATAAGGCTTAATACACCACCAGTAGCAACTGCACCAGCACCTATATATTTTATATATGAACCCCAAATATCACTAGGAGCCATGGAGGAGATAGCTTTAGTAGCTGGGAAGATTACAGCATCACCGCCAAATAGTGCAATCATTGGCATAAGAACTAGCCAGCTTAAAGCACCGCCTGCAAGCAGATAGCTAGAAATTTTAGGACCACAGATATAACCTACACCAACAAGAGCAGGTAGAACTTGAACACCTACTGAAGAGCCTTTATAGCTTTGGATATCATAACCAATTTCGCTAGGGAAGAACTTAAAACCGTCAGCAGCCAGCTTATAAATAGCTGCAACGCCAAGACCTGCAAATACAGTACCAGCCTTGCTGCCACCTTCTTCACCCGCTAGAAGAACTTCTGCACAAGCAGTACCTTCTGGGAAAGGAAGTACGCCATGCTCTTCAACAATCAGAGCTTGACGCAGAGGAATCATAAAGATTACACCAAGAATACCACCAAAAGTAGCAACTAGGAAAATAGTAATCATGCTAGGCATAGAAATTACGCCGTCCTTTGCCCATAAGAACAGAGCAGGAAGTGTAAAAATAGCACCAGCAGCTACTGATTCACCAGCAGAACCGATAGTTTGAACAAGGTTGTTTTCCAGAATGGAGTCACGACGAAGGATAATACGAATAATACCCATGGATAGAACTGCAGCTGGAATAGACGCAGAAATAGTCATACCAACACGCAGACCTAGATAAGCGTTTGCTGCACCAAAGACAATCGCAAGAACAATACCAATGAGTATTGAAGTAACGGTGAACTCAGGCACAACACGTTCAGCCGGAATATAAGGCTTGAAATCGTTGTTTTTGTTAGACATAAGTCTACAATCCTTTCTTTTTATCTTTTTTCACCCACTAAGAGCTAACAAGTTAATATTATATCAATTTGTCAGATTAAAGGAAAGAGGTAAAATGACCAAAATATTAGCTTAAAATACTTAAAAGCTAACAAAAAAGTTATGATAGGCTTGAAAGCACATCAGTAAGCAGTGTATAAAATCTTTCGAAAGAATCAAGAAGTAAATGCTCATCTGGTGTGTGTACATCGCAAAGGGTAGGACCAACAGCTATTGCATCAAGGTCTTTCATAGCATCACAGAATAGTCCACACTCAAGACCTGCATGAATAGCCTCTATTTTCATTTCTTTATTAAATAGCTTTTTATAGCTTTTTTGGAAAGCATCACGAATAGGGGAAACCTCAGAAAATGCCCAACCTGGGTATTTACCAGCAATTTGTGTTTCAAAGCCAAAAGTATCAGAAAGTATGTCTAGCATTTGAACGGTATCATCTTGCAGAGAATTTATAGAACTGCGAGGAGCAAAAACAATACGCATTGGCTCACATTCGGTGTCTGCAATGCCAAGATTTAAAGAGGTTACAACAAAATTGCCCTGATTAGGGTTTTTACGTCTTACGCCATTTGGAGCTAAACAAATTGCATTTATAAAGCTTTTAGCATCACAAAGGGTGTTTACTGTTTGTGTATCATTTGAAAGCTCAAAATCAAGTGCAAAATTAGGCTCGGTTGGGTGAATTTCTGCGTTAAGCTCATAAGAGATAACTTTTAAACAATCCATAGCTTTTTCAGCTTCGGTTTTATCTGTAAATAAAAGCTTTGCATCACATTCACGAGGAATTGCATTATCCTTAGTACCGCCAGCAAAGGATACAAGCTTAGAATTAGATTGAATATTATTTACAATTCTGCCCATAAGCTTAATAGCATTTACACGTTCTTTATCAATATCCATGCCAGAGTGACCGCCTAAAAGTCCACGCACAGAAAGGGATAATACATAACCTGTGTTTTGCTCTCTTTTAGCGTTTTTAAGCATAGAGTAACGCATACCACCTGCACAGCTTACAGTTCCTACGCCTTCTTCTTCGGAGTCCATGTTAATCATAATTTTAGCGTTAAGCATGGATTTATCAAGTGTATTAGCACCGTTTAAACCGATTTCTTCTTCAGTAGTAAATACACATTCTAAAGCAGGGTGTTTAATAGTATCATCATCAAGTACAGTCATCATAAGAGCAACTGCTACGCCGTTATCTGCACCTAAAGTAGTGCCATTTGCACGAAGTACGCCATTTTCTACTATTAAATCCAGACCATCTTTTTCAAAATCATGCTCAACACCTGCAAGCTTTTCACAAACCATATCAATATGACCTTGCAACATAACGGTTGGTGCATTTTCATAGCCAGCAGAGGCATCTTTTTTAATAACGACATTTAAGCTACTATCCTGATAAACTTCAAGATTACGCTTTTTTGCGAATTCTACAAGAAAATCGCTTAATGCTTTTTCATTGCCTGAGCCATGAGGAATAGCACAAATATCTTCAAAGAAGTTAAACAGCTTTTCAGGCTTATAGCCTTTAATTTTGTAATCCATAAAAAAGAATACTCCTTTATATTAAACTCTAAACTTAAGTTTACTGCATTTAATTCTAAAAATCAAATAGTTTATATTTAAAAAGCACCCTATTATTGGTAATAGAGTGCAAGTTTTATTTTTCCCAGTCAATTATAAAAAGCTCATTCGGTGTACATTCCAATAATTGACATAGAGTTTCTATTCTTGCTATCTGAATTGATGAGGTTTCATTTTTAACCATTTTATTAAAATTTTGATAGCTCATACCTAATTGTTTATACAGCCAATACTTAGATTTGCCTTTTTTCTCTAATAAACTTAAAATATTTAACTTTATCATGTCTTATTTCCTCGTTATCCAATGTTTTAATTAGATAATAAAGATTTAAGATTAAAATATATAGACTATTTGGTTATATAATGTTAAAATCTATATAAACAGCTCATCATATGAAATATCTAGTATTTCTTTTAATGCTTTTATTTCATCAGCATAGATATGTCTTTGCCCAACTTCTATTTTTGCATATGCACTTCTTGTTATATCACAGCCTTTTATTTGAAGTTGGGCAGAGATTTGCTCTTGAGATAATTTTTTTTGCATACGAATTTTGCGTATATTTTTACCTAAAGATTTTTCATAAATTACATTCATTTCAACACTCCTAGCACTTATATTGGTGCAGTATGTATTGATTTTATTTTATATATACGTTAAAATTGCACTTATATAGGTGCAAAACAAAAGATACATATTTTGGGGTTATAAAATAAAAAATGACCTGATATATACAGGTCAAAAAGTATTATTTAACTTCTTGTTCTAAATTACGGAACAATTCAGAGGTGAAAAAATCTTCTATTGTAATTCCAAGTCCATCACATAATTTTTTAATAGTTGATATTGTAGTGCTGTGATTTCTACCGCTTACAATGTTATTAATTGTTGATTGAGTTACACCGCTAAGGCTGCAAAGTTTATTTACAGAAATATTATTTTCCATACAAAGCTCTAAAATACGTTCTTTTACAGCATCACCTATATTCATATAGTTATCACTCCTTATAGAAAGGATAACCAAATTTAATTGAAAAGATTAACTCATTTGAGTTAAAATAAACCCAAAAGGGTTGGTGATTAAAATGAAAAAGTGTTTTTTTATAGGTCATAGAGATACAAACGATATCATTTATGAAAAACTAAAAGAAACAGTAAAAAAGCATATTGTAGAGTATGGTGTAACAGAATTTTATGTAGGTCACTATGGTAATTTTGATAGATTAGCTACAAAAGCTATAAGAGATTTAAAACTGCAATATCCGTATGTAAAACTGATATTATTACTGCCATATCACCCAACTGAAAACAAAATAGATATGTCAGATAGCTTTGATTTAAGCTATTATCCAGAGGGAATGGAAAATGTACCACGCAGAGCCGCAATAGTAAAAGCTAACAGATATATGATAGATAATGTTGATTATTTAATTGCAAATGTTAAGTATTCTGCAAGTAATACTGGTAAATTATTTGAGTATGCATTAAAAAAACAAGACAGGTTACATGTTTATAATATAAATAATACCTAGAAGTTATATATTAAATGTGGTAAAATCTCTATGTATAAACACATAACTATGCAGGAGGAAAAATAGTCATGCAGTCTATAATTAAGATTTTATCAGAAGAACTTAAACAGCGAGAAAATGCTGTTGAGCAGGTAATAAAGCTATTAGATGAAGGAAATACAGTGCCATTTATCGCACGATACAGAAAAGAAATGCATGGCGGAATGGACGACCAAACTATAAGACAGCTTGCAGACCGTTTAGCTTATCTTAGAAATTTGCAGGAGCGTAGGGAAGAAGTATCTACTGCTATTGCTGCACAGGAAAAATTGACCGATGAAATTCAGAAAGCAATAGATAACGCTCAAACTCTTGCCGAAATAGAAGACATTTACAGACCATATCGCCCAAAACGCAGAACTCGTGCCATGATTGCAAGAGAAAAGGGTTTAGAACCTCTTGCAGAGCTTATAAAAGACACCTTAGGAAATGCAAAGCCTGCTTTAGAGCTTGCCGCAGAATATATAAATGAGGAAAAGGAAGTAAATACAGCAGAAGATGCACTTTCAGGTGCTAGTGATATTTTAGCCGAAAGCCTGAGTGATGATGCAAATCTTAGAGCAAAACTTAGAGAGCTTATTTGGAAAACGGGAATAATACAGACTAAAGGCGAAGAAGAGGACGGCGTATATAAAATGTACAATGATTTCTCCGAGCCAGTCAAGAGAATACAAAGCCATAGAATACTTGCAATAAATCGTGGCGAAAAAGAGGACAAACTCAAAGTTAGTTTAGTTGTTGACAATGAGCAAGCACAAATTATTATGCGTAGAGCTATAATTCACCCAAAAAGCCCATATCAAAATGAACTGCGTGCAATTTGTGAGGACAGTTATACAAGACTTATTTTCCCATCACTTGAAAGAGAAATACGTTCAGATTTAACAGATAATGCAAATGAACAAGCTATTCATACATTTGCTATAAATTTAAGACCGCTTTTAATGCAGCCACCAGTTAGAGGTAAAGTTACATTAGGTTTTGACCCTGCTTATAGAACAGGCTGTAAACTTGCGGTTGTAGATGAAACAGGCAAGGTACTAGAAACAAGTGTAATTTATCCAACACCTCCACATAAAAAAATAGATGAGTCTAAAAAGGTGCTTGAAAAACTTTGTAAAAAGCATAATATAAGCTGCATTGCAATCGGTAATGGTACAGCATCAAAAGAATCTGAAATGTTTGTTGCAGATTTCCTCAAAGAGTATGGCGGAGATATTCAGTATATGGTTGTATCCGAAGCGGGTGCATCGGTTTATTCTGCGTCTAAGCTAGGAGCAGAGGAATTTCCGGACTATGATGTTTCATTAAGGTCTGCGGTATCTATTGCTAGACGTTTACAAGACCCGCTTGCAGAGCTTGTAAAAATCGATCCTAAAGCCATAGGTGTGGGACAATATCAGCATGATATGCCACAGGCAAGACTGGGTGAAACACTTGATGGTGTAGTTGAGGACTGTGTAAGTGCGGTTGGCGTTGATTTGAATACTGCATCTCCTGCACTTTTAGTACGAGTTGCAGGCGTAACAAAAGCGGTTTCTAAAAATATCACAGCATTTCGTGAGGAAAACGGACGTTTTGAAACAAGAAAACAGCTTTTAAAAGTAAAAGGTTTAGGACCAAAAGCATATGAACAATGTGCAGGCTTTTTAAGAGTGCCAGATAGTAAAGAGATATTAGACAGAACAGCAGTTCACCCAGAATCTTATAGTGCCGCAAGAGAGCTTTTAAAACTGTGTAATTATACCGAAAGCGACGTTATAAACAATAATTTATCCGATATTTTAGAGCGAATTGAGAAAAACGGTAAAAATCAAATAGCTGAAAAATGCGGTGTTGGTGTGCCAACACTTATGGATATTGTGTCCGAGCTTCAAAAACCGGGGCGAGACCCTCGAGATTCACTGCCACAGCCAGTTTTAAGAAGTGATGTTGTTCATTTAGAAGATTTGAAAGATGGTATGGACATGATTGGCACAGTAAGAAATGTAACAGACTTTGGTGCATTTATTGATATTGGAGTACACCAAGACGGTTTGGTACATATTTCAGAAATATCAGATAAATTTATAAAACACCCATCAGAGGTTTTAACTGTTGGCGATATAGTAAATGTTAAAGTTATGTCAGTTGATGCTAAAACAAAACGAATAGCATTATCCATAAAACAAGCCAATAAATAATGAAAAATCCGCCATAAGAGGCGGATTTTTTTAATCATGTGTTTGGTGAACAGGTATATCCTCGATAATTTTCTCATCAGGAGCTTCACGCATAAGATTTAGATATTCATAAGCATCAAGTGCATTGTTTAAATGATAAGAAAGCACTATATCAGTTAAACTTGGCTCGGTTGTACAGACAGCATTTAAATCTTTGTTTGTCAGTCCAAGTTTTTTCATACGCTCATAACATTCACAAGAAACTATTCCAGTTGAATTCATAGAGCATATGGCATTAAGCTCGTCATACATTCTTTGTGCAAGCTGATGACAACCACGAAGATATATGCAAACCTCTTTACGCATAGGATATTTAGGGACTTTTTGACGTTCAAAAATATCAATTTCATCATCAATGCGTCTTAAAATACGCTTTAAAGGCTTTAAATCTGGATAAAGTCCATTTACAACACGCTGCTCTAAATATTCAGGATAAGCCTGAATAAAATGTATCATCATATTTGAGATACGTCTGCGGTTATTATAAGGCTTTATAAGCAGATTTATACAAAGTGAAACTATAAGACCGACTGAAGTATCAAAAAAACGTGATAGAGAATAATAAAGCGGTGAGCCAGCATCATAAAGACATAGACAGATAAATACAACGCAAGAAAGCGGGATAGAATAATATATTTTAAGTTTATTTCCTATGCAGATAACAATAAGCACACCAAAACCTATAATCATCGGGTATATTGTCGGGAAAATCATAAGAAAGATACAGCCGACAGTACAACCACATATTGTTCCAACTAGCTGATTTCGACAAGCAGTTAAGGAATCGTTAGGTGTTCTGCTCATGGCACTCATAGCACCAAGAGCAGAAAATAGTGGCATATTCGATTGTATAAGATTTGCAATTAATAAGGCAATAGTTACTGCAAGAGCTGATTTAACAGTTCTATAACCTATATGAATTCGTGTTCTATGCAAGTTTAGTCCTCTCCTTAAAAGACAAAAAAGAGTAATATGCAAACTAATATATCACACAAATGTTAAAAATAAAAGTGTTTTTGATGTTTTTATTTTGTTCTAGATGCTTTTATAATAGCGGTAGCAGCTAAAGCACCCTCATAAACTGCCTTGTTTACTTGAAGCATACCACCTGTGCAGTCACCCGCAGCATATAGTCCAGGAACATTTGTCGCCATTGTAGCATCAACAACAATGCGGTTTCCTTCTGTTATAGCACCGAGTTTTCTTGCAAGTTCAGCACTGCCAGCCACACCAAAAGCCACAAATAGACCACTTACGTTTAAAACTCCGCCGTTTTCAAAACGAATTTTCAAACCGCCTTCTTCATTTTGTTCGATTTTTTCAATTTTTCTTGTATCTAACTGAACATCTTCAGGCAGTGCAATTTCAGGTGTAACATTGTTTGTAAGCATAGTAACAGAGGAGGCAACAGGTAAAAGCTCTTTTACTTCATGCAGTGCATATTCACCCTCACCAAGTACAGCAACAGGCTTACCTCTGTGGAAAAAGGCATCACATACAGCACAATAACTAACGCCTTTGCCTTCGTTTTCGCTTAAGCCAGAAATTCTAGGTGCAGTTCTAGGAGAGCCAGTAGATAAAAGCACATAATCAGCATCAAATTCATCAGATGTGGTTTTAACAGTTAGTTTGTCCATAAAACCAATACTTGTAACCTCATCTTCAATAATTTTAACACCTAATCTACGAGCTTGTTCGAGTCCAGACATCGCAAGGGCTTCACCAGATACAGGCAGAGCAAAACCATAATAATTCTCAATAGCGTGGGCTTTACCTAAAGCACCAACACCGCTTGATATAATAGTCGTATCAAGACCAGCACGAACAGTATATAATGCGGCAGATACACCAGCAGGACCACCGCCAACAATAACTACTTTAGACATAATTTTTCACCTCATATTATAAAAAGTGTTCGACATTTGCCGTGAGTTGTGATATGCTAATTCCACGCACAACATTATACTAAACAGCAAATGTTTTCTATGCACATCATAGCATAAAACTTTGATTATGAAAAGAGTATGTTTGTGCAGAAAGGAGTGTTTATGCAATATTTAATAGTTTTTCTTGAGGGCATTATTACATTTATTTCCCCTTGTTTACTTCCAATGTTACCTGTTTATCTATCATATTTTGCAGGTGGTGAGCAAAAAAAGAAACAAACCCTTATTGGTGCAATAGGTTTTGTGACAGGTTTTACAATTATGTTTTTACTTATGGGAGCACTTGCAGGTACAGTAGGAAATGCACTTAACAGTCATCAAAGATTAGTAAATATTATAACAGGAGTTATAGTTATAACTTTTGGTTTGTCTTTTATGGGAGTTTTGAAAATAGGTCTTTTAGAGCGTTCAGTAAGGCTAAATTTTAATCCATCTGGTCATGGATTTTTGCCATCTATGATTTTTGGATTTGTATTTTCCATAGGTTGGACACCTTGTGTGGGAGCTTTTTTAGGCTCTGCATTACTTTTGGCATCACAACATGGTTCAGCACTCAAAGGCATTTTGATGTTACTTTTCTATTCGTTAGGACTTGGCATACCTTTTATAATAAGTGCAGTTGTTATAGATTCACTTAAGGGTGCATTTACATGGATAAAATCACATTATAAGCAAATAAATGTCGTTTGCGGTTTGTTTCTTGTTATAGTTGGAATATTTATGTTAACTGGTTATTTTGGAAAATTGCTATCATTTTTAAGTGTTATTTAAATTTGAATTTTTAAAACATACTATAAATAATATCAAAGATAATGCAGTAAATGTTACAGCATAATCAAAAATAAGGTCTGAGTACACTTTGATGGTGAATTCAGACCTGTTTTTTTATGTAGAATATAGTATTATAATCACAAATTTGTGATTATTACAAATATATATTTTTAAATATAAAATTGATGATAAAATAGTTATATAGTTTATTAGAAAGTGGGGATAAAATGTATAAGATTTTAGTAGTTGAAGACGATGTAGAGCTTAATAAAGGCATTTGCTATATTCTTGAAAAAGAAGGATTTAAAACAATTTCTTCATATAATTTGACAAATGCAAGAAAAGAATATACAAAAAATAATAATATAAATATGGTTCTTTTAGATGTAAATCTACCAGATGGCGAAGGTTTTTCATTTTGTAATGAAATACATGAAAAAGGTAATGTTCCAGTTTTATTTTTAACAGCAAGAGATTTGGAAGAAGATGCATTAAAAGGTTATGAAGTGGGGGCAGAAGATTATATAATAAAGCCTTTTTCAATGAAAATACTTTTAAAAAAGATAAATGTAATATTAAAAAGAATAGAAGATGTAAAATGTTCATGCTTTGAAGATGAATTTTTAAAAGTAGATTTTACAAATGCAAGCATAGAAGTAAGTGGTAAAAAATGTGTTATTACTCCTACGGAGTTTCGTTTATTAAGTGAACTAATTACACATAAAGGACAACTTCTAACATATGATGTTTTACTTGAAAGATTATGGGATAGTGGAGGGCAGTTTGTAGATAAACATGCATTAGCAGTTAATGTCAATCGCTTGAGAAGAAAAATAGAAGATAATAATCACAAATATATATCTAATGTTTATGGGTTGGGTTATCAATGGATTGGTTAATAATTTTATGTTTATTACTTTTAATCTGTGTTATGTACTATAAAGTTTATAAAATAAAAAAAGATGTATATGATTTTGCAGATAAATTAGAAAAAAATTTAGATGATATTCTTTTAGGTAAAGAAATATCAGAGCTTGAAGAAGATACAGTTCTAGCTAAGTTAAATGATAAAATAAATACAGTAATTAAAATTTGGAAAGACAAAGAACAGAAGAGTTTCCAGCAAAAACAACAACTTAAGGAGCTTATATCTGACATTTCACATCAGACAAGAACGCCTATTGCAAATCAGAAAATTTACCTTGAAATATTGAGGGAAGAACTAAAACAAGAAAATCTGGCAGAAGTAATTGATAAATTAGAGCATCAAACTGATAAGTTAGATTTTTTATTTAAAAGTATGGTCAAAATGTCAAGACTTGAAAATGGAATTATACAAATTGAAAAGAGAAATTTAAATATTATAGATACTTTAAGTAGAGCAATTTCAGGAGTTGTTGCGTTTGCGTTAAAAAACAAATAAGAATTTCAGTTAAAGCACCAGAAAACCTAATTGTACCACATGATAAAAAATGGACGGAAGAAGCAATATATAATATATTGGATAATGCAGTTAAATATACATTAAATGGTGGAGAAATAGAAATAATTTTAAAGAAAAATGAGATATTTACAGAAATTCATGTAAAAGATAATGGCAAAGGTATATGTTTAGAACATCAAGCACAGATATTTAAAAGATTTTATAGAGAACCAGATGTACATGATAAAGATGGTTTGGGTATAGGTTTATATTTATCCAGAAAAATTATTGAATTACAAAATGGATATATAGAATTGTATTCAGAGGTTGGAAAAGGTTCTGATTTTAAAATTTATTTACCAAATAAATAATATCACAGTTTTGAGATAATTATAAAATGAGATTGGTTTGTGATTTTTATGAGTTATATTAAAACTACAAAATAAAAAGGAGGCAAACCAAAATGAAATCTTATATTGTAGAAACAAAAGAACTAAAAAAATACTATAAATTAGGGGATAATACTGTAAAAGCTCTCGATGGTGTAAATTTTACAGTAAAAGAGCATGAATTTGTTTCAATTATAGGTAAATCAGGAAGCGGAAAAAGCACACTTTTGCATATGCTAGGCGGATTGGATATTCCAACATCTGGTGATGTATATATTGGCGGAAAAAAACTTGCAGGTATGACAAAAGAACAATTAACAATCTTTAGAAGAAGAAAAGTAGGCTTCGTTTTTCAAAATTATAATTTAATACCTGATTTAAATGTGTATGAAAATATAGTTTTACCTATTGAATTAGATGGAAAACATATTGATAATGATTTTATTATGCAAATTTTAAATTTCTTGCAATTAAATGATAAAAAAGAGGCATTGCCAAATACATTATCAGGAGGTCAGCAACAACGTGTTGCTATTGCAAGAGCGATTGCATCAAAACCTACTATTATTTTAGCAGATGAACCAACAGGTAATTTAGATACAGTTACAAGCCATGATGTTATAGGACTCTTAAAAATTATAGCTAAACAGTTTAAACAAACAATAATTCTTATTACACATGACAATGATATTGCTCAAATGGCAGATAGGATTGTACATATTGAGGATGGAAAAATTGTGAATGAGAGGGATTTATAATGTTAGCTAATAATAATAAACATATTATAAATAAAATGGCTGTTCGTTCACTAAAAAGTAATAAACGTAAGAATTTTATAATACTTTTAGCTATTGCTTTGTCAGCATTTATGTTATTTAGTGTATTTACAGTTGGTATAACTTATTTTAAGATGCAATGGTTACAAAATGTTAGATTAAATGGAGCAGATTTTGATGCTATTATGTATGGGCTTACAAAAGAGCAACAAGAAGTATGCGATAACAATTTAGATATATTAAAAACAGGATTGATAGCAATTTGTGGTTCAATAGTAGAAACAGATGCAGATGATACTGTAAATTCGGGTTTTATTTATGCTGATGATATATATTGGAATGAAATGATGAAACCTGCCAGAGAGTGGGTTAAAGGAAACTATCCTAAAAAATCAAATGAATTGATGGCTACTAAAGCTGCACTTAAGCAATGTGGTTTTGAAAATTTAAATATAGGAGATAGTTTTTCAGCTACCTATACAGATGGGACAGGACAAAAACACACAAAAGAGTTTGTAATTTCAGGAATGTGGGACGGTTATGGCGTTAAAAGTGCTTTTTATGTTTCAAAAGAATTTTTTGAACAATCTGGTTATGAGCTTTCTGATGTAGGCTGTGCAAGATATTTTATTGACTTTAAGCAGAAAATAATAACAGAACAAGAGCAAACAGATTTTATAGATAGTATGAACCTATCAAAGCAGCAAAGATTGTTTTTTACAGGTGAATTCGGTCATTCATTGCCTCTTTTGTTTGGAATGTTAGCATTAGTGTTTATAACTTGCCTTTGTGCCTATCTTTTGATTTATAATATTTTATATTTGTCAGTATCAGGAAACGTCAGATATTATGGACTTCTCCAAACTGTGGGTATGACAAGCAAACAAATATATCTTTTAATCAATAGGCAAATGATTATATTAGGAGGTTTAGGCATTTTATTCGGTATTTTATTTGCAAGTGGAATATCTTTTATAATCATTCCATCTATTGTACAAACTATGGGTATTCATTTAAATAAAGTTGAAAATATTGAAATATCTTTTAGCCCAGTTGTATTTATTGTAACAATACTCCTTATAGGATTTACAATATATATAGGAAGCAGAAAGCCAGTAAAAATGGCAATAAACATTACTCCGATAGAAGCAATAGGATACAGACCTTTAAGTGGAATAAAGAAACTTAAAAAAACAAGAAGTGGAAATTTAACTTGGCGAATTGTAAAGGAACAAGTTTTAAAAGATAAGAAAAAATCATCTATTATTGTTTTATCTCTTGCGGTTGGTCTTTCAGTATTTTTGTGTTTGACTACGATGATTGAAAGTCAAGGAGCAAGAACTATGATGTCAAACTTTATGGAAATGGATTTGATAATAGAAAATGACACTTTAAAGAAAGAAAATCAGCAGAGTTGGAAACAGATAATAACAAATGATTTTATTTCTCAGATTAAAAATAATAAAAATATAAAAGAATATCATTTATTATATGAAGCACAGATAACAGTACCTTGGGAACGTGAATTTTCAGATATTTGGATGAAAGAATTCTATGATATGTGGATGAGTATTCCATATTCAGATGATATTGAAGAATATAAAGCATATCCCGAAAATTTTGGTTCGTTTTTAATTGGTATTGATGATAAAGATTTTGATTATCTTAATGAAACATTTGAAAACTCTATTGATAAAAATGATTTTATAAGAGGTAAGACATGTGTTTTATATCGTAATGGTTTAGAGTTTAAAGATGATGATTTAAGAGGGAAAAGTGTAACTTGTGCAGATTATGATAACTCTGAAAATACAAGAACATTTGAAATAGCAGGTCTTACAGATGAAAGTCATTATATAGGAGCTTTATTGGGTACTCCACCTACTATTATTGTAAGTGACAGAGTGGTCAAAGATTTTGTCAAAGAGCCGTTGATACAAAAAGTAAGTATACGTTATAATACAGAATATGACGAGTATACAGAAAATCAGATGCTTGATTTAATGCAAAGTAGCCCTGATAAAGATGATTTTTCTTATGAGTCTAAAATAGAAGAACTAGAATATATAGAAAAAGCACAAGGAAATATGATGGAAATAGGAATTGGTATTGCTTTAATTCTAGCATTGATTGGAATTATGAATTATATAAACACAGTTATTGGTAATATTCAAAATCGCCAAGTAGAACTTTCTATTTTGGAAAGTGTTGGAATGACAGACAAGCAAATAAATCTTATGTTAATTATAGAGGGACTAGTTTTTGCTACAAGCTCACTATTTTTAACAGCTACAATCGGATTAGGTATTACCTATATAATTTATCAATCAATGAATTATAGAGGAATTGATTTTGCAGTGCCACTAATTCCAGTTTTGGTCATGGTAGTGTTCATTGTTTTTATATGTATATCAGTTCCATTGTTAACAAGAAATATTTTAATAAAGCATGAAAGCATAGTAGAACGTATAAGAAAATTTGAAAGATAAAGTTAACAGCCGATAATCTCTTTTTAGTATAAGATTATCGGCTATTTTATATTATATTTTTAGTATATTGCAAACTTTTTTTAGCGTTAATCTATAAATTAAGTATAAAACAAATGATATAATAGCTATCAATGCTAAACAGACTAAAAGACCTGCAATTTCATATAAAGTTAATCTATTATCATTAAAGAACATAATCATTGAATAAAAAATATATATAAGTGACGTTCCAGTTATAATTGGTACAAAAAACACTTTTTTTACTTGGCTTTTAGCACAATTATTTAAATAATCATTAGATGCACCCAAGTGTCTTAAATCATCATAAATTTTTTTGTTAGAAATAGCTATTGTTATTGAGCGAGTGAAAGCAACTACTATAACTGCAACAAAACATATTATAGAAATAAATATAAAGAGCATTAAAAATACTGCTGTTGTTTTTATAAAATCCGCTTTATCAAGCACTCTAAACTTTGGCATATATTGCCAATACATACGGAAATCTGAGCTATCACGATTATCATAATTTGGCGGTTCTTGCTCATCTAAGAAGTAATAACCATATAGTTCTGTATGAATTTGTTTTAAAATAGGGTCAAAACTATCATATACTGCGACTTCTTCGCCTGAATGGTCAACTATTTCATTAAACAGAGCTTTTGCAAAATCATATGTTTGCTCATCATTTTCAACATTAAAGAACACCATTTGTTCTTGACAGTCTAAAGTAAGACCATTGGTTATTTTTAGATAATCTTCATCGCTTACAACATATCGACCAAATAATATATCATTACATAGATGTTCTATGGATTTGAATGACCAGCTTTCACCAGTTAAAGTGTTTGTAACTAACGTTACATTACCGTCAAATATTCCTTGACCATCACCAGATGCGTCCATAATTGCAGCTATTTCACCAGATTTTATATTTATATCTTCACCTGTTAATGCTTCATAAGATGATTTGGATAAGAAAATATCAGATTTTAACAAACTATAATAAACACTTTCCCATGTTGTGCCAAGTGAAGTTTCTTTTTCTACGCTTATTTCACCATCAACTCCAAGTCTTGCCATAGGAACATTTGCCCATGAAGTTATTTTTACACCATATTTATTTGCAAGCTCAAAAACTTCCTTTTTTTGAGGTATGTTTTGGTCAGCACGGAAATGATAAGCATAATCAACAGGGCGGTCATCAAAGGACATTATTGCACCAGTGCCAAGCATAGGAGTATAAAAACTTCCAAAATAAGCACCAGCAATGAGTAATGTCATTACAAGCATATTTCTCACTGTTTGACGACCTTGAAACTTCATCATTGAAACAGAAATTATGTCTTTATATTTTTTTCTTTTGCTCCAACCATTTGAAACTGTATGCAATAAAATCATATATAATCCAATTAAAGCGGGAATATAAAATATGGCTGTAAGACCCTCTGGAGGATACCAATGTAAACCTAAAATAAATACAGATGGTGCAATATATCCACAAAAACCACCTAGTATTAACAGTATAATTCCAATAACCCCAAACCATTTAGGAACACAATGTACGGGTTTGGCTGAATGAGTTTGTTTTATTATGTCAATTATATTTGTTTTCATTATAAATTTATAACCCATAATAAACAGCATAAATATAACATATATGATGAAAATTATAATATATAAATTTATATCAAAATTAAGAATCATTTCTTGTGTATCAACAATAAAAAGTCTGAATATATTCCAGATTATATAAGCGAGAGGTATGCCAAGTATTGCACCTGAGCCGCATGAAATAATGGAGATTATAGAAAGCTCTTTCCAAAGCTCAGATTTAAGCTGTTTTTTTGATGCACCAAGAGCAAGAAAAACACCAGTTTCTTTTGATTTTTGTCTAAAGAAAAGTCCTGCTGCATATGTAGTAAATACTGCACAGCCGATTACTGCTAAAACAACAAATATCATCATAACTTGTTTTCGACTGTCACCACCTTCAGGAAGTACAGTTAAAATTGTAGGTGAACGCATCATAAAAATGTAAGATGTCATAAGCATTACTGAAAAAAAGCAACAACATGATAATAATGCATATTGACCTATATTTTTTCTTCTAAGTTTTGCATATAAAGCAGAAAACGACATAATAAAATCATTCCTTTCCCATATCACTAATAGCACTTAATAAATGGTCTTGAAATTCTAAGCGGTTCATAAATCCTTTTTCTAAAGTTCTCCAAACTGTACCGTCTTTTAAAACGATTACTTTATCACAAAATGAAGCAGCAAATGAGTCATGTGTTACCATTAAAATTGTTGCTCCAAGAGATTTTTTAGCCTGTTCAAATGAATTTATAACCGCTCTTGAGGATTTAGAATCAAGATTTCCAGTAGGTTCATCTGCAAGAATTAGCAATGGGTTGTTTATGATAGCACGAGCTACGGCAGTTCTTTGTTTTTCGCCACCAGAAATATCCGCAGGATATTTATTTTGTATTGATTTTATTCCAAATATATCGCATAATTGTTCGGCACGAATTTCTATTTGATTGTTTATTTTGCCGCCTATTATAGCAGGCAATAATATATTCTCCCTAACAGTAAGACCGTCTAGCAATAGAAAATCTTGAAATACAAAACCTAATTTTTCATTTCTTATTTTAGAAAGTGATTTTTCATCTAGTTTGGCAAGTTCAATGTCCCCAAGTAATATACTTCCATTATCTGATGGTATATAACATGATATACAGTTTAAAAGAGTTGTTTTACCAGAGCCAGAAGACCCCATAACAGCAATAAATTCTCCTTTATTTACTTCTAATGAAACACCTTTTAAAACTTCATATTTAGTTTTTCCTACTGTGTACGATTTGTGCAGATTTTTAACAGTTAGCATATATATCAATCCTTTCAAAAGTTTTTATTATTTCTATATTTTTAATATATAAAATATAGTTTTGCGTTTCAAATGGGATTGATATTTTATGCTTTTTATATGTCATTTTTAGGGTTATATAATTTACATATGTAATTTTTGGTTTGTTTTATGTAAAGTTTGGTTTGGATAAATAATTAAATTATGATACAATATGCACAGCTTAAAAGTAATTTGGGGTGATTATATGCTGAGAATAGGTATATGTGACGATATATATGATGCTCGTTTGATTTTAAAATCATCACTTGAAAGAATAATTGATGATAAAAACACAAGTTTTTATGAGTTTTCATCAGGTGAAGGACTTATTGCATGGTTTAAATCACATATTGGCGAATTAGATTTGTTGTTTCTTGATATAGAAATGAAAGATTTAAATGGTATGCAAACAGCCAAAGAACTAAAACAAATGGATAATGGGATACAAATAGTTTTTTTAACTGGTTATGCTGATTATGTATTTGATGGATATAGTGTGGGAGCATTAGGGTATATCATAAAACCTGCTAAAAGTGAGCAATTAAAAGATGTTATAAATAGGGCAAAAGCTGCTATTTATATGGAAATGGAAAAGGCATATATTTGCCACTCAGGTGAAACTTATTATAGAATACCAATTAAAAAAATACTTTATTTTTGTTCAGATAAACGTCAAGTTAGTTGTGTTACAACAGATAAGAGTTATAAATTTTATGGTAAATTAGATGATGTAGCAAGCGAGCTAGGACATGGATTTATTAGAATACATAAACGTTATCTTGTAAAGGCATCAGCTATTGAGAAAATAGATAGTACAGATGTTAGTATTTATGGTGATATAAATCTTCCTATGAGCCGTTCTTGTCGTCAAGATGTGCTTTTAGCTATGACTAAAGTAGAATTGGAAGGTTAAGAAATGATTTTATATTATATATTAGGTTTTTCAACAATTTTTATAAGTGGATTTATGCTTTTTAAACTTTGCACACCATTTGTATTTATGAAAAAATCATTTATATGGAAGGTAACATTATTTCTTCTTTTAAGTGGTACAACTGGAATGGTTATATGGGTTGGTGATTTAAACCTTTTATATACATTGCCTATATTTTTGTCTGTATTTTTGATTAGTACAATAGGGAATTTTATAGGAAGAATTTCGGTTGCACTTATTTTCTTCTCTATGATAATGTCAATTTGTGCATTGTCAGATACATATATAGCAGCTATCTTTAAATATTTATTTATATACCATTTTGTTGCTAAACTATCACGTATTTTAATAATTTTTGTAATATATATGCTTATGTATAAACTGTTGCCAAAACAAACAGTTACACTCTCAAATAGATTATGGAAACTTATTTTAGGACTTTCTGCAATGCCTATTTGTTCGCTTACGGCTATTGTACTATTAACATATAATAAATATAATTCACAGGAAATTTACAGCCTTTCAATGAATTTAGGTCTTGCTGTATTGCCAGTGGTGTTAATAACATGTGTTGTTCTTTTAGTATCAATAACTGTTTTGGTAAGACATCAAGAACTTGAAACATCAAGTCGTTTAGCATCTTTAAGAGAAACATATTATAAGGGATTACAAAATCAAGAGCAAAATATAAGACAATTAAGACACGATTTAAGAAATCATTTAACCGTACTCAGTGGTCTTTTAGAGAAAGAGGACATAAAATCTGCTAATAATTATATTAATAAGCTATATAATATAAAAAGTTTAAAAGGTTCTAAGCATTTTTGTGATAATGAGCTTATAAATGTTGTAATGTGTGCGAAAATAGGTGAATTGGAAAACCAAAATATAAAAGCAGATATATCTATAAATGTTCCAAATAAATTACCATTTTCAGATATTGATATTTGTGCTTTAATTGGGAATGCACTTGATAATGCAAAAGAAAGAGGGTGTAATAGGTTGCGAAAACCCAATGGTTTTATTGCGTTGTCGATTTGATAAGGGGCTTTTTATGCTTAAAGTTGAAAATCCAGTAGTAAAAAAGGTGAATGATGATTTATCTACAACAAAACAAGACAAATTAAAACATGGTTTTGGTATAATAGGTATGAAAGATATTGCACTCAGGCATGGTGGAACATTAGAGGCAGGAGTAAAAAATGGAAGATTTAGCCTTGTTGTTTGTTTACCCGAAAAAAGGTGATTAAATGAATAAAATATTGCTTTTAGAAGATGATATAACACTTGGAAATGGTATTAAAATGGTACTCAAAGAGTCACAAGTAATTCTTGTGCATACATTAGAAGATGCCAGAAAAACATTAAAAAATAATGAATTTGATTTGCTTATATTAGATATAAATTTACCAGATGGAAGTGGCTTGGATTTAATGAAGGAGCAGAAAAACTTGAGTGATGACACTCCTATAATACTTCTCACGGCCAATGATATGGAAATAGATATTGTATCTGGTTTAGAATTGGGAGCAGATGACTATATAACAAAACCGTTTTCACTTGCAATTTTTCGTGCTAGAGTTAATAATCAGCTTCGTAGAAAAAAGCCAAATATAAATAAAGTATTTCAAATAGATGATTATTATTTTGATTTTGATAATATGATATATAGAAAAAATCAAAAAATTGTTGAGCTTAGTAAAACCGAGCAAAAACTTTTAAGATTACTTGTGGAAAATAGAGGTCATACATTAACCAGAGAATTATTAGTTGATAAAATATGGGGCAGTGAATATGTTGATGAGAACGCACTTACAGTTACAGTAAAACGTCTTAGAGGTAAAATAGAAGATAATGAATATTTAAAAACAGTTTATGTTATAGGATATACATGGGCGGTGAAATGAAGTGCAAAATATTTTAATTATTGTACTGGTTATTTTGCTTTGTTTAAGTGTTTTTTATATAATATATCAAAGGTATAAAATATCAAAACAATTAAAAAGATTGAATGAAATGTTACAATGTGCAATAAATGATAATTTTTCAGATAAAATTTTCGATGAAACCATGCTTTCCGCTATTGAAACTAAGTTTGCAACGTATTTATTATCTGCAAACACTTCAAAGCAAAAGTTAAAAAGCGAAAAAGATAATATAAAATCGCTTATAAGTGATATTTCTCACCAAACAAAAACACCACTTGCAAATATAAAATTATATACTGAAATTTTAAATGAGCAAGAATTAGACGAGCAAGGGAAAGTATGTGTAAATGCTCTAAACGCACAAACAGAAAAGCTGCAATCTTTGATACAAGCACTTGTAAAAATTTCAAGACTTGAAGCGGGAATAATATCATTACACCCCAAAATGGTGAATATAAATGGTTTAATATCACGGGCTGTACAGCAGTATAAGTATGCAAATATAGAAAATAAAGCGTATGATTTAAATGCTTTATGTGATGAAAAATGGACAGAAGAAGCCGTTTGTAACCTTATAGATAATGCTGTTAAATATTCAAAAGAGGGCGGGAAAATATTGATAACATTGTCTAGTTATGAGATGTTTTGTTCAATAAATATTAAAGATAGTGCAAAACCAATTGATGAAAGTGAGCAAAGCAAAATATTTACAAGATTTTATAGAAGTCATGATGTTTATGAAAAACAAGGTTTAGGAATAGGACTTTTTATAACTCGTCAGATTATGAATGAACAGGGTGGTTATATTAAGGTTAAAGCAACTGAAAATGGTAATATTTTCTCTCTGTTTTTACCTAAATGTTAAATATAACAAAACTGTTATATTCTAGACAGTACACTGACATATTATTTTGATACAATCTGTGTTGTAGAAATACATCACAGATTTTTATTTTGGAGAGTGATTAAAATATGAAAATTCTTGAAACACAAAATCTTAAAAAGATATATGGAACAGGTGATACTGCTGTTCATGCATTAGATGGTGTAAATCTTGCGGTTGAAAATGGAGAATTTGTTTCAATAGTTGGCACATCAGGCTCGGGAAAATCTACACTTCTTCATATGCTTGGCGGTCTTGACCGACCAACCGAAGTAAAGGTTATAGTTGATGGAAATGATATTTTTAAACTTAAAGATGAGGCTCTTACTATTTTTAGAAGAAGAAAAATAGGATTTGTTTTTCAAAGTTATAATTTAGTGCCTGTGCTTAGCGTTTATGAAAATATAGTGCTTCCGATACAGTTAGACGGCTCAAAGATTGATGAGGAATACATAGATGAGGTCATAGAAACATTGGGATTGTCGGAAAAACTGCAAAGTTTACCAAATCAGCTTTCTGGTGGTCAACAACAAAGAGTTGCTATTGCAAGAGCGATTGCATCAAAACCTGCTATAATTCTTGCAGATGAACCAACAGGAAACTTAGATTCAAAAACTAGTCAAGATGTTTTAAGCCTTTTAAAAATAACCAGTCAGAAATTTTCACAGACAATAGTTATGATTACACATAATGAAGAAATAGCACAACTTGCAGATAGAATTATAAGAATTGAAGATGGTTTAATTGTAGGTGGTGAAAATAATGATTAAAGTTAAAAATAAAAAGATTATATCTTTTCTTTCAAGAAAAACGTTGTTTGCAAATAAAAATAGAAATATTATAGCAATATCAGCTATCATTCTTACAACGCTTTTATTTACATCTCTTTTCACCATAGCTATGTCAATAAATGATGGTTTTCAGCAGAGCAATTTTAGACAAGCAGGAGGTTTTGCACATGGCACATTTAAATATTTAACTAAAGAACAATATCAGCAGTTAAAAGATGACACACTTATAAAAGAATATGGACTCAGAAGATTCTTAGGAATGCCAACAGATGAACCTTTTAATAAATCTCATGTAGAAATTGGTTATTCAGATGCAAATTATGCACACTGGACATATTGTGACCCAATAGAAGGTGATTTACCAGAAGAAAACACAAATGAGGCTGCAACAGATACAAAAGTGCTTGAACTTTTAGGTGTAAAACCAGAATTGGGTACAGAATTTACAGTTACATTTTATGTTGATGGACAAAAAACAACTCAAACATTTACCCTTTGCGGTTTTTGGGAATATGATAGTGCGGTAGTAGCAAATAATAATATACTCATACCAGAAAGTAGAGTTAATTCTATTTTAAATGAGTTAAATGTTCAGCCATCAGAACAAGCTGGAAGCTGGAACTTAAATGTTATGTTTAAAAATAGCTTTAATATAGAAAGCAAAATAAATAAAATATTAGAAAATCATGGCTATCAAAATGAACAAAAAGATGATAATTATATAGCAACAGGAGTAAACTTGGGATATTCAGCATCACAACTATATCAAAATATAGATATAACAACTGTTATGGCAATCCTATCAGCGTTAATAATTATAATTTTCACAGGTTATCTCATTATATATAATGTTTTTCAAATTTCGGTTTCAAATGATATAAAATTTTATGGTCTATTAAAAACAATAGGAACAACTCCAAAACAACTTAAAGCTATTATACGAAAGCAAGCTATTATATTGTCTTGTGTAGGTGTTCCCATTGGATTATTTTTAGGCTGGCTTATAGGTGGTAGACTGACACCAATTATATCAAATAATCTCAATGGAATTGCAACAGTTATATCTATAAATCCAATTATTTTTATTGTATCTGCACTTTTTTCAATGTTTACTGTGCTTATATCTTGTCATAAACCAGAAAAAATAGCTGCAAAAGTTTCTGCTATTGAGGCTGTGCGTTATACAGATGCAGCAAACACAAATAAAAAGGGAAAAAGAAAATCCCAAAAGGCTTCTATTTTATCAATGGCAAAAGCAAACGTTGGTAGAAACAAAATAAAAACAGTTGTAACAGTTTTGTCGTTGTCTCTTTCTGTTGTTTTGCTTACTATAACCGTTATATTTACTAAAGGCTTTGATATGGATAAATATTTAAGACGAATGGCAGTTGATTTTCAAATTGCTAATGCGGGATATTTCCAAACTGGTGGAGAGATTTTTAATAAGGATATGGAACTTAGCGAAAATGTAATAGAGCAAATGAAAATATTTGGCGGTATAAAAGGTGGAATAACATACAGAAAAGTATCCGCAGCACAGGAATTTGTAACTGAAGAATATTACCGCAATAGTTTGCTTTCTCATTACAATACAGAAGAACAAATGGATAGTATAATATCATTTACGGAAAAAGATGAAAATAATATGCTTGCAGCAAATGCACAGCTTTATGGTATGGAAGATTTTATACTTGATAAATTGACTGTCCATGAAGGAGATATTTCCAAAATAAAAGAGCCAAATAGCAAATACATTGCCGCAGTATATTCAGGTAATGATTATGGTGAAATCATTAAAGAAAGTCAATGGGCAAAACTTGGCGATACTGTAAAGATTAGATATGTGGATAAATTTGAATATTTTAATCCAAACACAGGGGAGATTTATTCACAAGATGAAGATTTTTCTGATTTGCCTTTTTCTTCTCGTGCATTGGAATACCATGAAGAAGAATATACAGTTGCAGCCATTGTTACAATTCCATCATCTCTCAGTTATAGATACTATGGAAGTGATGAATTTATTTTAAATTCTCAAACATTCATTAAAGATAGTGGTACAAATAGTGTTATGTATTATGCTTTTGATGTAGATGAAAACGAACAACAAATAAAAGATTTTCTTGAAAGTTATACAACAGAGATAAATCCTAGCCTTGATTATGAAAGTAAAGATACATATGCTGCCGAGTTTTCAGGTTTTAGAAATATGTTTTTGATACTTGGTATATCAATTAGTGTAGTTGTTGCGATTATAGGTATACTTAATTTCTTTAATGCAATACTTACAGGAATTTGTGTAAGACAACAGGAGTTTGCAGTTTTACAATCTATTGGTATGACGGGTAAACAACTTAAAAAAATGCTTGTATTTGAAGGTTTATGGTATGCCTTGACTTGTGCTATATTTTCACTTATTTTAGCTCTTGTTTTAAGTCCTATAATAGGAAATATGTTTGAAAATATATTTTGGTTTTTTACATATAAATTCTCAATAATGCCTGTTTTATTATTATCAATAATATTTGCATTTTTGGGTATTATAATGCCGCTTATAACCTATAAATTTACAGTAAAACATTCAATAGTAGAACGATTAAGAGCTGAATAATATGCTTGATAAATTTGAAATATAAGTTACAATAAAAAGAAAAACTAGATGGTAACTTATATATGAAAATTGACAGACTTATTGGAATTCTTTCTATTTTATTGCAACAAGAAAAAATAACAGCTCCAGAGCTTGCAAAAAAATTTGAGGTTTCTAGACGCACAATTAACAGAGATATTGAAAATCTTTGTAAAGCTGGTATTCCTATTGTAACAAAACAAGGGCAAAATGGTGGTATATCAATTATAGATGGATATAAAATTGATAAAACACTTTTAACTTCAAGTGATATGCAAGCTATTTTATCAGGACTTGGTAGTTTAGATAGTGTTAGTGGTACAAATCAAGTATCCATACTTATGGAAAAACTAGGAGCTTCTAATTTCATATCTGGAAATCCAAATATTTTAATTGATTTGTCATCTTGGTACAAAGATTCACTTTCACCTAAAATAGAGCAGATTAAAAAAGCAATAGAGCAAAATAAACTAATATCGTTTGTATATTATTCCCCTAAAGGTGAAAGCAGTAGAATAATAGAGCCATATTATTTGGTTTTTCATTGGTCAAGCTGGTATGTATGGGGATATTGTAGAAAACGTGATGATTATAGATTATTTAAATTAAATCGTATGACACATTTAAATACAAAAGAAATATTTGAAAAAAGAGTTGTGCCTACGCCGGATTTATCAACTGAGAAAATTTTTAATCATAAATATGAAATTCGGGCAATTATAAAACCTGAATATAGATGGAGATTGATTGATGAATATGGCTTAGAATCATTTACGGTTATGCAAGATGGAAATCTGCTATTTTCTTTTACGTTTACAGA
>DXIE01000026.1 GCA_019113005.1 Candidatus Butyricicoccus avistercoris | reverse complement strand
CTATTGGCGGCTGCCAGCGCATTGACCGTAAGCATCCCCAGGGAGGGCTGGCAATCAATCAGGATATGGGAATACTGTCCCTTTACCGTGTCAAGATACTGCCGCAGGATAGTCTCACGGCTCATGGCGTTCACCAGGGAAACCTCCATGCCGGAGAGCTGAATGTCAGCAGGCATCAGGTCAACGCCCTCCGGGTGGTGCAGGATGCCCTCACCGGGGCGCAGCGGCTCGTCCATCAGAATACGACCCATAGCGTCAGACAGGGTAAAGGGCAGCTTGTCCGGCTGGGGATGGCCCAGGCTGATGGTCAGGCTGCCTTGCGGGTCTCCGTCGATCAGCAGCACTTTCTTTCCAGCCTGTGCCAGTCCGATCCCCAAGTTGGCACAGGTCGTTGTCTTGCCAACGCCGCCTTTCTGGTTGGCGATGGCGATAATTTGTGTGTTCACTTTGCAATCACCTCGTTTCTGTTTGGTGTTGTCATGTGCCTGAACAGCAGTCCCGGAAATGACAAAAGCCGCCACTTGAACAAGTGACGGCTTCGCTTAAATCTAATATTCTGTTGTGTTGGGAATCAAAGAGCTTTGAGTTCATTTCTGCTATTCATTTGTCGTTAATGAAACACCCCCTATAATTCGACTTGTTTCAGTATGATTTTTCGGTTTGGAAAAGGATGAAAAACCAGACTGAAAACCTCAAAACCCTTGATTCTACGGGGCTTTTCCGGTTTGTCGTAATTATACCGTAAGGGCATAGTTGTGCGACTATTATGCTTAATCTAGGGTATTCAGTAAAAGATATTCAAACATGGCTAGGTCATAGTAATTATAATTTTACAGCGGATACTTATGTACACACTGTACCTACTTCACATGAAGAAATGGCATCAACTTTTGCAAAGCAATTGCTGGGCAGTTCTAATGAAAAAGAATAAATAATTTACTGTGTGTTTACTCTTATTGGGTGAACACACGGTTTTTTTGTTTTTTGTGTAGTACTGATTTTTCTAACACTTTTTCTAACAAACTTCTAACAAGTAAGCGTTTTTATACTTACGTACTGCGTTGCTTTGAGAAAACACTGAAATTTATATTCATTTTAAATGATAAATATGTCCTATAATTGCCTGAATATGCAACTTTAGAGAGGTGTTTTCAGCTTATAACGCTCTCATAACCCGGAGGTCGCAGGTTCAAGTCCTGTCCCTGCACCCATTAAGAAGACCGTATTCTTTTGAATACGGTCTTTTTCTTATAACAAATCCTTGCATAGAGTCTAATAATTATGTATACTGAAAATAATGTAAACGGTTTTGCTCAAATATATAAAAAAGATAGAGGTTTGACAAAATGGCAACGCTCAAGGAATTATCTGAATATACAGGTTTTTCAATAACTACTATCTCACGAGTGCTTAATAATGACCCTACAATGAATGTAAGTGATGCAACTCGTAGTAAGATTTTACAAGCAGCAGGCGAGCTGCAATATAAAAAACCAAATATAAAACAGCGTGTAATTAAAGAAAATAATATGTGTTTTGCAGTTGCTGAAATGCTTTCCCCAGCTGAACAACTAGAAGACCCATATTATTTATATCTTAAAAACCATGCAGCTCAGCGTATGCAGGATATGGGCTGTGTTATGGTTCAGACTGTATTTTTAGATTCAAAATATGAAATTGTAGGCACAGAAAAAATAAATGGTGTGCTTGCGATTGGTATTTTTTCAGAAAAACAAATAGAGGCATTACAAGAATTAAGTAAAAATATTGTATTTCTTGATTCTTCGCCAGATGAATTAAAATTCGATTCTATTGTTTTAAATTATCGTTTAGGTGTTGAGCAAGCGGTAGATGCTCTTATATCAGCAGGGCATACTAAAATAGGATTTTTAGGGCCAGACCGTAAGCTTGACCAGCGTAAACGTCCAGCACCAGAGGTCAGAAGGCAGTATTTTATTGATTATATGAAAACTCAGGGCTTATTTAATGATGATTTGCTTTTAGAGGCTAAAATGACAGCAAAAGAGGCGCATGATAGAATAACAAAGTATTTAAAATCAGGTAAAGAGCTGCCAACAGCTATTATTACAGCAAACGAGGAGGCGGCATTCGGTGCAATGAGAGCATTTCGTGAAAATAGAATAAAAGTGCCTAGAGATGTATCAATTATAAGTTTTAATGACACACCGCTTTCACAGCTTACCGAGCCACCGCTTACAAGTATAAGCACACATGTCGATGCAATGAGTAAAACAGCGGTTGATTTGCTTATCAGTCGTGCAAAGGAACAGGAGATAACTATTCCAATTAAAATAGTCGTACCTTCTAGCCTTGTTGAACGTGAAAGCGTTAGTAAAATATAATAAAATAATAGTAAAATGTATTTGCTTTATTTTTAGCAAATGCATTTTTTTTTCATTTAAAAAGCAAATAATGGTTGATATGCATAAAAAACAGATTTATTTTTTGTCAACAATTTTAGTGAAAACTATTGAAGTTTTACTAAAAAGGTGTTATTCTTTCCTTGAGCAAACTGGTTGGCATCAATTAAAAATTTTTTATGGGAGAGATAAAATTATGATGCAATTAAATGTTTTGAAAGAAGAAATCTCAAATGGTAAGCTTGATAACCGTTTTTATGAAGTATATGGTGCAAAAACAAATTTAGATGAGCTAAAAACTCGCCTTAATAAGCTAGTAAACAGCTATGAAGCAGCTTTTGGCAGTGATGCTGAAGTTGGTCTGTTTACTGCCCCTGGTAGAACAGAAATCTGTGGCAATCACACCGACCATCAGCATGGCTGTGTGCTTGCAGGTGCAATCGACCTTGATGCAATCGCTTGTGCAGCACCAAACGGCACAAACACTGTTCGCATTAAATCTGAAGGTTATCCAGAAATCGTTATCGATATAAATGACTTTGAAATTAAAACAGATGAAAAAGAAACATCAGCCGCTTTAGTGCGTGGCGTAGATGCTAGAATTACACAGCTAGGTTATGATGTTAAGGGATTTAACGCCGTTATCAGTTCAACTGTTTTGGGTGGTTCTGGTCTTTCATCTTCTGCCGCTTATGAAGTTTTAATCGGTGTTATTTTTAACTCTCTGTTTTGTGATGGAAAGCTGACAGCAGTACAAATAGCACAAATCGGTCAGTATGCAGAAAATGTTTACTTTGGCAAGCCATGTGGTCTTATGGACCAGCTCGCAAGCTCTGTCGGTGGCATGGTAGCTATTGACTTTGAGGACACCGAAAACCCTATTGTTAAAAAGATTGATTATGATTTTGCTAAGTCTGGTTATTCACTGTGTATTATAGACTCTGGTGCAGACCATGCAGACTTAACAGACGATTATGCAGCTATTCCAAGAGAGATGAAAGCTGTTGCAGCACATTTCGGAAAGGACTATCTAAGACAGGTTGATGAGGATAAGTTCTGGAGTGAAATTAAGAATATTCGCAAACAGACAGGTGATAGAGCTGTACTGCGTGCAATTCATTTCTTTGCCGACCATAAGCATGTAGGCGAACAGGTAGCAGCTCTTGAAAATAAGGATTTTAATGCATTTTTATCTTGTGTAACTCGTTCTGGTCATTCATCTGCTGAGCGTTTACAAAATATTTATTGTACAACTCGCCCAGAGCAGCAAGCTGTAACACTCACTATTGAAACTGCTCATAAGTTACTAGCGGGTAAGGGTGCAGTTCGTGTACATGGTGGCGGCTTTGCAGGTACAGTGCAGGCTTATGTGCCAAACGGAACAGAGGAGCAGTTTAAAAATGGTATGGAAGCAGTAATCGGTGAGGGTTGCTGTCATTTTCTAAATATTCGCCCACAGGGTGGCGTAGCTTTGGTTTAATTATAATCTTAGGAGGTTTTTTAAAATGGCTATTTTAGTTTTAGGTGGAGCAGGTTATATTGGTTCTCATACAGCTCTAGCACTTTGTGAGGCAGGTCGTGATGTAGTGGTTGCAGATAATCTGGAAACAGGTTTTAAGGCAGCTGTACCAGAAAAAGCTAGATTTTATCAGGGTGATATTCGTGATAGAGAATTTCTAGATAAGCTTTTTGAAACAGAAAAAATCGAAGGCGTAATTCATTTCGCTGCTAACTCACAGGTTGGCGAAAGCATGAAAGACCCTCTAAAATATTATGATAATAACCTATGTGGTACAAAGGTTCTACTAGATAGCATGGTAGCTCATGGAGTAAACAAGATTGTTTTCTCATCTACCGCTGCAACATATGGCGAGCCAGAAAGAGTGCCAATTTTAGAAGATGATAAAACAGACCCTACTAACTGCTATGGTGAAACCAAGCTTGCTATGGAGCATATGATGAAGTGGGTTTCCAATGCACATGACTTAAAGTTTGTTGCATTGCGTTACTTCAATGCTTGTGGTGCTCACCCAAATGCAAAAATCGGTGAAGCTCATAACCCAGAAACACATTTAATTCCACTTATTCTGCAAGTGCCAATGGGAAAGCGTCCACAAATTTCTATCTTTGGTGATGACTATGCTACACCAGATGGAACTTGTATTCGTGACTATATCCATGTATGTGACCTTGCACAAGCTCATATTTTAGCTCTTGATTACCTTGTAAAGGGTGGAGATAACAACGTATTTAACCTTGGTAATGGCGTTGGTTTCTCTGTTAAGGAGGTTATTGAAGAAGCAAGAAGTTTAACAGGTCATGAAATCCCTGCGAAAATTGAAGCTCGTCGAGCTGGTGACCCTGCACAGCTAATCGCATCTAGCGAAAAGGCAAAAACTGTTCTGGGTTGGAAGCCAGAATATGATGACCTACATACAATTATTGACACCGCTTGGAAGTGGCATAAGTCACACCCAAATGGCTATGAGGAGGCGTAAAAATGATTGATACAGCGATTTCAAATCTTATACGCTACGCACTCGAAAAGGGTTTAATTCAGCCAGAAGATACTGTATGTGCTACAAACTCACTGCTTGAAGTGCTAAAAAAGGATAGCTATGAGCCAGTACAAACCGAAGGCGAAATTGACCTTGCAAAAACTCTTGATGAACTTTGCGATTATGCTGCTGAGAATGGTCTTTTAGAGAATAACTCTGTTGTATATCGTGATTTATTTGATACTGCTTTAATGGGCAGACTTACACCTATGCCAAGAGAGGTTATCGCTAAATTTAAGAGCTTATACGCTGAAGACCCTAAAAAGGCAACCGACTGGTATTATGATTTAAGCCAAAACACAAATTATATTAGACGTGATAGAATTGCAAAGGATATGCAGTGGAAAACTGAAACCGATTACGGTACACTAGATATAACAATTAACCTGTCTAAACCAGAGAAAGACCCTAAGGCGATTGCAGCAGCCAGAAATATGCCAGCGTCTGCTTATCCAAAGTGTATGCTTTGCTGTGAAAATGAAGGCTATGCAGGCAGAGTAAACCACCCTGCAAGACAAAACCACCGTATTATACCAATCACTATTGATAATACACCTTGGTTTATGCAGTATTCCCCTTATGTTTATTACCCAGAACATTGTATCGTGTTTAACTCTGTGCATACTCCAATGAAAATAGACAGAGCTTGTTTTAGAAAGCTACTTGAGTTTGTGGGTCAGTTCCCACATTATTTTGTAGGTTCTAACGCTGATTTACCAATCGTTGGCGGTTCTATATTAGCACATGACCATTTCCAAGGTGGACATTATACATTCGCAATGGAAACTGCACCTATTGAAACCGAAATTTATTTTGATGGTTTTGATGATGTAAAGGCAGGCATTGTTAAGTGGCCAATGTCAGTTATCAGATTGACAGCAAAAGACCCAGAACGTCTTATAGAGCTTGGTGATAAAATTTTAAATAGTTGGAGAAATTACACTGATGAAGATGCTATGATTTTAGCTTTCACTGGTGATACTCCACATAACACAATCACTCCTATTGCACGCCGTAGAGGCGATGATTTTGAGCTTGATTTAGTTCTTAGAAATAACATTACAACTGATGAGCACCCTCTGGGACTTTATCACCCACACGAGAATTTACACCATATAAAAAAGGAAAATATCGGTCTTATTGAGGTAATGGGACTTGCAGTTTTACCAGCAAGACTAAAACAAGAGCTTGCAGTTTTAGCTGATAAGATTGTAAAGGGTGAGGACTTAACCGCTAATGAAATTACTGCATCACATGCCGAGTGGGCATATGAGATTATGAAAAATAATCAGATTACAGCCGAAAATGTAACAGCCATTATTGAGCAGGAAGTGGGCAAGGTGTTTGCCGAAGTGCTTGAACATGCAGGCGTTTACAAACGAAATGAGGACGGAAAACAAGCGTTTTTACGTTTTGTATCACAGGTAAAGTGATAAAAAAGTTATAAAGCAAAGATACCTAAAAAGCTCTTTATTAAAATAAATTAATAAAATTTTTAAAATACTGTTGACAAAGTGCATATCATGAGAATATAATGCTAAGCATAAGGTATAAACCGTTGACGAAGAGTAGTAATTCGGAATTCAGCCTTTCAGAGAGTCGCAGGCGGTGAGATTGCGACAGGTATTTAGAGCCGATATGAATGGACTTCTAAGGGCAAGGTGAACAGATTTATTTCTAAGTAGCTAAGACGGGATTCCCACCCGTTACCAAGGGGAGGCGTATATAATTTGTACGTTTGCTTGAGTGGGTGCATATTTGCATCAATTTGGGTGGTACCGCAGAAGATGAATTTTCAGACTTCTGTCCCATTGTATGGGGCAGGAGTCTTTTTTATTAGCTAAATTTTAATTTTTTATTATAAAAGGAGCGATTGTTATGCCTAAAATTCCACACAGACTATATTTAACCGAAGACCAGATGCCAAAACAGTGGTATAACCTTCGTGCGGATATGAAAGAGCAGCCAGACCCTATGCTAAATCCGCAAACCTTAAAGCCAGTCACTGAACAGGATTTATACCCTATTTTCTGTGAAGAACTAGCTTGCCAAGAGCTTGATGCGACAAATCGTTATATTGATATCTCAGAAGAAATTTTAGAAGAATATATGATTTATCGTCCATCACCACTGATTAGAGCGTATAATCTTGAAAAAGCACTTGATACACCAGCAAAAATTTATTATAAATTTGAGGGAAATAATACATCAGGCAGTCATAAACTAAATTCCGCTATTGCTCAGGCTTATTATGCTAAAAAGCAAGGAATTAAAAGACTCACAACCGAAACTGGAGCAGGTCAATGGGGTACAGCTCTTGCAGAAGCTTGTTCATATTTCGGCTTAGAACTTGATGTATTTCAGGTTAAATGCTCATATGAGCAAAAGCCTTTTAGACGTGCAATTATGGAAGTTTTTGATGCAAATGTAACCCCATCTCCATCAATGACAACTGAGGCGGGCAGAAAGATTTTGGCTGAAAACCCTAATACAACAGGTTCTCTGGGTTGTGCAATTTCTGAGGCAGTTGAAAAGGCTGTAACTACCGAATCTTGTCGTTATGTTTTAGGCTCTGTATTAAATCAGGTGCTACTTCATCAGTCTATTATCGGTCTTGAGTCCAAAACTGCTATGGAGATTTTAGGCGAATATCCAGATATCGTTATCGGCTGTGCAGGTGGCGGTTCTAACCTTGGTGGTTTGATTGCACCATTTATGCAAGATAAACTCACAGGTAAAGCAAACCCTAGAATTTTAGCGGTTGAGCCAGCCTCTTGCCCATCACTGACAAGAGGTAAATATGCGTATGACTACTGTGATACAGGCAAGGTAACACCACTTGCAAGAATGTATACATTAGGTGCAGGCTTTATTCCAGCGGCTAATCATGCAGGCGGTTTAAGATACCATGGTATGAGTCCTATTGTATCCAAGCTTTACCATGATGGTTATATGGAGGCTACTTCTGTACAGCAAACAGATGTATTTGATGCAGCTGTATACTTTGCACAGAAGGAGACTATTCTTCCAGCTCCAGAATCAGCTCATGCAATTCGTGCAGCTATTGATGAGGCTATTAAGTGCAGAGAGTCTGGTGAGGCTAAAACAATTCTATTTGGTCTTACTGGTACAGGTTATTTTGATATGACCGCATATTCATCACATAGAGCTAAAACAATGCAAAACTATATTCCTACTGACGAAGAACTGGAAAAGGGCTTTGCATCTCTGCCAAAACTAGAAGGTATTCAGTAAAAAATAAAATCCTCCCGTCAAAGGGAGGATTTTTTATAGTTTAAACACTATACCTACAACAGCAGCTATTAGAATATAAAGTGCTGGGTGTAAGTTTATTTTATTAACTAAGATAAGAAGTACAACACCTAAAATTAAATGAGGAATTTGAATACTTATACCAGTAGCAGAGATTAAAAAGAAAGCATTTTTAACAACAATAACACCAGCAGAGGCAATAAGTGCAGTAGATGCAGGACGCAGACCATAAAATACACTTTGTACTAAAGCACTTTTTTGGAATTTATCAAGCACACGGCTTATAATTAAAATAACAATAATAGCGGGAGCGATAAGTCCAAGGGTTGCAACTATTGCACCAATTAAACCATTGTTTAAAAATCCGACATAGGTTGCAGCATTTACACCAATAGGCCCTGGGGTTGATTCACTGATAGCAATAAGATTTGTAACATCAGCATGAGTAAACCAACCTGTTTTATCAGATATATTATATAAAAATGGCAGAGTAGCAAGCCCACCACCAACAGAGAATAAACCTACTTTAAAAAATTCAAAAAATAAACGAAGTAAAATCATCATTTTACCTCCTTATTTTTATTTTCCAGAGTTTTTATAATAGCACCTGAAACACCTGCTAAAGCGACTAATATAATCGGGGAAATACTAAATGCAGCAGATAAAATAAAAACTACACCGAAAATTATAGCTGTGCTGATACTTACAACAGTGTTTTTCCAAAGCTTGCGAACAGCTTGAAAGATTAGCACACACACACATACACGAATACCAGCAAAAGCGTGTTGCACAACGGCTAAATCAGCGAAGTTTTGCAGAAAAGCTGCAATAATAGTGATTATAACAAGTGACGGAAAAGCAACACCCAGAGTTGCAAATATACCACCGAAAACACCTGCCACTTTGTAGCCTATGAAAGTAGCAGTGTTAATAGCAATAACCCCTGGAGTACATTGAGAGATTGCATAATAGTCAGCAAGTTCGCTTTCGGTAGTCCAACCATGATTTTCAACAAGTTCACGTTGCATCATAGGCAGCATTGAATATCCGCCGCCAAAAGTCAGACCGCCTATTCTCATAAATGTTAAGAATAATGTTAGATATGTTCTCATTTTTTCTCCTTTAAATAATCAGATTATTTGATTTCCAACTGTTATTATATATCATGTTTATAATAAATTCCAGATAAAAATTGATTAGCACAGACTAACAAGACTGTATAACATTGCGAAAAAGTGCATATTAGGTTATACTATAAATACTGCGTATTAAGCGAAGGAGATGTTTAAAAATGGGTTGTTCCCATAACTGTGAATCTTGCAGCTCTAATTGTGGTCAACCAAAAAGTTTATTGGTTGAGCCAAATAAGCTGTCTAAAATCGGCAAAGTAATTGCTGTTGTATCTGGTAAAGGTGGCGTAGGCAAAAGCCTTGCAACATCTATGTTAGCGGTAGGAATGAACAGAAAAGGCTATCATTCAGCTATTTTAGATGCTGATATTACTGGCCCATCTATTCCAAAGGCTTTCGGTGTTTCTGGTAAACTAGAAGGCTGTGAAGAAGGTATTCTTCCTAAAACTTCAGATACTGGCATTGATATGGTGTCTATTAACTTTGTTTTAGACCATGTAGATGACCCTGTTATTTATCGTGGTCCAATCATCGCTGAAACTGTAAAGCAGTTCTGGTCAGATGTTATTTGGAACGATGTAGACTATATGTTTGTTGATATGCCTCCAGGAACTGGCGATGTTCCACTGACTGTTTTCCAGTCTATTCCTGTTGATGGTATTGTTATTATGACCTCACCTCAAGATTTAGTATCTATGATTGTAGGTAAGGCTGTAAAAATGGCTAAAATGATGAATATTCCTATTTTGGGTATTATCGAAAATTATAGCTATTTAGAATGTCCAGACTGTGGCAAGAAAATCGAAGTTTTTGGCAAGAGCAAGCTTGATGAAGTGGCAGCAAGTTATGAAATTCCAGTGCTTGCAAAACTTCCACTTGACCCAAAACTTGCAGCAGCAGTTGATGCAGGTTGTATTGAAGATGCTAAACTTCCAGAGGCTCTGCATGGAGCAATGAAAGTATTAGAAGGTCTTAGAGATTAAAAAATTAAAGGGGTTTCATTGGTGAAATCCCTTTTTTTAGTGAGGAGAATATATGGCTATTAGTTTAAGACTCAAGGAAATTAGAAAAACAGCAAAGCTAACACAAAATGATATAGCAAATGTATTAGGCACAACAAGAGAAGCATATGGAATGTATGAATCAGGTAAAAGACAAATAAGTTTAAAAGTTTTAGATGATTTAGCACAATATTATAATGTATCTATTGATTATTTAGTTGGTAGGGTAGACAGCGAAAAAGAAGAGATGGAGCTTTTAGAAGCATATAGAAAACTAGATAGCAGAGGAAAACAAACTATATTATCACTTGCAAAAATAGAAATGCAGCTTTCCAAAGAGTAAAAGGAGAGCTGCATTATTTTTTAGTTTGCATATTTATAAAGGTTTGTTGAAGATAGAGCTTTTCTTAAAACAGGTGTTAAAATCTGTGATACTACAATAGCAAATATAATATTGAATACAGATGTAGGAATTATTGTAGCAACTGCACCAAGAGCAGGAACAAGCTCAGAACCTCCAAGCATTAAAGTTATAATTTTTTCTGAATAGTACATAATATACATTAATACTACACCAGAAATAGATGCGATTAAATTCAATTTTTTATTATTTCCGTTTGCACCACCTATATGTGCAATTTTTCCGCAAACAAAAGCCATTAAAAAGAATTTTATAAAGGTAATCCATGCAGTTGGAGCATACATTGGGTCTGTTAAGTCAAAAAGTGCATAACCTATACCAGCAGCAAGACCGCCTGAAACACCACCAAATAAAATACCAAATAAAAGACAAAGAGCATTTGCAGTTTTAAGCATAGTTTTTCCCGCAGGTGTCATAATAGGAATTGATAAAAAGCGTGTGCTAATAAAGATAAATGCAGCAAGCATACCTACTAACACGATTTTTTGCACATTCCATTGTTTACTTTGTTTCATAGTTAAGTTTCACTCCCTAAGCTGTTATTTTTAATATGATAATACTTTATAATAAAATTGACATTTTTAAAAGTGCCAATTTTGAATATTTTTATAATACCAGATTTAAATAGGATAAAAATATAAATTTGAGCTAATAATAAATATATGCAAAGCTTAAATGACAGGAGAAATGTTATATATGAAACTGAATAAAACCGAATATGCATATCTTGTAAAAAAAGAAAGTCCAAAATCACCGCTTTTGCGTGACTGTCTTTGGGCGTTTTTTGTAGGTGGTATAATATGCACAATAGGACAGGTTTTTTCTAATTTTTATAAACTTAGAGGGCTAGATACCGAGCAAACAGCAACTGCAACAGCAATTACAATGGTGTTTTTAGGTGCATTACTAACTGGTTTACACATATATGATAAAATAGCCAAAAGGGCAGGAGCAGGAACAATAGTTCCAATAACAGGTTTTGCAAACTCTATTGTATCACCAGCAATGGAATTTAAAAGCGAAGGTCTAATTCTTGGTATGGCGGCTAAATTATTTGTTATTGCAGGACCAGTTTTGGTTTATGGTATATCTGCAAGCGTAATTTATGGGCTTATTTTGGTGTTAATAAAATAAAAAGTCCGCTTTTGCGGACTTTTTAATATTACTGTGAGATAATTTGTTCAGCAGCCTCAAACATAGTTTCAAATGTAACATCACTAAAAGTGAATATATTATAAACCAAGCCATTTTGTTCCCACCCAGCAGATGTAAAAATCTGCTCTTCACGACTGTCACTACCATATGATATAAATATCTCGTTGTTTTCTTCCATTTGTTTTTCTTCATCTGTTGGTTCATAATCAGCTGGTACAGATAAATATTTATCTGTATGACAATAAACGCTAACTTCGTTTATATCTCTTGTTTCTTTAGATTGACCTTTTTGCAAAGGATACTCTGCTTCGTCTATTTCCTCATCATATTTATGAATTGTTAAAGTTAAATCGCCATAATTTGCGTATAATTCTGCATATTCACCGATTTTATTCATATTTTCATCTACTTTATTAGTCTTTTCAATATCACCACTTCTGAAAGCATGACCATTTAATTTATCAGGGAGTGAAATCTTATCAGAAATTTTGTCAGCATAATTATTAAGTTCACTTACACTATAAACTTGCTTTGTAAGGTAAGTACCACTCACAAGTCCAGCGATTTGACCTCTTGCCACAGCACCAACGGTTGCAATACATGCAACAGCAACTAAACCAACAGCTATTTTTTTAAATGATATGGTCTTTTTTTGTTTTGTAAGCATAAAATCAACCCTTTCCTTTAATGAATCATCTGCGTGTATATTATCAGTCGCATCATGTAGAGATTGCTTAATCATAAGTTCAAAATCTTTCATAATAAAACACCCTCACTTTGGTAATCTGAAAAATGATTTTGTAGTTTTTTTCTTGCTGAAAAAAGTCTTGATTTAACAGTGCCTTGTCTTATACAAAGCACATCTGATATTTCCTTTATTGAAAGCTCATTATAATAATAAAGTATAATAACCGCTTTAAGTTTTGTATCAAGACAGTTTATTGCATGGTAAAGCATTTGGTTTTGTTCGTTTTCCAGTACAATGTCAAGAGAGGATTTACTAGAAGTGTATTCACTGTCAAATATTTTATCAACACATGGCAGTTTATGTTTATTGGTTTTCCATGCTATACGAGTTAGAATTCTGAAAAACCAGCTTTTGAATTTTGTAACATCTTTTAGTTGACCTATGGTTTGATAACATTGTATGAAAGTTTGCTGAACAATGTCTTCACTATCCATTTTATTGCCAGTTATTAAAAATGCTGTGCGAAGAGCTTCATTTACATATAAATTGTAAATTTCATCAAAAGCTTTTCTATCACCATTTTTAAATCTGATTACTATAAATTCTTCTTGCAAAGCTTTTCATATCCTTTCACATATAAGCATTAACAGTACGTCTACTGTGTTTATTGATGCATCACATATATAAGAGCAAAGAAAGGCTGATTTGGTTCGAAAAAAACTAAAAATTTTTTGGGAAATAAAAAAACGCCCGTTTCTTTTGAAACGAGCGTTAATATATCTAGACTTACTTAGAAGCCTTAGCTTCCTTGATAGCGTCAATCATCAAAGGAACAACCTTAAACAGGTCGCCACAGATGCCGTAATCAGCACATTCGAAGATTGGAGCAGCATCAGCCTTGTTTACAGCTACGATGCACTCGGAATCCTGCATACCAGCCTTATGCTGGATAGCACCAGAAATACCAAGAGCGATGTACAGACGAGGACGTACAGTCTTACCAGTCTGACCTACCTGATGGTCAGCTGTCAGCCAGCCAGCGTCAACAGCAGCACGAGAGCCAGCAACAATACCGCCTAGTTCATCAGCAAGCTGCTTAGCTAGTTCGATACCCTTTTCAACGTCCTTGGAGATACCACGACCAACAGAAACGATAACTTCAGCACCAGTTAAGTCAACCATTTCCTTAGCTTCCTTAACGATTTCAGTTACCTTAGTCTTGATATCAGCATCAGTTAGGTTAGCAGCGATGTTTTCAACAACTACTGCATTAGCCTTAGCCTCATTATATTCACCCTTCTTCAGAACGCCTGGACGAACAGTAGCCATCTGAGGACGGAAACGAGGACAGATAATAGTAGCCATTAAGTGACCGCCAAATGCAGGACGAGTCATCTTTAGGTTACGGTCTTCACGATTTAGAGCATCTAGCTGAGCCTGTGGCAGAGTAGAGGACTCCTTTAAGAAAGAAACGTACTTCTCAACATCTACATCAAGATGAGTACAGTCAGCAGTTAGACCAGTGTGCAGACGAGCAGCACAACGAGGACCAAGGTCACGACCGATGTTAGTAGCAGCGATTAACATAATCTCAGGTTTCTTTTCCATAACAACGTCACAGAGAACCTTTGCATATGCATCAGTAGTGAAGGTTTCCAGCTTGTCATCTTCGCAAACAAGAACCTTATCAGCACCGTAAGCACCGAGTTCCTTTGCCATTTTTTCGCCTACGCCCTTGCCGCCAAGCAGCAGACCGCAAACTTCAACGCCCATATCATCAGCCAGCTTACGAGCCTTAGACATCAGCTCAAGCACAGTTGGCTGCAGTTCGCCCTGACGCTGTTCACAGAATACCCATACGCCAGAGAAATCAGCTAGATTTGTGTTATTAAATTCAGCCATTTGTATGTTCTCCTTTCAATTAGATAATGTGCTTTTTAAGTAGCTCAGCAGCTAACTCAGCACAAGTGTTCTTGTCTGCACCTTCCAGCATACGGCCAACGCCCTTCTGTGGAGGAGTGAAAGACTTAAAGATATTTGTTGGAGAACCCTTTAGACCGATTGTATCAACTTCAATCAGTGGATCGTCCTTTAGAGTGTTGTAATCATATACATCAACAGGCTTCTTGTAGCAATCGAAAATGCCGCCAACGGACATATAACGAGGCTCGTTCAGCTCCTTGATACAAGTTAGCAGACATGGAGTCTGTGTTTCGATAGTCATATGACCATCTTCAAGCATACGCTTAACAGTAACCTTAGTGCCTTCAACCTTGATATCAGCAGCATAGGAAACCTGAGGAATATCAAGCTTTTCAGCAATCTGAGAACCTACCTGAGCGGTATCGCCGTCGATAGCCTGACGACCACAAAGAACGATATCATCAGCATCAAGACCAATCTTCTTGATAGCAGCAGCTAGAATCTGAGATGTAGCGAATGTATCAGAACCACCGAACTCACGAGCAGAAACTAGAACGCCACGGTCAGCACCCATAGCTAAAAGCTCACGGAGCATACCTTCTGCTGGTGGTGGACCCATTGTTACAACAACAACTTCACAACCAGTGTTGTCTTTTAAAGTCAGAGCAGCTTCAACTGCGTTTTTGTCGTCCGGATTGATGATGGTTGCCATAGATGCACGGTTAAGAGTGCCGTCTGGATTAACTGCAACCTTACCGGAGGTATCAGGAACCTGCTTTACACAAACGATAACTTTCATGATTTACCTTTCCTCCTCGATTACTTCTTGAAAATCTGACCAGCGATAACCATACGCTGTACTTCTGAAGTACCTTCGTAGATTTCAGTGATCTTAGCGTCACGCATCATACGCTCCATTGGATACTCACGGATATAACCGTAACCACCGTAGATTTGTACGCACTTTGTAGTAACTTCCATAGCGGTTTCAGCAGCAAATAGCTTAGCCATTGCAGCTTCCTTAGTGTATGGCAGACCATTGTCCTTATTGAAAGCAGCACGACGAACTAAAAGACGAGCAGCTTCAATCTTAGTAGCCATTTCAGCTACCATCCACTGAAGACCCTGGAACTTGTCAAGGCTCTTACCGAACTGTACACGCTCCTTCATGTACTGAACAGCTTTATCAAGAGCACCCTGAGCGATACCAAGAGCCTGAGAAGCGATACCAATACGACCGCCGTCAAGAGTCATCATAGCGATTTTAAAGCCGCCATTTTCCTTACCTAGCAGACGGTCTGCTGGAAGAACCATATCTTCAAAGATAAGCTCAGAGGTCTGAGAACCACGAATACCCATCTTATGCTCAATTTTACCGATAGAGAAACCAGGGTCATCTTTATCAACGATGAAAGCAGAAATGCCATGGTTGCCCTTGGTCTTGTCAGTCATAGCAAAGATAACGTAAGTATCAGCAACACCACCACCAGTGATGAATACCTTAGAACCGTTAACAAGCCAGCTGCCATCTTCCAGCTTTTCAGCAGTTGTCTGCTGAGCAGAAGCGTCAGTGCCGGCATTTGGCTCGGTCAGACCGAAAGCACCGGTCTTAGTGCCGTCGATTAGAGGACGAAGCCACTTTTCCTTTTGCTCTGGAGTACCAAACTTAAAGATTGGCCAAGCACCCAGAGTAGCATGTGCGGAGATAATACAACCAGTAGTACCGCAGAACTTAGAAGCCTCTTCAATAGCGATAGAGTAACAAATAGTGTCACCGCCAGAACCGCCTAATTCCTTTGGATACTGAATACCCATCATACCATACTTACGCAGTTTTTCAACGGTTTCAAACGGATAGCGTTCTTCCTCGTCGATTTCTGCTGCGATTGGCTCAATCTCATTTACCGCAAACTCACGGCAGAGCTTTTGCATCATTTCCTGCTCTTTTGTAAGCCTAAAATCCATGCTGTGAAACCTCCCAAAAAATATTCAATCAAAAATTAATACACCGGTCGAGCTCTCTTTATAGCAAGCCAGCCGGTGAGTAAAAACCTAGCTACAAATTTCGCCACTCTTCTTCAAAAACAGGTGAAATTTACTCAAATCCTACTATAAAGCAACCTAGTATTTAGGACGTTCTTTTTGGTGTCCATTACTATTATTATAACGCATCGAAAAACTTTGTCAATAATTTAACGGATTTTTTTCTAATAGTTCACACAAATTAAATACTAGAAAAACATAAGTAAAATATGAATTTTAACTAAAATATATAATTTTAATAAATAAAGTTGGATATACAAACAATAGATGGTCAAAAATTAATAAATTTACAAGTGAAAAATTGTGTTGACAATTTGTGTTAAATACTGTACTATTGTATTAGATTATTAATACAGAAATACAAATCTGAAAGGAGGAAAAATAAATGGCATGGGAGTTTTCAAATGATAGACCAATATGGCTTCAGTTATCAGAGCAGTTAACACTTCAAATTATATCTGGCAAATATGAGTCAGGTTCAGCATTGCCATCGGTTAGAGCATTAGCATCAGAGGCAGGAGTAAACCCAAACACAGTACAAAGAGCCATGTCAGAGCTTGAAAGTGAGGGACTAATTGAAACGAAACGCACAACAGGAAGAATTGTAACAGAGGATATGCAGCTTATAAGGCAAATGCGTGATAAAATCGCTTTAGAGCGAATAAATGAGTTTATAAATTCTATGAAAGCTTTGGGATATACCGAAAATGATATAAAAAATATGTCATTTTTCAAGGAAAACTCTTAAAATGGGGGTTTTAATATGAAAAAACTGATACTAATAATTTTATCGGTTATAACTTTGTCGGCTTGTAGCTCTATAAATAAACAAAGTGAGATTTCACAGCAGTTAGGAATTGATATTTCAAAAGCAACAGAAGTTTCAAATTATGATACTCACAGCGGAAATGGTGACGGAACAAGCTGTATTGTTTTAAATTTTGAAAATGAAGATGCACAAATAGAAAAAAATCCAGACTGGAAACAGTTTCCGCTTGATGAAACAGCTAAAACACTAGCTTATGGATATGAGGACGAAACAAGCAGTATCGGATCATTTTTACAAAATGATAAAGGAGAAAACCTAATTCCAGAGATAGAAAACGGATATTATATGCTAATTGATAGACAAACAGATAAAACTGATAATATCCTTGAAAGAAAATCTTTTAATTTTACATTAGGCATATACGATAAAGACAGTAATAATTTATATTATTGCAAACTAGACACATAAAACTGGAGGGAAAACCATGAATAATATACTTGTTTCTGCAAGGTCGCTGACTAAAACATATCAGCACATAACCGCACTTAATAATATAAATCTTGAGATAGGTTCAGGAAAAATCGTTGGTTTACTTGGGCCAAATGGTTCAGGAAAAACAACATTTATTAAACTTCTTTGTGGTCTTTTACAGCCTACAAGCGGTATGCTTACAGTAGATGGCAAAAGCATAGGAACACAGACAAAAAGTGTGATTTCTTACTTACCAGACCGTATGTTTATTGCTGATTGGTTTAAAGCGTGTGATTTAATGGAGTTTTTCGCAGATTTTTATAGTGATTTCGATAAAAATAAAGCTATGGAAATGTTATCAACATTAGGCATTGCACCAAACGATAAAATCAAAACAATGAGCAAAGGCACAAAAGAGAAAATTCAGCTCGCTATGATAATGAGTCGAAAAGCAAAACTTTATTTGCTTGATGAACCTATTGCAGGAGTAGACCAAGCGGCAAGAGATTTTATACTAAACACTATACTTACAAATTACAATGAAGAAGGCACAGTTATTATATCAACTCATTTGATTTCAGATATAGAAAGAGTGCTTGATGAGGCTATTTTCCTACAAAATGGCAATATAGTCAGATATGATACAGTTGATAATATCAGAGAACAAGAGGAAAAATCTGTTGACCAGCTCTTTAGGGAAATTTTTGCATATGGTATGTGATAAAAGGGGTGTAATTTATGATAAAAAAGTTATGTAAATACGAATTTAGGTCTATTTTTCGAACAATTATTCCGATTTATATTGTGGTTATAGCAGTGTCTATTATAACATCTATTTCAATAGCTATGAATGTTGATTATGCTGATGTCAAGTATGTTGATAATTCAGTACAATGGGCAATAGAAATGAATTTACCATATAAGTTACAGCATATATTTACTTTTGTTATGTCGCTTGCGTATTTTGCGGTAATGGTTGCACTTTTCGTGCTTACAGTTGTTATAATTTTGCAAAGATTTTATAAAGGGCTTTTATGTGATGAAGGCTATTTGATGTTTACACTTCCAGTGAAGCCTTGGCAGCTTATAACTTCAAAGGGAATAACCGCATTTGTTATGACCATTTTAAGTGGTATAGTATCCTGTATTTCAATATTTATAATGATGCTTGGTTCGCTTCCATATCCACTTAAATTTTTAGCTGAACTTTTCAGTTTGCAAAATTGGGTTAGAATATTTGGTCAGCTAAACGAAACTGTTCCAATGTGGGGAGTATATGTTTTAGAGTTTATAATTTTAGTTATTATTAGCTCTCTTGCATCACTTTATCAGATTTATGCATCTATGGCAATCGGTCATCTTGCGAAGAAAAACAGAATACTTATGTCAGTTGTAGCATATGTAGCTATTTCAATGATTTTGAGCTTTGTTGGCGGAATATTTGGAGTTTTTAGTGCTTTGACAATCCAAAGCTCACAAAACTATCTATCTATAAATGCAGGAGAAGCATTTTTACATGCATTGCTTATTTTCTCAGTTATCACATCAATAATAGAATTTGTAGTATTTTTTGTTATAACCGAAAGAATACTTTCTAAAAAATTAAATCTTGAGTAAAAAACATAGGTCTGGTGGAGTTTTCGCCAGACCTAAATTTATATGGTTTATTATTGCAGACATTTACAAATAATATTATAATAAAAGTAGTTTTAAATTTGGTTTTGGAGGTCTTTTGTTTTATGAAAGACGGATTTTTAAAGGTCGCAGCCGCAACGCCAAAAGTTAGGGTTGCAGACCCTGATTATAATGCCTCACGCATTATATCTATGGCGGAAGAAGCGGCAGAAAATGGAGCTGCTCTTATAGTTTTTCCAGAGCTTTGTATAACCGCTTATACATGTGGCGATTTATTTTTACAAGATACACTGTTAAGCGGTGCTGAAAAGGCTCTTTCCAGAATTTTAAAGGCATCATCATATCATTCAGTTATGATGGTTGTTGGTGTGCCTTTTAGATTTAAGGGAGCATTATATAACACAGCAGCTTTTGTGCATAAAGGCAAGCTTTTAGGGCTTGTGCCAAAGATTAATATACCAAATTACAGTGAATTTTATGAAGCAAGACATTTTACTTCTGGTAAAGATATAAAACCTATAAATGTAAGCTTCTGCGGTGAGCAAACAGTTTTTGGTGAAAACTTGCTATTTAAATGTGTAAATTTCACAGAGCTTGTTATTGGCTGTGAAATTTGTGAAGATTTATGGGTAACTTGTCCGCCAAGTTTAACACTTGCGAGCGGGGGTGCAACTGTTATTGTAAATCCGTCAGCCTCAGATGAAACAATAGGCAAGGCGGAATATAGAAAACAGTTAATTTCCAGTCATTCGGCTAGACTTTTATGCTCATATATATATGCAGATGCAGGTATGGGCGAGTCCACACAGGATTTAATCTTTTCTGGACATGATTTTATAGCAGAAAACGGTGTAATTTTAGCAGAAAGCAAGCGTTTTAACACAGGTATTATTTATTCTGAGCTTGATTTATCACGTTTAATGCATGAACGCAGAAGAATGAACACATTTAATAATGAATTAAATAACTGTACAGAAATAGAGTTTGAGTTGCCAAGCAGAGACACAAGACTTACAAGAACATTTTCACAAACACCTTTTGTGCCAAAAAATAGAGATGAACTTGATAGTCGCTGTGAGGAAATCATAACAATGCAAGCAACAGGACTTGCAACCCGTATGCAACATACACGTTGTAAAACAGCAGTGATTGGACTTTCAGGCGGTTTGGATTCAACATTAGCACTTATAGTAACCGTTCATGCATTTGATATGCTTGGTATTGATAGAAAAGGCATACATGCGGTGACAATGCCATGTTTTGGCACTACAACCCGAACAAAGTCAAATGCATTAAGACTTGCTGAATGTTATGGAGCAACACTTCATACAGTTGATATAAAAGCATCTGTAAATCAGCATTTTGAAGACATTGGTCATTCATGGGATAACCATGATGTAACATTTGAAAATGCACAGGCGAGAACAAGAACACTTGTTTTAATGGATTTAGCCAATAAAATGGGCGGTATGGTTATCGGTACAGGTGATTTATCCGAGCTTGCACTTGGCTGGGCAACATATAATGGTGACCATATGTCAATGTATGGTGTAAATGCATCTATTCCAAAAACACTTGTTAGATATTTAACCGCTTATGAGGCATCAAAAGTTGAGGGTGAGCTAAAGAAAACTTTGCAAGATGTGCTAGATACTCCAGTATCACCTGAGCTTTTGCCACCAAAAGACGGTGAAATTAGTCAAAAGACCGAAGAATTAGTTGGGCCATATGAACTGCATGACTTTTTCTTATATTATATGGTGCGTTTAGGCTTTAGACCTCGCAAAATTTTTAGAATTGCAAGACATGCATTTGATGGTATATATGATGATGAAACCATAAAAAAATGGCTTGTAACATTTATTCGTAGGTTTTTTATGCAACAATTTAAGCGTTCATGTCTGCCAGATGGACCAAAGGTTGGCTCTGTTACTCTTTCACCTCGTGGTGATTGGCGTATGCCATCTGATGCAGTAAGTGAATTATGGCTTAGTGAAGCAGAAAATTTATAAAAAAAGGAGATTGTTTGATATGTCAGTAATCACAGTAACAAAAGAAAATTTTCAGTCTGAGGTTTTAGAGTCTGATAAGACCGTATTAATTGATTTTTGGGCTGAGTGGTGTGGACCATGCCGTATGCTGTCACCAGTTGTAGATGAGATTGCAAACGAAAAACCAGATGTTAAGGTTTGCAAGGTAAATGTTGACAATGAGCCAGAGCTTGCTACCCAGTTTGGTGTAATGAGTATACCAACACTTGTTGTTATTAAAGATGGTAAGGTTCAAAGTCAGAGTGTAGGTGTACAGCCTAAAAATAACATTTTAGCAATGGTTAAATAATGATAGAAAAAACGACGTATAAAAAATACGTCGTTTTTTAGTGTGTTAAAAGGTTTCGATTTGGCAAAAAAATAGCTATTTACCTTTAAATATTAAAGTTATTTTGATATAATAAACAATACGCAATTACTTATATAAATCAATAGATAAGAAAGGAGGACAAGTTATATGTTTTGTGGGCATTGTGGAAAACAAAATCCAGATAATGCGAAAAGTTGTTCTGGGTGTGGAAAACAGTTTGATAAAACACAGTTTACAAGAGAAAACACCGAGCGAATAAGGCTTAGTAATACACAAAGAATATCAAAACCTGATTTAACACACAAAGTTGTGCCAGCAGTTCCTACATCTCCAAAACCAAAAAGAAACTTAATTGCAATAATTGCAGGTGGAATATTACTTTTAGTTTTAATTTTAGTTATTGCACTTTTTCATTTAAAATCATGGTTTGGTTCAAAAGACAATAATGGATTTGTTAAAATTGAGTCATCATCGTCAGAAATTATCCAAAATGAAGAAAATAAGATTATGAGTGCTAATGACTGGGAAAGCTATGATGGTAACTGGTCAGCAGGTGGCTATACATTTTCATGTGAATTTGACGATGGACAAATTGAGTGTACAATGCGTAAAGATGATAAGGTTTGGCAGTCAAAAGCAAAAATTTATAGCGGTGAGCAGAGTATAAAAGTAGAGTTTGATAAAAAAGAAGTTGAATTTGTTGCACTTAATATGGGAAAACTTCGTATTATAATAGATAATAAACAATATGATGCTATAAGAACAAACAGTCTGCCTCCTGAAGCCGATAATTCGTATATAGATGATAATAATTCATATATGTTTTATTCTGCATCTAGCGGGACAAAAACACAAAATAACAATATTATAATAAACGATAAATCACAAATGTTTTGGCCACTTGATAAGTTTGCAATATCTACAACAGACCTTGATAGACTTACTAAATATGAAATAGATATAATAAAAAATGAAGCATATGCTCGTCATGGATATATTTTTGTAAATGAGCAGTGGCAAGAGTTTTTTGATGAGTTTGATTGGTATGAAAAAGATTCTTCATTTACAGAAGATAGATTTAGCAAGCTTGAAAGACAAAATTTAGATACAATAATACTATATCAAAGGGAAAAAGGCTGGATATAATAAATGAATGAAAAATTAAATGGTGTTATACACAAGTTTGAGGAAATAGAAGCAAGACTTTCCGCTCCTAACTTATATGATGACCCTCAACAGGCTGCAAAGCTTTTAAAAGAACGTGGGGATATGGAGCCAATAGTTTTAGCGGCAAGAGAATATTTAAATGCACAAAATATGCTTGCAGAAGCAGAGGAAATGCTAAATGACCCAGAGATGAGAGAGCTTGCACAAGAGGAATTAAAACAGGCTAAGGAAGATATTGAAAGATTAGAAAGTGAGCTTAAAATTTTAATGCTTCCTAAAGACCCAAATGACGATAAAAATATTATGGTTGAAATTCGTGGCGGTGCAGGTGGTGAGGAATCAGCACTCTTTGCTCATTCTCTTTATAGAATGTATTCTATGTATGCGGAAAAGCGTGGCTGGAAGGTGGAGCAGCTCAGCATAAATGAAACCGAGCTAGGCGGCTGTAAAGAAGTTGTTTTCCAGATTTCAGGTGACCATGTTTATTCTCGTATGAAATTTGAGTCTGGTGTGCATAGAGTGCAGCGTGTGCCAGAAACCGAAAGCCAAGGCAGAGTGCATACATCTACTGTTACTGTGGCTGTATTACCAGAGGCTGAAGAAGTTGATTTTGAGATTAACCCATCAGATTTGAAGATTGATACATTTAGAGCATCTGGTGCGGGCGGTCAGCATATCAACAAAACCGAATCTGCAATCCGCATTACACACTTACCAACAGGCATGGTTGTAGAATGTCAGGACGAGCGAAGCCAACATAAAAACCGAGATAAAGCAATGAGAGTGCTTAGAACTAGACTTTATGAGGCAGAGCTTGAAAAGCAAAATGCAGCTATTGCAGCAGATAGAAAAAGTCAGGTCGGCACAGGCGATAGAGCTGAACGTATTAGAACATATAATTTCCCAGAAAATCGTGTGTCAGACCATAGAATTAAGCTGACTCTTTATAAATTAGGTCAGTTTATGGACGGCGATTTAGATGATATAATTGATGCACTAATGTCAGCAGATGCGGCTGAAAAATTACAAGCACAGCAAGAATAAAACAAAAAGGAGTCCGTTTAGGACTCCTTTTCGCTTTTAAGGAAAAACCATATCTCAAAGCATTTTGCTTAGGATTTGTGCAAATTCAGCTCGTGTAAGTGTTTGTTCAGGGTTTAACTTGCCGTTGCTTCCAACAATAAGTTTTTGTTTTACACAAGCAGCCGCAGCCTCTTTGCGGGATTCGGAAATTTTAGAGCTATCTGAAAAAGCAGCCAATGTCTCAGCTATTTCTTCATCGCTCATTTGCTTAAAATCATCTTTTAAAATCACGTTATATATGATTTGCATTATATCTTGACGGGTTATAACTTGTGTTAAACTATCCTCATCAAGACCATCAATAATACCAGCATTTTTAGCGGCTGTTACCTCTTTATAATACCAAGGAGAGCTATCAGGCACTAAAATAGTGCTTGTATCAAGTTTAAGCAGTCTAACCATAACAGAGGAAACTTCAACTCCTGTTATTGTGCTGTCAGGCATAAATTTACTGCCTGAGCCTTGCATAAGTTCAACTTTTGTTATTTGTTTTATTGCATCATATGCCCAGTGTGTTTCTGGGACATCGGTATAATTTATAAACTGATTTATTTCATTCATCTCAGTACCTAATAAAGCGGCATAGCATTTGCTGTCCATTTTAATGGCTGATTTTAAAGAGTTGTAAGACAGATTGTATTCTGTGCTAGTTGGTGAATAGCGTTCACTATTATTATCCTGTGACAGATTGTAGAAAAAGCTTATACCATTTTTAGTTACTCTAGGAGAGCCAAACATATAAAATGGAATTTCTTCTGGTAAAAGCTCACGCACTACATCAACATAATCATTATTAAATAAATCGGTTATTAAATTATATTTAGTGCCATCTGCTAAATCAAGAGTTATACTGTCATTCCAGATTGCACTGCCATCACCTGTGCCATAAACACAGTCAGCCCAAACAATAAGAAGTCTACCGACTTGAGAAATGCCAAAAGAACCTGTGATAGACTGGTCAATTAATGGTATTGGTGGCCCTTCGATAAAGAAAGACTGAATTTGTGAGTTTATTTTATCCTGAACTACTTTGTTTGACATTCCATAGATTACAGGATAGGTTAAAACCCATTCATTATCATTGCCATTTGAGTCTATGCCAAGATATTTTTCATATGTTGCAGAGCTTACTTTAAAATACTCGAAGGAATATTCACGCTCTGGTGAGAAAATTATGTCGCCAGTTTTTATGTTTACATACTGAATTTTGCCAGCAACGGTTATTTTGGCAACGTTATTTGTTAAAATAACAGGATTTTCAGCGTTTTCAAAGCTATTTAAGAAAGCACCGTTTTCTGATAAAAATAATATTTGATTATTTAGCGTACCGTGCCAAAAAATGCCGTGTGTTACATTATCAAAACCACCTGCATATACATTTGTTCTGTAAACCAGTCTGCCAGATGCATCTATTAAAGAGCAATTTCCAGTAGGGTTTGAATTACCACGAGCCGAATAAAGTCCATTACCAATATATGATAAATCATAATACTGGAAATCAACAACATGTTTTCCTTTTGTGTTTATTATGCCCCACATATTATTCATTCTTGCAACAGCAAAGCCATCTTCAAACTCTGTTATCTCTTGATAAATAAATTCGCTTAAAAGCTCACCAGAAGATAAAGAATAGAGTGCATAACGACCATTTTGTGAAGCGATAAGTATATCATTATCCCATATTCTTAAATATTTAAGCTCTAAGTTTTCTGGTAAAACACAAACAATATTGTTTTCTTTTTTTAAAACACCATAGCCATTGGTATCATTGAGTTTAACCACAGCAAAACCGTTTTCAAAATTACCAACTTCTTTATAAATAGGCTCTATTTCAAATTCGCCCTTAAGGTTTAAATATCCCCAAAGACCATCTTGCTGGGCAGGAATTAAGCCATCAGAGAAAAAGCCAGAAGTTACAGGGAATGTGCCTATGCTAGTGCCATCAAGAGCAAAATAAACAGACTGACTTTTATATCTAAAAGCTAACATATAATCTGAAAATTCAACTGCAATAGGATTAGCTTGAGGCGGAACAATCGTGTGTAAATCTTCATCTATTACTGAAACAAAGCCGTTTATGTCTGTAACTGTGGCAAGTCCTTGTTCATTAAAGCTAGATGCTTCAGAATATTGGTAAGAAGTAGCTAAATAGCCATCTTCATGCATATATGCCCATAAAGCTATGCTATCTGAGGGCTGTTTAACTGGAAACAAATCAGCTGCCCCCGCAGAAAAGGTAAAAAGCACAGCTGCAAACATTAACGACAGAAGGTATTTTTTCATATGCAAAGTCCTCCATGTCAAAATATACATATAAAACCTATTATTTATTATAATGGTTTATATATATACAGGCAAGAGATGCAAACAAAGTGAAATATTACATTTATGCTACAAGTTTAAGACATAAAAGAACTCCCCGTTTGTAATAAAACAAAAGGGGAGTGAGAAATTTTTACTCAGCGTATGCAGCTACGATTTCACCAATATACATGGTATGCATATCGCCATCAGCATAACATTTTTCAAATACTGCATCATCTGTAAAGCTTTCACGAGGCAAATCTCCATGATATAGCTTGCGACAAACTAAAGTAAGCTCAGCTTCAGCAAAAGTTGGACAGCCTTCCTCAGTAAATACAGGAGTTAAACCAGAATCGGTCATTTTATTCATATCACGACCAGATTTTGAGCCTAAAGTTTGCAGAGCTTTTTTATTACCATCTTTTAAGAAAACAAGGGTGTAATAATCATTATTTTCCATAAACTCATGGGTTAAACGGCTTTTACGCACATAAACAGTGGTAACTTCTTTAAACCAAAGCTCACCCATACCGCCCCAGCTTACGGTCATCATATTAAAGTTTTCTTTGTCACCAGCAGCAACTAAAGCCCACTGGTCACGGATTTTAAAAAATGGGTTAAAAGATAGGCTGGAAAGTTCGATTTTTTTCATAATAAATAGCCTCCTAGTATTATATTTTAAAGCTGACGACGAAGCTTCATTTCTTTCCAATCGTCTTTAGAAATTAGTATCTGACGAGGTTTAGAGCCTTCAAATGGACCTACTATACCACGTTCTTCCATTTGGTCAACTATTCGTGCGGCACGGGCATAGCCGAGTTTTAAGCGTCTTTGAAGCATGGATACAGATGCCTGACCACAGTCAATAACAATTTCTATTGCCTCCATAAGCATTTCGTCTTCATCACCCGAAAGACTGCCGCCACCGCCAGAGCTGCCACTTTCTGATGCCTCAGCAGATTTTTCAATATGCTCAAGTATCTCTTCATTATATTCAGCACAGCCCGTAGACTTGATAAATTCTATAACATTTTCTATTTCATCATTTGAGATAAAACAGCCTTGTATACGTTGAGGCTTGCCCTCACCAAGAGGAGCATAAAGCATATCACCTTTACCTATCAGCTTTTCAGCACCAGTGGTATCAAGAATAATACGGCTTTCAATCTGGCTTGCAACAGCAAATGCTATACGAGAAGGTATATTTGCTTTCATAATACCAGTGATTACATCAGCAGAAGGTCTTTGAGTTGCAACGATTAAATACATGCCAGCGGCACGAGCTTTCTGTGCAATACGACATATAGAGGTTTCAACTTCTTTAGCGGCAACCATCATAAGGTCGGCAAGCTCGTCTATTACAATAACAATTTCAGGCAGTGGCTGGAAACCATCAGAAGGTGAGCCTTCTTTTTCAGCTTGTTTCTTTTTCTTTTGCATAAGCTCGTTAAAATCTTCAAGCTTTCTAACTTGATTGTCAGCAAATACCTTATATCTTCTTTCCATTTCACCAACAGCCCAGTTAAGTGCACCAGCAGCCTTTTTAGGGTCGGTTACAACGGGAATAAGCAGATGTGGTATGCCGTTATAGTTGCCAAGTTCAACCATTTTAGGGTCAATCATAATAAGTCTTACTTCTTCAGGAGTGGATTTATAAAGAAGTGAAATAAGCATGGAGTTTACACATACTGACTTACCAGAACCAGTAGTACCAGCGATAAGCAGGTGAGGCATTTTTCCGATATTGCCCACAACAGGAGCACCTGTTATATCTTTACCTACACAGAAAGAAACCTTGCTTTTGCTGTTTTTAAATGCATCGGAGTCTAAAACCTCATAAATTGGAACCATGGTATTTGTTTTGTTAGGAACTTCGATGCCGATAGCAACTTTTTCTGGAATTGGTGCGATACGCACAGACATTGCACCAAGAGCAAGAGCAATATCATCAGAAAGACCTGTTATACGGCTGAATTTAGTTCCAGGTGGAATGGTAACTTCAAAACGTGTAACCGTAGGGCCTCTAACAATACCCACAATTTGAGCTTCAATATTAAATGACTGTAAAGTATCAACCAAACGATGACTATATTCAGTAAGCTCGGCTTGATAGTTGTTGTTTGCTGATTTTTTAGGTGGGTTTAATAAATTAAGCTCAGGATAACTGTAAACAGGTATAGGTGCATTTTGATTTGCATCAATCTCAGCAGCCATTTTAGCTTGTTCCATTTGTTCATGGCGTTTCAGCTCGGCTTTTGACATATTTTTTTCATCAACAGACATAGGCTCATCAGCTATAACTTCTGGTTTTTCATCAGGCTTATTGTGGAGAAGTGATAAAATATCATCAAATGGGTCATCAGAGTCATCATTGGTTAATATATTATCCGTAGTATCATTTGTGTTTTCTGATGACTGATGTATAAATTCATGGGCTGAGAAATCTGAAATAGGTTCAGGCTCAAGTGAAGGCTCGTTGTTACTTTCTGGGAGGGTTAAAACAGGCTCTTCATCGTCTAAAGCGATATCAAAAGAAGCTCTTTTAGCGGCTTTTTTAGCTTCACGTTTAGCCTTTTGGTTTGCTGCAAACTCATGTACATTTGGTAAAACGGTATGGTATTCATATTTCATGCGTTCTTCGTCGTCGTCATATTCATATTCAATCGGACGAAGTGCGTCGTATATGCTTTGTGGGGTTATACGGAAAATAACCATTAAATCGGCTATTAACAGTATTAGACACAGTAAAAAGCCACCGACAGAAGAAAATGCCCAGCTAAGCAGATAAGAAAGTCCACCTGCAATAAGTCCACCAGATTTTATATCTGCTCCTGTTTTTGTAAGGGTAGAAAATACCGAATTAGATGAAAGAATAGAGCTATTTAAAAGACAATGCAGTACAGCTGATAGAAAAACAGGAAAAATTGCAACGGCACTTGCTCTAAGCCTTATAGGACCTTTTCTGTTTTTTATAAGCATTGCACAGAGTGTAAAAAGTATTATTGGAACTATATAAAGTCCATAACCGATAAGGCTACCTATAAAAGAACGAATAAGTTTTAATAATACTCCATCTAGTCCAAAAACAATTAAAAGTGAAAAGATACCTAAAACACCGTATATAATCCCCCAAGCAGGACGAGGTAAAGAATACTCTTTTTGTAAAGGCTCGCTTTTTTTTCTTCTTTTAGGAGCAGTTTTAGATTTTTGCTCATTTTGTGACAAAAAAAATCACCTCATTTATTGGCAATATTTTAAACATTCTATATAAGCATAACACAAATAGATTTTAATTTCCATAGATAAAAGGCGAAAAAACGAACAAGTGTGCGTGAATAAAATGCATAATATTTTATTATTAAAATAATAAAATTTTAGCAACTCAACAAAAATATATTGTATATATTATAAATGTAACCTAAAATGTCGATATAAAGAAAACGATGTGTTATTCTAATATACATAATATATTACTAAAAAATAAAAAAAGGGGAAATAAGTATCGTGTTGTCAAAAATCAATACTAAAAGGACTAAAAGATTAGGACTTTCAGGTCAAATGTTGATGGGTATAATAGTACCAACTGTTGTGGTATTGCTTATACTAGCTATGTTAATAACAAATAAGGTGTTTTCTACGGTCAATACCTTGCAGAACTCAAATATAGATGCACAAATTGATGCTGCATCAACTCAGATTGAAAGTTATTTTGAAAAAGATTATGTTACAGTACAGTTTTTATCTGACCGTACAGCAGTAAATCAAATTCTAAAAGAGGCAGCAGCTGCGGTTAAGGGTACAACAAGCCTTAAAAATATGCCTACATATGCAGAGACTCTTTCAACACTAAAACAAAACCAAGCTTTTGCGGGTGATAATGTATTTACTCTTTGGCTCTATTCATCAAATTTAAATCAGGTTATGCAGAGTGATGGATATGTGTCAGACTCAAATTATCCTGTAAACGAAACTTCTTGGTATCAACAGCTTCAGCAAACTCCAAATGAAATAGTAGTTTCTGACCCTTATGCTGATGATAGCACTGGAGGTAAATATGTTGTAAGTGTTGCTAAGTATCTGTATGATGAAAATGGCAAGCAAATAGGCGTTGTTGGTCTTGATGTGCTTTTAGAGTCACTTTCAAGTTATTTATCATCACTTTCAATAGGTGAACAGGGTTATGTAACTGTATATGATTCATCACATAATATTCTGTATAACCCAGATAGCTCTATGGTTAACACAAATCTGTCAGATGTAGTTTATTCAGATGAAATGAAAGATGCACTGAGTAATAAAAAAACAACAGATGTTATGGAATATAAACGTGGCGATACAAAATATTATGGTGCTACAAATTATCTATCAGATATTGGTTGGACTGTTTTAGGTTGTATGCCAGATTCTGAGTTTAGTAGCCACATAAGAATTGTAACAGCAACTATTGTTATTGGTTTTGCAATTTGCATTATACTTCTTGCAGGTATTTGCGTTAATCGTTCTAATAAAATTGTTAATCCTATTAAACAGTTGGGTGAAACATCTGCTCAATTTGTTCATGGTAACTTGCATGTTAAGGTCGACAATGTAAATGATGACGAAGTAGGCGATTTAGCTAAAGCATTCATTGAAACTGGTAAGGGCTTAAATGATATTATATCCGATATTTCTTATGTACTTGGAGAAATTACAAATAAAAACTTAACAGTTGAAACCTCAGCAAACTATGAGGGCGATTTTGTAAAAATTAAAAATTCATTATATGGTATAATAGACAGAGTGAATGCTGTAATGCAGATTATAAACCAGACAGCAGACCAAGTTGCAGTTGGTGCAGACCATGTATCTTCTGGTGCTCAAATGCTTGCACAGGGTTCTACGCAGCAGGCAAGTGCAGTAGAGGAATTGGCTTCAACAATAGATAATGTTTCAAATAAAATGCAAACAATGTCTGAAAATGCAAAAATCGCAAGTGATACAGCAAATAATGTCGGTCAAGATGTTAAAAAGAGCAGCGATAAAATGCAAATGATGGTCAGTGCTATGAAGAGAATAGATGAAACATCTAACGAAATTCAGAAGATTATCAAAGCAATAGAAGATATCGCATTCCAGACAAATATTTTAGCACTTAATGCAGCGGTTGAGGCTGCAAGAGCAGGTAATGCAGGTAAGGGCTTTGCGGTTGTAGCTGATGAAGTTAGAAATCTTGCAAGTAAATCTGCCGAGGCATCTCAAAATACAGCTACTTTGATTGCAAATTCACTGTCTGCGGTCAGCGACGGTATGGAGCTTGCAGATGAGGCTTCTAAAGCACTTATGATTGCAGTTGATGATGTTCAGGGTGTAGTTGAGAAAATCAATGATGTTTCTGGTGAACTTCTGCATCAAGCAGATGCTATGCAGCAATTAACAATCGGTGTTTCTCAGATTTCAAGTGTTGTTCAAACAAACTCTGCAACAGCACAAGAAAGTGCGGCAGCAAGTGAGGAGCTTTCTGCACAGGCAACAAATCTTAAAAATATGATGAGTGAATTCCGTTTCAAACAGTAAAATTAAAAATCCGCTTAGAGCTAAACTCTAAGCGGATTTTTTTGTATATGGAGTTTTGGTTATCGTTTGTTTGAACGCTTCCAGATATTGAGCTTTTCAGCATCTTTAATAAGTTGTTCTCTAAAGTCTGGGTGAGCGATAGAGATAAGAGCCTCTGCACGCTGCCAAGAGCTCATACCCTTTACGCAAACCTTACCGTATTCAGTAACAACATAATGAGTGTTTGCACGAGTATCTGTAACAATAGAGCCTTCAGCAAGTGTTGGGCGAATACGAGAAGCAATAGTGCCGTCCTTCTGCTTGAAAGTAGAAGATAGGCAGATAAAGCTCTTACCACCCTTAGATAGATATGCACCCATTACAAAGTCAAGCTGACCACCTGCACCAGATATGTGCTTGACACCAGATGACTCGGAGCTAACCTGACCAAATAAGTCAACATCTACCGCATTGTTAATAGACATAAAGTTATCAATCTGAGCGATAACACGCACATCATTTGTGTAGTCAACAGGCATAGATGCACATTGAGGGTTATCATTTAGGAAATCATAAAGCTTTTTAGTACCAGCAGCGAAAGCATAAGCTTGTCTGCCACGGTCGATTGTTTTTCTTGAGCCGTTAATCTTACCAGCCATTGTGATGTCAACAAATGCATCAACATACATTTCGGTATGTACGCCTAAATCCTTAAGGTCGGACTCGGCAATTAGAGAGCCAACTGCATTAGGCATACCACCAATACCAAGTTGCAGACAAGCACCGTTTGGAATTTCTTCAACGATAAGCTCAGCAACTTTCTTGTCAACATCGGTTGCAGCAGCAGAGCCAAGCTCAAGAGGAGCAGGGTTATTGCCCTCAACAATCATGTCAACTTCAGATACATGTATGCAGTCTTCCATACCGCCAAGACAGCGAGGCATATTCTGGTTAACTTCAACAATGATAATATCAGCAACATCACATACAGCACGCATATGAGAAGCCTGAGGGCCAAAGCTAAAGTAACCATGGTTGTCCATAGGAGCTACCTGCATCATAGCTACATTTACATGACGGATATTGTCACGATAGTAGCGTGGAAGCTCAGAGTAGCGAATAGCACCATAAAAGCCAGCACCAGTAGCGATAAACTTACGCTCGATACCAGACATATGCCAAGAGTTCCAAGTCATATGCTCTGCTGGGTTTTCGATTTTATAGATTTCTGGAACTTTTAGAAGAATACCGCCACGGAAATTTACATCTTTCATCTGTGGCAGACGCTTTGCCATTGCAGCGTCTAATGCATCAGGTGTACCTACACACCAACCGAAATCTACCCAATCACCATCTTTTACACATTCAACCGCCTTATCAGCAGTAACCAGTTTTTGGCTATAAAGTGCCTTATAATCCATTTGAAACAACCTCCTCAAATCTGAATAAAAGCCTATTTGTTAATATTATATCAATCTTTTGTATAAGCGTCAAGTAAAAAAAGCAAGCCTGAAAATTAGGCTTGCCTTTGTGTTTTATGGAAGAATTGTATATCCTTCTTTTCTTAGCTTATCAAGCAGACGTTTGCCGTGTTCAGTGCCACCAACTTCACATACAACATGAATAATTGCATCGCCAATATCTAAATCTGCTTGAACTCTATCATGATTAAATAAAATTACATTTGCGTTTTGCTCGGCAACAAGATGAGCAAATCTTTCAAGAGAACCAGGGGCATCAGGCATAATTGTAGAGAACTTCATATGTCTGCCACGGGTGATTAGACCACGCTCTACAACCTTATGAATAAAGGATACATCAATATTACCGCCAGAAAGCACACAACATACTTTTTTGCCCTTGATATCGACCTTGTGGTTTAATACTGCTGCAAGTGCGGCTGCACCAGATGGCTCAACAACCTGCTTACAACGCTCAAGAAGTAACAAAATAGTAGAAGAAATTTCAGAATCGGTTACAGTTACAAATTTATCAACATACTGGTTTATGTATTCCATGGTTTTTGTACCAGGGGTTTTAACTGCAATACCATCAGCAATAGTATGAACAGAAGTTGCAGGTGTAATCTGGTCTTTATGGAATGATGTAACAATAGAGTTTGCACCCTGAGCCTGTACACCAATAATCTGAATTCTTGGGTTAATTTGCTTGATACAAGCAGCGATACCAGAAATCAGTCCGCCGCCACCTGCTGGCACAAAAATCATATCAACAGTAGGCAAATCAGAAAGTATTTCCAGAGCAATAGTGCCTTGACCTGCCATTACATCTTCATCATCAAATGGGTGAATAAACTCTGCACCCTCTTTTTCTACAATTTCGCAAGCTTTTGCATAAGCCTCGTCGTAAATAGCACCATGTAAAACAACCTTTGCACCATAGCCCTCGGTTGCAGATACCTTTGCAATAGGTGTGGAACGTGGCATAACAATAGTTGCAGGCACACCAATTTTAGATGCTGCAAATGCTACGCCTTGAGCGTGGTTGCCCGCAGATGATGCAACAACCGCATTTAATCCGCCCTCTTCATAGCGTTTCATAATTTTATTGTAAGCACCACGAACCTTGAACGAACCAGTTTTTTGTTGATTTTCAAATTTTAAATAAACTTCAGCACCAGACATTTCGGAAAATGTTTTAGAAGATGACAACGGAATTGTATGAATCACACTGCTTAATCTCTTTGCTGCTGCTTGAAAGTCATTGACACTTAACATTTTATTTCGCCCCTTCTTTACTGATATATTACAATTAATTTTAAATATAGCATGTATGCACAAGAAAATCAATGTAATTTGACACTTTTCTCTATTGTTATCTATTGTGTTTTCTTATGAGCATTGTTATAATATGTTTGACATAAAATAAACAAACATTTATAAAGGTGGGTTTTCTCATGAGCGATACAGATATGGGGTTTAGAACGGTGCTTGTCGGTGGATTTCATCGAGATGATGTTATTGAATATATAACTAAGCAAAGTCATGAGTACACAAAGCAAATAGATGATATAAAGCAGGAAAATGATGAGCTTTTAGAGCAAAACGAAGCATTAAATGCTGAAAATGACAAGCTTTCAAAAAATAATACCGAACTGTCAAAACGTATTGAATCAATGACCGCACAAATAGACAAGCTTAAAACCGAAATTTCTGAAAGAGAAAGCCTTGTAAAGCTCGCTGATGATGAAACCGCTGAACAAAATAAGCTCTATAATGAAATGCTTGATAAGTTCAAAGAATTTAAAGATAAGTATCATCAAATTGAAAAAGAAAATGCTGCTTTGCTTGATAAAGTAGATGAGCTTATGCAAAAAACACAGGAATTTGACAAAGACAGGGCATATATTGCAGATATCGAGCTTAATGCACATAAAAGAGCTGATGAAATTGAGCAAAAAGCCAAACAAAAAGCACAGCATATAATATATGAAGCTGAGCAAAAGGCTGAAAAAATTAAAACTCAAACCGAAAAAACAAGAACCGAATATTCAAAAGTACTAAAACAAACAAGACAATCAATTAGTGACATTATAAATCAGCTAGAAGAACATCAAAACAATAAAAATGATTCACATGGTGCATTAAATGATATGTTAACAAATATTAAAAAAAGTCAACAGGAGGTGTAATTTATGGCACATTATGATATAAATACGGCTGATTTAAAACAGATTGCACCAAAACTTAGAGCAGGTGATACAGTTACCCTTACAGGTATTATCTATACCGCACGAGATGCCGCACATAAGCGTATTGTACAAGCTATGGACAAAGGCGAAAAATTGCCTTTTGACTTAGATGGTGCAGCCATTTATTACGCTGGTCCAACACCTGCAAAACCAAATCAGGTTATAGGCTCTGTTGGCCCAACAACTTCGGGTAGAATGGACGTTTATTCACCAAAATTGCTTGATGCAGGTCTGTCATGTATGATAGGCAAGGGCGTGAGAAGTCAGCCAGTTGTAGATGCTATGAAACGCAATGGAAGTGTATATATGGTTGCAATCGGTGGTGCGGGTGCAGTCAAAGCCGACTCAATAAAAAAATTAGAGGTTATAGCTTATGATGAGCTTGGTTGTGAGTCTGTAAAACGTCTTACGGTTGAAGGCTTTACGGCTATTGTTTCCATGGACTGTGAAGGTGGAAATCTTTATAAACAAGGCGTGGAATTATACAAAAATAAGGCGTAAAAATTTTAGGTGATTGTGATTAAACCCATAAGGGTTTGATATAAATTTAAAGCTTGCAAAACCCCCAATTTGTAAAGCTTAATAAATTTAAGAGGGATTGGAGAAGACAAAATATGAGAAATTTTGAAACCGATGTACAACTTTTAAAGTATCGAGTGCTTAAAGAAGTTGCAATTCGTGCGTATGAGGGAAATTTAATGGATTCTTATTATGAGATTCCACAGATTATCTCTCCAGGTCCAAAGGCTACTATGCGTTGCTGTATTTATAAGGAACGTGCAATCGCACAAGAGCGTGTTCGTTTAGCAATGGGTGGTGACCGCCGTGACCCTAATATTATTGAAGTTATTCAGATTGCTTGTGATGAATGTCCAGTAGAGCGTTACACTGTATCTGAGTCATGCCGTGGCTGTATTTCTCAGCGTTGTATTAAGAATTGCCCTAAAAATGCTATCAAGAAAAATAGCAAGGGTAAGGCTGAAATTGATTTAGATACTTGTATTGAATGTGGTCGTTGTGCTAAGGTTTGTCCTTATGGTGCTATTGTTGAGCATGTTCGTCCTTGTGAGCGTAGCTGTAAAATCAATGCTATCAATATGAACGAGGAAAAGAAAGCAGAAATCAATCCAGAAAAGTGTATCTCTTGTGGTGCTTGTGCATCTGCTTGCCCATTCGGTGCTATTGTTGATAAATCATTTATGGTTGATGCTATTAATATCATTAAAAATGCAAAGGACGCATCTGGCGAGCAAAACTATAAGGTAGCTGCTATTGTAGCTCCTGCTATTGCGGCTCAGTTTGATGATTGTTCACTAGCTCAGGTTGCTACTGGTATCCGTAAGCTTGGCTTTGATTATGTTGTAGAGGCTGCTATGGGTGCTGATATGGTTGCAGATAAGGAAGCTCAAGAGCTTGCAGAAAAAGGCTTCTTAACTTCTTCTTGCTGTCCTGCATTTGTTTCTTACATTGAAAAGCATGTTCCTGCAATGAAAGAACATGTGTCACATAACCTTTCACCAATGGCTGAAATTGGTCGCTATATCAAGGAAAACTCTGAAACACCAATCAAAACTATTTTCATTGGACCTTGCACAGCTAAGAAGGAAGAAAAGTTCAAGCCAACTGTTGACATGTGGATTGACTGTGTAATTACTTTTGAAGAATTCCAAGCAATGATTGATGCTAAGGAAATCGACCTAAAGACAATGGACGAAACATCTGTAAATGATGCATCTTACTTTGGTCGTGTATTTGGTCGCTCTGGCGGTCTAACTGAGGCTGTACTTCAAGTTGCTAAGGAAAGAGAAATGGACTTTGAGGTTAAGGCTGAAGTTTGTAGCGGTATTGAAGAATGTAAGATTGCACTTCTCAAGGCTAAGGCAGGCAAGCTAGATAAGAACTTTATCGAAGGCATGGCTTGTGTTGGCGGTTGTGTAAGCGGTGCAGGCAGCCTTGTTCACGAGCTAAAGAGCAAGGTTAAGGTTGACCAGTACGGCAAAAAGAGCGATAAGGAAGGCGTTGCTGACGCTATCAATCAATATAATGTTGATGATATGTAATTAAAAAATTATGGCTTTGCTTTTGAGCAGAGCCATTTTTTTCTTGAAAAAGTTTAAACTCTGATTTACCATTAGTAAATGGGAGGGTTAAAAACTTATGCATATTGTTGGCAGATTTGCACCTTCACCGAGCGGGAGAATGCATCTTGGAAATATACTTTGTGCTATGCTTGGTTATTTAAGTGCCAAAAGTAAAGGCGGAGATTATATACTTAGAATAGAGGATTTAGATAATATTCGCTGTACTAAAGAAAACTCAAAACAGGTTTTAGATGATTTAGATTGGTTTGGTATAAAATTCGACAATATAAATTTTATAAAAACTGATATTATAAATAATAAATCAATATATCAAAGTGAACGTACAGACGTTTATAAGCACTTTGAGCAAATTTTGCAAGATAAAGGTCTTGTCTACCCATGTTTTTGCACTCGTGCAGAACTTCATACGGCTAGTGCACCGCATTTGTCAGATGGCAGAGTTATTTATACAGGTACTTGTAAAAATCTAACGGCTGATGATATAAAAAGTAAAACCCGCAAACCAGCTATGCGTGTAGCTGTACCAGATATTAAAATCAGCTTTATAGATGGTGTTAAGGGCAAATACACCGAGGATTTAACGAGTGAATGTGGCGATTTTATAATAAAACGCTCTGATGGTGTGTATGCATATCAGCTTGCTGTTACGGTTGATGATGCTCTTATGGGAGTTAATGAGGTTGTAAGAGGACATGACCTTATAGGCTCAACTGCAAGACAAATTTGGCTGCATGAACTTTTTGGATTTACACCGCCTAAATTTTATCATATGCCGCTTTTGGTCGCACCAGATGGCAGACGGCTTAGCAAAAGGGATAAGGATTTAGATTTAGGTATTATAAGACAGCATATGAAACCACAGAGACTTATTGGAATTTTAGCTTATACATGTGGTTTAATAGATAAAAAAGAAGATATTTCACTTTATGAGCTTATAAAAACATTCTCATGGGATAAAATACCAAATAGGGATTTAATTTTGCCAGAGCTTTAAAAAATATATTGAATTTATAGAGTAATAGTTGTATTATAAATGTTAGAAGCGACTAACCAAGGCTTATTTATGCCTTAATTATAGAAAGGAATACTAAAATGACAAAAATTGATATTATTTCAGGTTTTCTTGGTGCTGGTAAAACAACACTTATTAAAAAACTTATTGGTGAGGCTTTAAACGGTCAGAAAATTGTGCTGATTGAAAATGAATTCGGTGAAATTGGCATTGATGGCGGTTTTCTAAAAGATGCAGGTATTGAAATTACAGAAATGAATTCTGGTTGTATTTGCTGTTCTTTAGTGGGTGACTTTGGCAAGGCTTTAACCGAAGTTATCGAAAAATATAGTCCAGACAGAATTATTATTGAACCATCTGGTGTAGGCAAACTCTCCGATGTTATCAAGGCTGTAAAGGACGTTGCAGAGCATCAGCCAGTTGTATTAAACAGCTTTGTAACAGTTGCTGATGCTATTAAATACAAAATGTATTCTAAAAACTTCGGTGAGTTTTTCTTAAATCAGATTGAAAATGCAGGAGCGATTTTCTTATCACGCACACAAAACCTAAAGGAAGAAAAACTTGCACAGTGTGTTCATGCACTTCAGCACCATAATCCAAAGGCTAAGATTGTAACAACTCCTTGGGATAACTTAACAGGTGAGCAGCTTTTAAGTGTTATGGAGGATAGCCATACACTAGCAGAGCAAATGTTAGAGGATATGCACCATGAGTATGAACACCATCATCACAAGCATGGCGAAACCTGTTCTTGTGGTCATCATCACGACCATGACCATGAACACCACCACCACGAACATGGCGAAACATGTTCTTGCGGTCATCACCATGAGCATGGACATCACCATGCTGATGAAGTGTTCCAAAGCTGGGGCATTGAAACCCCTAAGAAATTCACCGAGCAGCAGCTCAAGGATTGCTTAACCGCTCTTGGTGATATAACTTTAGGCACTGTACTTCGTGCAAAGGGTATTGTTCCTTGTGCAGATTCTAGCACTTGGCTACATTTTGATTATGTGCCAGCTGCACCAGAAATCCGTTACGGCAGTGCTGATTATACAGGCAGAATTTGTGTTATTGGTGCTGACCTTGACAAAGAACGTTTAGCTGAGATTTTCGGCGTTTAATTTTTGGAGGCGAAAAATATTGGGTATTCCTGTATATATTTTTACTGGTCTATTAGAGGGCGGTAAAACAACATTTATGAAAGAGGTTTTATCAGACCCAAACTTTACAGAAACTGAGAAAACCTTAATTGTTCAGCTTGAAGAAGGCATAGAAGAATTTGACGATGATTTTCTAAAAAAATGCAACTGTTCACTTGTTGCATTTGATGAAATAGAAGATGTCACCATTGCGGCACTTAAAAAGGCTGTAAGTGATAATAAAGCAGACAGAGTTATGATAGAGCTTAATGGCATGTGGGATTTATCTGAATTTGTAGACGAGTGTATGCCTGCAAACTGGGAGCTTTATCAAGTTGTAGCCGCTATAAATGGTTCTACATTTGAGCTTTATTCTGCCAATTTAGGTCAGAGAATGTTTGAGCATATCACAAATGCAGATTTAATTGTATTTAATAGATGTACTCAAAAGGACAAGGACTATCTGCACAGCCGAAATATTAGAGCAATGAACCCACGAGCTACTATTTTCCTTGATGATGTAGACGGCAATTCTGAAGATTATCGAGATAATATGGTAATGCCTTTTGATATAGAGGCAGATGAAATTGATATTTCAGATGAAGATTTTGGTTTATGGTATGTAGATGCAAGCAGTTCACCTGAAAAATATGAGGGAAAAACAGTTAAATTTAAATCTCATGTGTTTATCAGTGATAAACTGCCAAAAGGTCTTATATTCACTGGCAGACATGGCATGGTTTGCTGTGCTGATGATATAGCATATCTTGGTTTTATATGCGAAACAGGCGATAAATTCAGCCAGATTAAAAGTAAAGAATGGTATAATATAACCGCTAAAATTCACATTGAAGAACTGGAGATATACAAGGGAGCAGGGCCAGTTTTAACTCTGCTTGATATAGAAAAAGCTACTCCACCAAAAGACGAAATAGTGTATTTTAATTAAAAAATTAAGCCTCTAGCGTATGCTAGAGGCTTTTTTTACATAATAATTTGAACTGAAAACCAACCATTTTTACATTCAAACTTATATATTGCATTATATTTGTTGCAAAAATAAATAATAGATTGTACACCTATACCATGACCATTTTTATTGGATATAGGAAGTGAATTATCATCAAAATTTACATCTTCACAACATGTGTTTAATATTTCTAACATAATTGTAGGTTTTTCAATTACTTTACATTTGATTTTTCTTTGATTGATTGGAAGTTTTAAGCAAGCATTAATAGCATTTTCTAAAGCATTAGCAATAACAATAGCTAATTCGCTTTCATTTATATTTAGCTCTTGTGACAGAATAATTTTAGCATCTACATTGATATTATTTAACTTAGCCTCCTCAAAATATGATGAAAATACAGCATCTAAAATAGGCGGTTTACACCAAGAAACGGTATCACATTTGTCTATTCTCTCTTGTGATGAATTTATAAATTCAATGGCAACATCATATTTTTTATTTATTATCAGATTTTCTAAAGTTTTAAGACGATGACGAAGGTCATGCCTTTCCATTTCAATCATTTTTTCAGTTGTTTTAATAGTGTTTATACGGCTTTGCAAAGCGGAAGTTTGTATTTCTAGTATATTGAGATTATTTTTAGTTTCTATTTCTCTAAGTGTGCTGGTAAATAGGAACATAATAAGCGTATAAAATCCAATCATTATAAGTGAAATAACAGGTTTTAATATTGTGCTGTTTAATTCTATACCAGCATAAGTTGGAATTAAATATATAATTGTTATATAATAAATTGCCATAACTATGCACATAAAAAACCAACCATGATTAAGATATAACAATACTTTAAGCAGTATAGGTTTTATATAATAAATAATAAATAAAAATATTGTAATAGTGGATACAAAATAAGAAACTATGAGTGCTAAAATATTTTCATTTGTTAGATAATATGTTAAGCCAGCAATATGTTGAATTATCATACAAAATGATACAGCTGAAAGTATTTGAAATATCAATTTCCAACCACGATAACGACTAATATATGTACATATAAGTATAGAGGGTATATGTATTACAAGCGTATATATTTTTATTAAATAATTTGTGCCTAAAATATCCCATAATATTATTAATGACATTATCATGACTATTGTTGTTATAAAAAATATAAATATGGTTTTACGTTTTGAAAAACGACTGCAAATAAATAATAAATTGATACTCATTCCAACAAATGTCATATAAAGAATTACAGATAATTCTAACATGTTTACACCTCATTTAACCAATATTTTCCCCATAAACTTTTAAAGCTTGTTGATATATTTCTGGGAATTGTTAGTTTTTCTTTGTTATATAAGGTTAAAGTTTGACCTTGTATATTTGTTACACATTCAAGGTTTATTACAAAGCTTGCACCACATAAACTGAATTTATTATTTTGTAATAATATTGCATTAGCCTCTTTAAAATTTGTTTTTAAAGTTAGAGAATCTATAACAACATCATTCTTACAATGATAACGAATAATACGACCAAATTTTTCAGCATATACTATGTCGTCCAGTGGTAATTTACATAAACCTGACTTGGTGGAAATTACAATAAAAGAACTTTGTTTTTGTTCTATTTTTTTAATTGCTGTGTCTAGTATGTCAAAAAGCTTATTTTTATCTAATGGTTTTAATATATAATTAAATGCACCAACATTATAGCTTTCAGCTGCAAAAGCATTGGAATTTGTCAAAAATATAATTTCGCCATTATATTTAAGTTTTCGTAAAATTTCCGCTATTTGTATGCCATTTTTTTCTTTCATAATAATATCTAGTATATAAATTTGACAATCACCATGTTTTTTTAAACTTTCTATCATGTCATCACCGTTATTAAAACCTATAACGTCTAGTTCAAACTTGGATATTTGATTATATTGTTTTAACAAATTTATAGTTTCATTTAAGCTATATTTATCATCATCACAAACAGCAATTTTCATATTTATCCCTCCTATGCTTTAGACATTATTCGACAAATTTTGCACAAAAACAGCCGAATTTTACATAATTTATTTGATTTATCTTTATATTTGATAGAATAAAAATATCATTCAAAAAAATTTGTGTCAATAACAATTTATGTGAGCAAGAAAGAAAAAAGGGTGTTATGAAATATGGAATGTAAAAAGTTAAATATAAATATTAAATCAGAAAATATAGTACCTTTTCGCAATTCGGCATATTATGTTCCAGTTAACTCCGAGATTGATATATTTACAGAAACACAAGAAATTATTTTTAATTTATCTATGGGCAAACCAATAGAAATTGTATTTGATGAAAAAATGAACAGCTATTTATCACGCAGAATACTAGATTTTATGTGTGGCATTTTATATGCCTACAATGGCAGTATTATAAAAAAATCTGCAAATAACTTTATTTTTTTGCCATTTAAAATAGATTGTAAATTAGAAAATAATAAATCAGTTGATTTTGTCTAACATAATAAAAAAGCCTCTAGCATATGCTAAAGGCTTTTATTTATCACATTTTGTCTACTATTGCATTTAAAACTTTGCTTGCGACTTCACCAGCAACACTAGAGCCGCCGCCACCATTTTCAACAAGTACAATAAATGCATATGGGTGAGTAGGGTCATCAATAAAACCTGCAAACCATGCATTAGGGCTTAAACCGCCGCCAACTTCTGCTGTACCAGATTTTGCACAAGTGCCGTCTGGGAAACGACTTGCACCATAAGTTTGTTCAACATTGTTTCTCATCATTTTATGAATTTGCTCGGCAGTATCAGAGTTTACAAGATTACCTGTTTTCTTATCAGTAGAAAGATTAGGAATAATAGTTCCATCAACCGATTTTATAAGCTTAGGCACAGCCGCACTGCCACCAGAGGCAATAGCTCCCATATAGGTCATCATAGAACAAGGATTTAATGCATCTTTGCCTTGACCTACACCAGACCATGCAACTTGACCTGCATCTTCACCCACAAAAGAAAATGTTCCCTTTGCTGTGTTTATGCCGTCAACCGAAATACTGGAGGTAAGACCTGCTGCATCTACATATTTTTGCATTGTATCTCCGCCCATTTCAGCGGCAAGCTTACCAAATACACCGTTACATGAATTTGCGAAAGCGGACTGAATATCAAGTGTACCATGTGCATGAGGACAGGTTATTTCTATACCGCCTACTGTTGTACTGCCAGTACATTTAAATGTTCTATCATAAATATCAGGGATATTTTCAATAGCTGCATTTAGAGTAACAATTTTAAAAATTGACCCTGGGACAATAGCAGAGGACAGAAAACGATTTAAATATGCACCGTCATACTGCTCACTATCCATATTTTCTGGTACATTTTCTGGGTCATAAGTAGGAGTGGAAACCATACATAAAATTTCGCCTGTTGTATAATCATAAACACCCACTGTGCCTTTTTGACCGCCTAGAGCATTGTATGCCACTACATTAAACGCCGCATCTATTGTAAGAGTTAATGTCTTTTCTGTGCTAAATGGTGTTTTACTACCTGTTAGTATATTATATCCAGATAGTTTATCTGAGAATGCATGTATAGCACCTGTGCCAATACTTCCTGCCTTATCACCAACTGCGTGAAGTGTAGCTTTTCTAACAGTTTCATCATCATAATAATGTCTGCCAGAGCTATCCACACTTGAAAGTATATCACCATCTCGGTCTTTTATAGTGCCTGTACTTGAGTATAAATGCTTATTTGCAGGAAAAGATGCCCAATCACTGCCATAACGCACAAAGCGATATCCGAAGGTACATATACCGACAAATAGAGCAAATGCCAAGATAAGACAAATCATTGCTCGTCTTTCAATCTTCCTCATAATCGTCCTCCATATAGTCGTTATAATCCTCTGTATAATCGGTATAATTATCTATTTCGTCCTCTTGCTTTATCTGCTTTCGGCTAGGCAGCTTTACAGCAAAGCTTGCATTTTGTCTTGTGTCTGTTGCCTTTAGGAAAGCAAGCAGTCCCCAAGCAGAAAGCATAGCAGAACCACCATTAGATACAAATGGGAAGGTTACACCTGTAAGTGGTAGAAGGTCAACCGCACCAAATACATTTAAACAGGTTTGTACAACCATCATAGAAGATGCCGCACAAGCAGCTATTGTATAAAAGCTAGAGCGTCCAGCTCTGCAAGCACGAACAGAAAAAACTGCAAGGGTTATAATACATAAAATCGCAAGAAAAGCGATAATAAAGCCAAATTCCTCACAGAGCATACCATAAACAAGGTCGGTATCAGCAGCAAATATACCTTTAAGCCAGCCATTGCCTGCACCTACACCAATAAGACCGCCAGAAGCAGATGCTGACATAGTTCTTACCTGTTGGAAACCAGAATCTGATGCGTGTTCCCAAGCATGACCCCAAACAGCAAAACGTGCGGCAACGTGTGCTTTAAGTTTTAAAAGCATCATACCACCTATACCACAACCAGAGCATATAAGAGCAAGTGTTGCCCAGTCACCTGAACGCATAAAAGCAATTACAAGGAATGTTACAAAGAAAATAAGTGCAGTACCAAAGTCATTCATAAGGGCAAGGCAACCTCCACACATACCAGTAAGCACAATAAACAGTGTTAAATTTCGCTTTTTAAACAAACGGTCAAGTGTTGCTGCACCTGCGAAAATATAACAGATTTTTGCAATCTCTGATGGCTGTATAGATATAGGACCAAGTTTTAACCAAAGTTTTGCACCATATGCACCAGTACCAGCTACAAGTGTGATTGCAAGCATACCTATTGCACCAGCTGCCATTACCCAACGGATTTTTTGAGCATTTTCAAGATTTCTAAGTATAAAACATAAAATCATAAACCCAAATAAACCGCCAAGCATGGTTAAAAAGATTTTTAGTAAATCATCGGGATTTGTCGAGGCCGTAACAGACAGACCAAGCGTACAGAGAAAGAACGCTATAAGCTCCATCTCAAACCCTACACGACGCATTGCCCTAAATGTTAAACAATAAATCCACATAGTAGCAGTTAAGCCTAAAAAGACAAGCGGGATATTTACAGTAGCTTTTTCGCCCATACTTACAATAAGCTGAATGGCTGTGAAAACTTGAAACATAGTTAAAAGGACAAGCAGTCCCCAAGGTGAAACAGGGCGAGTTTCTTCGGCTCTTAATTGTCGTTGGCTACGTTTTTCACTGACTGTCAGCGGTAAAAATACAGTTTCAACGCCGCCAAAAGAAACAACATCGCCTTCTTCCAGAATGGCATCACCGTCAACGGTGTAGCCATTTACGGTTGTTCCGCCTGTGGAGTCTAAATCATAGAGAGTCCATTCGCCTTTATCATTGCGGTTTATTGCCGCATGGGTTCGGGAGATTGATGGATAGCTTAAAATAACATCATTATTTTTAGCTCTGCCAATTAAATTTTCCCAGTGGGTGAGTGGTACACGTTCACCATTTGGCAGACTTATATAAGCCCATGTTTCTGGAATATGCGGAACAGTTAAAAGTGAACGTATAACAGTTAAAAGAATAAGAAGTGCAAGAACAGGTAAAACAAAACGAATTACAGTTGTATACCATATGCCAAGCATAGGATACTCTGCTGCTGCACCTGTTATTGCATCAAGCACAGTTTGAAGTCCATTTGTAATAGTTTGCATTATTGCCTCCATTATCTGTCATCAGGGAAAAGTTTATCTATATTTGCTGCGGTAACAGGAATATATTCATGCCATTGTATACTGTCTATATCGACATTTGGTGTATTTCCACCAAGCATATTCATAATTTCATCTATTGCACCTGCACCTTGCTTTTCAGGGTCTTGATATACAGTGAAATCTATTCTGCCATCTCTAACAGCAGCTCTGCCTTCTGGGGTGGCATCAACTCCAACTATCGGAATACCAGAGAGGGCATAACCTGCTTGAGCTAAAGCATCGGCTGCACCTATTGCCATATCATCATTTGCAGCTAAAACCGCATCAATAGTTGGTTTTGTTTTTAAAAACTTATAAAAATCCGACTCGGTTTTAGCTTTATCCCAACCGCCTGAATTTTCAAAGATATAAAATGGCATAAGACCTTCCTTTGACATAGCCTCTTTTGCTGCGTTTATTCGTATGCTTGAAGCAAAGTTGTCACTATCTCCTGAGATAACAGCTATTGTTGGTGTATTATTATTTTGTGAAATAAAATATTCGCTTAAAAACTCTCCTTGTAGCCTGCCAGCATCACCTTCTTTACCACCTATATAAATTACATTTTGTTTGCTTTGCAATACATCATGGTCACTAGGACATCGATTTACAAACACAACAGGCATAGTGCCTGCGTTATCTAGAACTTGTTTTCCTGCTGTATCATCACATAAAACGACTATAACAGCTGCATAATTATCTTTTGCCCACTGTTTAATTTGCTCTGCTTGTGTTTTCTGGTCGTTGTTTGTGGATAATATTTCAAGCTCTACATCATGTTCATCAGCAGATTTTTTAGCTGAGGCACACACATTATTTAAAAATGTGCCTTCAGATGGAATGCTCATTCCAATTTTAATTTTAGGGTGATTACTAAAATCATATATATCAAAAATTACATTGTTTTGACAACCGCAAAGCAATATTATAAGCGTTAAGCTTAATATAAATTTTAAAAATTTTTGCATATATAGCATCTCTTTCTATATTAGTAATATATGTAGAAAATGAATTAGCTTTTTTGTTTATTATAGCATATTCACTTGTTTCTGCATATCATATACAGTGAAAAAAGATTGCTATAATCAGTTGTTTTCTAACATAAGCCGAACCCGACAGATTTATTTTCTGTCGGGTTCTTTAAATTTATTTTTTTAGACGCTTTCGTAAATCTTCAAGAGTTTCATTAAAACGAGTTGATTTTAAAGTAGGATTTCCTTTAATCATACTCTTGCGTAAAAAGTGCATTTGCTCAACGGTTTTGTCCATTTTCTGTTCTGCGGCTGAAATAGCATCTTCAAGCTGTTCACGTCTTTGCTTAACCATAGAGGAAAGCTCATCACGTTTTTGTTCTGCTTGGTCTGCAAGTACCTTTTTCATTCTGCGTACTTCAAGTCGCATTTTATCAAGCTCTTCAAGGCTGCGGCTTAAATCGAAAGCGGTCTTAGTAGATGCTACTACATCGGTTACAAAATACACGCTTATAATAATAACTGTGAACATAAGCGGTACTGCATTAAATTCGCCTAATAGATAATCAATAGGGGGCTGGAATACTGACACTAAAAGCACACTAAGCACACCCCATGCAAGTGATGACTGGAGGCATATTCTGCCTTGAAACTGGAATTTATGCTCAGAATAGTCCCAATACTTAACATGGAATATAGATTCCATTAAAACGCCTACTATATATTCAAATATAGTTGCAACAAATACACCTGCAAAATACACCTTTAATGGGTGAGAATGTAGTGGCAGAGCGGTATACAGCATTATAATTGCACCAAAACCATAGATTGGCAGCATTGGCCCACGAAGAAAACCACGGTTTACAAGCCGTTTTTGCTGAAATGATACCACACAGCATTCAAAAATCCAGCCTGCAAAGGCATAAATATAGAATATTAAAAGCCATTGTGTAAAGCTATAATTCATTTTTAACTCCTTAAATTTATATCAGGTATGTTTTAACAACTGGAATACGTCTTAGTATTAAATATACAATAAAACTTAAAAGCATATTTAATATTGACATAGCTGGAATCATAAAAAATGCATTGTTATTTATTGTTATATTTATAGCCCTAAAAATAATATTGAAAAAATCATGTATTAAAAAAATACAAAATGAAGCTTTGGATATATTGCTTGAAAAACTTGTAAACTTTAAATTATTTACAAGTTTAGGACTGTGTTTTATAAAACCATATAGACCATAAGCCATCATTAAAACGGTAGGTGAAGCACCGTCCCATAAAATCAGCCTGTAACGAGGTGCATAGTTTGAAAAATAAATCATACCTATAATTGTTATCAGCACACCAGAAAGAAAAACTAATGTATAAAATTTAGGTTTTTTACTCGAATATCTATTCATATAGTCGCCAAGCATTGTATAGCCTATTGCACCATATGTAAAATTAAGTATCCATTGTCTTGGCACACCTTTTATAGATTGAAAGACTGGAATCATAATAATAAATGGATATATTACGGTTACTATACTCCATATAACAAGTATATACTTATATGTTTTTATATCTAAATGCTTACAAAGCACTCTTGTTGCAGGTAAAAACATATAAACGATAATCATTATATGTAAAAAATAAAGCTGAAAATGATGGTCAAATAAAAGTATACGTTTTATAGCCTCTTTAATCATTGACATATAAAATGTACCATTTGATATTGCTATAAGAATAGAAAATGCTTCATATGCACTTGCCCAGAAAAAAAGTGCAATTATTATCCTAGGTATATTTTTTGTGTATAGCTTTTTTATTGTTATCTCTTTTTTAGGATTTAACAAAAGTGCACCACTACACATGAAAAATAATGGAACAGCACATCTAACAAAACTACCCCAAAAAATTGTAGAATACCAATTTACAGTGTTAATCTGGAAAATCTCTATTCCTGATGCTAAAGTATGTATCATCAAGACAAAAAATATTGCAATCGCTTTTAAAATATCTACCGAATTATCTCGAGTTTGCATTTTATCCCCTCAATCAAAAATACTAAAAGCCTTCTGCTAAATGGCAAAGCCCTGCATAAACTCCATCTTTTTTCATAAGCTCGTCATGTGTGCCTTGCTCGCATATGCCATTTTCGGTTAAAACAACAATTAAATCAGCTGCTCTTACAGTTGAAAGTCTATGGGCAATGGTCAAAACAGTTCTGCCATGACTAAGCCTTTGCAAGCTTTCCTGAACAAGTCGTTCGGATTCATTATCAAGAGCTGATGTGGCTTCATCAAGTATAAGTATAGGTGGATTTTTTAAAAATACTCTAGCAATAGATATACGTTGTTTTTGACCGCCTGAAAGCCTTACTCCACGCTCACCAACATAAGTATTATATCCATCTGGTGTTTTCATTATGAAATCATGTGCACCAGCTTTTTTAGCAGCTTCTACAACTTCTTCATAGCTTGCATCTGGTCTGCCGTAGCGTATATTATCGTAAATAGTACCAGAGAATAAATAAACATCTTGCTGAACCATACCGATTTTCTTTCTTAAATCAGCTTGTTTTACTGTGCGTACATCTATGCCGTCAATGGTAACACTACCGCCAGTTACATCATAAAATCTAGGTATAAGATTGCAAATGGTCGATTTACCGCCGCCGCTAGGCCCTACAAGTGCTACACTTTCGCCTGCATGTATTTTTAAGTTTACATTCTCTAAAACTGGTGTATTTGGGTCATCTGCATAGGCAAAATTTACATTTTTAAGCTCAATATCACCGTTTACATGCTTTAAGCTCTTGGCATCTTTGCTATCCTTAATATCTGGCTCAACGTCCATAACTTCAAAAAATCTATCTATACCAGTAAGTCCACGCTGAAATTGTTCAGCAAATTCTACAATTCGGCGTATTGTTGCCATTAAAGTTGAAATATAAAGTATATATGCCATAAAATCCGCAGGGGTTATTATATCATTAAGCATAAAAAATCCGCCTGCGAGTATAACAGCAAGATATAAAAGACCGTCAAATGCTCTATTTGTCGCACTAAATGCACCCATTAAACGGTAGTTTTCTTGCTTTATTTCAAACCAATCATCATTACCTTTTTTAAATTTATCAATTTCCATTTGCTCGCCTGTAAAGGATTTTACAACTCTTATGCCGAGCAAGCTATCTTCTACCTGTGCATTTATTTCGCCGACTTGAACTCTGTTTTTTCTAAAAGTTGCTCGCATTTTATGGTTGAATTTTGCAGAAAAATATATCATAAATGGAACTATTGCAAAGATAATAAGAGTAAGTGGTATATTTATTGTACACAAAATAATAAAAGATACACCAATTTTAAGACCAGCTATGAAAAACTCCTCGGGGCAGTGATGTGCAAATTCGGTAACATCAAATAAATCTGATGTTATTCTTGCCATTAACTGGCCAACTTTAGTGTCTGCATAATATCTAAATGATAGCTTTTGTAAATGGGTGAAAAGGGCAGACCTCATGTCTGTTTCTATTTTTGCACCCATAATATGACCTATATTTGCCATAAAATATGTAGCTAGAACATCTATTATTCGCAAAATCAAATATATGCCTGCAAGTTTTAATATAAATTCGGTTGTCATGCCAGCTAGGTCGTTTATACCTTGCTGTGCAAGCGACCTTACAAGCAGGGGAAGCACTACATCACATGCTGAGGTAAGACCTGCACAAAAAAGGTCAAACAAAAGCACATGAGTATATGGCTTAAAATACGGTGCAAACCGTTTTATAAGTGTGGTGGTTTTCATTAAAAAATTAACCTCCTATGTATTTTTTAACATAGTATATTGTATCATATATACAATATATACACTACACATAAAATATGATATTATATAATAAAATAATTTTAAGGGGTTTTTAAATGAATACCGATTTTCTACACCCACATTTGTCAGATGCTGAAATTTTACAGGTTTCCTCTTTAGGGCTTGCACATATTGGCGATGTGGTATATGAAATCATGACTCGTTCTTATATTGTGTGTCATGGCACTCAAACAGCTAAGAATTTACACGCTAAAACGGTATCTTTAGTTCGTGCATCTGCTCAGTATACTGCTGCACAAAAAATTATTCCGCTTTTAACCGAGGAAGAACAGGACGTTTTTAAACGTGCTAGAAATACTAAACTTCATGGTATACCAAAAGCTGCATCTCGCAGTGAATATGCTCATGCTACCGCTTTAGAGGCTCTTTTTGGTTGGCTATATCTAAAAAAACAATATGACAGATTAAATGAGCTTTATAGCGTTATCTCTGAGGATTTTAATATATAGAAAAAAGCACCGACTTTGTGAGAATGTTCACAGATTCGGTGCTTTTCTGCTCTTTTGCCGTCCTATTGGACAGCCGATTGTTTTTTAAAATTAGTCATTGCAATCTCTAGTACAGTTGCTAGACTGCTGATTGCTTGCAGAAGTGTTGCCCTTCTTGTTTTGGGAAGTCATACCGTTTTTAGCATTTTGTGAATTGTTCTTCTTGCTTGACATGGTGTTCACCTGCCTTTCTCCCTTTGGGGTACGAACATAGTATCACCATATCAATTAAAATTTATACACAAAAAATTTTTTTATTTAACTCCAAACACTTGCTCTTTGAGTTTAAGCCCTGTTGGGGTTATAGCAAGTCCACCTTGAGAGGTTTCTCTAAGCGAACATGGAAGGCTAGCTCCAACTTGTTTCATTGCCATTATACATTCATCGGCTGGGATTTTGCTTTCTATACCTGCAAGTGCCATTTCAGCCGATGAAAATGCTATAACTGTGCCCGATACATTGCGTTTTATACAAGGTATTTCAACAAGACCGGCTACGGGGTCACATACTAAGCCTAACTGATTTTTTATTGCCATGGCACACGCATGGGCGGCTTGCTCTGGTGTGCCACCTGCAAGCTCTACAAGACAAGCGGCTGCCATTGCACTTGCTGAACCACATTCAGCTTGACAGCCGCCTTCTGCACCTGCCACACTAGCTTTTTGTGCGATAACCATACCAAATGCACCTGCGGTAAACAGGCTCATTATTGCCTTGCTTTCGTCGCACTTACCGCTTTCGACCATAGAAATTATACACGCTGGAAGTATTCCGCATGAGCCTGCCGTAGGTGCTGCCACTATTTTTCCCATTGATGCGTTATATTCTGATACTGCAATCGCTTTTGAAATTGCCAAATTTAAAAAACTTCCGCACAAACCGCCAGTTTGTGCGTATTTTTCCATTTTAGCAGCATCTCCGCCTGTTAGACCAGAGGTAGAACGTAAATTAGGATTTTTGCCTTCATTTACAGCATCACACATTATTTTAAAACTTTGAGCCATTCTATTAAAAAGCTCTTGTTCGGTTTGTTCCATTTGAATGGCTTCATCACTTAAAACAATTTCTGATATTTTTTTATTTTGTTCACTAGCTTTTTGACAAAGCTCGCTTATACTCTCATAAGATAACATTTTTTCACCTCTTTTTTAAATAGCCTTAATCAGTATTACATTTATTATATTAGGCAAAATTTTAAGACTTTGTATTAAATAATCGGGTACTTCTCCGTCAACTTCTATGGTCATAACTGCCTCTCCGCCTTTTTTTGGTCGTGAAAGTCTGAAATTTCCTATATTAAGTCCAGAATATGCCATAAAGTTTGTAACCGCCGCAATAGTTCCTGCTTTGTCATGATGAAGTACAAGAAGTGTATTATATTGACCTGTAAATGAAACCTCAAGCCCATTTATCTCTGTAACAAGTATATTTCCTCCGCCTATACTACAACCTTGCACAGTACACTCAGCACCATTTTCACCCGTCAGGCTTATTCTTGCGGTGTTTGGGTGGGCATCGGGGAGCTGTATAAGCTCAAAACTGAATTCTAAACCGCTTTCTTTTGCAAGTGTTAAGGCATTCTTTATTCTTTCATCATCTGAATGCATTCCCATTATTCCTGCAATTATAGCTTTGTCTGTGCCATGCCCTTTGTATGTTTCGGCAAATGAACCCGAAAGCATGATTTTTGCTTTGACAGCTTTTTCTCCAAGAATTTTCCATGCAACTCTGCCAAGTCTTACTGCTCCCGCTGTATGTGAACTTGATGGCCCTATCATTATTGGCCCTATTATATCGAAAACATTCATAAAAAAACTTGTCCTTTCTTTATTTTATTTATAATATCGTTTTTTTATTTCAAATGCAAATTTTTTATATGCCTTACACAGTGTACATAATAATTAAAAACGTGTATAATAAAGAATAAGCGTTTTCTAAAAAATTAAACTGTATTTTATTTATAAATGCAGATGGAGGAGTATAATGCGAATATTACAGATGATGGGTGGAGGCGATGTAGGAGGTGCTAAAACCCATATCATGACGCTTGTTCAAGCACTTAGTAAAGAAAATGATGTGTGTCTGGTAAGTTTTAGAGATGGTGATTTCCCAAGAGAGGCTATGAAACGTGGTCTTAATGTGAAAATATTTGAATATCTTAACCTTTTTACTTGCAGAAATAAAGTCCTTAAACTTATTGATGAATTTAAACCCGATATAATTCATTGCCATGGCTCAAAATCAAATGTTATAGGTGTTATGATTGGAGCAAAAAAAACTAATATACCTATTATGACTACTGTTCACTCAGATTATAAGCTCGACTATATGGGCAATCCACTTAAACAATACACATATGGTACATTAAATGCAATAGCTTTAAGATTTATGGACTTTCATCAGCCAGTTGCTGATAGAATGGCTAGAACCCTGATAACCCGTGGATTTGACCCACAAAAAATGTGTATTATATATAACGGTATGGACTTTAAAGACCCTATTCAAAATTTTGACAGAATATCTTATATAAAAGAAAAGTGGGGTTATGAAGTATCAAGTGATGATATAATATGCGGAATAGCGGCTAGACTGACTGCGGTTAAAGATATTTTCACTTGTGTTAGAGGTTTTGCAATAGCTGTAAAAGAACAGCCGAGATTAAAACTATTTTTAGCAGGTGATGGTGAGGACGAAAAACCTCTAAAAAAACTTATTCAGTCGCTTGGTATAGAGGATAAAGTGTTATTCTGTGGCTGGGTCAAGGAAATGGATAAGTTCTTTGCATCGATTGATATAAATTTACTAACTTCAGTATCTGAAACATTTCCTTATTCTATACTAGAGGGTATAAGAGAAGGTTGTGCTACTATTTGCTCTGATGTTGGCGGTATGAGTGAACTCATAGACAGCGGGGAAAACGGTTTTATATTTAAGCCTAAAGATTATCAAACACTGGCTAAGTATATACTAACATTTGCAAATGATGAACAAAAACGTCAAACATTTGCTAAAAGACTATATGAAAAAGCCGACAGAGATTTTTCACTTAGAACCATGTGCCAAACTCAGATAAATAACTATAAAACTGTTATTAGACGCTTTGAACGTCAAAAGAAGTTTAAACGTGATGAAATAGTTATTTGTGGTGCTTATGGCAAGGGCAACTCAGGTGATGATGCTATCTTAAAAGCTATTGTTCAGGAAATGCGAGCAATAGACCCAGACCGCCGAATAACCGTTATGTCAAGACGTCCTCTTGAAACAAAGCTGGTTTATCGCACAGATGCTGTTTATACATTTAGATTTGACCAGATTTTAAAAAGACTGCATAAATCTGCTCTTTATATAAATGGTGGCGGCAGTCTTATGCAAGATGTAACATCAACCCGTTCACTTAGATATTATCTTCTAACACTAGACCAAGCAAAAAGAATGGGCTGTAAGGTTATTATGTATGGCTGCGGTATTGGCCCTATAAATAATCCAACCAACCGAAAATGTACAGCTAAAACTATAAATCGTTCGGTTGATATTATAACACTTCGTGATGATTTATCCCGTGGTGAACTAAACAGCATGGGCATTGTAAAGCCTGATATTAGGCTTTCGGCTGACCCTACAATTATTTTAAAGCCTGCAAGCGATTTGCTTGTAGATACAGCTTTTGAGGAATGTAATATTCCACTTGATAAAAATTATATAGGTCTAGGTATTAGAAAATGGAAAGGTTTAGATGAGGTTTCTGACGAAATCGTAAAGGCTGCTCACTATGCATATGAAAAATATGGACTTATTCCGCTTTTTGTGCCTATTGAATATCCGTCAGATTTAGAGCCTGCCGAGCAGATAGGCGGTAAACTGAAATGCCCTTACTATATGATAACTAAACGTCAATCAATAGAAACTACTATTGGTATTTTGGCTCGTATGAAAACGGTTATAGGTATTAGACTTCATTCGCTTATGTTTTCAGCCGCTGCTGGAGTTCCTGTTATCGGCATGAGCTATGATATAAAAGTGGACGGATTTCTTAAATATATAGGTAGTCGCACATGCATACATTTAAGCGATGTTACAGCTGAAAAGCTTATACCACTTATTGATGAATGTGTAACTGGTAAACTAGACAAAGAAGTTCGTAAAACAGCCGAGATGCTTCGCAAACGTGAACGCCAAAATGTAATTTCGGTATGTGAGCTGCTAGAAAAACATAGCAGACAAGAGTAGAACACGACAAACCTTGTTATAATTGCCCCTTTTCTTTTGGGCAAGTATACGATTTTTTAAAACAAGCTTAAAAAAGCTTGAAACAAGCATGGTTACTATATAAAATATAGTTTGTAAGTAACACATTGACTGCATAAGGAGGCATTATCATGCTAAGTTCAGGCATTTTCTTAATAAGCCAATCATATATTCATAAGCATGGCACTTTTGCAGGCATTTTTATAACCAAATAACTAAAATGCAGGGTACAGTTGTATCCTGCATTTCTTTTTTGGTCAACCAGTATATTTTTTATCTTTTGGAGGATTTTCGCAAATGAAAAAGGTATGTATTGTAATGGGTTCGGATAGCGACCTGAAAGTTATGAGCAAATGTATTGATAAACTTAAAACATTTGATATTCCGTTTGAAGTTCGTATTGTTTCCGCACATCGTACCCCACTTGTTGCGGAAACCCTTGCTAAAAACGCAAAAAATGATGGCTTTGGCGTTATTATTGCCGCTGCTGGCAAAGCCGCTCACCTTGGCGGTGTAATCGCTGCTTACACCACTCTGCCTGTTATCGGCGTTCCTATGGGTACAAGCGTTATGGGTGGTATGGACAGCTTACTTTCTATGGTTCAGATGCCTAAGGGAATTCCAGTGGCTTGTGTGGCTATTGATGGTGCGGAAAATGCTGCTATACTAGCAGCTCAGATTATCGCCCTATCTGATGATGCACTCGCTGAAAAGCTACAGCAGTTTAAAAAGGATATGGCTGATGAGGTTTCAGCTAAGGACGCTAAAGTTAGAGCAGAATATCAAGCATAAAATTCATATACATTAAAAAGGAGAAAACTGACATGACAAAGTTAGAACAATTATACGAAGGCAAAGCTAAGAAAGTATTTAAGACAGATGACGAGAACTTATATATTGTAGATTATAAAGATGATGCAACCGCTTTTAATGGCGAAAAGAAGGGTACTATCGCTGGTAAGGGCGTTATTAACAACATTATGAGCAACCATATGTTCCAGTTGCTTGAAAAGCAGGGTGTGCCTACTCATTTTGTAGAGCAACTTTCCGAGCGTGAAACAGTTGTTAAAAAGGTTTCTATTGTTCCTCTTGAGGTTATTATCCGTAATATCTCTGCTGGTTCTTTTGCTAAACGTTACGGTGTAAATGAGGGCATTGTTTTTGAGCAGCCAACTATTGAGTTCTCTTATAAAAATGATGACCTAGGCGACCCACTGATTAACGATTATCATGCTATGGCTCTAAAGCTTGCTACCGCTGACGAAATCGAAACAATCAAAAAGATGGCTTTCAAGGTAAACGAAGTTATGAAGGCTTACTTTGACACATTAAATGTGACTTTAGTTGATTTTAAGCTTGAGTTTGGCAAGACAACCGACGGAACAATCATTCTGGCTGATGAAATCTCTCCAGATACCTGTCGTCTATGGGATAAGGACACTGGCGAAAAACTTGACAAAGACCGTTTCCGTCGTGACCTTGGAAATGTTGAAGAAGCTTATCAGGAAATTCTCCGCCGTTTAACTGGTAAATAATTATTACGAGGTAATTTTAAATATTATGAAATATAAAATGAGAAAATTAAATCACACTCCTTTTGACTCAGATGCAGTACATGAGGAATGTGGTGTATTTGGTATTTATGTTCCAGATGGCTGTAATTTAAGCCCTTCTCACGAAGCTTATACTGCTCTTTTTGCACTTCAGCATAGAGGTCAAGAGGCTTGTGGTATTGCTGTAAATAACCGTGGTGTTATCAAGTGCCACAAGGACATTGGTCTTGTAAATGATGTTTTTGACCAGCAAATTCTTGACAGTATGGTTGGACAAATGGCGATTGGTCATGTTCGTTACTCCACAACTGGCGACCCTCATCGTGAAAACGCTCAACCTCTTTCTATCACACATGTTAAGGGTAATTTGGCTGTTGCTCACAATGGTAACCTTGTAAATGCTAGTGAACTTCGCAAGGAAATTGAAAATACTGGCGGTATTTTCCGTTCTACATCTGATACTGAAGTTTTAGTTTATACAATCGTTCGTGAGAGATTAAAATGCGGTTCTATTGAAGAGGCTGTACTTAACACTATGAATGTGGTTCAAGGTGCATATTCTCTTTGTATTATGTCACCTCGAAAGCTCATCGCTGCTCGTGACCCTCGTGGTATGCGTCCACTATGTATGGGTAAAACAGCAGAAGGTGCTATTATTTTTGCCTCTGAGTCCTGTGCATTAGATGCTCTTGGTGCTGAGTTTGTGCGTGATATTGAACCAGGGGAAGTTGTTATTGTTGAAGGCGGAGAAATTCGCTCTTTACATAGTGAAGTTAAATGCAAATCTGCCGCCTGCGTATTTGAATATATTTATTTTGCTCGTCCAGACTCTGTAATTGATGGTGCATCTGTTGAGCTTGCTCGTCAAGAGGCAGGTAAATATTTATCTATTGAACACCCTGTTGGTGCTGATGTTGTTATCGGTGTGCCTGACTCTGGTATTCCTGCGGCTATCGGTTACGCTAAATGCTCTGGTATTCCTTATGGCGTTGGTCTTATTAAAAACCGCTATATTGGCAGAACCTTTATTCAACCAGGACAATCAAAGCGTGAACGCTCTGTGCGTTTAAAGCTAAATGCTCTTAGAGAGGCTGTAAACGGTAAGCGTGTTATTATGGTTGATGACTCCATTGTTCGTGGTACAACCTGTGCTAGACTTGTAAAGCTTGTTCGTGATGCAGGTGCTAAAGAAGTACATATGAGAATTTCTGCACCTCCTTTCCGTCACCCTTGTTTCTTTGGCACTGATATTCCTGAGCGTACTCAGCTACTCGCTCATGAGCGTACCGTTGAAGAAATGCGTCAGATTATCGGTGTTGATAGCCTTGGTTTCTTATCAGTTGAGGCTACAAGACGTATTGCATTAAATTGTAAATTAGGTTTCTGTGATGCTTGCTTTACTGGTGAGTATCCTATGGAAGTTCCAAATCAAGTAGATAAAAATATGTTTGAAAGTGAGATTGAGTTATGAGTGAGAGCCGTTCCGAAAGCTACAAAGCAGCAGGCGTAGACGTTGTTGCTGGTTATGAATCTGTAAAACTTATCAAGCCTATGGTTGAAAGCACTTTTATTCCAGGGGTTATTGGTAGCCTTGGCGGTTTTGGCGGTCTTTTCCAGCCTGATTTTAAAGGAATGGAAGAACCTGTTCTGGTTTCTGGTACTGATGGTGTTGGTACTAAGCTAAAACTCGCTTTTTTAATGGATAAGCATGATACTATTGGTATTGATGCGGTTGCTATGTGTGTAAATGACATTGCTTGCTGTGGTGCAAAACCTCTGTTTTTCCTTGATTATATCGCTGTTGGTAAGAATTTCCCAGAAAGAGTTGCAAGCATTGTTTCTGGTATTACTGAAGGTTGTCGTCAAGCGGGTTGTGCGTTAATCGGTGGCGAAACCGCTGAAATGCCAGGATTTTATCCAGTAGATGAATATGATGTTGCAGGTTTCTCTGTTGGTATGGTCGATAAAAAGAAAATGATTGACGGCAGCAAATTAGTTACTGGTGATGTTTTAATCGGTGTTGCATCTTCTGGTGTTCACTCAAACGGTTATTCTCTTGTTCGTAAAACACTTGGTATTGATGAAAATACTGTTAAAAAATATGTTGATGAGCTTGGCAAGACTTTAGGTGAGGAGCTTTTAACTCCAACTAAAATTTATGTTAAGGCAATCCAAAACCTTATTGCAAATGCTGATGTTAAGGCTATCAGCCATATCACAGGCGGCGGTTTTTATGAGAATGTACCTCGTATGTTAGGTGACAGCACTCATGCGGTTATTCGCAAAAATGCTGCTCCTGTACTGCCTATATTTGATGTTATCGCTAAGGCTGGTAATATTCCAGAGCGTGATATGTATAACACATTTAATATGGGCATAGGTTTAATGGTTGCTGTTGCAGCTGAGGACGCTGATAAGGCTATCAAGGCTTTAGCTGACGCAGGTGAAACCGCTTATATCATGGGCGAAATCACCACAGGCGAAAAGGGTATTACTTTAGTTTAAGAGGTTTATAACTGTGAATATAGCTGTATTGGTTTCAGGTGGCGGAACAAATTTACAGGCACTCATAGATGCAGAGCAAAATGGGGAAATTCATGGCGGCAATATTGCCGCTGTGATTTCCTCTAATCCTAATGCTTACGCTTTAGAGCGTGCTAAAAAAGCTTTTATTCCGTCATATGTCTTAAAAAGAAAAGATTATGAAACAGCTGAAGATTATGGCTTAGCTCTTGACACAATGCTGTGTCAGATTAAAATAGACTTAGTAGTACTTGCAGGTTTTATGACCGTATTGCCAGACTCTTTTTGCAAAAAATGGGAAAATAAAATTATAAATGTTCACCCATCGCTTATACCATCTTTTTGTGGTGAGGGCTTTTATGGGCTTCATGTGCATGAGGCGGCTCTCGCAAAGGGTGTAAAGGTAACAGGTGCAACTGTGCATTTTGTTTCCGAAATAGTTGACGGTGGTGCTATAATTTTACAAAAGGCTGTTGAAGTTATGCCAGATGATACTCCTGAGATTTTACAAAGGCGTGTTATGGAGCAAGCTGAATGGCATATTCTACCTAAAGCTGTATCCCTATTTTGTGAAAATCGTTTGCAAATTAACGGTCAAACAGTTAGAATTTTGCCTGAAAACTAAGAAAAGAGGTTTATATTTATGTTTCGTAATTTTGTATACAACATTCAAGAGGAACTGCAAAGCAATGCTTACCCAGGTCGTGGCATAATCCTCGGCAGAACTAAGGATAACAAAAAAAATGTTATCGCTTATTTTATTATGGGTCGCTCCGAAAACAGCCGTAACCGTATCTTTGTTGAAACAGAAGACGGTATCCGCACAGAGGCTTTTGACCATTCCAAAATGACCGACCCTTCACTTATCATTTATCACCCTGTTCGCACTTGTGAGGGAAAAACTGTTGTTACCAACGGTGACCAGACAGACACTATTTGTGAATACTTAAAGCAGGGTAAGAGCTATATTGAGGCTCTGCGTACCCGTCAGTTTGAGCCTGATGCTCCTAACTACACTTCTCGTATTTCTGCAGTTGTAAATGAAGATGGTTCTTATGATATTTCTATTTTAAAGAACTTCACTTCCGATAGAACTGCTAACAAGCGTTTCTTCTATGAATACGACAAGCCTGTTGCTGGTCTTGGTCATTTTATTCACACTTATATGTGTGACGGTGACCCACTACCACCATTTAGAGGTGAGCCTAAGTGTATTCAAATTGATTATGATATCAATGATTTTGCAAATCTACTTTGGGAATCTATGAATGAGATAAATAAAATTTCTCTATTTGTTCGTTATATCGACCTTGAAACAGGCGAAACAGAAACAATTATCAAGAATAAATACCAAAAGTAAGGTGGATTTATGAAAGAATTAACTCTTAAATATGGTTGCAACCCTAACCAAAAGCCTTCTCGTATTTTTATGACCGAAGGTGAACTTCCAATAGAGGTTTTAAACGGTAAACCAGGGTATATAAATTTCTTAGATGCTTTTAACGCTTATCAGCTTGTTAGTCAGCTTAAAGAGGCAACTGGTCATGCGGCTGCTGCATCTTTTAAGCACGTTTCTCCAGCGGGTGCTGCTCTTGGTTATCATCTGACAGAAACTGAAAAGCAGATGTATTTTGTTGATGCTGAAAAGCTTTCTCCAATCGCTTCCGCTTATGCTCGTGCTAGAGGTGCTGACCGTCTTTGTTCTTATGGCGATTTTGTGGCGTTAAGTGATACCTGTGACACTGACACTGCAAATCTTCTTTTAAATGAGGTTTCTGACGGCATTATTGCTCCAGATTACACAGACGAGGCTCTGGAAATTCTAAAGAGAAAGCGTAAGGGCGGTTATAATGTAATCAAGATTGATGAAAATTATAAGCCTAAGGCAATAGAACAACGAGATGTTTTCGGTGTAACTTTTGAACAGGGTTACAATGATTTTAAAATCACTAGAGATTTATTAAATAATATTGTAACTGATAATAAAAATCTGACTGATGAGGCGGCTCTTGATATGATTGTCGCTCTTATCACTCTTAAATACACTCAATCTAATTCTGTTTGTTATGTTAAAAATGGTCAGACTATCGGTGTTGGTGCTGGTCAGCAAAGCCGTATTCACTGCACACGTCTTGCAGGCAGCAAGGCTGATAACTGGTTCTTACGTCAGCACCCTAAGGTTTTAGGTTTACAGTTTGTTGATGGTATTAGACGACCAGACAGAGATAATGCAATCGACCTTTATATTTCTGATGAATATGAGGACATTCTGGATGATGGCGTTTGGGAAAACACTTTCAAAGTTAAGCCTGAAGTGCTAACAGCTGAGGAGAAAAAGGCTTGGATTAGCAAAAATACAGGTGTTACTGTTGGCTCTGATGCATTCTTCCCATTCGGTGACAATGTTGAACGTGCTAGAAAATCTGGTGTTGAATTTATCGTTCAGCCAGGTGGCTCTATCCGTGATGACCATGTAATTATGACTGCAAATAAATATAATATGGTTATGAGTTTCACAGGAATGCGTTTATTCCATCACTAAAAAAATTTAAGCGTGTCGCAGTTTCTTTTGTGACACGCTTTTTATAAAAGAAGAATTTCGCTTTCTGCGGAAAGCGACCAAAGGCTCTGCCTCTGGACTCCGCCACCCTTTGAAAAGCGTGGACGGAAACTTTAAAATTTTTTGGGGCAAAGCACCATCAATAAAACGGAGGTAAATTATGAAGGTTTTAGTTGTAGGCGGTGGCGGTCGTGAACACGCTATTTGTCACGCTCTTAGCAAAAGTGCAAAAGTAGATAAAATTTGGTGTGCTCCAGGTAATGGCGGTATTGCAAGCATTGCTGAATGTGTGGATATAACCGCTACCGATATAGAAAAAATGGTGGCTTTCGCTAAGGAAAATAAGCCTGATTTAGTTATGGTTGCTCCTGATGACCCTCTAGCTCTTGGCATGGTTGACGCTTTGGAAGATGCGGGTATTCGTGCATTTGGTCCTCATAAAAATGCCGCTATTATTGAAGGCTCTAAGTCTTTTGCTAAGGATTTAATGCACAAATACAATATTCCAACTGCAAATTATGCTGTTTTTGAGGACTCTGCTAAGGCAATAGAATACATTAAAGAGCAGGGAGCACCTATTGTTGTAAAAGCTGACGGTTTAGCTCTTGGTAAGGGTGTTACCGTTGCTATGACAGAACAAGATGCTATAAATGCAGTTAAAGACGCTATGGACGGTGGTGCTTTTGGCTCTGCTGGTGCTAGAGTTGTTATTGAGGAGTTTTTAACAGGCCCTGAGGTTTCTGTTTTAGCTTTTACTGATGGCAAGACAATCAAAACTATGCCTTCTGCTCAAGACCACAAGCGTGCTTATGACCATGATAAAGGTCCAAATACTGGCGGTATGGGTGCTTTCTCTCCATCAAGAATGTATACAGATGAAATAGCTAAAACATGTATGGATACTATTTTCCGTCCAACCATTGATGCTATGGCAAAAGAGGGCAGAACCTTTAAGGGTGTTATTTATTTTGGTTTAATGCTCACTCCAAAAGGTCCTAAAGTTATTGAATACAATGCTCGTTTCGGAGACCCTGAAACTCAAGCTGTGCTTTCAAGACTTGAAACAGATATTTTTGATATCTTTAATGCTGTTATTGATGGCACTTTAGCAGATATTGATATTAAGTGGTCTGACAATGCTGCTTGCTGTGTTTGTATGGCTTCTGGTGGCTATCCTGCAAAATATGAAAAGGGTAAAGTTATCACTGGTTTAGATGATGTAACAGACTCTATTGTTTATCATGCAGGCACTAAACTCTCTGATGGTGCTATGGTAACTAATGGTGGTCGTGTACTGGGTGTAACTGCTAATGCAAAAACTCTTGACGAAGCAATCAAAAAAGCGTATGCTGATGTTAAGAAAATTCATTTCGATGGTGTACACTTCCGTACAGATATCGGCGTGAAGTAAATTTAAGGAGTCTATATGAAAGTAGAAAAACAAGAACAAATTTTAAAATGTATGGCTGAAGTTTTAAATCAGAATGGATTTAAAGCTGAAACAATGAAAGCTGAAAATGTACCAATGATTCTCCATGCTGAACCTCCTAAGCAGGGCAAGGCTCAAATGGACGTCACTGTTGAATGTTGCTTTATTCCTATGCCTCTGCCAGGTGGCGAGGATAACGGCATGTTACAGTTCTTTGTAACCCTATTCCAGAACGCTCCAAAGGAAAACTTTGGTCATCTGCGTGCTGCTTGTGCTTACTGCAATAACTTTAGTGCAATCGGTTACTTTGGTTTATTTGACCATGCAGGTCAGATTTTCTTAAAGCACAACACCCTTATTGATTGCTCTAAGGATTTACAGTCCATTGTAACTTTCTTTGCAGACAATATGTCCATGGTAATGTCTACTGTTAACAGATTTATTGACGGTATGACTTCTGTTGGTTTCTCAGGTGTTACTCTTGACGCTGCTGTTGAGCAGGAGCTATTCCCTAAGCTATAATTTTAAATCCCTTTAGGTTAAGCGTTCAAGTTTATAACGAATTATATTTTAATTAGGCGGTATAGCACAATTCAAGTGCTATACCGTCTTTTATTGTTTATTGGTTAATTATAATATAAAATATAGTTTCGATTATGTTATGAATAACAAATTTACTGGTTATCAAAAAGCACTTTAATTCTCTTAATAACAACTAAAATATTAAGAATAGTTATCATCGTTAGATAGTATATTATACCACTAATGGTTTTTAAAGCAATAGATTGTTTGAAATCTCCGATGAATAACACAATAAATGATATAAAAAGCAACAACAAACAAAGTATTATTTCAAAAATAGACGTATTAAAGGTTTCTTTTAATAGTTGGCTATAATTTTCATTTTTTTCTCTTTATTAAATGAGCATAAAATACTTAGAACAGATAAAAACATAGCAGTTAGAATTGAAAGAATTATATTTAAATTACTAAGAATATCTTTATCAACACATTTAATCTCAGTAAGTCCAATAGCCAACAGGATAGGTGAAAAAATACCTATTAATTGCAAAATGTTTCCTTTAAATACACAAAAGTGTTGAATAAAAATTTGTCTAATATCTAAAAAATTGCTATGCTTTGCACACAAACATAAAAATAATACAACAGAACCAATTATAAATAAAATAAACGAAATTGTATTCACAAATTCCACCCTCCTTAATTAAGATATATGCAATACCATTTCCTTTAAGTATTCAGTGGCTACTTTATGAAAATATTCAATAAGCATAGGTAAATTTGGATGTCCATCTGACATTCTTATATAATCAGGAATACCCTCAATTATGCTTAAATTCTCAAGATTATGAAGGTTAATCGTACGATTTCTACCTCAAATATCAACTATAACTTTTAAATTACCATATTTTTGCTGTTCAAATTCAAATAAATTGTATTTTCCTCCTGCTACAAATCTAATTTTGTTCATAATCTTTGCCCACGTTGTCTCATTAAAACTAAGATTACTAATTTCTCTAGTTTCAGAGCCATAACCTACACCAATATTATCTGCCATATCATTTGATTTAACATTTTTTATCATCAAAAGTTTTTTGATATTATCTTTGCGAATAACTTTTTTAACAAATAAATCTGGAGCTATTGTATGACATTTTAGGGTAATTCCAAAGTTATCAGAAAAGAAATTTTGCATTAAATTCGTAGTAATAGTTTTGACACCAAACTGTCCAACATTTTGGAATATAAACATTCCTTTTTGCACAATTACTTTTTCATTGTCTTTTGGAAGAATGACCATTAAGTAAAATGGACGAGTGTCTATATCTGATGATTTTTTCTTGTATCTAACTTTTTCGGTATCACCATCTATGATTTCTGAAGAACTACCATAAATCCCTGAATAAATTTTTACACAATACATACGAAACAAATCTGTTTCACTGTAATTTTTCTTATCGTATTCACAACAAAAAGACTGTTGCTTATTATCGTCCTTAATTAGTGTTCTATGATTTTCAAAAAAAGAAATAAATAACTCTGATAAATCTTCAAAATGACATTCGCTGTTATCTTTTAATTCTGTATCAAAAGGAGTATTCAAATTAATAATTTGGGTGTTTCACTTTGAACTTGCTTTTTTCAAATGAAAGCTGCACGCAGTTAAGCTTAAATTATACATGATACCACTCCGCTTATTTCTATTTTTTTATTATAGCATAGATAAAGGAATAGTGTCGAATTATTCATGTGCTTCACAAAACATAAATAAAAAGCAAGTGTACTCTTTGTTTAGCACACTTGCTTTTTGTAAAATTGTTTGTCAGCCGTGAAGTTAACCTATTGTGTTGCTTTACTGTCACTGTAAAATCAAAGTTTGACAGGCTTTTTATCATTTTCTCTTGATTTTTGCAAGTACCATTTTAACTTCTTCTTTAGCTTCGCAAGAAGCTATAATACATACGGTGTATACAAGTCCGCCTGCGGCTATTGATAAAATGAGTTTTAAAAGTTCTCCGACAGGTAAAAATGTGCAAGAATATGCAGCAAGTCCGCAAAGTGCGGCTGAAACCAGTATTCTTATAAATGAACCTAGTGGCACTCGCCACATAAAATATTTTCTAACTCTTAACGAGGTTAAAATAAAATATGTTGCAAAGGCGATAAGTGAACCCATTGCACCACCTGTGAAACCGAGCATATGAACACATGCAATACTAGCTACTATTTTTACTATCATTGCTATCATACAGTTGGTTAAAACAGGCTTTGTATCCTGTTCAAGCTCATAGCCTTTATTTGCATATTCAGTAAGTCCCATAAACACCATTGCAAACGCTGTTGTGCCGATTACAGATGCTCCAGCTTCGTAGCCATCTGCAAAGAACACTGAGCAAAACGCATGTGATACAGCCGCAAGTCCAAACGCAGCAGGTAAGGCTACAAGCATATAAAGTCTTACACCTGAACCAAGCAAAATTTTAGCCTCGTCTTTACTTCGCTCATTCCATGCTCTTAAAACTGCAGGATATACACCTCTTAAAACACCTACCGAAAGCATTGTAAAAACCGAGTTTGGAATAGAGCTATTATAATAATAAATAGCTCCTGTTGCTCTATCAAACATACCATAGATATAAAATCTATCAAACAGAGTTAAAAGTCCAGAGCAAAGTGCCACGCCCATAAGTGGTACGCCATATGTTAACATCTTATTTAACATATCCTTGCTTGAAAATTTAAATCTTACCACACTTGGCATTTTTAATGCAAATATAGCTCCGATTGCTCCTATGCCATCGGCTACTATATTTGCTATAAATGCAGGTGTGGGGTCTGGGAAGTTATTTTTTCCGCCAACCAGTATAAACGCTACCAAAAGTTTTAAAATAGCCGAAATAAGGGAAAATAAAATAGCTGGTTTTACTTTATCAAGCTGTACAAGGGTATTTATTAAAATTGTAAATGCTGTATATGTGCAGAACATAATAGCTCCAAATATAAAACTGCTGTCTTGCAATACAGCCGCTATGCCTGCACAGGCTATAACTCCCACAATGCCCATAATTAAATATACTACGGTCATTGTCGATAGTAGTCCGCTCGCTTTATCTCGCTTATATTCCTCCGCTGCATAGCGTGTGCTCGCATTTGCCATCCATGCCGCAATAAGTAGATATGAAAAATTTATAACTTGCTGCACAAGTCCAAATGAACCAGCCGCAGGTTCGGTAAATATATGCGTATACATCGAGGACATCATTAAAAGCAGTACGCCCTCTAATATTTTTGCGGGTAAAAATAATACCGCATTTTTCGTCATAGTATTTTTTTCTGACATATTAACTCCTTAACCGAAAGTATTCGGCAAATATTAGTCTATCACAACATTTTTTAAATTGCAATGTGGGTTAAAATGGTTAAAACCCTTTTCAAATTGGCTTTATAGGCGTATACTATGCAATGTAATCAAAAATGGAGGTCGAAATTTGTGAATTATTTAAGAGAACTTGGAATAATACTCGCGATTTGTGTATTGGGCGAAGTTATATCTGTTTTAATAGGCGGAGCATTACCAGCTAATGTTTTAGGTATGATTTTACTGCTCGTTTTGCTCGCAAGCAGACTAATAAAGGCTCGTCAAGTAGAGCATGCGGCAGATTTTTTTCTTAAAAATATGGCTATATTCTTTTTACCTGTAAGTCTTGGCATACTAGAGCTTTATAATCAGCTTAAAAGTCAGCTTGTAGCAATTATTGCAGTTTGTTTTATAACCACTTTTTTAACTGCACTTGCTACCGCTGGAACTGTACATTTTATTTTAGTTTTACAAAGCAAAAATAAGAAAGGGGAAAACAAAAATGTATAACGCTTTAACATCGCCAATAGCTTGTTTGGCACTTTCTTTGCTCGCTTACTCGCTCGGTCTTTGGATAAATGAAAAAACTAAATCTCCTTTTGCTAATCCGCTTTTAATATCCTGTTTAATTGTGGGTGCTGTAATTGTTATATTTAAAATCCCGCTCGAAACATATAACGAGGGTGGGGGAGTGCTTACCCTTTGTTTAACTCCTGCTACAATCGCTTTGGCTGTTCCTATATACAGACAGCTTGAAATACTAAAAAAACATCTTTTGCCTATTCTAGCGGGTGCTTTGGTTGGCTCTATCGTTTCAATAGGTAGTGTTTATATTTTAGGCAATCTTTTTGGGCTTGATGCTCAAATAGTAAAATCACTTCTTCCTAAGTCTGTTACTACTCCAATAGGTGTTGCTCTTAGCTCATCACTTGGAGGTCTTACCGCTGTAACCTCGCTTGCTATTATTATAACCGGTATTATAGGTGCTGTATGCCTCCCTGCTGTGCTTAAATTATTTGGCTTTAAACACCCTGTTGCAACTGGTATTTCTATCGGTACGGCATCACATGCTGTCGGCACTTCAAGCGCTTTACAGTTAGGCGAGATAGAGGGTGCTATGAGCGGTTTAGCTATTGGTATTGCGGGACTTATAACTGCTATTATTATTTCTGTCGGTTCGGCTATACTATTGTAATTTTATATGTTATGATTGTGTTACTAATGTTTTTATTATGAAAGGGTATGATAAAAATGAACCCAGAAACACTAACTTTATATGCCATTACTGACAGAAGTTGGCTTCAAGGTCGCTCGCTTGCTCAAGATGTTGAGCAGGCTATCTTGGGAGGCAGCACAATTATTCAAATCCGTGAAAAGAATATCTCCGATGATGAATATATAAAAAGAGCAAGCGAAATTTTACCTGTGTGTCAAAAATATAATATTCCGCTGATTATAAATGATAGAGTATCTGTCGCTAAGGCTTTAGGCTGTGGTGTGCATCTTGGTGCGTCAGATGGCGATATAAAACAGGCTAGGGAAATACTTGGCAAAGATGCTATAATCGGTGCTACGGCAAAAACAATAGAAACTGCAAAACTCGCTGAGGAAAGTGGTGCGGATTACATAGGTTCTGGTGCTGTATTTGGTTCGGAAACCAAAACAGATGCTAAACCTATGAATTTGGAGTTTTTTGCTGAAATTTGTAAATCGGTTAATATTCCTGTCGTTGCTATCGGGGGAATAAACCAAAATAATGCCTTTAAACTTAAAAACACTGGTCTTGCTGGCATTTGTGCTGTTTCTGGTATATTCGCACAGCAAGATATAAAAAAAGCTACTCAAAACCTTTATAAAATTGCTCAGGAGGTAACAGCAAAATGATTCGTAGTGTTATTTTTGATATGGACGGAACTCTAATTGATTCTATGGCTGTTTGGGATAAGGTCATTGACGAGTCAGTTGCTAAATTTGGTGTTATTCCAACCAAGAAAGATTATGAAGTAATGGACCCTATGAGCCAAATTGAGGTTTTAGAATATCTTTGTGAGAAATATAATTTGCCTGTAACTGCTAAACAGCTTTCAGATGAAATGGACGCTGTTGTTATTGAAAGATATAGAAAACTTTCAAAAGCTAGACATGGTGCATTAAATCTTATGCAGAAATTAGCTGATAATAATATTAAAATGGCGGTGGCAACGCTAACTTCTAAACATCAAGCCGAAAAAGTTTTAGAGCATCATGGTATGAAAAAATATTTAACAGATATAATAACTGTTGATGAGGTGGGCAGCAGCAAGGAAAACCCTAAAATATATTTAACCGCTGCACAGAAAATGGGTGTTAACCCTAGCGAATGTATTGTTTGTGAAGATGCACCTTATGCGGCAACTTCTGCTAAAAAAGGCGGATTTTTAGTATGTGGCATTTGTGAAGAATGGTATTTGCACAGAAAAGCTGAACTTGAAACATCAAGCGATGTAATTATAAGCAAGAGCTTTGACGAATTATTACCATTTTTAGAAAAATATATGTGATAATGTGAAAAATATTAGAAAAATGCTTGAAAAATTAAACTCTTTTAGATAAAATAGAAAACGTACACAGTGTTCAATATCTGCTGCATAGAGTATTCTATGCAGCTAATTTTTCGCAGCATTGGAGGAAAATATATGCTTTTGCGTACCATTATTTGGTTTGCATATTTTTGGTTATATCTACTTTTAACACTGCCAGTAAGTGGTTATATAACATATCTGGAAAAGAAAAATCCACAAAAAGCTAGTAAATTTGTCGCTCATTTCGTTAAAAACTGGGCCAGACGTCTTATTAAACTCGCTGGTGGTGAGATAACTATAATAGGTGAGGAGAACTTGCCTAGAGATACCGCTTATATGGTAGCGGCTAACCATCAAGGCTATTTTGATATACCTATTATGCTAAGTATGGTCGGTGATGTGCGTGGATTTGTCGCTAAAAAAGAACTAGAACATCTTATTTGTGTTCGCCTTTGGATGCGTCATCTTCATTGTCTATTCGTTGATAGGGGTAGCCCTAGAGCTGGTGCTCAAACTATTATAAATGGTTCTAAAATCCTTAAAGAAGGTCACAGCCTGACTATATTCCCAGAAGGTACTAGGTCTAAAGGTGGCCCTGTTAAACCTTTTAAAGCAGGTGCTTTCCGTATCGCTGCACAGGTAGGTAAGCCTATTGTTCCTGTCACAATAGATGGCTCTTATAAAATGCTAGAGGCTAACCCTCATGCCTTTATAAATGCGGCTAAAGTAAAAGTCACAATACACAAACCAATAGAAACCAAAGATATGACAAGAGAACAAGTTCATGCTTTGCCAGAAGAGGTAAGACAAATTATTGTAAATGATTTGAATAATTAAAGCTCAAAACTTTTAAGCTTTGATCCTTTTTTATTTGTAAAAAAAAACTTTCCAAAATATTAAAAAAGTTATTGACATATACCTATCTATTTGTTAAAATATATTTGCTTGTCAGACGGAGATTCGGAGAGGTATCGAAGTGGTCATAACGAGGCGGTCTTGAAAACCGTTTGTCCGAGAGGGCGCGTGGGTTCGAATCCCACCCTCTCCGCCACAAGCTGGAGAAATACCCAAGTGGTGAAGGGGCTCCCCTGCTAAGGGAGTAGGGCGCGAAAGTGTCGCGAGGGTTCAAATCCCTCTTTCTCCGCCATATAACGCTGTAACACTTAGTTACAGCGTTTTTTTATTGCTTTTAGTCTGTTTTATACAACTTTTTAGCCTATTTTAGCATGGGGTACAGATGGGGTGTAAATCCTTATATTTAATGCTTATTATGGTTTAATAGCAGTTAAAAGTATAAGTGGTTTGTTTTCGTTCCTCTTTCATTCCATTTTTATTCCCACTTAATTCCCACTTTTATATTGATTTATGTATAAGCCTAATGTATACTTATGTTAGTGGCGGTAAATCATTCAAATTATTGATTTTTGAATAAGTATTATCATCTCTACTCTAATGCACGCCACGAACTGTCCCCCTATTATTTCCCAATATAAAAGCCAGAGCTCAATTGCTCTGGCTCTTGCCGTTTTTAGGGTCTATTTTATTTACTGCATCAAGTAGTTTTTCTAATCTTACATGGGTGTAGGTCATTGTAGTTGAGTATGACTCATGTCCACCTGCTGCTGTTATTACTCCAGGTTGCACATCTGCTTCTGCTAGTCGTGTAAAATATGTGTGTCTACACGAGTAAGGCTGCAAGCGTGTAACTTGTAAGCGTTCTATGGTATCCCAATAACTTGCATAAAATCTATCTTCACTCATTGTTACAAGTTTTCCTGATGTTCGTTCAGATATAAGTTTTGCTAATACTGGGACTATTCTATCTGCTATTGGTATAGTTCTATTACGTCCTGCATCAGTCTTAATACCGCCTGTCATATACTGCTCTTTAAGATTTATATTCTCTATTTGCAGTCCTCTTAGTTCACCAGGTCGAAGTCCTGCATATATCATAACTAAGATATAGCCAACAAAACCGCCATATTTTTCCCATGCATTCCAGAATGTTTCTATATCATCATTTGTAAATGGCTGTCGTTCTGAGGCTTTTAATGATGGAAGTTCTAAATATTCGGTACGATTAAAGTTTATTAAATCTCGTTTAATAGCTACATTCATACAATGTGATAGCACTGTTCTTATATCCTTTGCTGGATAATATGTCGGTGCTTTTGTATCTACTATTTCTTGCATATCATCAAGTGTTATTTCTTTTATTGGTTTATCATGCAGTGCTTCAGACTTATTCCATGCATACCCAAGTTTTTGTTTTTGTGATTTACTTAGTCCATCGTATGCACGAGAGTCACAATATATTTTCCAACAATCAGATAGGGTAGTGGTAGTGTTTTTTGCCTGTTCCAGTTCAGGTTGTGGAGTTGGCTCTATTGCTTTTATAAGTGCTTTATATTCTTGTATGCATTGTTTTCTCCAATCAGGCATTAGTTCTACAAGCTCGGATTTTGTATCTGCTATTTTTGTTCTGCGTACTTTTCTAAGTTTTCCACTATATCCATCAATTTCATAGCCTAGCACTATTTCAGCTTTCCAACGCTTATCTGGCATTTGATATATTGAGCCTTCACCATTCGCTCTTTTAGTGCGGGCTTTTTCTTTTTGATTTTTTCCGCAATACATACAAAATTTTGACTCGTTTGGTATCTCTTTACCGCATCGCTTATTTATACATATCATAAATTTTCACCTCTTATAAAAAATCCCGCCCATATAAGGACGGGAAATTTTTTGTGTTCAATTTGAACACTTTTAAAATATACTACAACCATACACTACAAAGTTATTAGTTACACCACCAGAAACATTTTCAAACCAAGATGAAGCTATTGGAAGTCCTAAGAAAGAAATGCTGTCACCCTGATAAAGTTCTAATGAACGGTCAAAATATATGGTGTAATAATCTCCATTTAAATTACCAGCTAGAATAGATGTTACTGTATGTCCACATAAATCATTTTCAAAAATCTGATATATTATAGCATCTTTTATTTCTATAATATTTTCTAAATATTTGTCTGGTGCTTTCATTAAATGTTTATATTCTATTGTACGGTCTACGTAAGATTCTAATTCTTGCAAATCAGATTCGGTATAAGTAGGGAAAAGGTTTTCGTGTGAATCAATGAAAGCAATGCTTTTATCGCTAACACTAAATTCACCAAAGTTCATATCTGGTTGTCCTAAATGCATTAACAACTGGCTTTTTGTTGGAACAAATAAGCCATCTTTATAATTACCATATTCAATATAGTCGTTCTCTCTTACACCTTCTTGTTTTTCCCATACACATTTACCAATACCATTAAATGAGCCGTTAGAAAATTCTCCGTCATAATACCAAGGAAGCCCTTCGCTGTTTTCTGTATCAAAACGTCCATGTCCAGAAGGCAATCCGTTTTCATCAACTTCACCAGTATATATACCTGTTTTTTCTAAACTTGAATAATTAAGTCTATCATCACTGTTCCAGAAGTTTAAGGTTAATGTCATTTCTTTATCTGTTACTTCTAATGTTTGTTCCACAGAAGAATTATTATCTTGTGAGCTAGATGCATTTTCGTTATTTTGATTGCACCCAGTAAGAAGTAGGCTAGAAAGAATTAACCCTAATAGTAGCTTTTTCATAAAATTCCCCCTTAAAAGAAAAGTGTTCAAATTGAACACTTTTTATTTACTGTGTATTATAAATTATTTTGTACGAAGAAATAACTCATCACCATTGCTATTTTGTACTGATACAGAAATAACATCAAAACTACGGTCTGCTCCTGTACCAAAAGCAAAATTTCCAAAGATAGTGTTACCTATTCGGTCAATATCTTCCTGTGAAGTATTGCTGGAAACAATAGCAATAACCAGTGCATCACGTTCTCCATCACCATTATATACATTTATTTCTTCTATAAATGGATACCAAGATGTATTTTGAAAGCCAGACATTTTCTCTGTCATTTCAGCAGACCAATCATCATTAACAGTTTGATTGTTACTTACAGATTGAGGTTCAGTAAATTCATAATTCATAGAGAAATCATATTTAAAAGATAATTCTCCAAGTTCTGACACAGATATATTAGCCCAAGTATAGTCACCAGGAGCTAAAGACTCTACAAAAATTGTATCATTGCCAACCATTTTGTTATTAGAATTATAAAACCTTACATGAACACTGCTTGTAAATACATAAGAACTGGTATTTTCTATTGTAACTTTTTCATATCCCATCATTTCATCTAGAGATGCTGTTACTTTAATATTTTCCAATTCTTTAGATAAATCTTCTTTTTGAGTTTCTTCCTTTGATGTTTCACTGCTTTGACCGCTACTTGTACTTTGTACAGAAGATTTAGAGTTATCTGTTTGCTGACTGTTACTACTACAACCAGAAAGAATAACACAGGTTAATGCGAAAATTAACAATAATTTTTTCAAGAATATTCCCCCTTAAAAGAAAAGTGTTCAATTTGAACACATTTTTATTTATGATGCTATTGCTGTTAAATATGTTTGACCTGAATTAACATTATATACCCATGATGCAATTGTACCAGTAGCATAAGTAGTAGCATCTTCAGAAATATTAGAAGTTTTTAAATCTTCATCTATAATCATTCTAGTATTTTCATCTGGTTCTAACATTGCCATCATCAAACCGCTTACTCTACCTAAAGATAAAATTGATGTTTCATCTTCTTTTGATATATCAAAAGCTAATAAAGCCTGATAAAATTCACCAGTAGATTTTACTTCATATAAAATTAAGCTACCTGCATTTCCAACCGCATAATCATAAACAGTAACTTCTGGTAAATATTCACCAGCTTCCATTTCAGAAACTTTAGGTTCTTGAGTAAATAAATTTGCGTCTTGTTCTTGAGCATAAGGACGCATTACATCAATAAATGATTGAGCTGTTTTGCCAAAAGTAGGCACAACAGGCTGTGAATTTTCAATTTCCGAATTATTTTCTGATGATACTTCTGATGTTGAGCTATTTTGACTGCTATTTGTGGCACTTTTTGTAGTGTCGGTTTGAGTATTGTTACTACCACAACCAGAAAGAATAACGCAAGTTAATGCTAAAACTAACAATAATTTCTTCAAAAAAATTCCCCCTAAAAAGAAATGTGTTCAATTTGAACACATTTTTATTTTTTCAGTTGTTTTGTTATATTTTCTTTTATGTGAAAATTTTGGTAAATAACCAAAAAGGACGGTGCATACCGATGACTAAAGAACAAAAAGAAATGTTTAGTCTACTAACAATGTCAAATTACACATTACAACAAAAAGACTATAATGCTTTTATTGCTCAGCGTCTTTTTGAAGTAATAGCCAAAGCTGATACCGAGCTTGACGAACAAGTTCGTCCTGTTGCTCAGGTGATAATTTACCCATTAACTCAATAATTTGTTTTTGAGTATCGGTCAAGGAGTCCCATTCCTCTTGAGTGGGCTCTTTTTCATTGTCAGATAGTCCGAGTAAATAATCAGTAGATACATTAAAATAATTTGCAAGTTTGATTTTTATATCATCGCTTGGTGTTCGTGAACCATTTTCATATTGAGATACAGTTGTATTGCAAACATTTATTATTTTTGCAAGTTCGAGTTGAGATAAATGCTCATCTTCTCTGAGTTTTTTTATGCGTTGACCAATGTTCATATTGCGTATGCCTCTACTTCTCATTATGTAAAAATGATAACATTTATTTTATTTATTGTGAATGTTTTTTTGCAAATTGCAAATTTTATTATTGACATTCTCTAAATGTGAAATTATAATACAAATATACTTCTCTAAAAGTGAAAGTGAGGTGATGATATGAATATATTAGAGGAAAAAAGAAAAACAGCAAAAATAACACAAAAAGATATTGCTAATGAATTGAATATCGCAATATCTACCTATTGTCAGTATGAAAATGGTAACAGAAGTATACCATGTGAATGTGCAAAGAAAATAGCAGAAATACTTAACTGTGATATTTCAGAGCTTTTCACACCTAAAAATTTCACTATTAGCAAAGTTTAAAACGAAGGGTGAGAAATAACATGAGCGATAACATGAAAGAGCTTTTAGCAATTAACAGAGATTACTTCACTCCTGCTGAGGTTGCAAAAGTCCTTTGTTGTGACCCTCAGGCAATACGCTTTAAGGCTCGCTATGCTCCAGATACTCTGGGTTTTCCAACTCTGCTTTGGGGGACTAGAGTAAAAATCCCTAGAATACCTTTTTTAAAGTCTTTAGGGATTGAAGAAACAGAAATAAAAACGCTTTATATTGAACCTAAGTCTAATATAAAGCAAAAATAAGGGGTTGACCAGTATGAATATCAACATAAATATTTATAAATCAGCTCGTGAAAAAACGGTTTTTACTCAAGAGTCAGTAGCCGAACAACTACATATTAGCGTTGAAAGTATTCGAGCTTATGAAACGGGTAAACGTAGACCAGCTGATGACATTGTTGCAAACATGATTGATGTATACCAATATCCTTATTTGGGATATCAGCATCTAATGTCAAGTCCATTATGCGACCTTTTACCAGAAGTTGTTCCGTACAGCATGGAACAGGCTGCAATGCGACTTGTTAGGCTGCTTGATAAGTTTGATAAGAATAATCAAGATGATACTTTGCTTGAAATAGCAGAAGATGGCTTGGTTAGTTCTGATGAGCTAGAAGATTATCAAAACATCATGGACGAGCTTGAGGAAATTATGGAGGCTGCTATGGCTTTGAATTTCTTCGTAAAAAAAACAAAAAAAATCGCCCGACTGTGTGAGGTTTAAACAGTCAGACGATAAGTAAAAAGGTTAGATTTTTATAAATATTTTTTGAGGTTTTGTTTATAAAATCTAAACTTATTTTATCACTTAAAAAGCAAATTGTCAACAAAATACACAGAATTATGCACAGCTTAGGGATTTTTACCCTAGACTGGCGGTAGCATACCCAAAAGAGGTGAAATCATGGCAGAAAATAAAAAATATTGGTATTTACAGCTGAATGTAAATTTCTTTGAAGATGAAAGAATTGACTGGTTGGCAGAACAAAATAACGGCTATGCTTATGTAGTTTTATACCTAAAGCTATGCCTTAAAACAGCTAATAACAATGGCATTTTGACACGTCAAATCGGTGACATGATTATTCCTTATGACGTGAACAAGATAGCTGAAATTACAAAAATGAATGTTGATGTTGTGCGTGTAGCTTTAGAACTATACAAGAAAATCGGTTTAGTTTATGAGGCTGATGAAAACTGTAACTTCATGCGATTGCCAGAAGTGCCAAGCATGGTTGGTTACACAACACAATATGCGATTGATAAAGCTAAATACAGACAAAAGAAAAAACAATTAGCTTTAGACATTCCACAAGACAATGTCCAAATGATTGTCCAAGACACTGAACAAGACATTCCGTCAGACAATGTCCGACAAGAGTTAAGAGTTAAGAGTAAAGAGTTAAAATATAAGAGAGAGGGGGAAAAAACGACTAACGTCGTTACACTCTCTCAAGAAAAAAATAAATTGACTTTTGGAGAATTTCAAAATGTTCAGCTAACTCAAGCGGAGCTTGATAAGCTCAACAAACGCTGGGGAACTGAACAGGTAGAAAGCGAAATTGAGAATTTATCAATCTACTTGGAGAACAATCCCAAAAAGAAATATAACAGCCATTATGCAACACTGCTGAATTGGCTGAAAAGAGATTATTCAGATGAAAAACAGCCTGTAAAATCGGCAGGTACACAAAAAAGAAAGGGTGTGCAAGAGATATGAGCAACGAATATTTTATCAGTGATGCTTATCTTGAATCATGCCATATTCTGATTGGTTGCATGTTGCAAGACAAACAGGCAGCAGCCGAAATTATTTTGCGAATGACAGAAAAGGATTTTATCTTTGAAAGTCATAGGCTAATTTTTAACACTGCAAGAAAACTCTTTAACGAGGATAGTGAAATCACTCCTCAAACCATTGGTAGTAAAACATCAGATTATATTTTTAAAGAATGTAAAGCTATGGTGGATTTTACTCCATCTGCTGTTATGTGGCTTGATGTATGGGAAATGGTCAAAAATTCAGCGGCTATTTATCATGCCAGAGAATTTATGGAACAGATAAAGCTGGATACTTCAATGTTTACGGATATTGAAGAATTAAGAACAAAAGCTGAAAACTTAGTAAATATTCTTAGCAATAAAAAGCGAAAGAATGTATTTGACTACAATGAATTACAAGTTGAGTACATTCAAAACTTAGGTGTTCCACGAAAATTCGTTGATTTTGGTATTGATAAATTAAATAGAACTGCTAGATGTCCTAAAAACGGCTTAGTGGTTTTAGCTGCTAGACCTAGTGTTGGTAAAACTGCTATGGCATTACAGTTTTGTAGACATTTAGGTGAGTTTTGCCGAGTTGGTTTCTTTTCATTGGAAACTGATAGGCGAACCATTATGGATAGAATAAATGCTGCCAGTGCTGGCGTTGCTCTTGAAAAACTTCAAGACGGAAATTTAACTCCGTTAGAAGTAGAGCATATAATCTGTGCAGCAAGAAAAAAACTAAATTTTAAAATCTATGAGGCTTCTGGTTATACTTCAGAGCAGATTAGAAGTGATATTGTCAAAGATAGACTGGATATAGTTTTTATTGATTATTTGCAACTAATACAAAATGCAAATAAAAAATATAGCGAATATGAGCGTGTAACATATGCTTCAACAGCTTTAAAAAATATTGCAACTGAGCTTGATGTTACAGTTGTAGCTCTTTCTCAGCTTAACCGTAACATAACAAAATATGAAGAGCCTGACCCATCAGACTTACGTTCATCAGGTCAGATAGAACAAGATGCAAACGTTATCCTGTTCCTATATATTCCTAATGATGATGAACTGAAAAATCCTGATGATATTGAAAATCAAGATGCTCTCCGTTGGCTTAAAATTGCTAAAGCAAAAGAGGGCAGGACAGGAAAGTTTAAAATGTTCTTTGATGGTAAACATCAAAGATTTATAGAGGACTGGGTTTATTTTATTGAAATTGAAAATGAGTTTGATAAAGTAGTCCAACAAAAATTTGTAACAGGTGCATAATGAAAACTATAGAAATCAAAGGAAAGACAGGAAATATAATCTGGGTTCACCCTGAAAAACGTTTTGTAGTTATTGAGTTTACTTTTAACACATGTATGGGTACTAAAAAGTACAAAGAAGCTCAAAAAATAATAAATGGAAAATTATCTGTATAAAAAAGAGGTTAGATTTTTATGAAAGTTTTAGCAATAGTTAATTTAAAAGGCGGTGTTGGCAAGACCACAACCGCAATAAATACAGCTGCAATATTGGCTGAGCGTGATAAAAGAGTTTTACTGATTGATGCTGATAGTCAGTATAATCTCAGCATGCACATGAAAGCAGTAACTGATGGCTTTACTTTGTGCGACTTGTTAGAGGGCAAAATAAAGGAAAACTGTTTTTTAATTCAGCATACATACTTGAGGAATGTAAATATAATTCCTAGTTCTATTGATTTGATGAAAATGGATTTATCTACTCTGCGTAGTGGTATGGTAAATCACAGTGCAATTTTAGATTTTTGCAATAATTTAAGAGATGGCAATGCTTATGATTTTGTGATTATAGATTGTCCGCCTAGCTTTTCGGCTGCTTGTGCTGCTGCTATTTGTGCAGCTGATGATATAGTAATTCCAACTACGGTTGGTGTTTACGAACAAGAGGGAGTTAAAAACCTCTTAAAGCAAATTAACGGTATGAAAGCAATTAACCCAGATGTAAATGTTGCAGGGGTGCTTATAACTCAATTTAGAAAAGATGAACTTTGTATGCAAGGTGCAGATTATTTCAGAAAACATTTACCAGTAAAGATTTTTGAAAATATGATATGGCGTTCTAATGGCGTGGGCGAAAGTGCTTATGCAAATGAAAGCTGTATAAGCTGGTCGCCAAACTGTTGGGCTGCCAGAACATACCGCAAATTTGTTGATGAGTATTTGGAGGGTGTAAGTAATGAGTAAATTTGACCTTGCTGCAATACTCAAAGATGAAGATGTGTTCAATTTGAACACATTGGAAATTGTAAATATTAAATGCTCTCAGATTAAAACAAATGATGAAAACTTCTTTGAAGTTGCTAATGTTGATGAGCTTGCAGAAAGTATTGAGCTTATTGGACTTCAACAGCCTTTAGTAGTTACAAAAAGTAGTAACGGTTATCTTTTAATAGCGGGACATAGACGTTTTGCAGCTATAAAAAGTTTAGGCTGGGAAACTGTACCTTGTATTATATCTAGTCAAGCTAATTCGGAGCTTGAAACACTAGCTCTGATACAGACTAACACTCAAACACGAGAATTAACTTATGCTGAGCGTGTTGAGGCTGTTAAACGCACTAAAGAGGCTTTGATATCTCTTAAAGAAAAAGGTTTTAAATTTAATGGACGATTAAGGGATAAAATCGCGGAGATAACCAAGGAAAGTCCAAGCGAAATTGGAAAAATGCAAGCCATTGAAAAGAACTTATCCAATGAGGGTAAGGAAATGCTTACTGATGGAGAATTATCTCCATCAGTAGCTTATGAAATGTCAAAAATGCCAGAGCAAAAACAAAAGGCTTTCACTGAAAAGTGCAAAAAAGAAGAAAAAGCACCAACAGCAAAAGAATTAAAACAATTTCAGGAAGTTGAAATTGATGTAGATGAAATTGAAGAAATGCCAGTGCCAGCTTGGTGGTGGAAACCAGTAAGAGATAAACCGAAAAAGCCTTGCAATATGCTTTTAGCTAGGAAAGATAAATTTGAGAATTGGGAGTATAGGGTCGTTTTTGGCAATTTTGATTATTTTGTATTCTCTTGGGAAGCTCAATGTTGGTGTGAAATTCAAGCACCATGAAAGGAAGATTTATAAAATGCTAAATAAAGCAATTCTGATGGGGCGTTTAACTCGTGACCCTGAACACAAATATATAAATAATAATATGCCAGTGTGTACTTTCACACTGGCTATTGACCGTAATGTTAAGACTGCAAATGGTGAAAAAACAACAGATTTTATAAATTGTACTGCTTGGGGTCAAAAAGCAGATTTTATAAGACAGTGGTTTACCAAGGGTATGATGGCTATTGTTGAGGGTCGTATTCAGTCACGCAACTGGAAGGATAAAAACGGAAACAAACGTACTGCCATTGAGGTAAATGTAAATGAGATTAGCTTTGGTGAAACTAAAAAATCTCGTGAGGCTAACGGTCAAACAGAACCCAATTATCAAGTGCCAAGTTATGCACCAAACATTGAACCCAATTTCACTGAATTGGACGATGAGGGAGATGTGCCATTTTGACAAAACAACACTGGAGCGATAAACTAGATATTCTTTACAATGAAGGCTATATACAAGCATTGAGAGATGTTCACAAATGGTTTTTAAATGCTAATGGTTTAACAGGACTACATATGTGGAATAAAAATGGAGTTTTGGCACTGTTAAATTATTTTGCAATACATGGTGATGAACTTCAGAGAGAACAGGAGTTTTTAATGCTGAATATTATAAAAGATAAAAAGAAAATTATTATTAAGCAGTGTAATGATAAATAGAGGTTTATTATGCAGTGTTTTATGGGGTGTGTGATGCTTAATAAGTTTGGTGTATGCGAAAGTGCTATGCGTAGACCAGAACGCATGAAATATTGTCCACACAGGAAAATGAGTTTAAAAGTTAGTTTGACAAATAAAAAAGATAATATATTTAGGGGTTAAAGTAATGGAAAATATAAAACTTAAATGGGAAGTTTCAAGTTTAGATAAAAAACAATCAATTATAAAAGATTGTTTGAATTGTTGTTATTCAGGTACACCTTGTTATAAATCACCTTGCAGTGAGTGCAAGAATAATAAGTAAATTTGAGGTTTAAGCAATGGATATTATAAAAGAATTAAACCGCATAAAAACAGATAAACATAAATGTCTTGGTTGCGGATATGAGCATAATTGTACAATCAAAGGCTGTGCAATTATAAATCAAGCAATAGATGAACTTAAAAAATCAAAGCAAAGTTGTGAAGTTATGGAGTTACTAAGTCAGTTTGCAGGTGATAAAGATGAATCAACTGAAAACAAACTTATGAATGAGCTTATGAAAGTAAAATCTGAGCTTGATATTGCAACATCACAACTAAAAGGAAAGTGTTTGTGCTGTAAACACTTACAGCAAGGAATGCTACATATTTCTGATGGAAGAATTACAAGTGAGTGTATTTGTGATAAGTTAAAACATAGGGATTTAAGGGAAAATTGTGAATATTGGGAGCGGAACTGGTATGTCGAAAAGCAAAAAGAGAAAATTTAAACATCATGGCAGATCAGCAAGAATGACTTTGATGGACGAACTTACAAAACGTAAGTTAGTTTATGAAGGAGTAGAAAAAACTTCAACAGATATTGCCCTGAAAATAAAAATTGACAGGTCGAACCAAAAAGCTCTTTGGCTTGCAATCGTTGCTGTTAATGATGCTTATGGTTTTGGTAGTAAGAGAATACAACCTTTTATAAATTCTTTGCTTTCAATTTCAAAGGAATATCAGAAAATGAAAACTGATAATGATGAAGAATACGCTGATGAAAAGCTAAGAATGAAAGTTGAACAAATTACTGATACAAAAATTGATTATCTTTATGAAGATGAAATGAAAGCAGCTCATAAACGTTACTTGGAACAGGTGAAAGAACATGAAGAAGTTTAAAAAGGTTTTTAATGCTATAAAAAGAAAGTTAGGATTTAGAGATAAATCAAAAGATGTAGTGCTTAACATAGAGTTTTATTTAGAACCTGATATGAGTGAATTAACTTTTGAAATTCCTATTTCAGATGAGGAAGATAAAACACAGATAAAAAAACCGCCTCTTGGTTTAATGCCTAAAAATATTTTGAATAATATCCGCTTAGTTGATATTCATGATGCTGTAAATAGATATTTTTTTGATAAAAAAGAAATCCCTATTGAGTGGATAGAAGAATACAATGAACTTGTTAAGAAAGTAGTGAAAGAAAATGAACCATTATAAAGATATTAAAAAAATTGCAAAACATTATGGCTTTAGAAATCAAGGCTTAAAATTAGCAGAAGAGGCTTCTGAGCTTTCTTCTGCTATGTGTAAATTGCTTTCTGGTGAGGGTGGAAGAAAGGCTGTAATCGAAGAAATGGCAGATGTAACTATTATGCTTGAGCAGATGCAGTATTTAATGCATATTGACAAAAGCGAAATTATTTCTACAATGGAAAATAAACTCAACAGACAGCTTGCTAGAATGAAAAAATAAATGTGTTCAATTTGAACACATTTTAAAGAGGTGAACAATTTTGGCTAAACGCAGGAAAACTATTATTGCTGGTAGATTAGTTTCAGAAATTATATATACTGCTGCTTATCCAAAAGATAAAGAGCATGTAAGGCAAGCTAAAACTAAAATCAGCACAAAAGCTAGAAGTTGGCAGAACTTAAAAGCTGCTTGTAGAATGTTGGAATTTATTTTAGCTGCTAATTTTACTGGTAAGGATTTATTTATAACTCTTACATATCGTGACATTGATTTACCAGATACAAGGCAAAATGCTGTTAAATGTTTAAGACAGTTTATCCGTGATTTACGCAATCACAGGAAAAAGCATAATCAAGAACTTAAATATTTGTATGTAACCGAGAATAAACATTCGGAAGGTCGCTATCATCATCATATTGTAATAAATAGCACAGAGAATGATTTTGATATTATAAAATCATTATGGCGTTATGGTGATATGATTGAAATAGAAAATATAGATGTTAGAAATTATAAAGCTCTAGCTGAGTATCTTGCAAAAGAGCCTAAAGAGGCTGGCACATCAAATGGTAAGCGAATGTGGACACCATCAAAGAATTTGGATAAACCTAAACAGTCATCTGATTGGGTTGATGACAGAGTTTTTCTTGAGCCACCAGCAGGAGCTTATGTATTAGAATCTAGCTCAGAACAAAATGAGTTTGGAGCATATAAATATTTGAAATATATGTTGTCTGATACATCTATTGATAGACCTTGTAGACCGTCAAGAAAGAAAAAACAAAATAAGGTTTCTTTTATTTCGGACTTGAAACCATGTATATATAATGAACATAGATTGTAGAAAGTGCGGGCGGTCGTAAAACAGAATAGACAGGAGGAAAAAATAAGTGTATAATGGAAACCAGAGATATTGGTTAGTATGTCCGAAATGTGGAAGTAGATTGACATTTCTGCTAGAAAGTACAGTTGTGAAAAATTTTCCGATATACTGCCGAAAATGTAAGCTAGATGCAATTTTGAATATCGACGAACATCATGCCCGAGCTGGAGAGCCAGTGCAGAGTTCGTGCGGAGAGCGAAAGCCCGAGCTGGAGAGCCAGTGCCATAGCTAGAATTACCGTTTGTGCGGTAGTTTTGCTATGGCACTTTTTATTTTGCCTGAAAGGGGGAAATGCCTGATGTCTACTATGCAAGAGCTTGTGCAAGAGTATCAGCAAACACTTGATGAGTTAAAGCAGCATAGAGAAAAGCTAAAAGCAGAAATAAACTCTACAAAGCGAAACGAGCGTAAATACACGCTTAGACGCAAGCTATGCTGTACTGAGTCTATGATTTTTGATACAGCTTATGTCATCAGGCTTATGAAAAAATATCTTGATGAATAGACCGTTAAGACCTTGCCGACACCCTAGCTGTACAGTGCTGGTTCGTGGCGGTTACTGCGATAAGCACAAACCAAAGGAAAACCGTAGCGAGGAAAGTAAACAATGGCACAACTGGTATAATACTAAGCTCTGGAAAGACAAGCTCAGACCAGCTCAGTTAATGCGAGAGCCTTTTTGTCGTGAGTGTGCAAAGCATGGCGTGCGAACTAAGGCGGAACACGTTGACCATATCATTCCGTTTGAGGGTGATTGGCAGTTGTTCATCAGCTCAGACAATCACCAGAGCTTATGTGCTGCTTGCCATGGTCGCAAGACAGCCAAAGAAACTCGAAAAAAAATCAGAGCGAAACGGATATAAAACCGAGAACGCTCGGGCGTGTGCGTGTGTGTACACATGCGTGTGCGTTTTGAGTGCTATATACCCCCCACCAAAGAAAAAAACGGGAATTGGAGTGCAATACCGTAGGCATTCCTCTGTGTGAATTTTTTTCCGAATACAGAGATTTTTTGAAGGGAGTGATTGAGATATGCCTAGAAAGTTACCGCAAAAAGTAATTGAGATGCGTGGGAAATCGCATCAGACCAAAGCCGAAAAGGAAGAACGTAGAAATTCTGAACTTCAAATCAGTGATGCTAAGCGTATTCGTGCTCCTGATTATCTGCCTGAAATGCTGAGGGCAGAATTTAATGAGCTTGGGCAACAGCTCATTAAGGTACAGCTTGCTTGTAAGCTTGACCGAGATGTTATGGCTAGATACTTGATGAGCAAACAAAACTGGATTTTGGCACATGAAAAAGCTAAGGATTCGTTGCTGTTTGATGATGACCCAAAGACTGTGGGCGGTTGGACTAAGATTGCTAACCAGTATTTTAATCAATGCCAAGCGTGTGCAAATGCTATGGGTCTGACAATTACAAGCCGTTGCAAGCTTGTTGTTCCTCAGTCCAAAGATGAGGAAGAGAATGACCCTATGGCTAAGATGTTAGCAGAAAGAATGGCGAAACGTGCAAGCGGATAATAAAAATTTTGATGCTGAGTCTGCTCAGTTTGTTTGCGATTTTATCGAGTGCTTGCAGACTTCTAGCGGTACTCCATTTAGGCTTATTGACTGGCAAAGAGAGTCTATAACCGAGTTTTATGGTCGCATGAGAGCCGATGAGCCGACCATAAGGCAGTATCAATATCTGTATTTGGAGATACCAAAGAAAAACGGCAAGAGCGAAATATCAGCCGCTCTTGGTGTGTATCACTTATTTGCAGATGGTGAGGTAAACGGTGAAGTTTACGTTGTAGCTGCTGATAAAGAAAATGCAAGCATCGTATTTAGAGCCGCAAAGCACATGATTGAAACCTGCAAGAGCCTTAAAAAACGTTGTCGCATAGTGGACAGCAAGAAGGAAATATATGATAAGGTTTCTGGTTCTATGCTCAAGGTATTATCCAGTGAGGCATATTCAAAGCACGGTTATAAGCCTAGCTGTGTTATTTTCGATGAGCTTCACGCACAGCGAAATAGAGAGCTATGGGATATTATGACTTTCGGTGCAGGTGATGCACGAGAACAACCGGTATGGATTGTGCTTACAACTGCCGGTGATGACCCAGACAGAAAATCAATAGGTTGGGAAGTACATGAAAAAGCCCTTGCTATTCTCAAATACAGAGAGGGCAAGCGTGGCGAAAAATACTACGACAATCCTCAATGGCTGCCTATTATCTATGGTTTAGGTCTTTATGAAGATGAGGACGAACTCAAGCAAGTAAATATTTTTGATGAAGAGGTTTGGAAAAAGTGCAATCCGTCAATAGGAAAAACCGTTAAGCTATCGACCATCAGAGCAGAGGCTGAGGAGGCAAAACGCAGTGAGGCAATGGAAAGACTTTTCCGTTGGCTTAGATTAAATCAGTGGATTGCTGTACATACCGTTGGTTGGATACCTCTTACAATCTATGATAAAACGCAGTTTAATGCAGATGGACAGCACTGGAAAGAAGTTGTGCAGCTGCTCAAAGGTAAAAAGTGCTTCGGCGGTGTTGACCTTTCAAAATCAACTGACCTTACGGGTTTTGTTCTGGTGTTTCCGCCTCAAGATGGACTGGAAAAATGGGTTGCTCTTGCTACTGGTTGGATACCGCTTGATGATATTCAGGCTAAGGAAAAACGTGACCATGTAAATTACCGTGACTGGATAAGGGCGGGATTTATGCAGGGCTGTGAAGGTGATGTAATAGACTACACTCAGGTTTGCGAGTTTATTGTTACAGCTTGCAATGAGTATGACGTAAAAATGATAGGATTTGACCCGCATTTAGGTGCGACTATTATGCAGCAACTGCAAAAAGAGCTTGTGGGCAAATCAACTGATGTTGTAGAGATACCGCAAGGTATTAGGCACATTTCCCCACCAATGAAAGAATTAGAACGTCTTATACGCTCGCATGAAATGCTGCATATTCACAATACAGCTCTTAGAAGTTGCTTTGCAAATGTTCGCTGTATTGTTGATGATAACGAAAACATAAAACCTACTAAAAAGCGTTCTACTGGTCGTATTGATATAACTGTTGCTTGGATAATTGCTTTTGCTACGGCTATGCTTGAGCCTAAATCAGATTTAGCTGAAGCTGTTTCAAGTGGTAAATGGTCATTGTAAGGAGATAATTATGAAAACTATTTTAAAAATTTTGCCCGATGCATTAAGCCTTATTGGTTGTGTTTGCATCGTGGTCGCTCTTTGGTTAGTTTCTCCAGTGTTGGGGCTTTGCAGTTTAGGTATTGTATTTATAATCTATGCTTTGCTACTGGCTAAGTTCGGGGGTGCAAATCATTGATTTTAGAATCTGTATTTAATAAACACAAAGATATTAGCAATAGAACGCTTACTTTGGATAGTCCTGATGGTTGGAACACTGGGCAAACGCTTTTTGGTGGTGCTGAACTGCAAGCGATGAAGTTACCTGCTGTAAATGCTTGTATTGAGATTATAGCGGATAGTATTGCTAAAATGCCTATTTACTTAATGAACAGCAAAACAAGAGAGCGTGTAACAGATAATCCGGTTTTGGAATTACTAACAAGTAGACCAAATGAAATTATGACCGCTTTTGACTATTTCAAGCTCATGGAAAGCCGTAGGATTGCTTATGGTAACGCTTATGCGATTATTATTCGTGATAAATTCGGTATTCCTTGCGAGCTGTTGCCTGTTGAAGCTGGTTACATGACACCGTTTTTTGATGATAAAGGCAAGCTGTGGTATGTAGGCACTAACCCAAAAACGGGAGAATACAGAAAGTTTTGGGATTGTGACATTATACACTATAAGGCTTTTAGCGTTGATGGAATAGAAGGCGTTTCATACTTAAAGCGTGGTGCTATGGTCATCGAGGCAGCTTTGCAATCTCAAAAGTATGAGAAAAACTTTTATGCCAATGGTGCAAGACTAACTGGTGTACTTACAACCGAAACCGACCTCACAAATAAGCCTGAAATTGTAATGGAGGACGGCTCGAAAATATCCATAAAAGATGCTATCAGAGCAAGCTGGGATAAGATTTATTCTGGTGCTGATAATGCATATAGAACGGCTGTTTTAGATTTTGGAATGAAATACACCCCTATTTCTGCATCTAATAAAGACGCTCAGTTTATTGAAAGCAAGGCTGCAAGTATTGAGGATATAGGTAGGTTGTTTAACATACCGCTTTACAAGCTGGGTGTTGGTAAACAGACTTATGCATCAAATGTACAAGCAAGCATTGAATATATGCAGCGTACATTATCACCTATTGTTACACCGATTGAACAAGAGGACACTTACAAACTTCTGACTATTGACCAAAGAACAAAGCTAAATTTGCAAATCAGAAGAAATATGATGGGCGAACTAAGAGGAGACTGGGCGAGTCGTGCTGACTGGTTTAAGGCTATGAGTGAAACAGGTGTTTATTCAGTAAATGATATTAGACAGCTTGAGGACATGCCTAATGTTGAAGGCGGTGACAGCAGAAAGGCTTCACTTAATTATGTACCACTGCATTTATGGGAAGATTTATCTGTTAAACGCAATGAGGGAGGTGAAAACAAGTGAGAATAAAAGTAAATGGTGTGATTGTTAGTGATGATATAGCTGATATTTACCGTTATTGGGGGTATCAAGTAGCATGTCCTAGTGATATTAGAAATGCACTTGCTGAAAATCCAAAAGATGAAGAATTAGTTATTGAAATAAATTCGGGTGGCGGTTCGGTTTATGCAGGTTTTGAGATGTACAGCTTAATACATACCGCAAATGTTCCAACTCGTGTTGAGGTGCAGAGTTTAGCGGGTTCGGCTGCATCTGTTATTATGGCTGCTGCTGATACAGTTGCTATAAGTCCAGTTGGTCAAGTGATGATACATCTGCCTACTACATGGACTTGGGGAAACCAAATAGACCACAAGCAAAGCACTCAAATGCTTGAGGCTGTAACTAGCTCTATTCTTACAGCTTATGAAAATAAGTGCAAGAAAAAAACATCACGAGATAAGCTGCGTAGAATGATGGATAATGAAACATTTATTACAGCTAATGAGGCTTTGGAGTATGGCTTGGTTGATGAAATTATAGGAGAAAACAACACTGTAAATTACAAGAATGTAATAAATTCGGCTGGTGGATTGCCTGACATTGAAAAGCTGAGAGAGGCTTACAACAAAGCTAAAAACATTGATGTGTCAAGCCTTGACACATCTAGCAATGCTAGAGCTAGGGCAATAGCAATAGCTGAGGCTAGTTTAAATTTAACTATTATTTAAAAAGGAGATACTTATGAAAAAGAAACTGCTTAATCTTTTAAATCAGAAAAAGGCTATAATTGACCGAATGAAGGCTGCTGATGAGGCAAAAGACCAAGCCGCTTTTGATACTGCTCAGACTGAACTTACAAATCTGGATAATGAAATAACTCGTGTAAAGGCTATTGTTGATGCTGAGGACAGTGTTCCAGAACCAGATGAGGCACTGCCAACTAACAATGGCGGTACATATGCAAATGCTGCAAATCATAGTAAAAACTCAAATGAGTGTATCAGAGCTTTCTGTGCTTGTATTCGTGCTGGTGCTAGAAATGACCGTCAGGCTCTCACAGAAAATATGGATATTGTTACAAGAGCTGTAAGAAATGAAGGTATGGTTGAAGGTACTCCTGCTGATGGTGGTTTGCTTGTGCCTAAGGACGTTCAGACTATGATAAATGAGCAAATGCGAGCTCTTTCTCCGCTGTCTGACCTGTTTACCGTAGAAACCGTAACATCTAACACAGGCTCAAGAGTTCGTGACACATCTCCTACAACTGGTTTTACCAAGATTGCAGAGAATAGCAATATTAACAAGGACGATAAGCCTACATTTGCAAACGTTGAATACAATGTTCAGAAGTATGCTCTGATTGTACCTGTTTCAAATGACTTGCTTGCAGACACTGACCAGAACTTGCTTGCATACTTAAGTCGTTGGCTTGGTAAAAAGGCTGTAATTACAGAAAATTCACTTCTTCTCGGACTGCTAAAAACTCTTGATGGTTCTGCAACTGCAATTACTGTTGCTGATGCAATTAAAAACCTAAAAACAATGAAAAATAAAAACCTTGACCCTGCTTTTATTGCTGGTATGAGTTATATCACAAACCAAGACGGTTTTAACTTTCTTGATACTCTTACAGATAATGACGGCAGACCACTTTTACAGCCTAATGTAGCAGCTGGCACAGGCTATATGTTCGCAGGTAAGCCTATTCATGTACTCAGCAATAGCCACCTTGCAAGTGCAGATACAACACCAATCTATATGGGTGATTTTAAACAGTTTGGTACATTGTTTAGACGAGCTATTATGTCAATTAAATCCACAGACGTGGGCGGTAATGCTTGGGGTAATGATACAACCGAAGTTAGAGCTATAACTCGTCTTGATGCTCAGAAGTTTGATGATAAGGCTGCTGTTGCTGGTAAGATTACTGTTGGTGATGCTTAATGCTTGATAATATGGCTGAGAGGCTTTCTCTCTGTAAAAAGTATATGATTATCGACCATGATGAAGATGATATGCTTATAAGCTCTTTGCTTGCTGCATCTGATGAGTATTTAGAGGGGGCAGGCATTAACAGAGATGTTAGCCCTAGTCAGTATGACTTGGTAGCTAATGCAATGACTTTAGAGGCATATGAAACAAGAGGACTTACTAAAATGGTCGAGATTGCACAGACACCTGCTATAAGACAGCGTATTGTACAGCTTAAACTTCGTTCTAACTATGGAGGTAATGATTAATGGTAGGTGCTTTAAGAGATTTAATACAGCTTTTAAAGCTAGAGCAAACTGAAAACGGTTTTGAGTGGGTTTCTCAAACTAATATGTTTGCACAGGTTAAGCAAAAAAACTCTAAAAATATATTCTCTACGGTTGGCTTAGGTGTGCCAACCGTGGAATTTACAATCAGAAAAAGAGGTATTGACCTTTCTAATGCTTTAATGGTTAAAGGTCAGCACTGCTTTATAACAAATATTGAGGAACACCCAGACAGCAGAAACTTTTACAAAGTTACTACTGCCGCTATTACCCCGAAAATATGCAGTGTCCAAAGGCGAACAGCCGAGCTTGACCCTGTATACAAACGTCCGATACTGTCTGACAACACAAAAACCACTTTCCCTGCGTGTGTCACCGAAAAATATATTAAAACAGCTGTGGAAACTCCTCAGACTAGCACTGAGCAATGCTTAGTATTAGTTGTACCAAAAGCTATAATTCTAAAAGTTGGTGAGCAAATCACGCTAGAGGGCAAAGTGTGGCGTGTGGTCGTACCGCATGAGCTGGACAACTGGAAAAACGAATATGAAATCATAAGAAATGATGATGCTTAATGCAAAGTATTGATACAAGTGGTTTAAGCGAGCTAAGAAGAACATTTCAACAGGCAAGACAATCTATACCACAATTACAAAGAGCAGCTCATGAAAGGCTTGGTCAGGTTGTACAGCGTACTGTTCGAGGGAATATAAGTACATCTCTTAATGATAGTCATGGTAAGATTGCAAGCTGGCAAGATGTTTTTGTTGGTTCTGGTGGCGGTTATGTGGCTGTTCGTGCTGCAACATCTCCTACGGGCCCGAATGGTGCAGGTGCTGTTACAAACTACCTAGAAAACGGTCATGTGAAAAGGCGAAAAAGAACGTATGTTCGCAAGCAAACCAGAAATGTGCGAATTATTCGTGCCCAGGCAGGTGATAACTGGGTAGATGGTAGACACTTCTACCAGAAAAGTAAAAGTGCTGTACAGCAAGAAGTACAGCGAGAAGCTGAAAACCTTGCAAATCAGATTGCAAGCAGTTTAGGAGGATAGTCAAAATGATAACTCAAAGAATGTTACTTGATGCTATAAATTTACAGCTTGTATCTCTTGGGCATGGTTGGGCGGTGCATAGAGATGCACTGCCAGAACAGTTTGAACGTCCATGTTGGTTTATTTCTGCTGAGGAACAGGAAAGAACAGTGATGACACGTTTTTCTGATGATGTAAAGCAGAAAATCAACATTCTATGCATAGGAAATCTTAATGAGGATAACAAGGGGAATGCTGATGAGCTTACTGCAATGGCTGATGAAGTTATAGAGCTTTTTACAAACGCTAGTTATGTAAAAGTTAATGACCGTTGTATAGGAATAGTTGGAATGAAAGCAGAAAGAACAGCTGAGGACGGTTTCAAAATTGAAATGAAACTTTTCTTCTTAGATTCTGCTAGAACTTCAAAGGAATTACCACTTATTGAAAAGGTATTTACAAATCAGCAAGTTAAATAAAAAAAGGAGTGATTATATGCCAAGACCACAAATATTTATTACATTTCAAACTTTGGCATCTACCGCCATAAAACGCTCAGATAAAGGCACTCTGCTTCTATTGCTAAGAGATGCAAAAGCAGAGGCACAAGGCACACACGTTATAACAAGAACTTCCCAAATTCCAGAGGGAATTTCAGAAGATAACAAAACCTATATTGAGCGAGCTTTTGAAGGTTATGAAAATGCACCCAAGAAAATCATACTGCATATAGATACTGCTGAAAGTGAAGATTTATCTGCTGGTATTGCATTTGCTAGAACACAGGACTTTGATTATTTATGTGGTCCACCAGATGTTACACCAGAAGAATGTACAGCCATTATTACAATGGTCAAAGATGAACGTGCTCATAATCACAAAGTTAAGGCTGTATTGCCTAATCAAGCGGCTGACCATGAGGGCATTGTAAACTTTACTGGTGATGGCATCAAAGTAGGTAAAACTACTTTTAACACTGCTCAGTATTGCAGTCGTATAGCGGGTATTATTGCTGGTACTCCTATGAAAATGTCATGCACATATGCTCCACTTCCAGAGGTTGAAGATATTACTAGACTTACTGATAAAGATGGTGATACTGCTGTTGATGCTGGTAAGCTGATATTAGAACATGATGGTGTTAAAGTTAAGCTATCAAGAGCAGTAAACAGCCTTACATCACTTACTACTACAAAAGGTAAGCAGTTCCAAAAGATTAAAATAGTTGAACTGATGGATATGATATTTAAGGATATCCGTCAGACTGTCACCGACCAGTACATAGGTAAGTTTACAAATAGCTATGACAATAAAATGATTTTGGTAACTGCTATTAAAAATTACTTGCAGTTAATGGAACGTGATGGACTTATAAGAGAAGGTTCTAGCGTTGCAGAGATTGACTTAGATGCTCAAACAAAATACTTAATTGAAAATGGTGTTGATGTATCTGAAATGAGTGAACAACAAATTAAAGAGGCTAACACTGGTTCTTCTGTATTTATTAAAGTATCTATCAGTCCTCTTGATGCGATTGAAGATGTATTTATTCCATTCACTATTGAAAATGCGTAAATAAAGGGGTGATGAATAATGGATAGAGCTAATAGAGTTATGTCTGGCACATGGGGCGAACTTTGGCTAGATGGCGAAAAGGTTGCTGATGTGTATAAATTCCAAGCCAAACGCACAGCAAACAAAGAAAAGATTGCTTTATGCGGTCAAATGGCAACAGATACAAAAACGATGAGCACTGAGGGTACTGGTTCTTTAGGCATTTACAAAACAACAAGCTATATGAACATAAAAGTTGGTGATGCACTTGAAAAAGGTCAAGACCCACGTTTTACTCTTATGGGCAAGCTTAATGACCCTGATGCTTATGGTGCTGAACGTGTGGCAATTTATAATGTAAGTTTTGATGATGAAACAGTTGCTGATTGGGAAGCTGGTAATATAGGAAAAATGGAATGTCCTTTCACTTGGACAAGTCGTGAATTTTTAGATAAAGTAGAGGTTTAAAAGATGGATATTTTAAAAGAATTATTGGGACTTAGTGCTAGAGAAAATAAAACTCAGCAAGTAAAATTGCTGGATTTATCTAAGCGTGCTAAAAAAGATATGATTTTTACAGTGCGTGAGCTATCTTACAACGAAATTAAAAATATTTTGGATATGGCTGAAAATAATCCAACTGCTGACATAAAGATGCATATTGTACTTAAAGGTGTGGTTGAGCCTAGTCTAAAAAACAAAGAGCTTTTGCAGCATTATAATGCTCCTACTCCTGCTGAATTGCTACCTAAGATTTTAAGTGCAGGCGAAATTACAGAGCTTAGTGATATTATCCAGAAGTTATCTGGATATAAGAAAATTACAGCTCAACTTATACAGCAAGAGGCAGCAGAAAAAGTTAAAAAAAACTAGAAGACTATGACCTTAACACAACTCTTATGTATATTGCATGGCGTGACCATAACATCACGCCATCTGAGTTTATGCAGATGAGCGAGGGCGAAAAAGCTATTATTTTAGCTTTTGAAGAATACAGATGTAAATTATTGCAAGAACAGAGAAAAGCGAGGTGAGTATAAATGCCTGATGTATCTATTGCGGTAAGTGTGCGTAATAATGCAAGTCGTGAACTTGGCAATATATCTCGCAGTACTCAAGTTTTAGAAAATGATATTGAGTCATTAAGTCGTGAGCTTGATACTCTTAGAAATCAACGTGTAACTCTACGTACAAATATAGATGAAATAAAAAAAGAGTTACAAGCTGCTAGAAGAGAATTTGATGGTACAGAACAATCTGTACAACGACTGCAAAATGCTAATCTATATATGGACACCATCACAGAGCAACTTAATGATGTAAGTCGAGCAGCTCGCAACGCTCAAAGAGATTTAGCAGCTGCTGATGACGAGCTAAGTCGTTCTCGTGCTGGTGGTGGTATTGCAAGTGGTGTTGATATTGATGATGGTGTCAATGGTAGTACAAACTCGTTAATTTCTAGGCTTGGTGAGGCTGGTGTTTGGTCTTATGCAGGAGATATTTTAAGTAACACAAGCCAAACATTAGTTTCTTCTGCTTATGGTTCTAATGCAGGTACTATGTTTGGTAGTGTCATTAGTGGGGCTACAAGTGGTGCTGCTCTTGGTACTATGGTTGGTGGTCCTGGAATTGGTACGGCTGTTGGTGCTGGACTTGGTGCAGTTGGCGGAGTTATCACTGGTGCAACTCAAATATATGAAGAAAAAGACGATGCTTTTAAAGATTATGTACAAACCCAGACAGAAAACCAGCTTTCAGCACAAGAGGAGTCTTTAGCAAGTGGTTCAAGCATAGCTGCACAGAGAGAAAAAGACCTTATTTCTTTTGGAACACTGTTTGGTAGTGATGATATAGCAAAACAATATTTAAATGATGTAAAACAAATGGCAAGCTCCACTCCATTTGCCTATGATGATTTGACGGCTTTATCTAAAACATTATCATCATATGGTTTTGCAGTTGACAAACTTATACCTACATTAACATCTATTGGTGATGCTGGTTCAGCGGTCGGCATGGGTGTTGATGATATGAATGAATTAGCACAAGCTCTAGGTAGAATGTCGCAAGGTGGCAGTATAACCAGAGAACACCTAGATGTATTTGATGATAGAGGTATAAATGCTACTCAATTTTTAGCAAATGCTTATGGTGTTAGCTATGATGCAATGCTTGAAAAAATATCTGATGGTGAAATAGCAGGTCAAAATGCAGTAAATATTATAATTGATGCACTCAATAATAATTATGCTAATTCAATGGAAAAGTTAGCTGGTACTTTTGATGGTTTAAATTCAAGTCTTGAAGATGCTCAAAATGAACTAGATGCTGCTATGGGTGAAGGATACAATGCTGTCCGTAAAGAAGGCTTGCAAGCTGAAATGGACTATCTAAGTGGCGAAAGCGGGCAAATAATGCAAGAGGCTAACTATGCAATTGGTGCATGGAAAGCTGAGCTTGAAAACAGCAAAGAACAGTATATCCGTGATGCAATGGAAGCTATGATGGCATCAGAGGAATACCAAACAGCTCAGGCTAATGAAGATGCTGCTGAGATGGGCAAACTTATGATGCAAGCCCAAGTCCAAGGTATGAGTGAATACAATGCTTCTGAGGGTGCTCAGCTTGCATTAGAAAGTGAGCTTGCTTTAGCTGGCTCTATAAGGGAAGATGCATCATCAAATACTGCTTACTATAATGCAGGTCTTAGAAAAGGGCAAGAGTACACAAAAGGTGTAGCTGCTGGTATGAAAGATAGCTTTTTAGAGTCTGCTGGCACTACAACTACTGGTACTACTACAACATCTAAACCACCATTACCTCCTAATTCAAATGCTGCTATGATTGGTGCTGCATTTGGTATAAATCGTGTACCATATGATGATTATCCTGTACGCTTGCACCAAGGCGAGCGTGTGCTTACTGCAAATCAAGCAAGGCAAATGGACAATGGTTCAAGTGCTGCAAATATCACTATACATATGGGGAGTGTGACAATAAGAGAAGATGCAGATATTGACCGTATCGCTGCTGCTCTTGTTGAAAATCTGAAAATAGCAAAGGCGGTGCAAAAATAGTATGCTCCGTAAATTTATATTTAAAAATAACATAACTGGTAAAGAGGTTATTTTACCAATTACGCCCGAAAGTTTTACTATTGACCATGGAAACCATATCGAAACTGTAAATTTACATACTGTTGGTGATTATCATTTACCTGGGGGACGTACTCTTTTTACTTGTAAAATCTCTGGTATGTTGCCAAGACAGCAATATCCTTTTGTATTTGCTGGCTCATCGCTTAACCCTTATGAGTATATTTACTTTTTTGAGCTTACAAGTGATAAAAAACAAGTTTGTCGTTTTGCTATTTCGGATACTCCTACTATTGCAGATGTCTACATTGAGAATTTTCAATATGGTGAAAAAGACGGTACAAATGATGTGTATTATACCATCACACTTAGGCGACATATGCCAACTCAAGTAGTAAAATCTACGGGTAATACATCACAAACGGCAAATACTCGTACTACTCCACTTAATATTGCAACTCCTAAGCAATACACCATACAGCGTGGGGATACATTATGGTCAATTTGTAAAAAATTTTATGGCGACCCTTTGGTTTATTCTAAACTGGCTAAAGCTAATAATATACCAAATCCAGATTTAATTTATACGGGTAATACATTGATTATTCCAGATAAAAATAGTTTATAAAGGAGTGATGAGATGGCGTTATCATTACTTCTTGAAGAAAAAGAAATAATGCATTTATGTAGTAAAATTACCGTTTCTGGCTCAATCAAACAATGTGCAAGAACTTTAAAAGCGGAAATTGCTACAAATCTTTATGATATTACTCTTTATACTGAACCTAAACTTTCACAGCTTATAAGGTTTTATGAAGATGGTGTTTTGATTTTTTATGGAAGCTTTTTTACAGTCACTTATAATGTTGGCAAAAAAACTAAAAGCATTATAGCCTTTGATATGGGATATTTTTTAAAAAATAACTATGCAACATATAATTTTAAAAATGTAACTCCTGAAAGTGTTTTACAAAGAGTATGTAAAGAATACTACATACCTATAAATAACATAGCATCTACTGGATTTACTTTTAGTCGTAAATTTCCAAATGTATCTTTAGATAAGATTATAGATACAGGATATACATTAGCAAGTGAGCAAAATGGTAAGAAATACATATCAAGATTTACTGGTGCTGCTCTAAATATACTAGAAAAAGGCGAACTCAAAAGTAATACTATTATTGAGGGTATAAGTAATCTACAAAATATGAGTTATACTTTTTCATCTGATGGAATGTTTAATGCTGTAAAAGTTTATGATTCAGATGGTAATTTTGTTACTTCATCTCAAAATGAAAAAAATTCTCCATCTATATATGGACTTAGAACTAAAATTATTACAAAGCGTGATAAAACTGATGTTTCAAAAGAAATTAAGGCTATATTTGAAGATAATGATATAAAACAAACTATAAATGTTACTGTACTTGCTACAAATGATATGATTTCTGGTAATGCAATAGTGCTTAGAGAAATTGAAACAAATCAAGATGGTTTGTTTTGGATTGATGACGACACTCATACATGGCAAAATGGACTGCATACTGCTACTCTTACACTTAACTTTAAAAATATTATGCGTGAGGGTGATTCTGGAACGGAGGAAAAAGAATGAATCCCTATGAAGAACTTTTAAAAGTTACTGAAACTGAACAAAAAGAGGGAAGTAGTATTATTACTACTGGTAAAGTGCTTTCGGTCAGTCCGTTAAAAGTGCAAGTTGGTGAAATGGAATATGATACTGAGGATATCAAATTTTTAAAAGATATTTATAGTGATACTGTATCACCATTGCAAATTAAAAGCGGTGATGTACTTCTTTTGATAACGCTAGATGGTAGACAGACTTTTTATGTGATAGGGAGGCTTTAATTTATGGCTGATATATTCCCTAGTTTTGTATCTGCATTAACTGAGGCACAACCTCAAATACAAAATGATTTACCACTATACAAGGAATGTAAGTGGGATTTTGAAAACAATAAGCCCATATTTAAAAACGGTCAGCCTGTAATTATAACAGGGCATGAGGCGGTTTTAACTTGGACACACCATGCACTTCTTACTGTGCGTGGAAGATGGGAAATTCATACTCCTAACTATGGTTCAGATATTGAAACGCTTATAGGTTCGGCTTGGTCAAGTGAACTTGTAACTGCTGAGGCTATGCAATATATAAAAGAATGTTTGCTTGAGTCACCTTATATTACATCTGTTTTCTGTTCGGATATATCATTTTCTGAAAGTACATTAACTATAAAATGCAAAATTGAAACAATTTACAGTGAAAGCGAGGAAAATTATGAGCTTTCCTTATGAAGATACTCAAGAACAAATACGGCAAAATATAACAAGTCGTATGGGTGATAGTGTTAGCACTATTGAAGGTTCTTTCGGTGATATTGTGCCTAGAGCTGTAAGTTACGAAATTTGGAGATTTTACACTCAACTTAGAGCATTAACAGGTATTGCTTTTCCAGATGCTAATAGTGGGCAGTATCTTGAAAAACGCTGTGCCGAATATGGTATAACTCGAAAACAAGCGGGTTTTGCTGTTGTTATGCTGACTTTTAGTGGTAATGCTAACACTAATATTCCTAAAAATACGGCTGTTCAGACTGCTGATGGACTTATATTTAATACTAGGTCTGCTTTAAAGATACCTGAAAGCGGTACGGTAGAAATATTAGCAAAGGCAGAAAATAGCGGTGTTATCTACAATGTAAAGGAAAATACCATAACAAAAATGCTTACATCTATAAATGGTGTAAGCAGTGTTACCAATGCAGAGCCTGCAACTGGTGGATATGATGAGGAAACAAGTGAGGCATTATATACAAGACTTAATATGATAAGGCAAAGCAGAGCAACAAGCGGAAATGCTGCACATTATGAAGAATGGGCTTTAGAAGTCGAGGGCGTTGGTGCTGCAAGGTGCATTGAGGTTTGGGACGGTGCTAATACTGTGCTTGTAGTTGTTGCAAGTGCTGATTTACTGCCTGTTGACCAAGGTATATGTGATAAAGCTAAAGAGTATATAGAAACTAAACGCCCAGTCGGTGCTATTGTGACTGTTAAGAGTGCTGAGGCGGTAACGCTTAATATAAATGCTGAAATTGTGCTTGATAGTAATGCTCAGCTAGAAAGCGTTAAAAATGAGTTTAAAAAGAAACTTGCAGAATATTTAAAAAGCATTGCTTTTGGTGGTGAGAAGGTTATTTATGCTCGTGTGCTTTATCTGCTATTGGGTATAACAGGTGTTGAAGATTATAAGAGTTTTACTATAAATGGTGATACTCAAAATATAGCACTGGAAAAAACTAATGTGCCTACTATCGGGGAGGTGTCTTTCGTTGATAGCAAAAATACCTAAACACTGGCTTAATAATAGTCAGATACCAGAGATAGTAAACGCTATACAGCCAGAAATAGACAATATACAAAATATTATTGAAGATTTTTGGGCACAGATTTTTATTGATACTGCTACTTGGTCGCTACCTTACTGGGAACGTGATTATGGACTGACTGCAAATGCAAATGACACAATAGAAAATCGTAGAAGTGCTGTAAAAGCTCAGATGAGAGGTGCTAAAACAGTAACACTTTCAGTTTTACAATCTATTGTAGATGCTTGGGGCGGTAATACAGAAGTTATTGATACTGGGCATGAAATACATCTTATCTATCACGAACCTAATGGAGTACCTAATAACTTAACTGCTATGCTTAAAAATTTAAGAGCAATGACACCAGCACACTTACCAATAACAAGTGAGCGAGTGTATCAGCACCCTACATCTAAGCTATGTATTGCTGCTGTGCCGACTTTCTCGGCACGAATTTTAATAAATCCTAAACCAAAGGAGGAAAAGCAAATTGGCTGAATTTTATACGGTTATAACTACCGCTGGGCGTGAATTAGTCGCAGGGGCTACGCAGGCGGGCGAAAAGGTAAATATTACTCATTTTGCTGTCGGTGATGGTGGCGGTTCGGCTGTCACCCCAGACGAAAGCCAGACACAGCTTGTAAATGAAAAATGGCGTGGCTTAGTGTCCACTTACAAGCAAGAGGGCACTAATATCATAATTGATACTTACATTCCTGCTGATGAGGAAAGCTTTACAGCTCGTGAAATGGGTATTTTTACTGATGATGGTGTGCTTTTTGCGGTGGCAAATATTCCAGAAATGCGTAAAGTATTACCTAGCGAGGGGGCTGTCGGCAATTTTACGCTTGGTATGGTGCTTGATGTATCTAATATTGATATGAGTTATATTGAAATTCATACTAACCCAGAGCTTGATTTTATAAAGAACAGCGAAAAAGGTCAGCCGAATGGTGTAGCTCCCCTTAATAAAGATAAAGTGCTAGAGATTGAGTATGGTGGCACAGGTGCTAATAATGTGCAGGAGGCAATATATAATCTTGGTTGTATGCCTAGGGAAAATTTGCTTGATAATGCCTATTTTATCGGTGG
>DXIE01000025.1 GCA_019113005.1 Candidatus Butyricicoccus avistercoris | reverse complement strand
TCGGTTTTTATTTTAAAGCAGAGTTCCGACTTCTGCTCTTTTCTACTTAGAGTATAAACTCAAGCGAATTTTCAGGTTCGTCACATACTATTTAAAGTAAGCATTTCGTTGTTTAATTTGCAAGGTGCAATATTTTACGATATTTTTCAATCGCTTCACTCTCGTTAAAGAGCTTACTTAGTTTACCATACTTATTTCAACTTGTCAAGAACTTTTTTCAAAGTTTTTTGACTTTTTTCTGAGCTTTTCTAGCAAACTCGCCATCTCTCAAAGACAGCTTAATTATTATATCAAAAGCAGTTTTACTTGTCAACATCTTTTTTGAAGTTTTTCAAGTTTTTTCTTTTGACTTACTGCCCTCAAACGACAGCTTGATTAGTATACGACATCAAACACCATTTGTCAACAGGTTTTTTCATTAAATTTCAAATGTTTTTCAAAAGCTTGCCATTCTCCTTTCCCAATGCAACAAACTTCACTTGCTTTAATCAATCCTGCTGATGTCTGTGCAAATTCTGCTCCTCGCTCAAGTTTTGCAAATTCAGAAAATGAAATCCAAACCATACGCTCAACTTCTAAACCTATATTAAAATTAGGTTCATTGTCAACTCTAACTGCAAATGCATGTACAAGTTCGTCATCAAACCCACCATCTGGTCTAGGATAACTTTGCTCAGTTGTACCCAGAATAGCAACATTATTTTCATTAAATCTAATGCCTATTTCTTCTGATGCCTCTCTAAGAGCTGCATTTAATGGTGTTTCATCGGGGTCTATATGACCAGTAGCAGCTAAATCATACATAGAAGGATTAAGCGGACGGTCTTTTCCCCTCTGCTGAAGCCACATACCAATTACACCGTTTTTTTCTTCAATAAGCCATAAATGGCAAACATGATGCCTAAGCCCCAATGCATGAACCATATTTCTTGGGAGATTTCCGCAAGGATTTTCATTTGCATCATATATTGTTAACAGTTCTCCGCATTTTATACTATTAATAAGATTAATTTTTTGAATTCTAGATAACTTTTTTAACTCAGCCTCTCTTTTCATTGCAGAGCTTTTATCATTATGTCCTTCACAATAAACCAAAGTTACAGGTCTGCGAGAACGAGTGTATTTAGCACCACTTGAAGTGGAGTTATGAGCAGCAAGACGCTTTTTGATATTATTTGTCCAGCCGATATAATATGTATCATCAATGCACTTAAGCATATAAACATAGTTCATAGTAAATTTATTCCTTAATTATCCTTAATTTTAAAATATATACAAGCGATATTATAGCACAGAAAAAGGGCTTTGCAACCCACACAAAGCCCTTTAATAAAAATTCAGGATATGTAGTTTTATAGCCATTTTTATCTAAAAAGAATAACTATGTCAATTTATATTTCACTTGTAGCTGTAAGCCTAAAACCAACCGCATCACAGCATACATATCTAAAATCACACAATTAACTTAATCTATATAAATAAACTGGCTGTACGCTGTACCAGAATCAGCGTCCGTTTTCTATACGAAAACGAAATAATAGCAATCCATTCAAAATCTCAGCAAAGCAGTCTCTGTGATGCACTGGTTAAATCAGAAAAGATTTATATTTACCAGCACTCCAAACAACATCTGCCCCATACCCATCGGTATGCCCATCGGCTAACCAGAGTCAGAATTTGAGGAAATAGCTGACTATCAACTCACCAGTACATACAGTGAGTCTGCTGCTGGAAACAAGATTCTTCTAAGCCCATCGGACTCACTTCCTTTCATATGAAATAATTAAATAATCGAGGTAATCTATCTATTACCACCCCGCTTACTTGGTATTTCTTTCTATGACATTATAATATCACTTATGTTATATATAGTCAACCGTATCATATGTACAAAAAAACTGTTATTTTTCTATATTATTCATTCTTTTAATTCGAAAAAAATTCTGATATAATTTTGTTGTATGAGTGTAATTTTATAAAAACGGGGTTTTAATATGAAACATATACTTTTAATAGCAACAGGAGGAACTCTTGCTTGTCGTGAATCTGGCCGAGGTTTGGCTCCATCACTTACAGGCGAACAGCTTTTAGAGTTTTTACCTGAAATAAAGAAAATTTGCCGAGTTTTTGTAGATAATCCATTTAGCGTGGATTCAACCGATATTACAACCGCACAAAGAAAGCAAATTGCAACACTTATCTGGCAAAACTATGATAGATATGATGGCTTTGTTGTAGCACATGGAACAGACTCTCTTGCATATACAGCAGCACTTTTATATCATATGTTAAAGAATTTAAATAAACCTGTAATTATCACAGGTGCACAAAAGCCTATTGGCGTTGAAGATTCAGATGCAGAGCGTAATCTTTTAGATTCTTTTAGAGTTGCATGTGCAGGCTGGACTGGTGTTGCTGCCGTTTTACATGGTCAAGTTATAAGAGGAAACCATGTATTTAAAGCACATACCGAAAGCATGACACCATTTAGGTCTATAAACGCACCTCTTATTGGTACTGTAAGCGAAAATGGAACGGTTAAGTTTAACATTCCTCCACTTCGTGGTGGTGAGCCTAAGTTTGTAGACATAGTTAAATCAAGTTTTATAGTTTTACCTATTATACCTGATTTAGACCCTAGTATTTTTGACTTTTTAAGCAGATATGATAATGTAATTTTAAGAGCATATGGTGCTGGTGGTGTACCTGTACGCCTAGAAAAAGTTGTTCAAAAACTCATATCAAACGGTACAAAGGTATATATAACCACACAATGTCTTGAAGGCGAAGTTGACCTACATAAATATGAAGTAGGCAGACGAGCTGAGGAAGTCGGAGCAATTTCGCTTGGTCATCGCAGTATAGAAGACTCGATAGCTGCAATACAGTGTGGAGAGCTTTAAAAAAATGAAATAGCTGTTTTCTATTTAAGAAAACAGCTATTTTTGTTATATAAACATTTTTATAATAAACCAAACAGGCGGAATAAGCAATGCTGGCAGCATATTCATAGTTTTACAATCTTTTATCTGTAAAATAGAAATACCTGAGGCTGCAATTAAAATACCACCTATAATAGAAATCTCAGTCATAAGTGAATCTTGCAAAAAGTTTTGCAAAAATCCTGCACCAAGATAAATACTACCTTGCCAAACTAAAACAACTGGAGCTATAAGCATAATACCATAGCCATATGTTGCAGCAAGTGCTATTGAAGTTATAAAATCAAGCGTTGCATTGGTGAATAAAAAAGTATGGTCACCATATAACGCACTGCGAATAGGGCCTAATATAGCAAGTGTGCCTATACAAAAAAGCAAAAACGCCGTAGAAAGTCCTTTTCCAAGTTTAGATTTTGAATTTTTATTCGCTATGTTTTGAAAACGCTCATCAAGATTTAACATTGTGCCTATAACAGAGCCTATTCCAAGGCTCATAATAAAAAGCACTGGAAATTCACTTTTAGGCATATTACTAGCCACAGTATTGACTCCAAGTGCAACTGCTGCCAAACCCATAGCGTTCATCATTGCATTTTGACAATCTTCTCTTATTCCTTTTTTAAGAGTACCTCCTATTGCACTTCCCGCTATAATTGTGCATACATTAAACATTGTTCCAATCATATAACATTTCCTTTTCCTTATTATGCATTTTCATATTATAACATAGCATTTTTATTGTATTCAATCGTCATTTTACTTAAAATAAAAACATATTGTAACTAAAACCTTCTATGCAGTATTTATTTCATGTGTTAAAATAAGTAATAGCATATCAAATCTTTTTTAAGGAAAATATTATTATGAAAAGATTACTTTTGTTTATCGCCTGTCTTACCATTTTGAGTGGTTGCACCTTTAAATCAGGCGATGAACTTTTAAAAACCCCTAGACCAAGTGCAACATATGAATCATTGCAAAAACAAATAAATAACATCACATCAAAAGGAGCAATAGCAGTATCTCCACAATCAGGAGAAAACAGAAATACTGTTCAGCTTATGGATTTAAATTTAGATGGCGAAGATGAAGCAGTTGCATTTTTCTGCGAATCTAAAAATCCTGATAAATTCCATATTTATGTATTCCAGAGAGAAAATGAGGAATATATATCTTTAGGTAGTGTATCAGCAACCGCTGCACAAATCACCTCTGTATCATACCCAACCTTATCACCTGATGGTCAAAAAGGTATACTTATCTCTTGGAAACTCAGCGGAGATAACTCAACATCTGGTATGACCGTTTGTGCTTTTTCAAATGAAAAGCTTGTAACTTTGCTTGAAACAACATACCAGTCATTTATAACATCAGATTTAGATAACAACGGTACAGATGATTTAATTTTATTCACAAAAGACGAAACAAACAGAAGAATTGCACAGCTTTATGTAAAAGAAGAAAATTCAAGCAAACTGACTTTAAAAGGTGAAGCTATACTTTCACCAGAAACCCAAAATATAGTAAGCCTAAAAAAAGGTTTACTAAGAGGTTATCAGCCTGCAATTTTTGCTGAGAGTAAGGTTGAAATCAGCACAGGACTTATGACCGATATTTTTGTTTATGATGATGAAGGCTTTAGAAATATAACTCTTGAAAGTGAAGACGGCACAAAGCACAGCACATATAGACCTGTTTCTGTACCATCAAGCGATGTAAACAACGACCAAGTTACAGAAGTTCCGCTTGCTTTATTAATGCCTTTAACGCCTAACACACAAAATCAATCTGGTTCACAGTCATCATCAGAATCTGCATATATGCTTGATTGGTACGCTTTTAGCACAGGCGATGCACCTGTAAGAGTGTGTACAACATATCAAAATGTATCAGAAAACTGGCAATTTATGATTTCTGATGCTTGGCGTTCAAACATCACAGTTGTTAAATCAACAGATGAAAATGAAACCAAGACAACATTTTTAGATTATAGCTCACCAAGTGAACCTATCGAACTATTTACCATTCACAGATTGACTGGCGATATGAGAAATTATTATGCCTCTCAAGACTCTATGTTTGAGCTTGCCCGCACAACAACCGAAATATATACTGTTTCAATTCCAGAAAATGCAGCAAATAGTCGGTTTAACCTGAGCTATGAACAAATAAAAGAGCGTTTTTCAATTATTTCACAATCATGGAACAATTAAAAATAATAAGGAGTATATTTAAATGAAACGAAAAGTTTTAGTATTAGAAGATGAAGATAGCATTAGAAGTTTTATTGTCCTCAATTTAAAAAGAGGTGGATATGAAGTTATAGAAGCAATTTCTGGCGAGCTTGCACTTGATTTATATCAGCAAAACACAGATATAGCAGTAGCTATTTTAGATGTAATGCTCCCTGGGATAGATGGTTATGAAGTCTGCCGAACACTTAGAACACAAGGCTATTCAGCAGGAATAATAATGCTTACTGCACGAACTCAAGAGGCTGATAAAGTCACTGGTCTTATGACAGGTGCAGATGATTATGTAACAAAGCCATTTTCTGTTGTAGAGCTTGTTGCAAGAGTTGATGCACTTTTCAGACGTGTTGCAGGCAATCCTTTTGCAGATGATGAAACAATAAAATCTGGACCTTTTAAGCTCAATTTACGAGCTAGAGAAGTGCAAAAAAACGGGGTTAAAATAGAATTAACCCAGATAGAATATGGAATACTCAGAACCTTTATGCAAAACATTGGCAAAGCACTTTCAAGAGATGATATTCTTGAAATGGTTTGGGGGCATCATTATGTGGGCGAGCTTAAAATTGTCGATGTAAATATCAGAAGACTCAGACTAAAGATAGAGGACGACCCTGCAAATCCACAATATATAACAACAGTGCGTGGATATGGGTATATGTGGCAATCATGAAATATCGTTTAACACCAATAAAACCACCACCTAAAAAAACCCCTCCGCAAAAAGAAATTCGTGTGCAACATGCCCCTGGTGGACTTAAAGGCAGATGGCTTGTAAACTCTCTTAGCTTTGTTGTTGTTATACTTGCCGTTATAATTATATTTGTATCTGTTGGCATATCTAGTTATTATTATTCATCTATAAGAGATAATTTAAAAAACCGAGTGCATAGCACAGTATCTTCTATAAGGGATAATTTTACAAGCACATATGACCAATATTTAAGTGGTATCAGACAATATGCCCTTAGTTATGAAGATAAAGACAAAGTAGAACTTCAATTTATAGATACATCTGGCAGAATAATTTTATCAACTTCCGAGCTTACAGCCGACTCTGTACCTTCAACAGATGATGCAGATAGAGCATTATGGGAAAATAGGGTTTGTAGTTGGTCTGGTGATGATCCTATGACAGGTGAACGTATAATGAGCCTTAGTGAGCCTATATTTTCATCTCGTGGCGAGCTTATAGGTGCTGTGCGTATGATTTCCTCACTTGAAACCGCTGAAAAACAGATAACAATAGTCATTTTAGCATCTATTGCAGCATGTTTTTTATTCTTACTGCTTGTTATTGCATCTAATAGCTATTTTATTCGCTCGATTTTAATACCAGTTACAAGAATAAATGAAGTTGCAAAGGAAATTGCAGCTGGTCAGTATGGTATGCGACTTCATAAAACATATGATGATGAAATAGGTCAGCTTTGTGACTCAATAAACAATATGTCTGATGAAATCGCCAAAGCTGAAAGAATAAAAAATGAGTTTATATCGTCTGTATCACATGAGCTTAGAACTCCACTTACCGCCATTGCTGGTTGGAGTGAAACACTAACTTCAATGGGTGCACAAAATCCAGAAGATGTTATGTTAGGACTTGATATAATCCAAAAAGAGAGCCGCAGACTCACCCAAATGGTCGAGGAACTTTTAGATTTTGCCCGTATGGAATCTGGTAGAATGACACTTAATATTGAAATTTTCGACCTATCAAGAGAGCTTTATGAAGCTGTATATATGTATGAAAATCTGCTTCAAAGCTCTGGAATGACTCTGCACTACAAAAAAGAGCCTGACAGCTATATTGTTTCTGGTGACAGACATCGTATGAAACAGGTATTTTTAAATATAATAGATAACGCTGCAAAATACGGTATGTCTGGCGGAAAGATTGAAATTTCGCTTTATAGACAGGAAAATACTATTGTAATCTGTGTGCGAGACTGGGGCAATGGCATTCCAGAAGCCGAACTTCCATTTGTTAAAGAGAAATTTTATAAAGGCTCATCGAAACAACGTGGCAGTGGTATCGGTCTTGCGGTAACAGATGAAATTGTAAGAATGCATAATGGCTCACTTGATATAACAAGCAGAGTTGGTGCAGGCACAGCGGTTTATATTAAAATTCCTGCTTTAGACCCTGAAATTGAACCAGAGATAGTGACCGAAGAGGAGAACTAAAGAATGATAAATCAAACCGAAATGCCGATATGTAAAAGAAAAACTACAATCGGCGGACAGGCAATAATAGAAGGCATAACGATGAAAGGACCAAAACGCACCTGTGTAGTTGTTAGAAAACAAAATGGCAAATTATCTATAAAAGAACGTGATACAAATAATCCTGCAAACAAATACCCTATTTTAAAACTGCCTATTTTGCGAGGTGCTACTTCCCTTTTTACCGCACTCAAAGACGGTTTAGACGACATTGAATATTCCTCATCTTTCTTTGAAACAGAAGAAGATGAAAAACCATCACGTTTTGAAGCATGGCTTGAAAGCAAACTCGGAAGCGAAAAACTAGAAAAGCTTATAATGAATTTTGCAATGCTTATAGGCATAATAATTCCTGTTTGCCTTTTCATGCTTTTACCGTCATTTGTCGGGGGGCTACTTCCAGAAAACACTCCTATTTTTCTAAGAAATTTAACAGAAAGTTTGCTTAGAATTGTAATTTTTCTTGTTTTTATGTGGACAATATCACATATGAAAGACATTGAGCGTACTTTTAGATATCATGGAGCTGAACATAAAACTATTTTCTGTTATGAGGCAGAACTTCCTCTCACAGTCGAAAACGTGCGTAAAATGCCACGTTTTCACCCTCGTTGTGGCACAAGCTTTCTGTTTGTGCTTATTATAGTGGCAACCCTTGTTTCCTGTATTGTATTTTCCATTGTTGAAGTCACAAATCCATTTTTAAGAGCTTTAACCCATTTAATTTTACTTCCATTTGTTGTAGGCATATCTTATGAGTTTAACAGATATGCTGGCAGACATAACAATATAATATGTAAAATTTTACGTTGGCCAGGGTTAATGATACAGCATTTAACCGTTTTTGAGCCAGATGACAGTATGATAGAAGTTGCTATTGAGGGTATGAAACGAGTTATTCCAGATGATAACAGTGATAACTGGTAATAAGAAAAAAGGACTGACATTTTAATGAGCATTACTATAAATGAGCTATATATGGAGATAAGGAAAAAGTTTCGAGCTGCTGACATTTCTATGGCAGAACTTGAAGCAAGAGAACTTACAGCTTTTGTTACTAAAACAGATAAGCGTATGACTGCAAACTGGGCTTATTGCTATTTAGATGATAATACTGTACAAAAAGCTCGACAAATGACAGAGCGTAGACTTAATCATGAACCACTTGCATATATTTTAGGCGAATGGGATTTTTATGGATATACATTTATGGTTAATAAAAATGTGCTTATCCCACGCTCTGACACCGAGCCACTTTGTCATCTTGCCATAGAAGATGCAAAAACTCTTGAAAACCCAAAAGTCATAGATATATGTTGTGGTTCAGGCTGTATAGGTCTAGCTCTAGCCGCCGAGGTACATAATGCAAGAGTAGTTGCAATCGATATTTCTGAAGATGCACTTTCGGTAGCTCGTGAAAATGCCCGCAGATTAGGGGTTACAAATAGGTATTCTACGTCTATTGGAAATGCACTTCAAAAACCAGACGAACATCTTGGAAAATTTGATATAATGCTGTGCAACCCTCCATATATAACCGCAGATGAAATGAAAGAGCTTGACAAAAGCGTTTCAGATTACGAACCACATTTAGCACTGTTTGGCGGTACAGATGGACTTGATTTTTACCGAAATATAGCTAAAAACTGGGTTAAAATGATGAATGACGGCGGAAGAATGTACTTTGAATGTGGCTATAAACAAGCAAATGATGTGGCTGAAATCTTTAAAAATCTTGGTATGACTGATATTTTCTTAGCTGAAGATTTATCTGGTGTGCAGCGTATTGTTGTTATAAAAGCTAAAAATATATAATTTTTTGGCATAAGTTTTTTCGAACAAATTTTCGTATATTTTATTGCAAATAAATTTAACCTGTGCTATCATTTAGACACTGGGGGCGGCTAAGCACCGCTCCCCTTTTTTTGATATAGGAGGTCTTTTGACATGGCAGATAAAAAGAAACAACCTGAGCGAGTTGCACCTGCAACTGATAAGAAAAAAGCTCTTGAGCAAGCACTCGGACTTATTGAAAAAAACTTTGGTAAAGGCTCTGTAATGCGTCTTGGTCAAAATAACGGCATGAGTATCGAGCATATACCAACTGGTTCAATCGGACTTGATACCGCTTTGGGTACAGGTGGACTTCCAAAAGGCAGAATTATCGAAATTTATGGGCCTGAATCTTCTGGTAAAACAACAGTTGCACTTCATGCTATTGCACAAGCTCAAAAACTAGGCGGTGAGGCTGCATTTATTGACGCTGAACACGCTCTTGACCCTGTTTATGCTCGTGCATTGGGTGTAGATATTGATAGCTTACTTGTTTCACAGCCTGATACTGGTGAACAAGGTTTAGAAATTGCTGAAGCTCTTGTTCGCTCTGGTGCGATTGACATTGTAGTTGTTGACTCAGTAGCCGCCCTTGTACCTCGTGCAGAAATCGAGGGTGATATGGGTGACTCATTTGTTGGTTTACACGCTCGTATGATGAGCCAAGCTATGAGAAAACTTGCAGGTTCTATTGCAAAATCTAACTGTATCGCAATTTTTATCAACCAGCTTCGTGAAAAAGTTGGTGTTATCTATGGTAGCCCAGAAGTTACAACTGGCGGTAGAGCTTTAAAGTTCTATGCATCTGTTAGAATTGATGTTCGCAGAGTTGAGCATATTAAAAATAATGGCGAGCTGCTAGGTAGCCGTACACGTTGTAAAATAGTTAAAAATAAGGTTGCACCACCATTTAGAGAAGCTGAATTTGATATTATGTATGGTGAAGGCATTTCATTTACAGGTGAACTTGTAGATTTAGGCGTAAAATATGATTTAGTACAAAAAGCAGGTGCATGGTTTTCAATGGGTGATACAAGGCTTGGACAAGGTCGAGATAATGCAAAACTTTATTTTAAGGAACACCCAGAAGAAGCTGAGGAGCTGCACAAGAAAATTGTTGAAGCAATCGAAAATGAACGTAGAGAAATGCTTTCAAAGGGCGGTAAAAAAGCTGCATCTAAGGCAACTGCTCAATCTGATGACGATGAAATTACACCACCAAATAAACCTGCAAAACCAGTTAGTAAATCGGTATCAATAGATGCAGATGATTTTGACGATGATTTGGAGATGTAAGCTCTAAATGACAAGAGAACAACTGGAAAAAGCATACGAAAAGGCTTTAAATGATGCCGCAAAACAGCTTTCATATAGAGATTTAAGCAAAGCAAGCTTAATAGAGAAGCTGATTGCTAAAGGTCATAGTGAAGATGCGGCTGAGTATGCGGTTGCATATCTTGAAGATAAAAATTTTCTAGATGATACAAGATATGCACAAATGCTTTTAAAATCATATGCTCGCAAGGGTTATGGCACACGCCGAATAAAGCAAGAGCTAAAAAAACGTGGCATATCAAATGATGATGCCGCTGAAATTTATAGCGAATATGAAACTGACTATTCTGTTTTACATTCTTTGCTTGATAAGAAATTAAAAGGTGATGTATCTGATAAAAAGGAAATACAAAAATCCATTGCATTTTTACAAAGACGTGGTTTTTCATGGTCTGAAATTAAAAAAGCTCTTGATGAATATATAAACGAGCATATAGAGTATTAAATTTACACAAAGGACAGCGAGTAGCACGGCTATTTTTCGCTGTCTTTTTAGTTGGTAAAGCTGACAATATTATTAAAATGTGATATGATTAAAGCAAAATGATTTAATGAGGAGGACAAACCCTTTGACAAAGGTTGGACTTATTTCGCTAGGTTGTTCTAAAAACTTAGTTGATTCTGAACATATGCTTGCAAAACTTAAAGATGCAGGATATGAAATAACCGAAGAAATGGAAAATGCTGATATCGGAATAGTAAATACCTGTGGATTTATAGAGGCGGCAAAAACCGAAGCTATTGAAACTATTTTAGATGTTGCAAAATATAAGGAAGAAGGCAATTTGAAAGGTCTAGTTGTTACAGGTTGCCTTGCACAGCGTTATCGTGATGAAATCCAAAGCGAACTCCCAGAAGTAGATGCAATTTGTGGCACTGGCAGTTATACAAACATTGTTGATGCTGTGCGTGATGTTTTAGCGGGCAAAAAAGCTGTATATATGAATGATATGGCATCTGCTGCACTTGAAGGCAGTCGAGAACAGCTCACACCATCTTATACAGCGTTTTTAAAGATAGCCGAGGGTTGTTCCAATACATGTGCATATTGTATTATCCCTAAACTTAGGGGCAAATATCGCAGTAGACAGCTTGATGATGTTTTAGCCGAAGCAAAACAGCTTTCTGATGCTGGTGTTAAAGAGCTTATAGTTATTGCTCAGGACATAACAAAGTATGGCATGGACCTAGAATGTCGTACTCGCCTACTTCCAGAGCTTTTAAGACAGCTTTGCAAACTTAATTTCACATGGATAAGACTACATTATTTATACCCAGACCAGATTACAGATGAACTCATAGATGTAATTGCAAATGAAGAAAAGATTGTAAAATATCTTGATATACCACTTCAACATGCATCTAAGAAAATACTTCGTTCAATGCATCGCCCTGGAGATAAAGAAAGCCTAACCGCCCTTATTAAAAAGATGCGTGAAAAAATTGACGGTTTAGTTATTCGTACAAGCATAATTGTAGGTCTTCCTGATGAAACTGAAGAAGATTTCACCGAGCTTTGTGAGTTCTTGCAAGAAGTACAGATTGAGCGAGCTGGCGTGTTTGAGTATTCACCTGAGGAAGGCACGGAAGCGGCTGAAATGCCAAATCAGATTAATGATGAAACCAAAGCAAATCGCCGTTTAATTGTTGAGGAATTACAGTCTGGCGTAATTGATGAGTACAATTTATCCCGTATGCATGAAACAATGCAGGTTTTATGTGAAGGCTTTGATGACACAATGGGACTTTATTACGGCAGAACATATGCCGATTCGGTAGACGTTGACGGCAGAGTGTATTTTGCATCTGAAAACGAGCTTAATGCAGGTGATTTTGTGCTTGTAAGAATTGAAAACAGTCTTGGAGCAGACCTTGAGGGTGTAGAAATAGGAGGATAAAAAATGACAACAGCAAATAAAATAACAATGGTAAGAATTTTAATGATACCATTTTTCATTTATTTTACATTGCAATATGACAAAACAAGCCTTATTATAGCACTTGTGCTGTTTTGTCTTGCATCTGTTACAGATTTTCTTGATGGATATATTGCGAGAAAATACAATCAAGTTACTGACTTTGGCAAATTTGTAGACCCACTTGCAGATAAGCTTTTAGTCACAGCCGCACTGCTTATCTTTATTGAAAAAGGCATCTTCCCTGCATGGATGGTATTTATTGTTCTTGCTCGTGAATTTATCATTACATCACTTAGAAATGTGGCAGCAGCAAAGGGCAAAGTGCTTGCAGCCTCATGGACAGGCAAGGTAAAGACCTGTGTACAGATTGCAGGCATAATAATTGATTTCTTTATTTTAATACTTGTTAGCGATAGTATGACAAGTCTTCATTCTTCCCTTGCAATCATCGGAGATGCAGATGGTCCAACTGCTGTTTCAATAGCTAATATTGGGCTGCATACAGTTGTTGCATGGGTAGTAACACTCGTTACAATTTATGCAGGTATTGACTATATGGTCAAGAACTGGGATTTAGTAAAAGACGGAGCGGTAAAGAAAAACTAAGCTATAAAAAATGCTGTAACGAAAATCGTTACAGCATTTTTTTATAATAATGGTGCAAGTAATCTTAGAATTGATGCTAAAATTGATGCAAGCCAAGGGGTATCCTTGAACCATCTGTCATCAACTAGCCTTGACTGAACCATTATTTCTTCTATATCTGTTTTTATTTCTTCTATTACCTTTCCGCCATAAAGCACAGTGCCACATTCAAAGTGCATAAAGAAAGAGCGGAAATCCATATTTATAGTACCAACAACAGCGACATCATCATCAGAAACAATCATTTTTGCGTGTAAAAAACCTGGAGTATATTCATATATTTTTACACCAAATTTATAAAGCTGCTGATAGAATGAACGAGTTACCATATAAACAAGTTTTTTATCTGGCACACCAGGGGTAATAATTCTAACATCAATGCCGCTTTGAGCTGCAGTTACTAAAGCGGTTATCATTTCATTATCAAGCACAAGATAAGGAGTAGTTATATAAACATATTTTCTTGCGTTGTTAACAATTTGCATATAAACAGTTTCGCCAACGTTAAAATCATCAAGAGGACTATCACCAAACGGTTGAACATAACCATCAGCTGGTCTTTCAATGGTTGGCTTATATTTTTCATGGTTATTGGTTATCGTGCTTGTGGCATATTCCCACATTTCGAGAAACATTTCTGTCATATTAGCTACACCAGCACCACGAAGCTCAAGACTTGTATCTTTCCAGTGACCAAAAGGAGAACTTCTGTTTATATATTCATCGGCTATATTAGTTCCACCCATATAACCAACATTACCATCAATAACAGTTATTTTTCTATGGTCACGATAGTTAAGATAAGTGTTAAGTGTTGGAATAAATCTATTAAATCTAACCGCTTTAATGCCCAAAGAATTAAGATATTTGTCATAATTGAGCGGTAATTTAGTTATACAGCCTGCATCATCATACATAACTCTTACCTCTACACCGTTTTTAACTTTTTCGCAAAGTATATCAAGAATAGGCTGCCACATTTCACCTGGTTCAATTATGAAATATTCCATAAATATAAACTTCTGAGCTTTTTTAAGTTCTATACACATAGCATCAAATTGGTGTTCGCCAACAGAAAAATATCTGGTACTAGTTTCGCCCCATACAGGCAAACCGCTAACATTTTCTATATATTGAGTACGTCTTGACTGCCTTGGCATAGCTGAGATAAGTCTATTCTTTGCTGGTGTAGATTTATGCTGAGAAAAATCTGGAGTTATAGGCTCAAATTTATGACTTGCTCTACTTCTGTTAAGCGGAGTGTTACCCCACATAAGATAGAATAATCCGCCAAACAGTGGAAATATCAAAATAAGAATAATCCATGGAATTTTATAAGATGGATTATCATTTTTTCTCACAATCCAAACGACAATACAAAGTGATAAAATTGTACAAGCGACATCTACCCAAGGGAATATAAGAAAAATGTTGTTTAAAAGCCATATAAACAAACACATTTGTATAATGAGTATAAGTCCGCCAACTATACGCCTATCCCCTATTATTTTACCTAAAAAGCTTTTCATATTTCCTCCATTTCTCTTTAAACGGAACTTTACTTTATGATACCTCTTTTAAGTTATAGTGTCAACGATATAGAAAAAGCGATAACATATAAAGCATTTTCTTAACATATATTTAATTGATAAATTGACAGGAGGTATTATTTATTGTGATTTTATATTCGCTATGTTTTTTTATAATTGGGCTTATTTTAACCATGAGAGGCGGAGATGTTTTTGTAGACTCAGCCGCCAAAATAGCTGAAGCTAGTGGTATACCTCGTTTTGTTATAGGTGCAACACTTGTAAGTATTTGCACTACTGCCCCAGAGCTAACCGTATCAATTTTAGCAAGTTTAAGAGGAGCATCAGAGCTTGCCGTAGGTAATGCAGTAGGTTCAGTTGCATGCAACACAGGACTAATATTAGGCATTTCAGCACTTCTCGCACCATCAGTTTTCAGTGTAAGAGAAGCTAAGACAAAAGGAGCAGTCTTAATATGTCTTGGAGTTCTTACAGGTTGTTTTTGTGTAGATGGAGTTATAAATTCTGGTGAAGCACTTGGTTTATTTACGCTTTTATTTGCATTTCTCGCAATGAATTTGCAAAATGCAAGTAATTCTGAAAATGTATCTAGAAATATAAAGATAAATAAAGTAGAAACATTTTTAATGTTTTTAGTTGGAGCTATATCAGTTGTGCTTGGTGCAAAATTAATGGTAGACCATGGCACAAGGCTTGCAAGCATGCTAGGTATACCAGAAAGTATAATAGGTTTAACACTTGTAGCACTTGGCACTTCCCTTCCAGAGCTTATGACCACACTTTCAGCAATAAGAAAAGGGCATGGTATGTTGTCAGTAGGCAATATTATAGGAGCTAATATAATAAATTTATCGCTTGTAGTGCCTTCAAGTGCATTAGCAAGCGGCGGAATATTAGTTGTAGAACCCGAGGTATTTGTAAGAGATTTACCATTTGCAGTTATTTTAATAGGTATATCACTTATACCACCTATGTTTCATGGTAAATTTTTCAGAATACAAGGACTTAGCCTTATAGTCTGTTATTTTATCTATGTTTCAATTTTAATGAGAACAATTTGATTTATAAAACCCTACTATGTTATAATTTCATAAATTATTATAGAAAGGGTTTTATATATGAAGTTTAATACACCCGTACCAAAGTATGAGTTAGAAAATAGATTAAATGCGTTTAAGTCAGAGCTAGAAAAGAAAGATAAAAGTTGGCAAATGGTATTAATAAATAATCCTGTAAATTTATACTATTTAACAGGCACAGTACCAGATGGCTTACTTGTAATAACAAAAGAGCAAGCTATATTATGGGTGCGTAGAGATTATGATAGAGCAAGAAATGAGAGTGAATTTGAAAACATACGCTCCATGAAGTCATTTAGAGAGATAGCAGAATATTTTAAAGACATACCGAAAACCGTTTATTTAGAGTATAAATACGCTAATTTACAGTGGTTAAGTCTTATAAAAAAGCATTTAGCTTTCGAAAAATATAAAGATGTATTGCCTGTTTTGCAAAGTATAAGAGCTATCAAAAGTGAATATGAAATAGAATGTATGAAAGCATCTGGTAAAATACAATCACAAAGCTTAGAGCAAATATTACCTGTATTTTTAAGAGAAGGTGTAAGCGAAGCCGAACTATGTGGAGAGGTGCTATTAGATTTAATAAGACGAGGTTCAATGGGCAGTTGTCGCTTTGAAAATCCACATGGTGAAGCGGTTGGGGGCATTTGTTCATTTAGTGAAAGCGGACTTAATGGAATTTCGTTTGATAGTCCCGATGGTTGCAAAGGAACATATATACCGATACAAGCACTTGGTTCACATAGTCGCAAATTAAAAAAGGGAGATATAATTTTTGCTGATATAGCGTGTGGAGTTGCGGGGTATCATACAGATAAAAGTGTAACATATTTTTATGGCAGACTTAGCGAGCATAAAAACGGTGATTTGATAAAAACAGCATATAATATCTGCTTAGAAATCGAGAAAAAAGCATCAGCTATGTTAAAACCAAATACAATATTGTCCGATATTTATGATTTTGCATATAATGCCGTACCTAATGAATTTAAATCTGGTTTTATGTTTGGAAAGAAATTTTTAGGTCATTCAGTAGGTTTAGCAATGGACGAATATCCAGCAATAGCAAAAGGTTTTGATTTGGAGATAAAATCCAATCAAGTGTTTGCACTTGAGCCTAAAATAAAGCTTGATGGCATAGGGCTTGTCGGCACAGAAAATACATATCTTGTAAGCGAACAAGGTGGAATTTGTCTGACTGGCAAGCCTCAGCCACTGATTGAAATTATTTAATTATATCCAAAGAAAGTATCTGTTATAAAGCTCTTGATAAGCATTTTCCAAACTTGCACCACTATTAGCAAGTAACTGAGATTGATATTCAGCCTCAGCCTGTTTCATACCATAAGCCTGTTGTAATAGTAACTGGAACTGTTTAATCTGATTATCTAAACTTAAACCTTCTATTGTGTAAGAAAGCTGTTGACCTGCCATAGTTGGATTACCGTTAAGACTGCCAGTAATACCTGCCTGAGTGAAAGCATTATTAATATTTTGCTGGTTCATGCTTTGACCGTTGCCAATAGCCCACTGCATAGCGGATAAAATATTGTTAGCGTTCTGCATACCCGCTTGTAGTACGGTATTATAATAACCTTGTAGCTGTTCAGCAGTAGCAAGGTCGCCAGAAAGTTGAGCATTTTTAATAGCAAGCTCAATAGCCTGAATTTGATTGCTAACGTTCTGTTCATTAGAGTTTACAGCATTTGTGTAAGCGTTTTGAGCAGCAATAGCAGAGCTTTCAGAGAGTCCAGAATTAGAAAGACCCAAAGCGGCGAGCATTTCAGCATTTGAGCCATTAGGATTAAGTAAATTCATATAGTTTTGTTGAGCCGCAGAGTTTGCACT
>DXIE01000024.1 GCA_019113005.1 Candidatus Butyricicoccus avistercoris | reverse complement strand
AGTCCATGACCTCTTTGAATAATTGAAGGTACAAAAACGGAAAACCCAGGCTATCAAATCCATCTTGGTAGCTTGGGTTTTCTGCTTTTCAGAATTATATTTTTTTGTCGTGTGCTTGACATACGGGTGCCTCAAATCATGGATTCTTATACGTTTTACACCTGTTTGTTTACTACCACGCTCCATTTCTTTTGTTAAATAATGCTTTGTAAATGGGAAAATACGGTCATTTTCACCTACATTATAAAACATTTTTATATATTCATTTATCTCCTCACAGAGAAAATGTGGCATTTTAATAACCCTGTTACTCTTTCTTGTTTTAGGGGTTGTTATAACATCTTGACCTTTTAGACGTTGATAAGACTTATTTATGCTTACAGTTTCAGCTTTAAAATCAAAATTTTTCGGTGTTAGTGCTAATAATTCACCCTCACGAATACCACACCAATAAAGCATTTCAAACGCATAATATGACATTGGTTTATCCATCATAGCATCTGCAAATTTTAGATATTCTTCTTTAGTCCAAAACAGCATTTCTCTAGGTTCTTCACTGCCCATTCTGCCAGCTTTTGCTGCTGGATTGCTCTGTAAACCGTAATATTTAACTGCATGATTAAAAAGACAGCTAAGTTGTGTATGAATATTCTTTAAATAATCTGATGAATAACACTTTCCTTGATTATTTTTAATATTTCTAATCTCATTTTGCCAATCAATCACATCTCTAGCTGTGATTTCAGATAGTTTACGGTCTTTAAAATAAGGCAGAATTAACTTTTTAATAACGCTTTCCTTACTGAGCCAAGTGTTAAGTTTTAATTTTGGCTTAATATCTTTCTCATAAAGTGTTACAAAACTTTCAAAAGTCATTCCTAAATCGGCTTGTTTTTGCATTAAGAACTCTCGTTCCCACTCCAAAGCCTCACGTTTAGTTGCAAAACCTCGTTTGCATTTCTGTTTGCGTTTACCTTGCCAATCGGTAAACCAGCACATACAATACCATGTGCCATTGTCGTTATTTTTGTAAATTGGCATATTTATTCGTCCCTTTCATTATTGTTTTGACCACCGTAAAAGTGTTCATAGAAAAACTTACGGTCAATTCGCCCTTGAATTGTGATACAGCCTGTTTTTTCTAGCTCTTTGTTCATTTTGCGGATTAACTTATAAGCATATGGAATTGAAACTTCCAATTTTTCTGCTACTTCCTCCACACGCATAAACATTTTTTCTGACATAAGATACCTTCCTTTCCCCTCTAATACTTAGAGGATATTATTTAATTTATTTTTATTTAACTTATTTGTTAATCTTTTATCCACAGTATACTTAACAAATTTATTTATGTCAAGAGATTTTTCAAAAATTAAATTAACTTTTTTGTTAATTAGCAGATTGACTTTTGCTAAACATATATGTTATGCTCTGTTTATAAAATCCTTTAATGAAAGATATGGAGTGATGTTATGGCAATAGGTGAAAGGATACATTTTATCCGAAATTTAAGAGGTTTGACACAAAAATTACTGGGTATTGCTGTTGGTTTACCAGAAAAAAGTGCTGATGTTCGTATGGCTCAATACGAAACTGGCAATAGAACACCAAAAGCAGATTTAACACAAAAACTGGCTAATGTGCTTGATGTATCCCCTATGGCTCTTGATGTGCCTAATATTGATAGCTATTTAGGTTTAATGCATACACTTTTCGCCTTAGAAGATATATATGGTCTTAAAATTGGCGAAATAGACGGAGAAGTGTGTCTTAGACTGGATAAGTCCAATATAAGCAGTTACAAAAATCTGTTTAATATGTTCACAAGCTGGCAAGAACAAGCTGCAAAACTGCAATCTGGAGAAATAACTAAGGAACAATACGACCAATGGAGATATAACTATCCTAGGTTTGATGATAAATCTGGTTTTATAAAAGTACCCTCTAGCGGTTTGAGTGATTTTATTGTAGATGATTTAAAATAAACAAAAAAAGGTCTTGCTGATTTTTATATCAACAAGACCTTTAATTATAAATAACCAAATTCTTAACCTATAAGCCACTGGCTTAAAACGGATAAATAAAATAAATTGGTTTTTTACAATGTTATCAAATTGTTATCAAAAGAATTTTTGCTTTTTTACCATTCAACTTTTAAAAACACTTATTAGCTATTTTTATATCATTATAAAGATATTTAATAACTTTTTATACTTTTAAAATTGAATATGGTAAATTTTTACTTATTCCCACTCGATAGTAGCAGGTGGCTTAGAGGTGATATCATATACAATACGGTTAATATGACCAACCTCATTTACAATACGAACACTTACACGGTCTAGTACATCATAAGGGATTCTAGCCCAGTCAGCGGTCATAAAGTCGGTAGTTGTTACGGAACGCAGAGCAAGAGTATAATCATAAGTTCTGCCGTCACCCATAACACCAACACTACGCATATTGGTTAGTACAGCAAAATACTGATTCATAGTATGCTCAAGACCAGCCTTAGCGATTTCATCACGGAAAATAAAATCAGCATCACGCAGAACATCTAATTTTTCCTTAGTGATATCACCGATAACACGGATTGCAAGACCTGGACCTGGGAATGGCTGACGCATAACCAGATATTCTGGAAGGTCAAGCTCACGACCTAGCTCACGAACTTCGTCCTTAAATAATAGACGTAGTGGCTCGATAATTTCCTTAAAATCAACATAATCTGGCAGACCACCAACATTATGATGGCTCTTAATTACAGCTGCATCACCTGCACCAGACTCAATAACGTCTGGATAAATAGTACCTTGAACAAGGAAATCAACCTTACCAATTTTCTTACCCTCGTCCTCAAATACACGAATAAATTCTTCGCCGATAATCTTACGCTTAGTTTCTGGGTCGCTTACGCCAGCAAGCTTACCAAGGAAACGCTCCTCAGCATCAACACGAATAAAGTTAATATCCCACTTAGAGAAAGCAGCTTCAACTTCATCGCCTTCGTCCTTACGCATTAGACCATGGTCAACAAATACACAAGTCAGCTGATTACCAACAGCCTCAGCAAGTAAAGCAGCAGCAACAGATGAGTCTACACCACCAGAAAGAGCTAAAAGCACCTTACCATCGCCAACTTTTTCACGAATAGCTTTAATAGAAGTGTTTTTATAATCTTCCATAGTCCAGTCACCCTTAGCACCACAAACCTCATATAAGAAGTTTTTAAGCATAAGAGTACCGTTTTCAGTATGATTTACTTCTGGGTGATATTGTACGCCATAAAAACCACGGTTTTCATCAGCAATAGCAACATTTGGGCACATAGCGGTGTGACCTACTAGCTTAAAGCCTTCTGGAACTTTAGCCATATAGTCACCGTGGCTCATCCAAGAGATGCCCTGTTCTGGCAGACCCTTAAATAACTTACAAGAAGTATCATAGAAAGTTTCAGTTTTACCATACTCACGAGCTGAATCATCTTGAGCCGCAGTTACCTGACCGCCAAGAGAATGAGCCATAAGCTGGCAACCATAACAGATACCAAGCACTGGGATACCAAGATTAAATAATTCTGGGTCACACTTAGGAGAACCTTCTTCATAAACGCTATTTGGACCACCAGTAAAGATAATACCGATAGGATTTAAGCTTTTAATTTCTTCGATTGATGTTTTATAAGGTTTAACTTCACAGTAAACATGATGTTCACGAACACGACGAGCAATAAGCTGATTATATTGCCCACCGAAGTCAAGAACAAGTACAAGCTGATGATTTTGCATTTTCAGCGTCATTCCTTTCACAATATTTAAAATTCAATATTTTTAGCTAATTTTAGATATAAAAATTATGCCATATTTAAGTGTTTTCGGCAAGTGGTTTTAAATAATTTTTCCGATAAATTAGAATAATTCAGCGACTTATGTAAAAAATACTTATAACACACATTAGAAAGGGAGTTAATTTATGAAAAATATCAAACGGCTTATAAGCTTATTGTGTTCAGTTTTATTTTGTTTTAGCCCAGCGGGAGCGTTTTGGGATACAGTAGAAGTATCCGATATAAACACAAATTCTGCACCAGAAGTCAAAGCGGTTTCAGGAGAAACATTTGCTAATGTAATGATTGAATTACCACTTACCGCAACTGATAAAGATGGCGATGCAGTTTTGTTAAAGCTCATAGATTTACCAAAACTCGGAACGGCATCTATTACAGGAAATAGTCTGCAATATACCCCACTTGATGGCAAAACAGGCACAGATAAATTTAGTTATGCAGCGATTGATACATTTGGCAATCAATCCGAACCTGCTGAGATTAAAATAAAAATCAGCAAAAATAAATCCAAAGTGACTTATTCTGATATGGTCGATGACCCTGCACAATATGCCGCAATTACACTTGCACAGGAAGGCATAATGACAGGTACAAAAATCGGCACAGCTTATTTTTTCAGTCCTGATGAAAACGTAAGTCGTAGTGAATTTATTGCAATGGCAGCGGCAGCAAGTGGACTTGATATAAAAGAAACCAGTCAGACCGATTTTATAGATGACTCTGGTTTATCAGATTGGGTAAAGCCATATGTTAGTGCCGCAGCCGCCAATGGACTGATAAGCGGTTATCAAACCGCATCTGGTGGCTGTGAGCTTAGAGGTGAAAATCCTATAACACTTGCAGAGGCTTGTGTGATTTTAAGCAATATGCTAGAGGATAGCACATCAGTGGTACAAACAGCCGCAATAGATACCGATTATGCACCTGTATGGGCACAAAGTGCATGTGCAGTTCTGACTGCATCTAATATTCTGCCTGATGAAGTAACAGCCGAAAGTAGCATTGCACCAATAACAAGAGCTACTGCATGTGAGCTTTTATACCGTACAATGCAAGAGCTTTGATTATAAAATCAGCGGAAAATATAAATTCCGCTGATTTTTATTTAACTCTTAACTTTTCTATTTCGCTTTCATCTGGTGTGACATAAGCGGTCTGATACACATTGTAAACCACAAACCCTGGTTTTGAACCATTAGGCTTTTTAAGGTTTCTAACTTCTGTATAATCAACTGGCACCATAGACGAATGTTTTGCCTTTGAATGATAAGCAGCAATTTTAGCCGCCTCAGTCATAGCAGTGTCGGTTGGCTGTCTGCCATCTACCGCTAAAATAACATGTGAGCCATGTATTTTCTGGGTATGAAACCAAATATCACTTTTGTAAGCGGTTTTCATGCTTAATAAATCGTTTTGTAAGTTATTTTTGCCTGCCCAAACAGAAAAACCATCACTTGTGCGATATTCAAACGGTATAGAGTCAGATTTTTTTGTTTGTTGTTTCTTTTTATTCTGCTTTTGGCTTAAAACACCCGTTTGCACAAGTTCTTCTCTAAGCTGAGCCAAATCTTTTTCATTTTCCGCCTCATCAATCGACTGCAAAACACTTTCAAGATATGAAAGCTCTGCCTCACCCTCGCTAATTTGAGCGGTTAACATTTGCTCGGCGGTTTTATCCTTTTGGTATTGCTTAAAATATTTCTGGGCATTTTGCTGAGGAGTTAAACGAATATCAAGTTTAATTTCAATTTCAGGACAAGTTTCATCATAATAATCTATGACTTTTGCTTTTGTCATACCCTTTTCGAGCTGATAGAAATTTGCAGATATAAGCTCGCCCATTCGTTTATATTTGTCTCTATCTTCGGTTTGCTTAAGCTCTTCACGCTGAATATTTAGCTTTCTCATTGTTCTGTCTCTTGCAGAGGTTACAGTGCGTATCATATCCATGCCACGTCTACGCATACGCTCTTCCTGTCCCTTTCGCTCATAGAATGCCGCTAAAAGTGCAGAAAAGCTATTCATTTGAGTTTGCTCTACCAGATTTTCATATTGTTTAGTTTCAAAACAAGTAAAATCTTGAACTGCCTTATCCTCTAACCTAATAATTAAATTAGGTGTAAAATTACAGCTTTTAATATCATTTATTAATATATCAAAAGCGACTGATAAATTCTTTTTATCCTCATTTGTAAGCTCTATAACCGCTTTGCTTGTTTCGCCTACTGCACGAAAGGCAAGCTCTCTGCATAAGAGCGGAGAAAAACCTAAAAGTGTGCTAAGTAGCCATTTATCCAGCTTTTTTGTTATATCTTCGCATTTTTCAAGCATTGAAACAAGCTTTTGTCCATCAAGCTCAAGCGGGTCTACTTTTCCCTCCTGAGCAGGTGGCATACGATAAAATAGACCAGGTAAAACCTGACGTTTGCCCGAAATATCGCCATCAATTCGGCGAACAGCATCTATAATTCTGCCGTTTTCATCTTTCAAAATGATATTTGAGTATTTACCCATAAGCTCACATACAAGCTCACGTTTTACAGCAACACCCATTTCATCTGTTGTATCAAGCTCAATAACCGCCATACGCTCCATAGCTGGCTGACTGATTTTAGAGATTTTAGCACCCTGTAAATGCTTACGCATCAGCATACAAAACATAGGTGGCACAGCTGGATTTTCTCTATTTGCATCAATTAAATGCATTCTTGGAGCTGATGGTTCAGCCGTAACCATAAGTTTTTTACCGCCCTTTGCTGTACGCACAGAAATTACTATTTCATCTCTATCTGGCTGATAAATTTTATCAATACGTCCGCCTGCGACTTCTTTATCAAGCTCATTTATAACTGCTCGCAGACATACCGCATCTAATGGCATATATTTTCACCTCAATTAAATAAATTCTATACAATCCTTGTGAGTTTGACTGCATAAAACATCTATATTATTAAAATTCTCTTTAATTTTGCTTGCAAATACTTCAGCTATTGGGTTTTCGGTTGGAAAATGCCCTGCATCAACAAGTGTTAACCCCAAGGATTGAGCTTTTTGCATAATATCATAAGAGCAGTCACCTATTACAAACGCATCAGCATTTTTAGCTATTGCATAATCCATTAGCTTTCCACAAGCACCGCCACCAACTGCAACACGCTTTATATTTTTACCGCCATTTGTAAAGCGTACACCGTTTGTACATAGCTTATTTTTAACGAAAAGAGCAAATTCATTCGGTGTCATTTCGGTTTTAAGGTCGCCAACTCTGCCAAGCAGTGCATTGTCACCCGCTTCCATGCTTATAATATTGTCAAGCTCTAATACCTTTGCAAGTGCATCATTTACACCGCCCCAAGCACAGTCTGCATTTGTATGCATACAGATAACCGAAATATCATTTTTAATTGCAAGACGAATAGCACGACCTGTTGCATTTTTCTCTGTGATATTTCTAACAGAAGTAAAAATCAAAGGGTGATGAGCTACAATTAAATTAGCATTTTTATCTATCGCCTCTTTTACAACGCCCTCTGTAACATCTAAAGCACACATTACACATTTAACTTCTTGCTCATTGTCGCCTGTCATAAGTCCAACATTATCCCAGTTTTCAGCCAAACTTACTGGTGCAAAATCTTCTAGCATTTTTAAAATATCTGAAACGGTTGTCATACTATCGCCTCCAAACTCTGTTTTAATGTATCAACTATAAGCTTCTGCTCATTTAATCTATCATTATCAACGTTTTTTCCCTGTTTAAGACCATCAAGAGCGGCATTTTCTTTTTTAAGCTGTGCCTGTAAATAATCTTTTACCCCTTCTGCCTTTAAAAGTGCATTAGATACACAGCATTTATAAAGTGGAACATCTTTTTTATCATATCCGCCTTTAACTGTCATTACCACATAGCGTCTGTGGTCTTCTTTGCACACATTTTCTTCTAAAATCTCATAACCATTTTGCCAAAGCCATTTTCTAAGATAATAAATCATGGTCATAGGCTGAAGTAAAAGTGTATAGTTTGGGCTGTTCGTCCATTTAGCATCTTGTAAAATCTCGGCTATTGTTTCTCCGCCCATACCTGCAATAGAAATTGTATCACATTCATGTGGCTGCACTTTTTCCAAGCCTGCACCAAGTCTAAGTGAAATTTTACTCTCAAGACCGTATTTTTTTGTGTTTTCCTCTGCTTTTTGTAATGGACCTGTACGAATATCAGAGGCAATAGCACTTTTTATTATGCCATTTTCCAAAAGATAAATTGGCAAATGTGCGTGGTCTGTGCCGATATCAGCTAAAACTGCATCTTTTGCTATTTTTTTTGCTATAAGCTCTAATCGTGGAGTTAAAGTTATATTATTCATGCTCTTTCACCTATTTAAAAAACAAAAGACCAGCGAAAACTGGTCTTTGCAAATTTTACTGCTGACCTGCTAGAAAAGCGTTTAACTTAGTTACTAGCTCGTCTACATCAACGCCATGAACCATGCAAGCTTCTTCGATAGACTCACCCTGAGATGCTGGGCAACCTAGGCAATGCATACCCATTTCAAAGAAAAACTTAGATGTACCCATATCCATAGCCAGCACTTCGCCGATTTTAGTAGTTTTAGTAACAGTTGCCATTTTAATAAACCTCCACATTTAAGCAAATTTACGTTTTATTATACCTCTTTTTTACTATTATTTCAAGATTAAAAAAGAAGTGCAAGAGAAAAACCCAAGCACTTCTTAAAATTTATTTATTCTTCTGATGCTTTCATCTTAGCAAAACATTCACTGCAATAAACTGGACGGTCAGACTTTGGTTCAAAAGGAACTTTAGCCTCTCCACCACAAGCTGCACACACAGCAGTAAAGAACTGACGAGCGGTAGTGCTTTTAGCAGCATTTTTTCTCTTATCACGGCAAGCCTTGCAACGCTGAGGCTCATTTTGGAAGCCACGTTCTGCATAGAATTCCTGCTCACCAGCTGAGAAAACGAATTCGCTGCCACATTCTTTACATACTAAAGTTTTGTCTTGATACATGATTTTTACCTCTCTTTGTGTAATGCGTGTTTCGCCGACTTATGGTGAAACCATTGTTAAATTTATGCAAACAGAGCATAAAAAGCTCTATTTCCATCGGATTTAGTTTAAAAACTGACACTAGCCGATTTTCGTCTTATTCGCTGAATTGCGTTATCAACCGATTTGACAGGTTTTCCGAGTTTTGATGCTATTTCGTCATAAGAAAGCCCATCAAGATAAAGGGATAACACATGCGACTCGAATGCTGAGAGAAGATTTTTAAGCTTTGTTATACGCTCTGCTTGTTCTTCCATGTAAATAACTAACGCCTCAGGGTCAGAAACCACCGATGTGCCAGATTCCGCATTGCTATCAAAAAGAGGCTTTTCGAGTGAAACTGCATTATTAAGCGGTTCATGTTTTTGAGCATATATAGCACGAACAGCCGAATAGATTTTACGCTCGATACAGACATGAGCATAGGCTTCAAACGGCACGCCTTTGGACTCATCGAAAGTTAAAACAGCTTTCCACAGTCCGAGCATACCCTCTTGTGTGAGGTCATCACTTTCAGCTATACCGAAAGCATGACTTCTAACGCAAGATTTAACCAATCTGGAATAATGAGAAACCAACAATTCAACAGCTTCACTGTTACCTAATTTAGCAGCTTTGCAAAGCTCCATTTCGTTTAATTTACTAATTTCCAGATTCATTTGCTCAATTCCATTTGTCATATTTTTATTTATTGTATTATATTTACCTCATTTTGTCAATAGATACATGTATTAATTGTATAGTATGCGATATAAATATATTAATATTTTATGCAAATTTTACAATTTTTCGACATTATTCTACTGTTACTGACTTTGCAAGGTTTCTAGGCTTATCTACATCACAGTTTCTTTCAACCGCAACATAATAAGAAAGCAGCTGAAGTGGAATAATAGAAAGTGATGCGGACATCTCTTGACGGATTTCAGGCAGTTTAATAACATGACTGCAACAAGATGCATCACAATCAAAATCAGCACCAGTTATTAAAATAACCTCTGCACCACGGGAAACAACTTCACGAATATTGGAAATAGTTTTCTCATAGAGTGCTGGCTGAGTTGCAAGAGCCACAACAAGTGTGCCTTGCTCAATCAGTGAGATTGTACCATGCTTTAACTCACCTGCTGCATATGCCTCACTGTGAATATAGGAGATTTCCTTGAGCTTTAGTGATGCCTCCATAGCAGCGGCATAGTCAAGACCTCTGCCAAGGAAAAATACGCTTGAGCGGTTTGCATATCTGCTTGCTAAATACTGCATTTTTTCTTTTCCTGCAAGCATTTCACTTATTTTCTCTGGAATAGTATATAGAGTTTCACAATAAGCTTTTTCCTGCTCCTCGGTTATTGTACCTCTTACGCTTGCCATTTTAACTGCAAACAGATAAAGTGCAGCAAGCTGAGCTGAATAAGCCTTAGTGGTTGCAACAGCGATTTCTGGGCCAGCCCAAAGATACAATACGCCGTCAGCCTCTCTTGCGATTGTGGAAGATACAACATTAACCACTGCAACAGTATATGCACCCGCCTGCTTAGCTAAACGCATAGCTGCAAGTGTATCTGCGGTTTCTCCTGACTGGCTTATAACAATACAAATGTCATCAGGGCGAATAATAGGGTTTTCATATCTAAACTCAGATGCAATAGATGCAGTTGAGCGAACTCTGCACAGGCTTTCGATAACAGAACGACCAACCATACCAGCATGAAGTGCCGAGCCACAACCTATAATATGCACATGTTTTGCATTTTTTAAACGTTCATCGGTTAAACCGCTGTCCTCAAAGTTAATTTTTCCGTCCTTAACTCTAGGGTGAATGGTGTTTGTAACAGCGGCTGGCTGCTCCATGATTTCTTTAATCATAAAATGCTCATAACCGCCCTTTTCAGCTGCGGATAAATCCCAAGTCACCTCTTGGATTTTCTTTTCCACAACATCGCCGAAAGCGTTCATAACAACAACGCTGTCTGGACGAACAATAGCAACTTCGCCATCATCAAGAATGATATATTTTCTTGTGCGTGAGATAATAGCGGTAACGTCAGACGCAATCATGTTTTCGCCTTCACCGATACCGATAACAAGTGGGTTATCACGTCTTGCAGCTACAATTTCCTCTGGGTCGTCCATAGACACAACACCAAGTGCATAAGAACCTCTAAGCATACCAACCGCCTTTAATACGGTCATAGCAAGGCTGTGATTGCTACCGTCATGTAAATAATCCACCAGATGAGCTACTGTTTCTGTATCGGTTTCGGACTGGAACTCATAACCATGAGCCTCAAGCTGCTGACGAAGTTCCATATAGTTTTCAATAATACCATTATGAACAACGGCAACCTTACCTCTACCGCCTAAATGTGGATGAGAATTTCTGTCTGATGGTTCGCCATGTGTTGCCCAACGTGTATGACCAATACCGCAAGTTGCATTCATACCGCCAATTTCCTTGATTTTCTCCTCAAGGTTTGCAATACGTCCACGGCTTTTTACAACTTCCAGACCTTCTTTAGTGAAAGCCGCAACACCTGCGGAGTCATAACCACGATACTCTAAACGATAAAGACCTTTTATAAGAATTGGTACAGCTGGGGAATTACCAGTAAAACCTACAATACCACACATAATGAATTTTCCTCCGAAAAAATAAAATTTTATGGCACTCACATCTGCCATTTTACAAAAAAGCCACTTAAAAAAGGCATAAAAATAGTGCGTTATGCGTACTTTCTTGTTACGAAATCACTTCCGCTCTTTGAAAAGCCGCTCACGACCAACCCACTATCGGCCGAAGGGTCATCCGCCGAATCTTTCGATAAACCCTTACCTCGTCAACTGTGAAACATAAAAACCGTACCTTTTCACAGTCCTGGCGCTTAAAAATATTAACTTTTAGCTTTCAAAATAACTTTTACCTCCTTTTTAAAACAGCTTTTTTAAAAAAGCAGGACTGTGCAGCTTACACAGTCCTGCCTTTGTCAAACATTATACAATAGATTCAATGGTCTTTGCAACACTTTTTGCAGCCGCATCAACCTTTTGAGCATCTTTACCTTCAACCATAACACGCACAAGAGCCTCTGTACCAGATGCACGAACTAAAATTCTGCCCTCACCAAGCTCATTTTGTGCCTCGTTTATAGCATTTGCAACTTCGGTACGCTCTGCAATGGTTTTCTTTTCACTATTTGGAACAGCTACGTTAATCATAACCTGTGGCCATGGCTTAACTTCTGCCGCAATTTCAGAGCATTTTTTGCCGCTATTTTTCAAAATATCCATAAACTGAATAGCTGTAAGCTGACCGTCACCAGTAGATGCATATTCAAGGAAGATTACATGACCAGACTGTTCACCGCCAAGCACATAACCCTTATTAAGCATCATTTCAAGCACATAACGGTCGCCAACATTAGCACATTCGATTTTTACGCCCATTTTTTCAGCATAAGCATGAAGACCCATGTTAGAAAGAATGGTTGCAACAAATGCACCGCCACGCAGTTTGCCTTGCTGTTTCATACGAGCAGCACAAACCGCCATAATGCGGTCGCCGTCAAGCACTTCGCCTGTTTCATCGACAATTAGACATCTGTCAGCATCACCATCGAATGCAACGCCAATATCAAATTTACCGCTTCTCATTCTCTCTTGAAGGTTTTCAAGATGAGTAGAGCCGCAGCTATCATTAATATTTAAACCATCTGGCTCATAAAAACGATAATCAGCCTTACATTCTAAAAGACGCATTAAACGCACAATAGTGCTAGAAGATGCACCATTTGCACAGTCGATTGCAACTCTAAGACCAGAAAGGTCTCCTGTTACGGTTTCTGCTAAATGGTCGGTATACTCAACCACAGGGTCAATCTTGCTCTTGATAACTCTGCCAAGCTTTTCATGGCTTGCACGAGGAACGCTATCAAAATCATCAATTAGAGCCTCAATTTTGCCTTCAAGCTCATCAGATAGCTTATAACCACTACCTGCAAAAATTTTGATACCGTTATATTCATATGAGTTATGACTTGCTGATATTACAATACCTGCATCAGCTTTATGCTTAATTGTTAGGTAAGCAATAGCTGGTGTTGGAATTACGCCAAGTAGTTCAACATCTGCACCAACCGAGCAGATGCCAGCAACTAACGCACTTTCA
>DXIE01000023.1 GCA_019113005.1 Candidatus Butyricicoccus avistercoris | reverse complement strand
CTTTATCCATGATTTCTTGTACTTTAAAAGGCATAAAAACCGCTAAACTTTCGGTTGTAAGCGTTCTGAAAATATTTATTTTGCGTATTCCAATAGGTAAAACAGTATTTAAACCGTCTGTTTGTTGGTATTTTAAAATAGCCATTTGACACATATTTTCTCTTGCAATAGCAAGCATACTTTCGGTGAGTGCTTTTAATCCTTCTTTAGAATCTGCGGTCAGTGCAACTGTTAAAACGGCAAGCATCATTCTTTGGTCACGAGTTGTAATATCGTCTAAAAATTCTTTACTTTCCTTGCGTTGTAGCTCCATATCATAAGGAATTACAGCAGAAAAGTTATTATTTGCATTTTGTCTGCGTTGCCAATTTGTGATATTAGTTTCTACACCGAGTAATTTTCTTTCAACTTCACCCACCGCTTCATCAGTCGGAACAGATAAAATATCTATGGATAACATCATATTATGGCTTAAATTAGTCATATCTGTAACCATTTTATCTTTTATATAAGATGCATAATCTTTTAAAAACAATATTCTGCAATATTTCTCACCTAGTTTAACATAATCACTACTTCTTTCAATGTAATCAGGGCAAATATAATCCTTAAAATCATGCCCTTTTCGTGCCATATCTGCCATATCAAAATGAAAATGACCTTCATCGTTTGGTCGATAAAAGTCATGCAAAATACGAAGTCTTTCTATTGTATTTAGTGCAAAACAGCGTGAACCAAGACCTGCAAAATGTGTTGCAAGCTCAGCTTCAACACGAATAAAATATGTTCTTGCTTCTTCAACATTGCTTTTATAAATCGACACTGTAAACATCTTTTCTTGGACTATTCCATTGCCATTAGTGGCTTTCTCAAGCAACATATTATTATATTCTTTGCGGTATATATCTAGGTCATCGCCACGCATTTCCATTAGAATGGATTTCTCAAAATTACATTTATTCATTCTATGATTGTAGATAGTAAGTTTAGTTGTTGCACTGCTATCTAAACTATTTAAAAGTGCTGCATATCTTAAAAACATACTCTCTTTGTCATCTTTTGAGGCTACCATATAGTTAATATCATTAAAACGAAATGTTTTTGAATATCTATTTCCAGTTTTGAAAATTCCATCTTTCCAAATACATTCTATGGGAATCACATCTCGCACACTTCGTGGAATTTTATATTTTTCTTTATCTTGCTTTAAAATAGTCTTTAAACTTTTTAACATTTTTACTTCTCCTGTTCTTTTAGTTTATCTTTCAAAACATCATAGTATAAATTTGATGGCTTGAAGTATAATCGTTTTGGCTCTAAAATTTCAGACTTAAACCAAACCCAGATAAATTGTTCTGCGGTCATGCCATGATAACTTACAAATCCCAAAACCGCAAAAGGTGCTGCACCTAAGATACAAACCCATGATAAAACCTCTATGCCGAAGTGCGGTTTTAAAAGAAAATATAAGCCTATTGCAACTCCAACCGCAAGCACTGTAAAAACAAATTGTCTTAGTGACAAACCAAAGAATATTGATTCGGTATAATTTCTTATCTCACGATTTATTTTTACTTCCATAACATACTAACTCCTTATAAACCTAACATTTCATGTACAACTCTATCGGACATTTTGACTGCTCCAACCAAAATCAGCATATTAAATACTAACTCACCGATATAACTCCAAACCATAGTTACAGCTGCAACATCTGCATTGATTTCTGGCGGTGAACTTGCAAAAACAGAGAAAATTATGCAAGCTAAAACAATTACAACACCCTCCATACACACCGCAGCATAACTTTTTATAAAACTTTTTCCTATATTTTGACTTGGCTCACCTGCAAAAGCTGAAAGCGGAATTGGTGCAATCGCTGTATACATAAAAAGTTTAAAAAATCTACCATAAACGCTTAAAATCATTACAAAAGACAGCACCCAGATTAAAAGTCCACCTATTAAAGTAATAGCCCAAAGTGGTATGCTTTCCAAAAATCCACATTCTTCAACTGCGGTTACAATTTCTTCTGGTAAAACTGTTTGTTCTGTTGTTCCAAATCCTGCTGTATTCATAACAACCGAGATAATGCCCTGAATTATATCTAAAATTGCAAGCATTAACTCCATTCCGTAAGTTATTGCACCTTTCGCAAATGCAAAACGTACAAACATTTTAAAAACGTGCTCTGGTCTTTTAACTTCGGTAAAACTGCCACAGGTTTTTATAACTCCTGCAACAAAAAATACAACAAGCAGTGCATAACCGATTGACTGTAATGCACCATGTATATTTACAACAATAGACCATATTTGACCGCCTTTAAATTGTTCAGGTGACTGGGTTAAAATTTTCCATATTTCTGTAAGTTTGCCGTTCCAAACTGCTAGTGCATTCTCAAGATTTTGTACTACCCAGTTTTCTGACATTTACTGCACCTCCTTAGAGGCAGAACAAAATATCTGCCTCTTTGTATATCTAACATAAAATCAGCCACCTGTTATAATAGTTAAAATTTCTTTTGTAAAAGCGATTACTAAACCGCCTGCAAGTGTCAAAAAACCATTAGAACGCTGTGATGGGTCATGTGATTGTATGGATAAACCCACCTGAACAATGCCCCAACCTAGTAAAATAAGACCGATTGCACGAATAAGTCCAAAAATAAACTCACTTAGATTATCAATAATTGCAAGTGGGTCATCTGCTGCAAAGGCTGTAACTGTGCTAATGCCTACTAACAAAACAGCTGCTACATAAATACGAAATACTTTCTTCATTTTTTACTTTCCTCCTGAGTTTTAAAATAAATTTCTAGCTCTTCCTCGGTTAAGATAAGATAACTTGTGTTTTCTTCCTCTTTGACCTCTTTATTTGTTTGTTTTTCTTCTTTTTTAGGCTTATTTTCTGTGATTTCAAACACAATAGATGCAATACTTCTTGTATCTTCACAGTGCTTATATGGTTCTGCACCTCCATCTGTTGTAAGTTTTACATTTGGGTGTTTTAAAACATCGTATTTTAAATCAATAATTGGTCTTTCACCTCTTACAAACAATAAAGCATAACGATTATCTAACATTCTCACTTCATCAGGTCGGAGTAAATCTCTGCCCGAAATTTGATGATTTACAGAATAACTTCCGTTTCTCCCTCGTGTACGACCATATGTGTTATAGTCGATTGTTTCTTTTCCTAGCAGTTTTGACACATATTCATGTGTGCTTTGCTCATTTCCACCTAAATATAGAAGCTCATCACAGTTACCAACTATGCTTTCCCATTGTTTTTCAAATAGAGCTTTAAGTTGTGCCAAATTTTGAAGAATAATGCTAACTGAAATTTCTCGGCTACGCATAGTTGAAAGCAGTTTGTCAAATTCATCAGGAAGTGCGACATTCGCAAACTCGTCCATCACAAAATGCACATGAACAGGAAGTCTACCACCATGCACAACATCAGCCTGATAATAAAGCTGCTGAAATAGCTGTGTATATAACATTCCAACTATAAAATTAAAACTGCTATCATTATCTGGAATTACAGCATAAATAGCAGTTTTTTTCTCACCTAAACTCCAAAGCTCCATTTCATCATTTTGGGTTATAGCTGCGAGTGAATTTAGGTTAAATTTTTCAAGTCTTGAAATTAAGGTTATTTGTATGGATTTTAGCGTTTTTCCACTTCCAGAATGATAACTTCTATAATATTTAAGTGCTATATGCTCTGGATTTTTCTGTTCCAGACGCTCAAACAGCTCATCTAATATAGATTTATAATCTTCGTTATCCTCTTTTACTTCACCTGCTCTTATAAGCTCCATGACCATTGGGAAGTTTTGTTCTTCCTCTGGTGCTTCATAATGCAGATAAAAAACAAGTGCCAAAAGCAACATCATAGCCGCTTGATCCCAAAATGGGTCTTGGGATTTGCTTTCTTTTGGAGTGGTATTTTTAAATATATTGGTAACCAAACGCTGTATATCATTGTCGTTTCTAAGGTATACAAAAGGGTTATAACAATAGCTTTTGTCCATATTTATAAGGTCAAGAACTTTTATATCATAACCCTTTGCTTTTAACAAATTGCCTGTATCTCTTAACAGTTCACCTTTTGGGTCAAGTATAACAAAACTTGTGTTTGCGTTCATAATATTGGGTTTTGCAAAAAATCTTGTTTTACCTGAACCAGAGCCACCAATAACAATAATATTCAAATTTCTTCTGTGTTTTCTGCCGTCCAGTCCTATTAAGACATTTTGTGTGAGAATTTTATTTGATGTTATATCTTTATCTGCGTATTTTTGTTTTATAGTGTTTGGTGTTCCCCATTTTGCAGAGCCATGTTCCTCTCTACGTCTATAATTACTATCTGATGAAACATATAGACTGATTGCTACAAAGTAACATAGTAAAAAAATAAGGACAGTTTTTAAACTATCCTGACAAACTTCTATATGAAACGGATTTTCAAAAATTAAACCTGAGTTTTTAATAAAATCTAACAATCCGCCTTGTAGATATGGAGCAACCAACAATGCAAACCACATAACGGGAAATGCACCGCAAAGATAAATAATTAAAAAAATTGTAGATAATTTATCTTGTTTCACGCTCGTGTTTACGCTGAGGAGCGTTAATCACTTTTAATATTAAAGAATTTACATCTTCTGTGGGCTTTCCCTTACTTAAAAGGTCATTTCTAAAGCCATTTAAACCATTTATCATAAGCCTTTTTTCAAAATCATCTAGTTTTATAACATATTTACACATAGTTTAACCTCTCATTTCTAACATTAACGCTCTTTTACCTTACTTGGCTTTGGAATTTCTTGTTTAGTAGCAGATTTTCTTTTCTCCTGAATTTTTCGCAGTTCATCACGCACTGACGGTCTTTTTTCAGTAGAAATACCCTTGTCTGCCTGCTTTTTGATTGTTGATATAGGCTCTGACGGACGGGATTTCTCCGTTTTTGCCTGAAAAGGGGATTTTTCTTCCTCAAGAACAATTTTGTCCTTAGCTTGTTCCTGCTGGATTTCCTTTTGAATACTGCCAATATCAACTGTTGCAAGCTGAAAACGTTCAAAAATACGATTTATTTTGCTTGCGTCCTCTGCTCTAACCATAATATCTGTTATACCATCGGTCGCATTTTTATCCTTGAGTACACAATAAAGCACACCATATTTTTTAGCTTCGGTGCAAAATCGCTTTAAATCTTCATCTTTTACGGCAAATACTTTTAGTTCTTTGCCGCTTTTAAGCATATTTGTAAGTCTTACCTGACCTTTTGTTTTATTCTGCTCTTTTAAAATGGCATAAATTAAAACTGCAATATGTTTTGCACCCTCACCAGTGATTTTAGCAGCAACTTCAGCTCCTTGTAGGCTCATTCTGACCACTTGTTCTGCTGCATCGCCCGAATAACTCACGATTTTCTATCTCCTTTCGCTCATTTTTTTGCTCATCAAGCAATAATTTTAATTTATATGCTACGTTGTTAGACCTTTCTTCAATTTCATCACATAAAACCACCTTCTTTCTAAGCATTTGCAGTTCTTTTGTTATAGAGGTTATCTGTTTACTCTCACTTTCATAAACCTCATTATTTCGCCATTTTTTACGCTTTATATTTCTTAAATTATGCCTTTTCTGAGTTAAAACGGCTATTTGCTGAACTATTTCAGACTTAAAAGCGGTTAAATCTTCTAATGTACTTATTTTTTCCTTACACAAAAGCTGTGTTTGCTTATCTAATCTTTCAAGTTTTAACATATCCTCTCTAAGTAAGACCGAAACTTTTTTCATAGACTTAGGATTTTTCTTGATAATGTGGAGTTTATAGCAGTAATGAAAATATAAAGCTCGCAAACCCTTGATTTTTGTTCTGTTTTTTCGCTTTTTATAGTAAATTCTGCCTTGTATTATTGGAATTACAAAAGGCTTTTCACGTTTTGTATTTTCCAAAATGCGATTTCCTATTTCTTTAGGTGAGTATCCCTCGCCTAAACGATAAAATCTAACAAAATGACTTGCATCTGGCGGTTTTATAGCTGGATACTTTAAAAGCTCACCATTTACCTTATGAAATTTCAGTGTATAACCCATCTCATGCAACATTTTTATAAAATGTGTTTCTGTGGTTGATGAGCTAATAGCTCTATCTATATCTGCTCTTATGGTGTCATAAAGCGTGGTTTTACCCGAATTTATCTGTTTTTTGTATGGTGTTTCATTATATCCAATAACAGAAAGTGAAAGTTCTCTGCAAATTCTATCTGATATTTTTTTCATCTTTAGATAGTCTGTGCGAGAATTATAAAACTTTTTGCCATCTTTAAACGACACCGAATTTATAACAAAATGATTGTGAAAACAGTCAGTGTTACAATGGGTTGCAATCACCACTTCAAAACGCTCGCCCCAAAGCTCTTTAGCAAGAGTTACTCCGATTGCATGAGCTTGCTCTGCATCGACTTCACCAGCTTTAAATGACTGGTAGCCATGAAAAGCAACTCTGCCATCAGACTTTCTCCAAAGTGCTTTTGTTTCTGCAAATTGCTGTACAGCGTGTTCCTGATTGCAATTTAAACAGGTAACATAATAACTCTGTTCTGTCTTACTTTCATTGGCTGCATATTTAATTACATTGTCTACCTCATTTCTGTTCTTAGCTGTCTTTTGTGGATTGCAGATATAACTAATAGCATGGTCTGCAACCGACTTTACAGCCCAGATTGATGTTACTGCCACTTGTCATCTTTTATAGTGTAAATGTTCACTATTTCCTTTTCCATTTTTCTATTGGACTTTAATGCAGCCTTTAATTTTGATGTGTCAATCTCACCTTTTTTATTAGCTAGTTTAAGCAGCTCGCTTAACTGTGAATTTACCAGCCTTATCTGAATTATGAGCTGTGGCAGGTCAACTGGCGGTGCAGCTTTAACTTCGGTTTGCTCTATTGCACAGCGGATAAATCCGCCCACTGATAAACCTGATTTTTTAGCCTTTTTATTTAGGGCATTTAATTCTTCTTTTGTGAATCTTACTTCTACTCTGCTATTACGTTTAATCATTTTCTTGCTCTCCTTGTAGTTTTATTTTGGGGGTTTTAGGGGGATATTTTCCCCCTACTTTTTTGAATTAGTCCGGACTAATTCGTTGCTTGCTAATACTTAGTCCAAACGATACCATCATACTTCTGGATACCTCTTTTGCTCTAAGTATTCTGTTATCTGTCATACTCCTGCTTTTGCTGAATTTTGAGCATTATTTTAAGCTGTTCATTTATATCCTTACCGCTTTGTGGTGGCTCATCTATTATGGTGTAATCGTCCATAAGCTTATCTATAATGGCTCTTGTTGCATCTCGCCCTGCCTTGTCGTTATCCAAATGCAAAACTATATTTTCCACTTGCTTATTGACGCTTAGATATTTTTCTAAGGCTGGCGGGATTTTATTGCTACTGTGGAACACACCAGCTAAAGACAGATAATTTTCACTTCTCCAGTTATCGCCTGATAGCAGTTTTAATGTTGTATAGCTTAACAGGTCTATTGCTGACTCAAACACATGAATATTTTTAGATTGTGGGTTTTCCATAATACAAAAACCATATCTTTTATTACTGCCTTTAACATCACCTTTGTATGTTGTTATGGTACTTCTAACTGATGCATACCTTGGTTTGTGGGTTTCATCAAAGCCAACAAAAACAACATTATGATAGTTTTCTGACTCATATATAAGACCTTTTTCAAGACAATAATCCACAATAACTTGATGTATTCCTCTTGAAGATAGATACTTTTTTAAAAGTGCATTGCTATCATTTTTCTTTGGTAAACTAAAGTTTTTAGGTGGAACATAAACACTAGGTTCTGATTTTGGAATATCTGCACTTTTTTCATTTGTAAGCAGCTTAACTGCCTCTACAAACTTATATCCTTTAACTTTTATAAGGTAATCCAGTGCGGTTTTGCCACCAATTCCACGAGAAAACCAATTCCATTTACCATTGCTTATCTTTAGGCTATCATGTGTTTTGGTGCAGTAATTTTCACCTGAAATATGCACCAGTTCATCTGGTTCATATGCTTTTAAATAGCTTATTAAATCCACCTCCTTCGCTTTTTGTATCTGTTCTTTTCCAACATAAGACATACTATTCCTCCTTAATTTTGGGTATAAAAATAACCGTAAAGACTTAAATCTCTACGGTTTATTAGCGTTCATAATCTCTATTTGAGCGATTATTTTCTTCATCTGGCTCACTATCTACTATTTCTGGCTCGTTTTTGTCCATATTAAGCATAATATTTAGTTCTTCCAGTCTATTTGATTTAGTTTGTAGTTCTTCTTCATATATAAATGGCTTATCCGTCTCCTGTTTTGCATATTCCAGTTGGGTTTTAACATTTTCAAGTTGACCTATACTTTCAGCCTTTCTATCTGCAAAGCTATCTAACATATTATCTATTCGCTGTATATTGCCAAAAATATCATTACCAAGTGTAACTCTATGTTTTAAATCGTGCTGTAAGGTCAGTTGAAATGTTCTAGTCATAACTTCAAATAATAATTCCATCTTAAACCCACGATATTCACCTATTGGAATAGGTTCTGGACTTGTTTTTGCCTTACAAACCTCCAAAATTGCACTACCTGCCGCTTTTTTATCTGTATACAGCTTACCTTCAATTTGCATTGGTGAAAATCCATCTTCATTTTTATGTGTATTTTCACTTAAATGCTTAATATCTGACTCAAAACCGTTTATTCTTTGCTCTAAAAACGCTATCTTCTGTGGAAATTCCTTTATAATTTGGTCTTCTAATGAATATTTTTGGCTTAAATGGTTAGATTTCAGCAGTTTTAAACGCTGTACATCTATATCTAAGTCCATCTTTTCTTTTATATATGGATTTCCAGTACAAAGTGCCTTTATTTCAGCATAAGAAAGTGCGGTTTCGTCTATATCTTCAGCAGCTCTAACAGGACTTTTGCTGGTCATAATCTGACCTATAAACTTCTGTTTGCTCTCAACAAGCTGATAGAGGTAACTATCAAACGTATTTTCGGTCACATAAGTGTAAATTTGCACTTCTTTGTTCTCATTTCCTTGTCTTATTATTCTTCCCTCACGTTGCTGCAGATCAGCTGGACGCCAAGGGCATTCCAAATGGTGTAATGCAATTAGTTTTTTCTGGCAATTTGTTCCAGCCCCCATTTTTGCAGTACTTCCTAGCAAAATTCTTATCTGACCTGAGCGTACTTTGCCGAAAAGTTCCTTTTTCTGTGCTTCTGTGCTTGCTGAATGGATAAATGCAATTTCTTCTGATGGTATACCTTTTTCTATAAGTTTTAATTTTATATCATCGTAAACATTAAAACTGTTTTCACCATCTTTATTATTAGCTTTTGGTGTGGATAAATCGCAAAAAATCATTTGTGTAGACCTTTTATCCGCTGTTTTTTGCCAAATCTCATAGACATTATCTGCACAAGCAGAGGTTTTTCCGTTTTCACTTTGTGGCAACATAGGATTTACAAGCCTTTGGTCTAATGCAAGTTTTCTGCCATCATTTGTTATAAGTAACATATTGTCTACACTGGAGTCCACCATTTTATTTCTAACTCTTTCGGCTCGTTCAGATAGACTTGCTACCATTTCTTTTTGATGCTCTGACGGCTTTAAAACAACATTTTTATATTCTGCCTTTGGTACAGGTAAATTTAACATATCTGCTGTTTTAATATCTGCCACTTCTTTAAACATAGACATAAGTTCTGGCAAGTTATAAAACTTTGCAAAACGTGTTTTTGCTCTATAACCAGTGCCTTCTGGAGATAATTCAATGGCTGTTACAGTTTCGCCAAAAGTTGATGCCCACGCATCAAAATGCAATAAACCATTGCTTTTTAACGTGTTATATTGCAAATATTTCTGCATTGTGTACATTTCCACCATCGAATTTGAGATAGGCGTACCAGTTGCAAATATTATACCTTTACCGCCTGTTATCTCATCTAAGTAACGACATTTCATATATAAATCACTGGATTTTTGTGCTTCTGTTTGACTTATACCGCCAACATTTCGCATCTTTGTAAATGCCGCTAAATTCTTATAATAATGTGCTTCGTCAACAAAAAGCCTGTCTATACCTAGTTCTTCAAATGTTACCACATCATCTTTTCTGCTTTGGTCATTTAGCTTATCTAGCTTAGACTTAACCATCTTTTTTGTACGTTCAAGCTGTTTTACCGAGAAATTATCCCCTCGATTTCGCTTTAATTCGGCTATTCCGTCCATAATTTCTTCTAGTTGCTCCTCTAAAATCTTTCTCTGTCGTTCTAT
>DXIE01000022.1 GCA_019113005.1 Candidatus Butyricicoccus avistercoris | reverse complement strand
CTAAATGGTGTTTTCTCATATCCATTATAACAGATACTTTAAATTCTGCACTATATCTTTTTTGCACACTTCCTTTTTTTGACATGAAAATATGCACCTCCAAAGTGTCTAACTTTTGGGGTGCATATCATAGTAAGGGCAGTTATTAAAATTGATAAAAATAATTAAAAGTTAGAGAAAATCAATAAGAAGAGAAAAGAGTAGTCAATTTTGACATGGAGAATTGTTATGGAAAATAACGAAACAAATGTAAAAGTACCTTTAATTAGCAAAATTGCATATGGTATGGGTGATGTTGGTTGTAATTTTAGCTGGATGTTTGTAGGAAATTTCTTAATGATTTTCTATACAGATGTATTTGGTATTAGTATGAGTGCGGTGGCTGGTTTAATGCTATTTTCACGATTTTGGGACGCTATAAATGACCCTGTTGTAGGTGGATTAAGTGATAAGACAAAATCTAAATGTGGACGATATAGACCATGGCTTCTTATAGCAGCTCCATTAACAGCCATAGTGTTAATTCTAACATTTTGGGCACATACAGAATGGTCATCAAACACAAAAATAATTTATATGGCAATTACATATTGTATTCTTGTACTTGGATATACATGTGTAAATATTCCTTATGGAACATTATGTGGTGCTATGACACAAAATATAGAAGAAAGAGCTAAAATAAATACCTTTCGTTCTGTAAGTGCTATGGTTGCAATAGGAATTATAAATATTATAACATTTCCTCTTATTGTTAAACTTGGTGGAGGAAATGATAAAAAGGGATATTTATTAATAGCAATTTTATATGGTTGTATTTTTGCGGCATGTCATATTTTCTGTTTTGCAAATACAAAAGAAGTCGTTACTATTGAAGAAAAGAAGAAAAAAATATCACTTAAAGCTCAATTAAAGGCAGTTAGCGAGAATAAGCCTTATATTATAGCAGTTATAGGTCAGCTTCTTTTTGGAATAACACTTTATGGTAGAAATGCAGATGCTTTATACTATTTTACATATGTAGAAGGAAACAAAGCTTTATTTAGTACATATTCATTGTTTATTATTATACCATCAATTATAGGTGCAGCATGTTTTCCTTTAGTGTTCAAACTTACAAATAATAAAGGTCGCTCAGCGTCAATTTTTGCATTATTAACTGGAATTTCTATGTTTTGTATGTATTTTTTCACAGCAGTTGAATCTCCTATACCATTTTATTTATTTTCATGTTTATCACAATTTTTCTTTTCAGGTTTTAATACTGCAATTTATGCGATTATTCCAGATTGTGTAGAGTATGGAGAGTGGAAAACTGGTCTTAGAAATGATGGTTTTCAATATGCTTTTATATCGTTGGGAAATAAAATTGGCATGGCAATAGGAACATCTCTTTTAGCATTAGTGTTAGGAGCGTATGGTTATGTTGCTAATCAGCAGCAAAATCCTCAGGTTTTGGCTATTATCAAACATTCATTTACAACAATTCCAGCAGTTTTATGAATTATTACAGCGGGGGTATTATTCTTTTATAGATTAAATAAAAAATCTTATAATACCATTATAGAGGATATCAAACAAAGAAAGGAAAAACAAAATGTATGATGTGATTGCACTTGGTGAACTGCTTATTGATTTTACTCAAAATGGCATAAGTGAGCAGGGAAATCCTATTTTTGAAGCTAATGCTGGCGGTGCTCCATGTAATGTACTTTCAATGCTTAGTAATTTAGGGCGAAAAACGTCTTTCATTGGTGTTGTTGGAGATGACCAATTCGGAATAATGCTTATAAATACGTTGAATAATATTGGAATTGATACAAGTCATTTATATACCCATAAAAAAGTTAATACTACGCTTGCATTTGTTCATACATTGGTTAATGGTGATAGAGATTTCTCATTTTATCGCAATTTAGGTGCTGATATGATGCTTAAAAAATCACAAATTGACGAAAATCACATAAAATCTACTAAAATATTTCATTTTGGCACGCTTTCCATGACACATATAGGAGTTAAAAAAGCAACTTATTATGCTTTAGAGCTTGCAAGAAAAGCAGGTTGTATAATTTCTTTTGACCCTAATTTACGTCCTCCACTCTGGGAAAGTTTAGTTGAGGCAAAAACACAAATAGAATATGGTTTATCTATGAGTGATATTGTTAAAATTTCTGATGATGAAGTGAGGTTTTTAACAGGTTATGATGATATCAAAGCAGGTGGGCGTATTTTACATGAAAAATATCCTAATATAAAGCTTTTAAATGTTACATTAGGAAATTGCGGAAGCATTGCATTTTATAAAGACTTAGAAGTTTTTGTGCCTGCTTTTATTCAAAAACAAACAATAGAAACAACTGGTGCTGGTGATACATTTTGTGCATCTATATTACACCATGTTTTGGATTTAGGTATTGAAAATTTAAACAATAATAAACTTTATGATATGTTACGCTTTGCAAATGCAGCAGCATCTATAATAACAACTCGAAAAGGTGCATTATGTGTTATGCCAAAAGAAGATGAAATAAAAAATTTGTTATTAAATGAATAGAGGTAATATTTTGAAAAATATATCTATAAGCTTGAAAGAAGTAAACGATATAACGAACTTTGTAAATTTGCTTACAACATATGATTATGAAGTAGATTTAGTTTCTGGACGTTATATTGTAAATGCAAAATCACTTCTTGGAATTTATAGTTTAGACCTTAGTAAACCAGTGAAATTAGTGATATATTCTGATGAATGTGACGAGTTATTAGCTAAATTAAAGGAACAATTTGAAATAAAATAGAATATATAGAATAATAAATGAGCTATCTGATGTTTGTCATGTTGTCAGATAGCTCATTATATTTTGACATTTTATGAATGTAAAAGTTATACTTCTAATAATCTGATAAATCGCAGTTTGAAAAACTGGTAAAAGCTATAATTCAAACTTAACTTATGATATACTGATTTTAAAGATAAGTTATAATTCAATATATAAAATACCTTAATATTAAAGGAGTGAATTGTAATGAAAAAGAAAATTTTATTGCCTATTTTAATAATTATGGTATGTATTATTGTATATTTTATATGGTCACAGCCCTCAGGAAATACTATTGAAAGCAGAGAGCAAATACTAAATAATGAGATTGCAAAAGGTAATAATTGGACTATATCAAAAGAGGTTGAGATTGAAGGCTACATAATAAGTGGAGCTTACAGTGCAGATAACAAGTCAACATTAGCTATTTTTAAGCCTATATCAAATAATAAATATAAATTTGTAAAATCAAGAAATTGTAATAACGATGAAATCATTATTAGTAGAGCCATAATAAACAATAACAATTATGATTTAATTTGGTTTAATGGTGCTAAAACACAATATGCGGAAATAATTTATACAATAGATGGTCAAATACAAGATACACTTAAATATAATACAACAGATATGGATATTATTTATAATAAAAATCCTGAAAAAGAATATACAATCAATGTTCGTTATTATGATAATAAAGGGAATAAATATGAGTAGGTTTGTAAATGTCATTTATTAAAAGCATGGCATCTCTTTAATAATTATCACACTCGTTTAATAGAAATTATATTATGCATATTTATAAGTTTGCTTTGTACTTTCAGGTAATAACGATTCGCCATTTCTCACACGCTCAATTAAGTCAAATAATACTGAACGGTCAATAGAGTAACATTTATCAATAAGTTCATCTATTTTTGGAAACTATTAATGTTTTATGAGAGGTTTGTTTTGTACATATGATTTATAAAAATAAATTTTCATAAAACCTAGTAGATTTTTTGTTTATTTACTGTTATGATATACAAAATGATTACACCATATTTTTGTTGTTTTAAAGATTAGTTTTGCAAATGGGTGAGTATTATGAATGAAATAATCATTAATGGAATGGGCTTTAATGAGTACATAATTAAAAACAATGTGTTTCAAAAAGCACATGATAGCTTAATTGAATGTCTAAAGAATTGGTATGAAGATGACCCAAAACATTTTATAGAAGATATGTGGGCAGATTTGACACAAGTTTTGCAAACATATCATTTTAAAAATAAAATAGTAGCAGTAAATAAAAACTTTCTTTATGAACCCGCTCTAGATTATATTTCAATTTCTATACAAATTGAAGATGGCGATGGAACACATGCGGCCACATATACTGCTTTTATGGACTTTGATGGAAATATATTTGATGATAAATTAGCAAAATAAAAAGGGGAATAATTATGTTTTTTTCATTTTATAGTGGGTTTGAAACTATGTTCTTTTTAGTGTTCTTTTTAATTTTAGGTGTGTTTATTGTTACAGTTGTTCGAGGTATTGCACAGTGGAATAAAAACAATAATTCACCAAGATTAACAGTAAATGCAACTGTTGTAACAAAAAGAACTAATGTAACTCATCATCACCATCATCATAATGACCATGGTCACATTACAACATCTACAACGTATTATGTTACATTTCAAGTTGAAAGTGGTGACAGAATGGAATTAAGTGTTAGTGGTCATGAATATGGCATGCTTGTAGAAGGTGACAATGGAAAACTTTCTTTTCAAGGAACACGCTATCTAGGTTTTGAAAGAATATAAATAAAAAGGTCTTGCAAAGAACAGCAAGACCTTTTATTATCTCATAGTGCTTGAGTGGGGAATAACATTGACAAATTTTTTGCTTTTTTTGAATAAAAGATGAACCAAATTCACTTGTTGATTGTATATGTAAGTGAAAGGAGGTTAGATGGCATGATAAATGAATATATTAGGCAATATGGCAAACGATTATATGGTTTATGTATGGTGCTTTGCAAGAATAAATATGATGCAGATGATTTATATCAAGATACATGGCTTAAAGTTGTAAAATATATAAATCAATATGATAATAGTCATGAGTTTGAGCCATGGCTTACAAAAATATGTGTAAATACTTATAAAAACACATGGCGAAGAATTTCACGCAGTCCTATTTTTAATTCATTTAACAGCAGTGAAGAAAAAGATGCTATAATAAATAATATTGCTGATATTCAAAAAAATGATTATTCAGATTTACATAGTGCTATTGATAACCTTCCAGATAAATTTAGGTTAGCAGTGATTTTGTTTTATTTTGAAGATATGGACATAAGTAAGGTTGCAAAAGTTATGTCAATTCCACAAGGTACGGTTAAATCTAGGCTTAGCAAAGCACGAAAAATATTAAGAGAGGAGTTAAAAGATGAAACAGATTTACGATTTTGAATTATATTCACCACCTATTGTGAATGAAAACACATTGAATAAAAAACTGGAAAAAAGAAAGCTTAAATATCAAACTTGTATTATTGCCATTGCAGCTCTTCTTTTACAAATTGCCATAATAATGTTAGGTGTCTTAACAATAGAAACATATCCGTTTCTTATGGTTGCTGGTATGTTTTATGTTTTAGTTTCAATAATTGGAGGCAGTGTAATCGCTGAGATATATGCAGGAGGTGTGTATAATGTATAACATGGCTGTTGCACTTATTCCGATATGCATAGCTATTATTATTACAATATGTATTCCTGTTATGGTAGGAGTTTATGTGTATCGAGATGCAAAAAAAAGAGAAATGAATGCGGTTTTATGGGCTTTAATAGCTATAATTGTTCCATCGCTTATTGGATTTATAATTTATCTTTTAGTAAGAACAAATTATTCTGATTTAAAATGTCCTAAATGTAACAGTACAGTTTTAGAACAATATATAGTGTGTCCAAACTGTGGAAATAAGTTAAAGCCAACATGTCCAAACTGTCAAATTGCAGTAAATCCCGAATGGAAGGTTTGCCCACAATGTGCAAGTGATTTAAGTTTTGTAAAGCAAGATTTTAATACACCTACTCGTATAAAAGATAAAGGTCTTTGGAAAATTCTTTTAGCCATAATTTTAATACCTATAATAGTTATAGTTTTTATTATTATTATAAATTTATCTGTAATTCCGAGCTCTGGTTCTTGCTCAATAGGTGAAGTAGGATTTGATAATTATTTTAATGATGAAATTATATCTGATGATACAAAGAGATATGTTAAAAATTGGTTAGACGATATAAATTCAAATGATGTTTATGCATTATGTTATGAAAACTCGCCTGATGGACGAAATAAGGAATATTATTATTTAATTTATGTGCCAAATGGTGGAGGTGCAAAGGATATATCATTAGAGCAATCACCAAGTTTATTATCTCAAAAAACAGAAATAAATTTATCAGGTACAGAAAATAAAGAGGGGTTATATAGTCTGATGATGTCAACTGACAGCGTTAATCCCAAAATTGATGTTAAAGTAGAAGATAAAAAGATATCAACAAATATTAAAATGGTAGACTTTAACCCAACATAACCATAGAATAAACAGTCAAATTATGGCTGTTTATTTTTTGCTTATATAATGAAAATATAGTAAAAATATGATATAATTATATATATTTCATTATTATAGGAGTGCCTATGAACCCGATTTTATCTAAAAAAGATTTAATAGATTTTACTACCGATGATAAAATCGTAGATAAATTTGAAAAAATATTAAGAATTCACAGTATAAGTGATAAAGAAAACGCTTTTAATAGACTTATATCACTTTTTATATGTAAACTTGCAGATGAAATACAAAATAATGATATATTAGACTTTCAATATAAAGATAACATAGATACATATGAAAGTTTATATGAGCGTTTAGATAAACTCTATAAATTTGGTATGCAAAAGATTTTAAATCAAAAAGTACATGATTTAGATAGTTTTAAATATTGCTCTAACAATCATTTTGCATTTATAGAAATCTATGACATTGAGAGCTTTAATAAAAATGGTAAAATACTTGTTGATATGGTTAAATTATTTCAAAATTATAGATTAATTTGTCAATCTAATCAGCAATTTTTAGGAGATTTATTTGAGAAAATATTATATAAAGGGTTTAAACAAGACGAAGGTCAATTCTTTACACCTATACCTATTGTAAAATTTATATTATATTCGTTACCGCTCGAAAAATTTAAAAATCCTAAACTGATTGATTATGCCTGTGGTTCAGGGCATTTTTTAACCGAAGCATCAAAAATTTTAGCTAATAATGCTGAGATTTATGGTATAGAAAAGGATTATAGACTGGCAAGAGTATCAAAAATAGCACTTTTTATGCAGTCAGCTATTAATAGTAATATTATTTTAGGAGATGCTCTGGAAAATCATAACCAAATACAAAATAACAGTTTTGATATTTTAATATCCAATCCACCATACTCAATATCAGGTTTTAAAGCCTATTTAGATTTAGAAAATATAGATTTAAAGTTAACTGATAAAATTGGTGAGAATGGAGGAGAAATAGAAGTTCTTTTTGTTGAAAGAATGGTAAATCTCATAAAAGAAAATGGTATAGCAGCTATAATATTGCCTTTTAGCCTATTAGATAAAGATTTAGCAAGCTATATAAGTGCAAGAGAGCAAATTTTAAATAATTTCCATATAAAAGCCATTGTAAAGTTAACAAGCAGAACATTTGCGGATACATCTAATAATACAGTTATATTGTTTTTAGAGAAAAAATTAAATATTTATAGCAATAATTATAACGAATATTTGCAGAAAATAGGCGTTTCAGATAGTGAATATCAAACATTTTTAGCGGGAATAAGTGATATAGAAAACTATTCTGATTATTTTAAAATGTATTATGATTATTTTACGCAAACTTTAGAGATAAAAAATCTTATTAAATCAAAAAAGTATAAGCTTCTAAGTAAAAAAGAGCAGAAAGAACAGATTAAAGCTAGATTTTATAGTTTTGCAAAAGCCATTGAACAGGAAAAATTATTTTATTTTAATAAAATATATAATCAGAAAACGATTATAATAAATATACCAGATGATAAACAAACAGAAATACTTGGGTTTGACTGGTCTAATCGTAAAGGCTCGCAAGGGATAAAGATTTTGTCTTTAGGTGGTAAAATGTACTCTGATGACCATAAAAATTCAAAAAATACCTTAGCTTATATTATAAAACAGGCATTTTTTAATAATTATATAGATATAAAAGACGATTTTAAACCATATGTAAGCATAGTAAACACATCAGATTTAATTGATTTTACAAGACCTAGCATAAATAAGGCAATTAGAATAAATAGTTTTGATTTTTCAAGTAAATATAAGCTTATAGGTTTAAATAATAAAAAATATTTTTCATTATTTACAGGCAAGAGAGTGAAAATAAGCGAAACTCAAAACACAGGAGATATACCAGTATATAGTGCAAATGTTATACAGCCACTTGGATTTATAAATAAACTTTTAATAGAAGATTTTAAAAAAGCCTCAGTTCTTTGGGGCATAGATGGAGATTGGGTTGTTAAATATATGCCAGCAAACACTAAATTTTATCCAACAGACCACTGCGGAGTAATAAGAGTAAATACAAATGAAATAAATACATATTATTTAGCATTAGTGCTTTTTGTTGTTGGTTATGAGTATAAATTTTCCAGAAATAACAGAGCATCTATAAGCAAAATAAGTGGTATAAAAATTCCAGTTCCACCTTTGTATATTCAGGAGCAGATTGCAAGTATAAAAAATTTAGATAATTTGAATAATGATAAAATGTTTAATAAAATAAGGGATATACTTAAAGCATATGGCATTATATAATTTGAAAGGAAAATTAAAATATGAACACTAAATTATATTTTGGCGGAAATATTATCACAATGGACGATAAAAACCCATATGTACAAGCTGTATTAACTCAAAATGACAAGATAATAGCAGTTGGTGATTATAATGAGCTTATAAAAAATGCAGATGAAAAGATAAACTTAAATGGTAAAACTATGCTTCCAGCCTTTATTGATGCACATAGCCATTTTTCAAGTTATGCTATTTCACTTTTACAGCCATCTGTTGCTAACTGTAAATCGTTTGATGATATTTTAAATGTTATAAATGATTATATAAAACAAAACAATATAAAAAAAGATAAATGGATAACGGTTAAGGATTTTGACCCTGATAATATTAAGGAAAAATGTTATCCAAATAGTGATGTTTTAGATAAATTTGAAAATCCGATTTTATTAGAGCATAAATCAGGTCATACAGGTGTATTTAATAGCTCAGCACTTAAAAATTTAGATATAGATATAAACACACCTGTACCCGAGGGCGGAAAAATAGAGCAAAAAAACGGCAAACTCACAGGATATATAGAAGAAAATGCACTTATAAAATATATGCAAAAAATGCCTATGCCTAAAATGGAGGAAATAGAAGGGGCATATTTAAAATCGGGAGAGCGTTATGCCTCTTATGGGATAACAACAGCACAAGAGGGCATGATAATGGACGCTATGGACGCTATGTTAAAACTTTTATGTGATAAAAATCTTCTTAAAATAGATTTAATAGGTTATCTGGATTTAAGAAATTGTGATAACACATTAAAAGTATTTGGGGAGCATATAGATAAATATAAAAATCATTTTAAAATTGGCGGTTATAAAGTTTTTCTAGATGGTTCACCTCAAGCAAAAACTGCATGGCTTACTGAGCCTTATGAAAACAGTGATTATTGTGGTTATCCTACGCTGACAGATGATGAATTATCTAAATATATAAAACGTGCGATAGACGATAATAAACAGATACTAGCACATTGTAACGGTGATGCAGCAGCAGAGCAGTATTTAACAGTATATGAAAAGCTTAATACTCAAAAAAATATTAGACCTGTTATGGTTCATGCACAAATGCTTAGACAAGACCAAATGCCAAGGCTTAAAAAAATAGGTATGATACCATCATTTTTTATAGCTCATGTGTATCAGTGGGGTGATACTCATATAAAAAATTTAGGTTTTAAACGTGCAAGTCAAATAAGTCCTGCAAATACAGCAGTTGAAAATGAAATATTATTTACTTTTCATCAGGATAGCCCAGTTATTGAACCTAATATGCTTGAAACTGTATGGTGTGCTGTAAATAGAAAAACAAAAGATGGGGTAACATTAGGTGAAAACCAAAAAATATCGGTTATTAATGCTTTAAAAGCAATTACTATAAATGCTGCATACCAATATTTTGAGGAGAATATAAAGGGTAGCATTGAAGTAGGAAAACAGGCGGATTTTGTAATTTTAAACGATAATCCATTGAAAGTCGAAGATGATAAGATAAAAGATATATTGGTGCTTGAAACTATAAAAAATGGTCAAATTATCTATAAAAAGGATATGTAATATAAAGAATTTTAGGGCTTTATTGACATAAAATTATCTGTATCGTATAATTAAAAGAAGTAATATAAAATGGTAAAGGAGAGGCAGATTTGAATGAGGTTAAACTGAAAAACAGTATAAAAAGGATAACAATATTTTTTGTTATAACAAGTTTTCTTATATTTGCCTTTGGTATAGTTGCATCACATTCACTGACTCTTGTATTTAAAGATACTGTTAGTCGGCAAGTAAAATCTCAGGTTCAAGAGTATAAAACAGATATAAACCGAAAAATACAAAGCAGTTTGCAAACACTTTATATTTTAAGAAGTTTTTTTGTTTCTGATGAGTATATAAATACAGAAACATTTCAGGCGGGGCTTTATGAGTCTAACAATCAATCTAACTTTATTCGTATGGCATATTTTGATTCTGAGGGATTAGGAATAAGAGTAAAAACTAATGGAGATATAGAAAAAAATATAAATCTTGATGATATAAATGAAAATGCAAGAGAAGTTATAGCACAGGCATATAATGGTGAAAATGCTATTTCTGATGTTTATTATGATTCAAGCCTACAACAAAGTGTTATAGCTTATGCTGTGCCTGTAAAAAATGGAAATGAAATAAAAGGTGTACTTGCAGCAAGTCAAAGCGTAAAAATACTTTCTTGCATTATGGATAGACAAAGCATTTTAAGTGATGAAGGCATTGTTATGGTTGTCAATTCTAAAGGTGAGGTTTTATCAGGTTCTACCAAGCCTTTGATGGAAAACATAAACAATATAAATGATTTAACAGATATATCTGATGAGAAAAAGCAGGAAATGCTGTTAAGCATAGCAGACCTTAAAGCATCTAATATATCAATAACTGTTAATGATTCATCATATTATGCTGGTATTGAGCCTGTTAATATCAGAGATTGGTCAATTATTGTAGTTGATAGTGATATAGGGCTTAATGGCTCTATATATCAAAATATGAATATAACGAGAGTAACAACTATTATATCACTGATACTTGCAATAATATGCATTTTATATGGCTATAAGCAGATTAAAAAGAATAATAACCAGCTTTTAAAACTTGCCTATTATGATTCACTTACAGGTGCATATAATATGGAAAAGTTTAATATGCTGTTAGATGATGTATGGCACAAAGATGATAAAAAAAGTGCAGTTGTAGCTATAAACATAAGACAATTTAAATTTATAAATGAAATTTTTGGTTCAGATATGGCTAATAAATTGTTGTGTCATATAAAAAATTTACTTGATGATAACATAAATGAAAATGAATTTTTTTGCAGAGAAAATGCAGATTTGTTCTTTATATTCATGCATGAAGATGAACCACAAAAAATTATTGAGAGAATAAATAGTCTTATTCATAAGATAAATGGCATTATTTTAGAAAAACACCCTAAATATCCTATTAGTATTTATTCTGGTGTTGCTTTTCTATCATATTGTAATGATGAGAGAGAGCAGCTTATAACTCGTGTTATGTTTGCATTAAATCGTGCAAAACTTAATGGAAAAAGCAATAAAATAGTGTTCTATGACTCAGAACTTCATAAAACTGAGCAATTACAAAATTATATTGAAAGCCATATGAATCAGGCACTTGTTGATAAAGAATTTAAATTATTTTTGCAACCTAAAATTAATCTAAAAAATGGCGATTTATACGGTGCAGAGGCATTAGTTCGTTGGATAACAAATGATAATAAAATGATTTTTCCTGACCAGTTTATACCGCTGTTTGAGGAAAATGGTTTTTGTACAAAGTTAGACCTCTATATGGTTGATGAGGCTTGTAAACAGCTTAGAAATTGGATTGATAAAGGCTATAAGCCTATAAATATAGCTGTAAATCAGTCTAAACTTCTGTTTTATGAGGAAAAATATGTTGAGCATCTATGTTATATAACTCAAAAACATAATATTGAGCCAAGTTTAATAACAATCGAAATTTTAGAGGGTTTAGCACTTAATAATGTAAATGATATAAACGATAAAATAGCTAGGTTGAAAAAATATGGCTTTAAAATATCTATGGACGATTTTGGAAGTGGTTATTCATCACTAAATACATTGGGAAATTTGGATATAGATGAACTCAAAATTGATAAAAACTTTTTGATGATAGCCTCTGAAACAAATGGACATAGACAAAAAATTATAATGGGACAAATAATAGCACTTGCTAAAAAAATGAATATGTATACTGTTGTGGAGGGCGTTGAAACAAAAGAAAATGAACAAATGATAAAAGAGCTTGGGTGTGATTTTGGTCAGGGCTATTATTATAGCAGACCTATAAATGCAAAAGAGTTTGGTGAAAAATATATGAAAGAAAGGAAACAAAATGAGTAATACTACGGCATATAATACAATAGTTGAGTTTTTTACATATTATTTAAATGAAAGAGATATTAATAAAGTATTATCTATTGTTTCTGATGATATTTATAGTATTGGTACAGGTGCTGGTGAAATAGCAATAGGGAAAAAAGAATTTTCTAAACTGATTGCACAAGAAATAGAATCCTTGCCTATGTCTATAAAATATGAAATTAAAGATTATCATGAAAAAAGTAAAGTAGATGGCTGTTTTGATTGTTTTTGCAATATGAAGCTTATTGTACAAATGCCAGACGGAAATGAAGTGCACTATATTACAAGATTTACTGGTTGTGTTTGCAATGAAAATGGCAAAATGCTTATTCAGTCAGCTCATATGTCAGATGCAAGCACTTATCAGGAAGAAGGTGAATTTTTCCCGCTTAAATTTGCATCGGAAAAAATAAAAAGTCTGGATAAAGAAGCTAAACATGAGCTTTGGGAAATCTTTTGTCAGATGTTACCAGGGGGTATTATAGGCGGATATATCGAGGAAGGCTTCCCTCTTTATATAATAAATGACAATATGCTCGAAATGGCAGGATATAGTTCATATGATGAGTTTTTCAAAGATATAGATGGACTTATTATAAATTCTATAAATGAAGATGACCGTCAAATGGTAATAAATGTGATAGATGACTCGTTTTCTAAGAGCAATCAATATAAAGTTCAATATCGTATGAAAACAAAAGATGGAGGATATATTTGGGTTTATGATATTGGCAGGAAAACAGTTGCACAAGATGGCAGAGATGCTATAATAAGCATGATTGTTGATGTGTCAGACCAAGTCAGAACGACACAATGTCTTATTGATGAAAATACAAAAGACAATCTTACTGGTATATACAATAGAAAAGGGGCTGAAAGCCGCATTGCTGAAGCACTTCGCACATCATCAGAAAAATATGTATTTATGATGGTTGATTTAGATAACTTTAAAATGTTAAATGATATATATGGTCATGCAGAAGGTGATAAGGCACTTCAGTTTATAGCTAGTAAACTAAACGATTCATTTAGAAAAACTGATACAGTTTGCAGAATAGGCGGAGATGAATTTGCTGTTTTTATTGCGGATTGTCCAAATATATCACCAATAGAGGAAAAAATTAAGCGTGTTATAAATGAATATGCTGAGATGATTAAAGAAAATTATCCAGAAAGTAATTCTAGTGTGTCGTTTGGTGGTATTTGTACAAGTGGGTTAAACTCATTTACCGAACTTTATAAAAAAGCTGATAAAGTTTTATATGGCGTTAAAAAATCCCATAAAGGCAGATATGCCATAGAAAATATTTAAATTTTTTATTAAGGGAAAGTTTAAATTATGAAATTGCTATATGCTGAAGATGAAATAAGTATGTCAGAAGCTGTTGTCGATATACTGGAGTTTCATAAATATTCAGTCGATGCTGTTTATGATGGTTTAGATGCACTAGAATATGCTAAAACAGGTCATTATGATGGCATAACACTTGACATAATGATGCCTAAAATGAGCGGGCTTGATGTGCTTTGTGAGCTTAGAAAACTAGGTATTAAAACACCAATATTGCTTTTGAGTGCAAAAGCAGATGTTAGTGACAGAATAGAAGGTCTTAATATGGGTGCAGATGATTATTTTCCTAAGCCTTTTGCTATGGGTGAACTAATAGCCAGAGTCAGAGCTATGCTAAGGCGTAGAGAGGAATTTGTGCCTGATATTTTAAGTCTTGGCAATATTTCGCTTAATATGCAAAGTCATACTATGAGTGTGAATAATAACAGTATATTACTTCCTAAGTTAGAATATCAGATTATGGAGCTTTTGATGATAAACAAAGGCATTTACATCTCATCTGAGGATATTTTAACTAAAATCTGGGGATATGATACAGATGCACAAATCGGTATAGTATGGGTATATATTTCATATCTTAGAAAGCGTTTAAGCTCTATGAATTCAAATGTACAAATTATTGCCAAACGAAACACTGATTACTCTTTGGAGGTCATAGAAAATGATTAAATCATTGCAAAAGAAATTTATTTTCACTGCAATGATAGCGGTATCTGTTTTGCTTTTGTTCTTGCTTGGTGCTATAAATATAGCTAATATATTGCTTGTGAGTGGAGATGTACAGAGAAATCTATCCATGATTGCAGATAGAGAATTTGGAATATATAATATTCCTGTAGAGCCAAAACAAGAACCTATTTTCTTTCAAAGACCAAAAGAAGATGCGTTTATGTCAGCTAATTTTTTTATTGTAACATACGATAAAAATAATAAGATTATAAATATAGATGTAAGTCGGATACCATCAGTAGATGAAAATGAAGCACAGAAGTTTGCACAAAATATAGATGATATAAATGGTAGAGTAAGCAAGTTTAGATATGAAGTAAGACAGAATGATTATAAAAAAATTATTGTTTTCCTTGATACTTCAGCGGAAATTATATCATATTTAAGAGTGCTATTGCTTTCAGGTGCTTTGGGTTTAATATGTTGGTTGCTTATGCTAACACTTGTTATTATTTTATCTAAAAAGGCAATTTGTCCGATAGCTGAAAGCGTAGTTTGTCAAAAATTTTCATTAAGTGATATGGCTTTAGAGGTATCAGACAGTTTTTTAGAGTCTATGGCATTAAAAAATATAGCATTTGAAACTAAAATAGAGTCTGATATCATATTAAATGCAAATAGTGAAAACATCAGACAGTTGTTTTCGATATTACTTGATAATGCTGTAAAATATACAGATGAAAATGGTTTGATATCACTATCACTTACAAAGAGTGATAAAAATATAATAATAGATTTGCAAAATACATGTGAAACCTTGCCATATATAAATCCAGAAAAGCTTTTTGATAGATTTTATCGTGCAGATAAGGCAAGAACACAAAAAACAGGTGGTTATGGTATAGGGCTTTCGGTGGCTAAGGCTATTGTAAATGCACAAAATGGAAAAATAACTGTAAATTATATAAATAACAATAAAATATGTTTTAAAATTATTTTTTAGTAAAAGACTACACAGGTTTTTGTGTGGTCTTTTTGTTTTATGTATGACGTTTGTGTGTATCTTGTAAAATTCTAAGTTACATTTAAGGTTGAGTGTATATAATACATACGAAATTAAAAACAACAACGAAAGGAGTAAAAAAATTATGAAATTTAGACATGAATGGAAGCATGAGATTGATTTTTTAGATGTAATTGTGCTTAGAAATAGATTAAAAGCTATTATGTCAAATGATATTCATGCTAAAAATGGAAAATATCTGGTCAGAAGTTTATATTTTGATAACTTGCAAGATAAAGCACTGCTTGAAAAGATAAATGGTGTAAATAAGCGTGAAAAGTTTAGACTTAGATATTATAATGACAACATTAATCATGTATCACTTGAGAAAAAAAGTAAAATAAATGGTCTTTGCTGTAAAGAGCAGGTAAAATTATCAGATGAGCAAGTAAAGGCTATTTTAAATGGTGATGAAATTAACTCTAAATCAGAGCTTTTAAATGAATTTATGTTTAAAACTAAAAGCCAAGGTTTAAAACCTAAGACAATAGTTGATTATGTCAGAGAGCCTTTTGTATATCCAGCAGGCAATGTGAGAGTGACACTTGATTATGAGATAAGAACAGGCTTAAACAGTACAGATTTTTTAGACCCAGACCGAGTTACAATTCCTGCTAATACAGGTGCGGTTTTAGAGGTTAAATGGGACGAATTTTTGCCCGCTATGATAAGAGATATTGTTCAGCTCCATGGCAAAAGAACAACCGCTTTTTCAAAATATGCAGCTTGTAGAATTTATGGTTAAGTAAGGAGATAAAATTTTTTATGACGTTTCAGGATATATTTAAATCAAGCTTTTTAGAAAATGTTACAAGTGTATCGGTTTTTGATATGGTTTTAGCACTTTTACTTGCCTTTGGTATAGGTATGTTTATTTTTTTAATATATAAAAAGACATTTGCAGGTGTCATGTATTCCTCAAATTTTGGTGTTACATTAGTAGCCCTTACAATGATAACAACACTTGTAATTTTAGCGGTAACATCTAACATTGTGCTGTCACTTGGTATGGTTGGTGCATTGTCCATTGTACGTTTTCGTACCGCAATCAAAGAACCTCTGGATATTGCATTTTTATTTTGGTCAATCGCAGCGGGTATTGTGCTTGCAGCAGGTCTTATTCCGCTTGCTGTGTTTGGCAGTGTTGTTATAGGTCTTATTATACTTGTATTTGCTAATAAAAAAGCATATTATAACCCTTATATGGTTGTAATTCGCTGTGATAACCATGAAAGTGAAGTAAATGCAATTGAATTTCTTAAAAATCAGGTTCAGCGTTTTGTAGTAAAAAGCAAAACCGCTCAAAAAGATATGATAGAGTTAAATATTGAAATTCGTATGAAAGGTGATAACACAGACTTTATAAATGTGCTTGCAAATATGCAGGGTGTAAATAGTGCTGTACTTGTAAGTTATAACGGAGAATATATGGGTTAATATTATGTCAACAAGTAAAAATATAAATAAAATCTGTGTGATTATCGCTTTAATTGCCATAATTGTTACAGCTTTATTTATGAACGCAGAGCAATTTGGCATTAAACCGACAAGCAATGTCAAGGAATATGAAACTACGCTTTTTGACACTTCAAAAGTGCACACAATAAATATAGAAATGGACGATTGGCAAGGTTTTCTTGACACATGTATAAATGAAGAATATGAGGTTTGTTCGGTTGAAATAGATGGTCAGGTGCTTTCTAATGTAGCGATTAGAGCAAAGGGAAACACTTCACTTACACAGGTTGCAAACTATGGAAATGATAGATACAGCTTTAAAATTGAATTTGACCATTACGACAGCAGTATAAATTATAATGGTTTAGATAAGCTGTGTTTAAATAATATAATACAAGATAACACATATATGAAAGATTATTTAACTTATCAGATGATGGGTTATTTTGGAGTAGATGCCCCACTTTGTAGTTTTGTAAATATCACAGTCAATGGTGAGAATTGGGGACTTTATTTAGCTGTTGAAGATGTAGAAGAATCATTCCTAGAGAGAAACTATGGAAGTGATTATGGCGAGCTATATAAGCCTGATAGCACTGGTAATATGGGTGGCGGAGGCGAAAAGCCTGCTGATATGCAAGCACAGCGAGGCGAAATGCCAGAGATACCAGCCAATATACAACCAGAGCAAGGCGAAATACCAGAGATGCCAACCAATGCACAGACAGAACAAGGTGAAACACCAGAGATGCCAACCAATGCACAGGCAGAGCAAGGCGAAAAACCAGAAATGCCACAAAATCAGATGAATAGAGGTGGCGGAAGGTCAATGGGCAGTGATGATGTATCACTTATATATACAGATGACTCATATGACAGCTATTCTAATATATTTGATAATGCTAAAACTGATATAACAGATAGTGATAAAGACCGTCTTATTGATGCCTTAAAACAGTTAAATGAGGGCAGTAATATAATTGAATCTAGACCTATGCTTGCATGGATTTTTGCAGATGAAACCTATACAGAACTTTATCATTCTTATTTTGCCCAGTTTATTTCTGATTATTTTGATAGCGGGTATTTTGAACAGATGATAGATGATACAAAAACGCTTATTGCACCTTATGTAGAGCAAGACACAACAAAATTTTGCACATATGAGGAGTTTGAAACAGGTATAGAAACATTAAAACAGTTTTGCTTGCTAAGAGCAGAGAGTGTAAATGGTCAGTTAAATGGTACAATTCCATCAACAACTGATGGGCAACGTGAAAAGCAAGCTAGTTTGATTGATGCCTCATCTATAAGTATATCTGATATGGGTACTATGCATGGTGATAATATGGGTTTTGGTAAAGGTGCTGGCTTTAGAGGTCAAAATCAGCAACAAACAGCCACAAATGAGACAAGTTAGATAGCAACACAAGAACAAAGTGGTGAGGCTCAAACTTCACAAGCTCAAAGCGAAAACATAAACAGACCACAAATGATGCCAAATCGTTTTCAAGCTGAGGTGACTAATGATACAAATAATAATGCGTATTTAGTTTTAGGAATTTCATGTATAGTGTTATTTATAGGATTAATAATTGCAATTTTCTATAAAAAGAAAGTATAAAAAAACGTGCCATAAAAATGGCACGTTTAATTTTTTATTCAGAGATAGTTTTTTGATATGTAGTTTTTTCAAATGAGCCGATAGCTTCACATACACTACAAACATCCGGACGTTCTTCAAATATAGCACCACAGAAAACACAACGATAACCAGTAGCAGTTACAGTTCTTTCTTTTTTAGGAGCTTCCTCAATAGGAGTCTTGTCCTTTGCATAAAGCTTAGAAAGTGCGGTCATAAATCTAAATTCATGGTCTTTTTCGATTTTTGCAATATTATCAAAAAGCATTGCAATTTCTTCGAAACCTTCCTCACGAGCTTTTTTTGCAAAATCTGGATACATAGAAGTCCACTCGCCATATTCACCTGCAATAGCACTTTGTAGATTGGTTGCTGAATCCTTAACACCGTTTAAACGCTGGAAAAGCATTTTTCCGTGGATACCTTCGTTTTGAGCCATACGCTCGAACAAATCTGCAACTTCGGTGTTTCCTTCCTTGCGAGCCTGTTCAGCAAAAAATAGATATTTATTTCTTGCCATAGATTCTCCGCTAAATGCTGCTAACAGATTTTTTTCGGTTTGACTACCTTTAATATTCATATATTTTCATCTCCTAATAGAACGCAAATAATAACTATTTTTATTTATAATAATACTAAATTTATAAATTGTCAATAGATAAAAATTGATATGAAGCAAAATATGTAGTAAATTCACATATTAATGGTAATTTTAGTTTATTTATGTAAGTTATTTTTTTATATATTGTGTAAAATTAATAGAAATGTAACCATAACTATGATATAATGGGTGTAGTATGACAATTTAGTACAGGAGAAGAAGGGCCATATGATAGAAAAAATGTGGGAGGTTTACGAAAATCTAAATGAGATTGTATATGTTTCAGATGCTGATACATACGATCTTATATATATGAATCGTAAAGCTCGTGAAATATTTGGAAATATATCAATTGATGAGCTTAAAAAAAGAAAGTGTTATAGCTTACTTCAAGGTTGCAATTCGCCATGTGAAATGTGTACCAATGACAGAATAAAAGTTGGTGAATTCTATGAATGGACATATTATAATCCTGTTATTGACACTAAATTTGCTTTAAAAGATACTATTTTCATTGAAAATAACAGAAGATGTAGAATGGAAATAGCAATAGACATGACTACACAGGAGCATCAAAAGCAGCTTATTGAATCCTTCGTTAATAATGAGATTATTATAAATGAAGGAATAAAGATGGCACTTGCAGAAGAAACTCCAGATAAGTCAATAATGGTGTTACTTGAGTATCTAGGTAAAGCTTTTAAGGGTGAAAGAGCATATATATTTGAAGAAACATCTCCTAAATTCGTTGCTAATACATACGAATGGTGTGCAAATGGTGTAAGTGTACAAATAGAAAGCTTAGAGAATATACCTGAAAAAGAACTCGAAGATTGGTATATACAGTTTAGACAAAATAAAAGCGTTATTATTGAAAATCTTGAAGATATAAAAGAAATAAGTCCAGATGTTTATAATATACTAAAGCCACAAGATATAGTGAGCCTTGTTGTATGTCCTCTGGTCTATCAAAAAAAGATTATAGGATTTTATGGCATAGATAATCCACCTGTTAGTAACTTAAAGTATATTATGACTATGCTCAATGTTATGGCAAGTTTCATTGTTTCTATAATAAACAGACGAGAACTATTTAATAAACTTGTTAACATAAGCTATTATGATAGATTGACAGGTGCAGGCAATCGTTATGCAATGGAACGTGCTATATCCGATGTAGATTTAACCAAAAGCATAGGCATTATATATGGCGATGTAATGGAACTTAAAAGTGTAAATGATACTCAAGGGCATTTAGAAGGGGATAAATTACTCTTAGGTTCTTATGACCATCTTTGCAGATATTTTGATAAAAAAGATATATTCCGTATAGGTGGAGATGAGTTTGTTGTTATATGTAGCTCCATAACTCTTGAGGATTTTAAACAAAGAATTTCATCAATTAAAAATGATATGGAACATAGTAATGCCAAAATAGCACTTGGTCAAATTTGGAAACAGGTTTGTGATGAAAAAATAGAAAACCTTATAGTACAGGCAGACCAGCTTATGTATGAGGAAAAACGCAGATATTATAACGAAAAGCGTAGTAAATGTAATAAACATGATGATTTACGCAGAGAAATACCGCTAGTAGGCGTACATGAGTATTTTATGCAACAGCATAGTTTTCATTCTGAGGCATTTTTTAAAGCTATTATGCAATCTAGTTTTGGTCTAAGTGCATTTGTAGGCGATTTACAAGGTAATATATATTATTTATCAGATAACTTAAGAGATATACTCAAAACAAAAAGCAATATGGTGTGTGGACTCATAGAAACATGGTCGGTAGTTTTATCAGATGATAAAAGAAATGAGTTCTTAAACAAATGGCAATATTTGCTCGAAAATAAACAAAAACACTTAGAGTTTGCTTACGATGTTGATGTAGACGGCATAAGAAGAGTAGGAGTATTAAAAATAGATGTACGATGGAATGGTGAAATTCCACTTTTCTGTACTGGTATATTTATTCACTAGAACAAAAAATCACCGATTTTAGTATTAAATCGGTGATTTTTGATTTTTATAGTAGATGCCTTTTTATTGAATGAGCGACACCAAATTCAATATTTGTTAGTGTACATTCGTCTGCAACTTCTTTTATATGGTCTTCTGCATTTCCCATTGCAATGGAAAGACCACTCATTTCAAGCATAGTTAAATCATTGTCGCTGTCACCCATAGCCATTACATCATTCATTGTATAACCAAGATGTTTGGTAAGTTGCTTTAATCCATTTCCTTTATGTACACCTTTACAGTTTATTTCAACATTTTTCATAAGTCCGCCGAATAATACGGAAGGTGCAAGCTCAAAACGACCAGTTGCATCTAAATTTTCAATTATTTTGTCAACTGAATTTGGGTTATCATGGTATAAAATTGATTTAATAAATGGCTTTTCGCTTGTTTTTAAAAGGTTTTCCCATTCTTCGTCGGTTTCTATAAATGATGAATGATTTCGTTTTGTATCAGGGTTCATATTTCTGCGGATATTTAACTCTCTAAAGAAACGCCTAAATGCATTGCCATAAAAAAGCTGTGAATCAGTATAGAGACAAGGGTCAGTATCATATTCTTTACAAATGTCTAAAAGTAATTTGCAATCATCATTTGATAGATATTGAGCAAAGATATTTTGAGTTAAATCAGGCTTGCAGATATATGCACCATTTGATGTTACAAGCCAATCAGCTGGAGCTAAAAGGTCATCGGAAAACATTTTAGCTTCTATTGGGTTTCTGCCTGTGCATAATACAATTTGCACACCTGCTTGCTGAGCTTGTCTTACAGCGATTTTATTCTCCTCTGGAAGTACACTTTCTTTGTTAAGTAGAGTACCATCAAGGTCAAGAGCTAAAATTTTGTATTTTGCCATTTTTTCACCTGCTAAATTATTTTTTATTCAATATAATTATAAACAAAATAACATATTATGACAAGATATAAAAAGCCACTTGATTTGTAAAAATCAAGTGGCATATTGTTTATTTTATTAATAGTTTTCAGCTTTTAACTGGAAATAAGCCTGTGGGTGAGCACAAACAGGGCAAACTTCAGGAGCCTTTTGACCTACATGAATATGACCGCAGTTAGAGCAATGCCAAATCATATCGCCATCTCTGGAGAATACAATGCCATCTTCAACATTTGCAAGCAGTTTGCGATAACGCTCCTCGTGTTCCTTTTCGATTTTGCCAACTTCATCAAATAGGAAAGCAATGTGGTCAAAACCTTCCTCACGAGCTTCCTTAGCGAAAGTAGCGTACATATCAGTCCATTCATAGTTTTCGCCAGCAGCAGCGTCTTTTAGGTTTTCAATGGTAGATGGGATACCGCCATCATGTAGTAACTTAAACCAAATCTTAGCGTGTTCTTGTTCATTCTTAGCGGTTTCTTCAAAGATAGAGGCAATTTGTACATAGCCGTCCTTCTTTGCTTTAGATGCATAATAAGTGTATTTATTGCGAGCTTGTGATTCACCTGCGAAAGCAGCGAGTAGGTTTGCTTCGGTCTTAGAGCCTTTTAAATTAGCCATGATAAAATTCCTCCTAGATTTGTAAATTAGAATGATAATAATTCCTATCTGTATAATACACTTTTTATTTAAATAAGTCAAGTGTAAATTTATTATATCCTGAATATAAATTTTAAAACGGGGCATTATAAGTATACAACATTAAAGGAGGTTTTTTATTATGGAAAACAAAGCAATTCGTTGTAGTGTAAATCAGTGTGCAAACCATTGTGCGAGCGGTTATTGCTCATTAAACACCGTATCAATCGGAACACATGAGAAAAACCCAACACAATGCCAGTGTGTAGACTGCAATTCTTTCAGCGTTAAGTAATAGATTTTAAAACCCAAAATTAAATTTAAAAACCGTATGATTTAATTAGAATTTGCGTTCTAAATACGTCATACGGTTTATTTTTTATGCTACGAATTTTATTGCGTAGCAGAATCGTAGCACTTTTTTAATTCATCTATTGCTGAAGCTAATTCTTCTTGTTTGTTAGGATATAAATGACTGTATGTTTGTAATGTGGTTTTAACGTTTTCATGTCCAAGTCGTTCTGCAATTAAAAGGGGAGAGTAACCCATTTCAATTAGCATAGATGCGTGGCTGTGCCCTTACGGTATAATTACGACAAACCGGAAAAGCCCCGTAGGATCAAGGGTTTTGAGGTTTTCAGTCTGATTTTTTCATCCTTTTCCAAACCGAAAAATCATACTGAAATAAGTCGAATTGC
>DXIE01000021.1 GCA_019113005.1 Candidatus Butyricicoccus avistercoris | reverse complement strand
TTATCATATTTCTTAAATGCAGGGTAGTAGTGAGCAGGTAGCATTTCAGAATGAGTATATACATCAACACCTGTTCCTTTGGTCTGCTCAAGTAGCATTTCTAAATCTCTTAAATCATGACCAGAAACAAGAATTGCAGGGTTATTTCTAACACCGATATTTACCTTTGTGATTTCTGGGTTGCCATATGCACCTGTATTTGCACTATCAAGCAGCTGCATACCATCAACACCAAATTTACCAGTTTCCAGAGTCAATGCGATAAGTTCATCAACTGTCTTAGAATCATCAAGTGTTGCTGCAAGTGCCTTTTGTAAGAAAGCATCAACCTCTTCATTATCCTTTAAAAGTGCATTTGCATGTTTTGAATATGCTGAAAGACCCTTTAAACCATAGGTGATAAGCTCACGCAGTGAACGAATATCTTCATTTTCAGTAGAAAGCACACCAACTGTCTTAGCAATTTCCTCCCAGTTTCCATCGCCGTCCCAAGTAGCTGCCTTTGGCAGGGAAGCCTTATCTTCAACCTTATTTAAAAGTTCTTTGCTTACATTTAATGTCTTTTCAATACGAGTGATAATTGCTTCTTTATCAAAATTTGCATTTGTAATTGTGATAAAAAGGTTAAGTGTGATTAAATGATTGATTTCTTTTGAAATGACCTCACCTTGCTCACGAAGTTTAACAGTAATTGCTGAAAGTCCCTTTGTCACATAAACAAGTAGGTCTTGCATAGCTGCAACATCTGGTTTTTTACCGCAAACGCCTGATTGTGTACAACCCTTGCAGCCAGCTGTTTCTTGACATTGATAACAAAACATTTTATTTTCCATTGTTCAAACCTCATTTGAATTAATTTATTGTTTTCTTGATGAGCTAAGTATATCATTTAAATTTTATGATTTCCGTAACATATGTTACGTTTTTTTAATTTTTACTTAATTTCATCAAAAATTTTTGAATCTAATATTTTTATAACATTTTTGTTAATTTCAATAATTCCATCTGATTGCATCTTCATAAGCTCACGGGAAACAGATGGGCGAGTAGACCCTAAAAAAGCTGCTAATTGTTCACGACCAAATGGTATTTTAGCAATATTGTTATTATTGTACTCAAAAATAAACTTTATTAATTTACCTCTTAAAGAGTTGCATGATAGAATTTGAACTCTTTTATTTAAAAAATATGCTTTGTCTGCCAAAATAGAAAGCATATTAGCTATAACTTGATTATGTTGTTTACATGAGTTATGACAAGGTGAATATAAAAAGCGTTTAGGTATACATAATATGTCACAGTCTTTTTGAGCATATGCAGAGTTTTCATACAATCTATTAAATGAGAATAAAAATACCTCACCAAACATATCTCCCACATTACTAAACATGCTTATTATATGTTCATTTCCATTAACTGTATTATTTGAAACTATAACCTTGCCATCTAATAATATATTTATAAACTCAGGTTCATCTCCTTGAGCAAAAATAGTACTTCCTTTTTTATATTGTCTTAAGATTGCTCTACTGCAACCTATTAAACTTGTTACTTGTTCCTTTGACATGTTATTAAATAATTTACAATTTTTAATCATTATTTCTAAATTTTTGTGTGTCATATTGCACCTACTTACATATAAGCTTTTATATATAATATCATATTATTAGTTAAATATCATGTGCATATTTTTATTATAATAATAATTTTTTATAACTTTTATCAGTGTTTTACGAAATGCTACAACCTTTACATTTGTGAATTATAATAAACAAAACTATTTTTTACTAGAAAAATACCTATAAAATACATAATTTTTAGTTAAAATTTCGTCGTTTTTCCATGTAATATTTTTATATATTTTGTTGACATCTGAGAATTTTTTATTTATATTATTTATGGCAAATTACTAAATACAGAGGTTTTAAATATGAATTCTAAACAGTTCATCTCTGGTGTTTTGAGCTTGGCAATAACAAGCAGTGTTTGTACTTATGCTATTCCTAATGCATACGCAACAGATGCTCAAAATACACAGATTATCAAATCAACTAATACAAAAGGTGAGATTGCACTTACAATAAATTTTGCACTTCCACAAACAAAGGCTGAAGTAATAAGCAGAAATATTAAGCTTACTTTAACAAAAGGCTCAACTTCTAGCACAATTAATCTTGCAGATGGTAAAATAACCAACACGCTATTATCATCTGAGCAAGTTTCAGTATTACCACTTGAAGTATCAGATAGTCAATTTGGTTCATACAACGTGGTTTTATCTGGTCTTGAGCTTGGGGAATACGATTTTTCTTTAACTGGTGATGGTTATACCAATATATCTAAACCTATTAATTTAACAGACTATTCTAAACATATTGTAGTAAGCACAGATGATGGAACATTTGCTCTTGGTGATTTTGACAATAATGGTATTGTAGATTTAGATGACCAAATTGCAATGCAAAATGTACTTGGCAGTCAAAAGGAAGCTGATATAGTCAAGTTTGATTTAGATGGCGACAACAAAATTGATATTACAGATTTATCTTATATAAATAGAAATAAAAATGTTACCGCTGACACAATAATTAATGATACATATCTAATATCAAATGTTAATGTTGATACCTCAGCTATTAAAACTGATGATGGTCAAAACATTGCAGATATATTTTCTAACCAAAACCAAACTGCTGTTAATATCAAAGCAAGTGATGATTCATCAGATATTGCAATTCCTGTTACATTATCAGATTCAGGCGTTGAGCTTCAAGAAATTAAAATTACAAGTCCTGCAACAGATGGTGCTATTAAAGAGGGCACAGCAGTAGTTGAGCTTGTAAATGGCGAAACCACCGAAGTTCCTTTTTCACAAGCTACTACTAGATTAGCAAGAGCAGCTATTGATAATGTAATAACAATTAATTTAGGTCAAAAGGTAGCTGTTAAGAAAGTTACTATTAAAGTTACTAAGGTTGAAGGTGATGTTGGTTATGCAGCAGTATCACAAGTTCAGTTCTTAAAAGATGTAAATATAAATACTGAGGACACATCAAAAATTAAGAATCTTTCAGCTCTAGCAGAAGACAAATCAGTAAAGCTTAGTTGGAGTTCTGTAAACAATGTAACAGGCTATAAAATTACTTATAGCACTGATAAGAACTCATTAAGCAAAGATGATAGTCCGTTAAATAATACAATTTCTGTGGGCATCAACAACGCTACAATATCAGGTTTAGAAAATGATACAACCTATTACTTTAAAGTTGCTGCAACAAATGGTGATTGGACTGGTACAGAATCTGCTATTGTTTCTGCCACTCCTATTTCTTTTGAAATTCCTGGTAAACCATCAAATATTCAAATTACACCAGCAGATAGTTCACTTCGTATAAGTTGGGGAAAAGCCAAAAATGCTTTATCTTACCGAGTTTACTATCGCAAACAAGGCTCAACTGAATTTATAAAGTTTGGCAATGATATAGCATCTACAAGCACAGTTATCACTGGACTTACAAATGATGTAACATATGAAATCGCTATCAAAGCGGGTAACAAGGCTGGTTATGGTGAATACTCAGATATAGCAACTGGTACACCTAAAAAAGAAGGCTTTGAAATGCCTAAACTTCCAACCGAGGATAGAATAACCAATATAACATCAGTTAAAATGGGTAATGCAAATAATGTTGACAAAAATCTTTGCCCTAATTTTAATGTAAATGCAGTTATTGATAATGATGTTAATACTTATTGGGTTGCAGCAGATTGGTGGTTAGACAGCTCATTTACTTACACATTTGATACTCCACAAGATATGAATTACGCTATTCTTGTTCCTTATCTAGCTGACAAACATAAAAATGTTATTAAAACATATGATATTGTCGCTCGTGATGCTGATGGCAACATTGTAAGCGAAGTTAGAAGCCGCTCTGCTAGATTAACAAGTGATAATTATGTTATTTTAACTTTTCCACAAGCTAAAAACATTAAAACTCTTACTGTCTCACTTGCAGAAGTAGAGGGTGGCGGTGCTCGTGTAAGTATTTCTGAAATGGCATTTTATAAAAGCTCTACACTTGCAGATGATATTGCAAATCTATTTGAAGATAATGCGTTTACAAGTCTGAAATCAAATATACAGCTTGATGACATTGAGGCTTTAGAAACAAAATTAAATGCAACAAGCAGTTACTATATGGATATTGAGCGATTAAGAGATGAAATAAATCTTGCTAAATCACTATTAACCGAAGCTCCAGATTTAGGGGTTATTAAAAATGATTTTGTTTCTCGCTCAGCTAGCAACGATAATACTAAATTTGGTCAATCCGCTAGTGCTTTACAGCCAATAGGTATTACTGCAAAAGCAAATTCCAATATAGCTATTTATGCAGAAATTCCAGAAGGAGAAAGTGTTTATATTATACCTACTCAGTATTATGGTGAGTCTGGCGTATGGAAGGGTAGTCCTATCAAATTAGAAAACGGTAGAAACTATATTACCGTTCCTAAAATCGGCAGTTTGTCAGCTACAAGAGGTGGTGCATTATATCTAACTTATTCTGGTGAAAATGCAGATAACATTAAAATTCATGTTCGTGGCAATAGCAATGAAGTGTTTAAAACTCCAATTCTTGATTTATCAAATTGGTACAACATGAGTGTCGAGGAAAGAAAAACTGTAATTTCTGCCTATATAACAGAGCTACAAAGCTATGTTAACAACATTGGCGTAAGCTCTTCTGATTTACCAGTATCAATTAGAAATTCAACTGAAATTGCAACTCCAAGCGTTTTATTATCCATGCCTGCTAACCAGATTTTAAATGGTCTAGCAAATGCAAGCACATCTAGTGCATATAATAACTTAACTTCTATTTTAAATACTGCAAGCATAGAAACCATGACCGAAAATATGTATCAAAATATACTTGCATGGGAAGAAGAACTGTTTGTTGCAAATATGGTTCAAGGTATTATACCAGCAGATACTGACTTTGCAACTTATCAGTATCCAATGGAAACCCGTCAAAACATTCGTTATATGAGAATGTTTGCAGGTGCATTTATGTATGCAGCAGGTGAACACATTGGTGTAGAATATGGTTCATGTGCTCCACTTGTACAAGGCAAACCAACAACTATGACTTCTGGTCAAGCAGAAAACGGTTTGTTCGGTTGGGGTATAGCTCACGAAATTGGTCATAATATGGATAAGATTGGCTATGCTGAAATAACAAATAATATCTATTCTATGGCTATGCAAGCTTGGGACGGTTCAAATATGACAACTCATACAACCCGTCTTACAACTGATAACCGTTGGGTTAAGATTTTTGAAAAGACTGCACAGGCTAGAGAGGGTATGGCAAACGATGTGTTTGTACAGCTAGGTATGTACTGGCAATTACATCTTGCATATGATGATGCAGAAAATCCTCTTGCATTTTATAATAAGTTCTTTACAAAGCTTAAGAGTAATGAGTATTCAGGTTATACCAAAGATGAAAGAATAGCTCTTATTGCATCTGAAATTGTCAATCGTGATTTAAGCGAGTTCTTCACACGTTGGGGTATGAAGCTTGGCGAAAATGCACTTTCTCAAATTAAGTCCTATGCCAATGAAGAACGTGCAATCTGGTATCTAAATGATAAGTCAAGAAATGCTCGTCTTAAGGGTGTAAGTGCTAACACTGGCACAACTTCAGTTGATACAAGCGTTCATGAGAATATTGTAAAACTTACTATTTCAAATACTGAGGCAGACACTATCCAAGGTTATGAAATTATTAGAAATGGTGTTACAATCGGATTTACAACTACTGGCACATATGAAGATAATTTAGGTGCTGCAAACAATCTAGCTTATAGTGTTGTTCCAGTAGATATTCTTGGTAATATTGGTCAGTCTGTTAAATCTGAAGAAATCCGTATCTCTTACGATAAAACAATAGATACAAGTCTATATGATATGTCAACTGGTGACAACGGTACTATTACTGTTACTATGAAAAATGGTGCATCAGTTCCTGTTACTGGTCTAAAAATCACAGGTGCAAATTCTGGTGAAATAACAGTTAATGTAAAAGATAATGCATCAAATGATAGTTGGACATTAGCTAAAAATACCAATATCACATCTGATACTAATATTATTTACTTTAACAAACCAAACACTGATGATTCTGATACTCGTATCTGGACTTATGATGTATCAGTTATGGAAATCACAGGAATTTCCGAGGGTGCAACAGTAGAGCTTTTAGACTATCCAGGAGATAAAGTTGATTTCTATGAAGGCTCAACAGCGGGTATTCTTAAAAATGATTACAAGTATGGCGATACTGCTGATGATGTAATAAAGGCAGGTACACTGGTTATTATCGGTACATATCGTGGCGACCCAGCTTATAACCATGTAGAGGTTGAAGCAATTTATAATACAACACCAGAAGCGGGAGAAGTAACAACTATAAAGCGTGCTATGAACGGTTATACACTAATGTTTGCCGAAATCCCTGAAGATGGTGCAGTAAGTGATACAAGTGATGGTTTCTTTATCTTTGTACCTGATTTAGAAGCAGAAAAGGCTCTAAATAAGACCGATAATGTAACCGATGAGTTACCATTAGAAATTAAGCTAAATATGTATCGCAATGATAGCGCAGATAGCACTGATAGCAAAAGACTTACAAGTGAAACCTTATGGCTCAGTTTCCCTGACCAAGATTCACTTCCACAAATTGAGTTTACAAACAATTTAGGAGAATTTAATGAATAAATTTCGCTCATTAATTATTGGTTCTGTTATGGCAGTTATGGCTATACCCGTTGCATTTGCAGCGGGTACGCCAAGCCTAAACATTACAGCTAATGAAAGCACTCAACAATCTGTAATCTTTGATAACATTTCAAATGATATTAAGAATTTACAGGTAACTATTAATTTATCTAAAAATCAAAATTATAGTTTTTTAGAAAATAATGATTTGGCTAGTAAAGCTGGCATAGAGTTTCATTGTAAAACTGACAATTCTACTGTAACTATATATATCACTTCAAATACCGATGTGTTAACAACTTCAGGTAATCTTATACTTGGAACTATTTCTGCTGATGAAAGTTTTAGTATAAAAAGTGCTACTAATATGAAGGTAACAGATGGTACTAATACCTCTGGGACTTGGGATAACACAAACACACAAACACCATCAACTGATAACGGTTCTAGTGATAATAGCGGCTCTAATAGTAATAGCTCAAATAATTCTGGTAACAATTCTAATACAGATAAACCAGAAACTTCTATACCATTTACAGATGTAAGTGAAAAAGATTGGTATTATAATGCAGTTAAATATGCATATGATAATAGTCTTATGTCTGGTATGTCCAGTACAACATTTGCACCTAATGCAAATACAACACGAGGTATGATTGTAACTGTGCTGTATCGTTTGGAAAATGAGCCAGATGTAAATATTGATAACTCATTTAAAGATGTAAAATCATCAGATTATTATGGAAATGCTATTTATTGGGCAAAGCAAAATAATATAGTAACAGGCTATAACTCCACAACATTTGCACCTAATGATAATATAACAAGAGAGCAAATGGCAGCTATACTATATCGTTATGCATCTTACAAAGGCTATTCAGTTGATAAAACATCTGATTTATCAGAATTTACTGATGTATCTAACATAAATGATTATGCTTTAAAACCTATTAAATGGGCTGTTGCATCTAATTTAATTTCTGGCATGGGTGATAGCACTATCTCTCCACTAGGCAATGCATCTCGTGCACAGGTTGCAACCATTTTAATGCGTTTTATTGAAAATCTATAAAGTAAAAACGTCGGAAGAAATTCCGACGTTTTTATTATACAAATATTATGCAATTTTATGTTATGTGTTTTGTTGGGGTGAGGTACGATGTTCAAAATTATTAAAACTATTATTATATTTGTTATTGCGGTCTATATATGCTTAATTACACCTGTATATCTAATAAAGCCATTTTATTTGATTATAAATCCAATTATAGCACTATTTTCAGCATATTTATTTATTAAAATCTGGTCAAATAAAAACCCTAAGCATTAAAAGCTTAGGGTTTGACTTATGGTGCCGGTGACCGGACTCGAACCGGTACGGTGTCGCCACCGGTGGATTTTGAGTCCACTACGTCTACCAATTTCATCACACCGGCATATAACAAAATATATTATAAAGTATTTTTTTCAAAAAAGCAAGAGAAATTTTCAATTATATGATAAAATATAATAAAATATATAATAATGGAGTTTTTTTATGGGACTTAATACGCTTGGTATAGCACATGATTTTTTAAACAGAGTAGTAAAAACAGGGGATTTTTGCATAGACGCAACAGCAGGTAAGGGGAGAGATACAGAACTTCTTTGTCGTCTTGTAGGCAAAACTGGCAAGGTATTAGCATTTGATATACAAAAAGAAGCAATAATTCAAACAAAAGAAAGGCTTGAAAAAGAAGGATTTCAAAACTTTGAAACTGTGCTTGATAGTCATAGCAACATGCTAAATTATGCTGATAATGAAAGTGTTGACTGCATTGTTTTTAATTTTGGCAGACTTCCAAATGGAAATCCGAATATATTTACAACCGAAGAAACATCTATTCCAGCAATACAATCAGGTCTCTTATTACTTAAAACAGGCGGTGTTATGAGTTTATCTATATATTATGGTGGTGCAAATGGATATAATGAACGAGATAGCCTACTTGAGTATTTAAAATCACTTGATGATAAAAAATACAGTGTGTTATTATCATTTTGGCATAACAGACCAAATGACCCACCAATTTCAGCTATTATATGGAAACACTAATATGTTATCATTTGTTGCTCGTATAAATTATCTATTTCAAGACCTTTGCGTTTAGCACATCTAAGAGTAAATGATGTGCCACCCTGTGTTCCATTAAACCAGCAAATAAGTCTTGAGCTTCCGTCAACCATAAATTTATTTCTAACATAAAAACAATCTGGTGTATATTTTCTCGACATTGAATAAACATAATCTGATTTTAATATAATATCATTATATTGTTTTTTCACAACATCTGACCAATATAAATTTTGTTCGTCAAAAGGTATAGCACAAAAGAGCTTTATCGGGTAAAGCTCTTTGAGTTTTATAACTTTGTCAGCTGCCCATAGGTCAAAACCTCTGCTCATTCCACTTATAAAAAATAAATAACCGCTTTTATATGCTCTTATTATAGCTTCTTCTATTGAACTTTCAATTTCTTTAGGCGGAATACCATTTGGCAATTCCCAACCTTTAACTTTTTCAGGTCTATATCCTGAAAAGCAACAGGTTTGCGATGCGTTTAACATACTTTTCACCCTTTATTTTACATCAAACATTTGTTCGTATTTAGTATATCAATATATACATGTAAAATCAAGTCGAACCGTGTAGAATGAAAAATAATTGTAAATATCAAAGAAATCTGATAAAATATAAGCATATTTATTATAAAAGGGGAATGTAAATGTTATTTGGACATAATGGTATAGTACGCAGAGTAGTTAGACAATATTTCAAACTTGGCATACCACAATCTGCTGCTGAATTATCATATTTTCTTTTATTTTCATTTTGCCCTATCTTAATGTTTTTAACTGCTGCACTAGCTAGAATAAACCTATCTGAGGAAACAATATACACTTTCACTCAATTACTACCTGAAAGTATACAACTTATGATTCAAGGATATATAGATTATATATCAAACCAACCAAGTATAAGACCAATGCTTGTTGGTACACTATTAACACTTTATTTTCTATCAAGAGCAGTTAGGTCTATGATGTATACAATTCATCAAATATATGATATAGAGGACCATAAAACTATAATATATAGATGGATAATGTCATTTGTATTTACTTGCGGTTTTTTACTTTCAATTATAGGTACGCTTTTACTCGTTATTTTTAGTAGAATGGCACTTAGCTTTATAAGAACGTGGCTTCCAATCCCATATGATATAACAGACTCACTTGCGAGCATATCAATGCCTATTGCTGTATGTATTATCTTTATATTTGTATTACTTGTTAATAAACTTATGCCAGCTGTAAAACTTAAATTTTCTCAAATTTTACCAGGGGCTTTATTTTCTTTTGTATCATGGTTTGTTATTTCGTGGGCATTTTCTTTTTATGTAAATAATATAGCTAGATATTCTTTACTTTATGGCTCACTTGGTGCTATTATCATTTTGATGATTTGGCTATATATGACAAGTATTACCTTACTTTTAGGTCCTCTTTTAAATCAAATATTGCTTAGAAAAGATGATTCACTTTAAAAGAGAATCATCTTTTTTGTAGTATATCTCTAGCCAACTGTATTTCTTTTGTATCTGTTTGCCATATCTCATATTCACTTATACCTTTAAGTCCCATAAACACATCTTTATTTCTATATTTCATAGGACTTTCTAAGACTTTTTTTCCAGACATATGAAAACTTTTAAGATTAGGTATTTCATCAAGTAATAATTCAATAGTTTTAGAATTTATTCCTGCACCTGCTAGAATTTCTATATTCTCTGCATAATCACATAACTGTTTTATAAGTCTTTTACCATCTAAAGCACAGTTTTTTGCTCCTGATGTTAAAATAGTGCTTATTCCAAGCTGTTTGCATATTTCTAATGTATCCATAGGATTTACACATACATCAAATGCTCTATGTAAAGTAACTGGTAATTTGTCAGCTAAATATATAAATTTCTGCATAGCTTTTATATTTAATTCACCATCTGGATTTAAACAACCTATAACAATACCATCTGCACCTAAATTTTTAAATGTATTTATTTCATCATTTAATATATCTATTTCATAATCAGTATAACAAAAATCGCCAAAGCGAGGTCTAAGAAGCACTCTGATAGGCAAATTGACATATTTTTTTATCTGTTTAAATAGGGAAATACTTGGCGAAGTACCACCTATAATCAAGTTAGAACATAACTCTAAACGAGTTGCACCGCCTTTTTCAGCTGCAATAGCTGACTCTACACTATCAACACAACATTCAAGATTAAAATCTGTCATTTTAATTTACACTCCTTTTTGTTTTATAGTATCACAATATAAAATACTTGTATATAAATTTATTATTGTAAACCTGTTTTAAATTTATAGTTGATATTAAAAGCAAAACCGTTTACTATATTTGATAAGGGGGTTATGCTTATGCAAAAAATATCAACAAAACAATTAACTCTTTGTTCTTTATTTACAGCACTTGCAGCCGCAGGAGCTTTTCTTAAAATTCCAATGCCACTTTGTCCTATAACTCTACAATTTTTGTTCACCAATTTAGCAGGGTTAATTTTAGGCAAACGCTTAGGTGGAGCATCAATCGGTGCTTATGTAATTATAGGTTTATTAGGTTTACCTATTTTTACAGGTGGAGGCGGTATAGTTTACATATTTCAGCCTACCTTTGGTTTTCTAGTTATGTTTGCTGTTGGGGCATATGCTGCTGGTTGGTTTGTTGAAAAATTCGGAGCAGGTAAGTGGCAATGGTTTACGGCTAGTATGTTAAATCTTATTCTTGTTTTTGTCTTTGGTACAATTTATTATGTTTGGATTACTAACTTCTACTTACAAAGCGGAAAAAATATTATGGATATGATAATAGCTTGTGCTGTTTTACCATTACCTGGAGATATTCTACTTTGTGTAATTAGCACCATGATTTTAAAACGTGTAACACCTGCTATTTCTTCTTTTTGGGCTGTTGCAGGTACTAGAACAAATACACAAACTGAAAGAGAGTTTCAGCTTTGAAACTCTCTTTTTTGATATTTATCTAATTGTGTTAATATCAATCATTTCACAGTTTTCTATTTTCATACCAGACTCTAAGCAACTTAAAAGTGCATTTGCTGTATCAATAGCTGTCAAACATGGTATAGAATGTTCAACTGCTGCACGACGAATTTTTACACTAGCACGTTCTGGGTGACGTCCCTTTGCAGATGTGGAAACAACATAATCTACTGCACCTTCTTGTATCATATCCAGAATATTAGGGTGTTTATCTGGCTCTGATGCATTATAAACCATATTAGTAGCAACCATGTGACGGTTAAATGTGTTTGCAGTACCACTTGTTGCATAAAGCTCATATCCAAGAGCTTCAAAACGGCTTGCAATAGAAACAGCTTCTTGTTTATCCGCAGGACGGACAGAAATTACTACTGCACCAGTTTTCTTTTGCATTTTATAACCAGCACCAACAAGACCCTTAAAGAGTGCCTCTTTAAATGATTTAGATACACCAAGAACCTCACCAGTAGATTTCATTTCTGGGCCAAGTTGAGTATCAAGGTCACGCAGTTTCTGGAATGAGAATACAGGAACTTTTACAGCATAGTAATCGCTTTCCTTATATAGACCAGTACCGTAGCCCATATCTTTGAGCTTCTCGCCAAACATACAACGTGTTGCAAGGTCTACCATAGGTACACCTGTAACCTTTGAAATATAAGGCACAGTACGAGAAGAACGTGGGTTTACCTCAATAACATAAACTTCATCATTATATAAAACAAACTGAATATTTACCAGACCAAGTACAGCAAGGTTCTTAGCTAAAGACTCAGTATATTTAATTATGGTGTCTTTATGTTTTTGCTCTATGTTAATTGAAGGATAGATTGAGATAGAGTCACCAGAGTGAACGCCTGCACGCTCAAAATGCTCCATAATACCTGGGATTAGTATATTATCGCCATCACAGATAGCATCAACTTCGATTTCTCTGCCCATCATATATTTATCAACAAGTACAGGATTTTCAACCTTATTTCTTGTGATAACCTTCATAAATTCACGAACATCATCTTCAGAGAATGCGATTTCCATGCCTTGACCACCAAGTACATAAGATGGACGAACAAGTACAGGATAACCCAAACGCTCTGCAACTTCAACTGCCTCATCTTCGGTCATAACTGTATCACCCTTAGGGCGAGGAATACCACATTTTTCAAGGATAACATCAAATTTTTCTCTATCTTCAGCTGCATCAATAGACCAAGCTGGAGTGCCTAAAATAGGAATACCTAGTTTTTCTACATGTTCAGCAAGATTAATTGCTGTTTGACCGCCAAACTGTACAATAGCTGCGTCTGGTTTTTCAGCATTTATAACACCCTCAACATCTTCTGGAGTTAGAGGCTCAAAGTAAAGTCTATCTGCTGTATCAAAGTCAGTTGAAACTGTTTCTGGGTTATTATTTATGATAACTGTTTCGCAACCCAGTTCCTTGAGTGCCCATACAGAGTGAACAGAACAGTAGTCAAATTCGATACCTTGACCAATACGAATAGGTCCAGAACCGAGAACTAACACCTTTTTACGTCCATCTGATGGTTTAACCTCTGTTTCATCGTCAAAAGTAGAGTAGTAGTAAGGTGTTTCAGCATCAAACTCAGCTGCACAAGTGTCAACTGTTTTATAAACAGGTAGACGTTTTAAATCTCCGATTTGTTTGCCGCTCATCTGCTCGATAGTTTTATCAAGGAAACCTAACTTTTTAGCTCTTAAATAAATATCTTCGGTTAAAGCCTCACAGCTTGCAAGCTCTTTTTCCATATTTACGATATTCATAAAGCCATGTAAGAACCAAGTATCAATCTTTGTGATATCAAACACTTCTTCAATGGTCATAATATCTCTGCGGAAAGCTTCACAGATAACAAATAGACGTTCATCGTTTGTTTTTGCTACTCGCTCTTTAATTTCATCATCAGAAAGCTTTTGAAGTCTTGGCATAATGAGAGAATCAAGCTTAATTTCTGCACCACGAACAGACTTCATCATAGCTTGCTCAAAAGATGGGGCAATAGCCATAACTTCACCAGTAGCCTTCATTTGAGTGCCAAGAGAGTTATCAGCATATACAAACTTATCAAATGGCCAACGTGGGAACTTTGCTACAATATAGTCAATAGTAGGTTCAAAACAAGCATAAGTTTTACCTGTAACCGCATTAATAATCTCATCGAGACCATAACCAACAGCGATTTTTGCAGTTACCTTAGCGATTGGATAACCAGTTGCCTTAGATGCTAGGGCAGAGGAACGTGATACACGAGGGTTAACTTCAATTACAGCATATTCAAATGAAGTAGGGTGGAGGGCAAACTGTACATTACAACCGCCCTCAATACCTAACTCAGTGATAATATTAAGTGCAGAAGTTCTTAGCATTTGATATTCTTTATCACAAAGGGTTTGAGAAGGAGCAACAACCACTGAGTCACCAGTATGAACACCAACAGGGTCAACATTTTCCATGTTACAAATTGTTATTGCGTTACCCTTACCGTCACGCATTACCTCATATTCTACTTCTTTCCAGCCAGTGATACACTTTTCGACCAGAATTTCATCAACACGAGAATGTAAAATACCCGATGCTGCAATCTCACGCAGTTCGTCCCAAGTGTAAGCAATGCCGCCACCTGTACCACCAAGGGTATAAGCAGGACGAATAATTACAGGAAGACCAATTTCTTCAGTAAATGCAACCGCATCTTCAACTGTATGCACAACTTTAGATGCAATAACAGGTTCACCGATTTTCTCCATAGTGTCCTTAAACATTTGACGGTCTTCAGCTTTTGCGATAGTTGTAGGGTTTGCACCAAGCAGTTTTACACCCATTTCATCAAGAAAACCTTCTTCGCAAAGCTCCATAGCAAGGTTTAAGCCTGTTTGACCGCCAAGGTTTGGGAGCAAAGAGTCAGGACGTTCCTTTTTTATGATTTCTTTAACAGCCTCTATGGTCATAGGCTCAATATAAACCTTATCTGCCATAGCTTTATCAGTCATAATAGTAGCAGGGTTGGAGTTTACAAGTACAACTTCCAAACCTTCTTCACGCAATGCTCTACAAGCCTGTGTACCTGCATAGTCAAATTCAGCAGCCTGACCGATTACAATAGGGCCAGAACCAAGTACCATTACTTTTTTAATATCACTTCTTAAAGGCATTTTACTTGTTTCCTCCATTTTTAATATTGCTTAAAAAGCGGTCAAATAGGAAAGATGTATCCTGTGGACCTGGGCAAACTTCTGGGTGGAACTGAACGGTAAATACAGGATAATTAACATAATCCAGACCTTCTACCGAGCCATCATTTAAGTTTACATATCTAACAGTAGCAATTTTAGGGTCTACGCTTTCGGCTACAACTGCATAACCATGGTTTTGACTGGTTATATAAGTTCTGTCTATTTGTAAATCCTTAACAGGGTGATTTACTCCTCGATGACCAAAACGCATTTTTTCAGTTTTAGCACCGATTGACAAAGCCATAAGCTGATGACCTAAACAAATACCAAACATAGGGATATTAGATTCAACTAAAACCTTGATATTTTTTATAATCTCAGTGTTTTCAGCTGGGTCTCCAGGGCCATTTGTAAGCATAACACCATCGTAACCACCGTTTATAATTTCATCTGGGTTTGTATCCCCAGGGAGAATAGTAACTTCACAACCTCTTGCTTGAAGCTCACGCTCGATATTATACTTAACACCAAAGTCCAAAAGTGCAACTTTATATTTGGTTTCACCCTCAGCCTTGCAAATAGATGGCTGTTTACATGTTACAGTGCTTACAGCATCTTTTACAATATATTGTTTCATCTCGTTAATATCTTGCTCGGTTGGCTCATGACCCTCGGTATAAATAATACCGTTCATAACACCTGAATTTCTCAAAATTCTGGTCAGTTTTCGGGTATCAATGCCTTGTAGTCCGACTACTTTCTGGCTTTTTAAATAGTCATCAAGAGTATGTCTGCAACGCCAGTTTGATGGATACTCACAAATCTCACGCATAATAAAACCTGAAACCCAACTCTTATGTGATTCATAATCTTCAAAGTTTATGCCATAGTTACCAACAAGCGGATATGTCATAGTAACTATTTGACCATAATAAGATGGGTCAGTTAATACTTCCTGATAGCCTGCCATACCAGTATTAAATACAACCTCGCCGATTGATTTACCTTCATATCCACACGCTGTACCTTCAAACAGTGTGCCATCTGCGAGGAGTAGAAATGCTTTTTTCATAATCGGACTCCTTTGTTTATATTAAAAAATTAATAATATGGTTTATCTTTACTTAGATTGCACTTACAATATCATCACGCATACGGATAGCTTCTGCACGAGCAGCTTCTTGATAATCTGTACCGTTATTGTTAGTTTTCTTCCATGCACACATAATACCACGAGAGGAGTTTACAATCGCTCCAAGACCGTCATCATTAAATGCATTAGCAATATCCTTTGCAGTAGCACCCTGAGCACCGTAACCTGGAACTAAGAAATAAGCTTTAGGAATTAGACTACGAACGATTTTTTGTTCTTCTGGATAAGTAGCACCTACAACTGCACCAACTTGGTTATAACCACAAGGAGTATCTAAACCTTCGCCCCATTCGTTCATTTTTTCAGCTACACGAACAAATAATGGTTTACCCTCCATATCACGGTTTTGAAACTCACCAGATGATGGATTAGAGGTCTTAACCAGAACAAAAATGCTCTTTTCTCTTGCACGACATTCCTTTAAGAAAGGCTCAATGCCATCAGTGCCAAGATAAGCATTTACAGTAGCACTTTCGCAGTTGTAAACTGGAAGTTCCTCACCCCAAACATTTGACTTACCAAGATAAGCCTCTGCATAAGCGGAAGCAGTAGCACCAATGTCATTACGCTTAATATCAGCAATTACATACATACCTTTTTCTTGTGCATAGCTGATAGTTTCTTTTAAAATACTTGCACCTGCTGGACCTAAAAGCTCATAATAAGCAGCCTGTGGCTTAATAGCTGGAACAATATCATAAAGAGCATCAATAAGACCCTTGTTAAAGCGAAGCATAGCCATTGCGGCAGCCTCTAGTGTTGCACCATGTTCTTTGCGAATATCTTCAACTAAACACTCTGGAATATACTCAAGTCTTGCGTCAAGACCTGCAACTGTTGGATTGCCCTTTGCCTTAATATTTTCAACTAATTTTTGAATAGACATAATTATTTTTCTCCTATTATTTTTTTTCTAGTATTACGACTGTATCAAAGCCGTCAATTTCATTTAAATTTACACATACTCTTTCTGATTGGGAAGTAGGTAAATTTTTGCCCACATAATCAGGACGAATAGGCAGCTCACGATGACCTCTATCAATCATAACTGCAAGCTGAATACAACTAGCTCTACCCATTTTAAGTATTGCGTCCATTCCAGCTCTTACGGTTCTTCCAGTATATAAAACGTCATCTACTAAAATAACAATTTTATTTTGAAGGCTTGGAATATCGGGAAAAGATATTACTTTTTGATTTTCCTCACGAGGTAAATCATCTCTAAGCTGAGATATATCAAGCTCTATCACATCAGGTGTAACGCCTTCAACCTCACCGATTTTATTTGCAATTCTCTTAGCTAGGGGAACTCCACGGGTTCGAACACCTGCAAGAACCACATTTTTGACACCATGATTTTTTTCAATAATTTGAAATGCTATACGAGTCAGAGCACGTTGCATTGCACTTGCATCCATAATTTCCGCTTTTTTCTGCAAACACATCACTCCTTTTATCAAAAAAAGCTTCCCGAACAAGGTCGAGAAGCTTTAAACAGACACACTACACCCCTAATTTTAGACACAAATGTAGCGTAAAAATATCAACTTAACTTCGACCTTGTAGGACTCACAGTTCCTCACTTAAAGGTAGACTAGCATTTATATTGTTAGTATTATAACTGAAACTTTAAAACATTGCAAGTATGAAATATATAAAAAATCAAAATATAAAACCATGTTTTTTGATATTTCTATCAGTGCTAGTTATATTATAGATAAAATTATCATTATATATACATTTATTTTACTCTATTATAGATAGAAAATTAGCGAAAAACTGGTGTTTATTGATATGCAAAATTTTAGATTTAACGGGCAAACTTATTTCGAAGTCAATTAAAAAGACTTTAATAAACACAAGGAGGAGATTTTAAAATGAGAATGACTCCAATTATTACAGGTATGGCAGGCATGGTAGCAGGTGCAGTTGTTTCTGCAATGGCAACAGGTGCAATGAGCAACCCATCAACAAGACGAGCTGTAAAAAATTCAGCTAAAAATATGTCACATGCAGCAAAAAAAGCAGCACATGATATCAGTAATAGTATGATGGGATAATTTTATAAAAGTAAAGGGCATTGCAGAAGGTTAATTTGCAATGCCTTTTGCTTACTTCAAACCACAATAAACTGGATTTTCATTTAATTCATATGAAAATATAGTGTTTATTAACATTTCATACTCTTTTAAATTTTTAGCTTTTCTAAGCTTTTTCCATACAGTTTCACTAGCACTAAATAAAATATGCATATAAAACCAAATTTCTTTCATTTTATGGAGAACAGGCACATCTCCAGAAAGTGTTTCTTTATATGTGCTATATAGTTTATCATGGAATTCTCTTATTATTTGCTTATCAAAAACATTTTCACCCTTAATATTTGATACAAAAAATGGATTTGCAATTAAACCTCTACCGAGCATAACAGCGTTTACTTTTTCTATTTTTAAATCGCTTTCTGTAAATATATCGCCATTATAGCAAACAGGTGCTTTTATCTTATCAAAATATTTATAAAAAGCATCTTTATTTACAGGATTTTTATAAAAATCTGTCTGAACACGAGGGTGTACCGTAAGCTCATAAATAGGGTATTTGTTAAAAATGTTTAGTATTTCTTCAAATTCATCAGCAGAATAACGTCCAAGTCTGGTTTTTATAGATATATTTATATTTGTTTTATTATAAATATTATCTAAAAATCTATCTAGTACATCAAGCTCTGTTAAAAAACCTGAACCTTTCTTTTTAGATACAACTGTGCCTGATGGACAACCTAAATTTAGATTTACTTCAGTATATCCTATTTTTTCAAGCTCATTACAGCCCCAAATAAAATTCTCTGAATTATTAGTAAGTAGCTGTGGAATAACATTTAAACCAACATTATTTTCAGGCAATACATCATTTTTTTCACGAGATGAAAACTTTTTATTCTGATTAGGGCTTAAAAATGGTGTAAAATATTTATCAAGTTTACCAAAATACTCTGCATGTATATTTCTATATACATAATTAGTTAATCCTTCAAGAGGGGCAAAATAATATTTCATATCTAAACTCCAAAAAATCAAGCCCTGTGGAGTTTATCCTCAGAGCTTGATTAAAATTAATCAAATTATGGAACAAGACGTGTCATATCACGAGGGAACATAGACGCATCACGCACATTTTGCTGACCTAAAAGTTGCATGGTCAGACGCTCAAGACCGATACCTAAACCGCCATGAGGTGGCATACCATACTTATGCATCATTGTAAAGGACTCGAACAGGGTTTCGTCCATATCACGGTCACGCAGCTTTTGAATTTGCTCATCATAATCGTTAATACGCTGACCGCCAGTTGTAATCTCAAGACCTCTAAACAGTAAGTCAAAGGAGAGAGCAAGCTTTGGATTTTCTTTATCGTCCATAGCATAGAATGGACGTTTTGCAGAAGGGAAGTGGGTAACAAAACAGAACTCACTATTATGTTCTTCTTGAGCCCATTTACAAAGCATAACTTCTTCATCTGGGTTTAAGTCAAAACGGTTTTTAGACTTATGACCATATTTTTCCTGCATAATTTCCTTAGCCTCAGCAAAGGTGATTGTAGGAATTTTATCAATAACAGGTAATTTAACACCTAAAAGCTCAATTTCTTCCTTAACATGTGTGTTTAGGTATTCCATCATATACTTGAGCATACCAGTTTCCATAGCCATTACATCATACATAGAGTCAATGTAAGCCATCTCAAAGTCAAGACCAATATATTCGTTTAGGTGACGTGAAGTGTTATGACGTTCTGCACGGTATACATTACCAACTTCAAATACACGACCAAAAATACCTGCTGTGTATTGCTTATAAAACTGTGGTGACTGTGCAAGATAAGCCTGCTGACCGAAGTAATCAAGCTTAAAGATATTAGCACCACCTTCAGCACCTGAAGAAACAATCTTTGGTGTGTGAATATGGGTAAAGCCTTGTTTAATCATATATTCAGAGAAACCATCAGCAATAGCAGCCTGAATACGGAATACCGCACGCTTACGAGGGTGACGCAGGGTAATAGGACGAAGTGGCAGGTCAACATCAAGAGATAGACCCATATACTTCTTGCCAAGAGGAACAGGGAGCTGTTCTGCTGGCTTTGCTAAGATTTTAATATCAGTCAGCACAACTTCAAATCCATGCTCTGCACGAGGTTCTTCATGAACCTTACCTGTAACCTCAACAACCATTGCATCTTTAATATCAGTTTTATTTAAACCGCCAATCTCACCAGAGAACATACACTGTATAAGACCATAATCTGTACGAACTACAACAAATGCAAAATCAGACATATCACGCACACGATGAACTGTACCTCTAAATGTTACAGACTCACCCATATGTGCTTTACAATCAGAAATTGCTTCAACATACTGTTTTGGAGTTCCTATAAATTCCATGAAACACAAACGCCTCTCTATCTTAATTTTTTATTTTCCATGATTTTCATTATATCCATTTTCAAAGAAACAATCAAGGGAAAACAGCAAAAATTAGTCCTCAAATACAATTTTTCCGTCTTTAAATTCCTTGATAATAGCAAGTGATTCTACATGAACACCTTCACTGCGAACCAGTTTTCCGCCTGTATCAAAACCTTTTTCGATACAAATACCAGCACCAACAATGGTAGCACCTGACTGACGAACTAGCTCAATAAGACCTAATAACGCACTGCCCTTAGCTAAAAAGTCATCAATAAGTAAAACTCTATCGTTTTCATTAAGGAAATTTTTTGACACAATAACATCATATTCTCTTTGATGAGTAAAAGAAGTTACTTTACTTGTGTAAACTTCACCATCGATATTTCTTGACTGAGTTTTCTTAACAAATACAACTGGAACACCGAAATGCTGTGCTGCAATACAAGCAATACCTATACCGGAGGCCTCAATTGTTAAAATTTTATTTACACCTTGACCTTTGTACAAACGATGGAACTCTCTGCCTATCTCATTTATGAGTTCAACGTCCATCTGATGATTTAAAAACGCATCTACTTTTAATACGTCGCCGTCTTTAACACGACCACGTTCTAGGATAGCATCTTTTAAAAGCTTCATATATGCTTTTGCCCCCTGCATTCATTCAAATTATAAATATTTCATTTATTATAGCACTTTCGACTATGTTTGACAATGTTTATCATGACAAAAGTTTAAAAAACTTAACACGCTATTTACAAACATATAAATAATAAAATCCTATAAAAAAGCGTCTATGCTAAAAAACATAGACGCTTAAAATCTTATTCACTTAAAAGCATACGGTCATTATCAATATTGAACTTCTCAAGTAAATCCTGTACTTTGAGATTTTTCTTTTCCTCACCGCTTATATCAACAACAACCTTACCATTATGCATCATAATAAGTCTGTTACCATACTCAATGGCATGTCGCATATTATGAGTTACCATAAGAGTTGTGAGATTATCTCTTTCAACTATATACTTGGTTATCCTTAAAACCTTATCCGCAGTTTTAGGGTCAAGTGCTGCTGTATGCTCATCAAGTAAAAGTAAGTTAGGTTTTTTAAGTGTTGCCATAAGTAAGGTAAGGGCTTGACGCTGACCACCAGATAAAAGACCAACTTTGCTAGTCATTCTATCTTCAAGACCTAAATCAAGCATTGCAAGGCGTTCACGATACAGTTTTCTTTCTTCGTTTGATATACCAGTTTTTAAACCTCGACGTTCACCACGTCTATATGCAAGTGCTAAATTTTCCTCAATACCCATATTAGCTGCTGTACCACGCATAGGGTCTTGGAATACTCTACCCAAAAATCTAGCTCTTTTATGCTCTGGTAAATTAGTTAAATTATATGCATCAAGATGAATTGTACCTTCATCAGGAGGGAATACACCCGCTATAAGATTAAGTGTAGTTGATTTACCCGCTCCATTACCGCCTATTACGGTTACGAAATCGCCGTTATTAAGTGTTAAATTAAGACCGTTTATAGCACGTTTTTCGTTTACCGTATTTGCATTAAATGTTTTATATACGTTTTTAATCTCTAGCATTTATTAACCCTCCTTTCTTGTATTTTTAGAGAAATACTTAGCTTTCCAAAATGGAACAGCAAGGAATATAGCAACAACAAGTGCAGTTAAAAGTTTTAAATCATCTGTCTTGATAAGTTGAGTTTGAAGCACAACCTGAATAACTAAGTAATAAATAATAGCACCGATTGAAACACTTAAAAGTTTAAGTGCAAAGTTTCTGAAAATCTTAAAAAATAGCACTTCACCAATGATAACAGCAGCAAGACCGATAACAATAGCACCACGACCCATATTTACATCGGCAAAGCCTTGATATTGAGCAAGAAGTGCAGAAGCTAATGCTACAACACCATTAGATATCATTAAACCTAGCACTTTTACAAAGTTTGTGTTTATGCCTTGTGCACGAGCCATGTCAGCATTACAACCAGTTGCACGGAGTGAGCAACCAAGTTCTGTACCAAAGAACCAATATAATAATGCAATTAAAACAACTGTAAATATAACTCCTACAAAAATAGGGTTTTCTATTGTCATTTTACGCACATTTCTAAGAGATACAAGCAAGTCATATTTATTAGCACTTATTGCCTGATTTGCTTTACCACCCAAAGCTCTAAGATTTATAGAATATAATGCAAGCTGAGTCAAGATACCTGATAATATTGCTGGAATACCCATAAATGTATGGAATATACCCGTAGCAAGTCCAGCTATCATACCAGCGATAAACGCACACAAAAGAGCAATCCATATATTATAACCATTTGTCATCATAACAATACAAACTGCACCACCAGTACACATTGTACCGTCAACTGTAAGGTCGGGAAGGTCAAGCACCTTGTATGTAATATATACACCAATTGCCATCAGTCCCCAAATTAATCCCTGTGCCACTGCACCAGGCAGGGAATTGATAAGAGCTGTAATATTCATTTTTTCCTCCAAAACAGGGGATAGGATACAGTAAAATCACTGCACCCTATCAAGCCTTAATTTCAAAAATTTATTTATGCTATTGCTTCATAATCATCTGGAACTGTTATTCCAAGCTGCTCACAAATATCTGCATTATATTTCTTAGTAAAGCTTGGAGCAGATTTAACTTCCATTGTAGAAATATCTTTGCCGTTTACTAATACATCATAAGCCATTTCACCAGTGATTTGACCAAGCTCATAGTAATCAACAGAAAGAGTAGCTACACCATAGCCCTTACAAGAATTTTCCTCACCTGCTATAACAGGCATTTTTGCGGGAATAACAATATTACCAATGGTTTCAGCACAAGATGCCGCAGTGTTATCAGTAGGGGTATAAAGTACATCACTTGCAGCAACTGCACTTGTTACAACAGCAGAAACATCATTTGTATCTGTGAAAGAAAATTCTGTACACTCATAGCCCATTTTTTCAAGCAGAGGTTTAATAACACTAATCTGATAAGATGAGTTAGGTTCAGCAGAGCAGTAAACTAAACCGATTTTTTTAGCATCTGGAAATAGCTCGTTGAGCATCTCAGCCTGACCATCAAGTGGAGCAAGGTCGGTTGTACCAGATATATTAGCACCTGTTACACCATTCCAGTCATCAATATCAAGAGCAGTTGCATAGTCGGTTATAGATGTACCTAAGATAGGAATATCTAGTGTACCTGCTTGTGCTGCTTGGATAGATGCAGTAGCATTAGCCATAATTAAATCCACACCATTTGAAACAAAGCTATTAACAATAGTTGTACAAGTATTAGAATCACCAGATGCATTTTGATAATCAAATTTTACTTTATCTTCTCCAAGCTTTTCGGTTAAGTAATCTTGAAAACCTTCGGTTGCTGCATCAAGTGCCTGATGTTGAGTCAACTGACATATACCAATATTATAAACATCATCAGCACCACTACCACCAGCACTACTACAAGCCGTAATTGAAACTGCCATTGTTCCAGCAAGTAGAGCAGCGAACAATTTTTTTGTCATTTTCATATAAATCACCCTTTTACTAAAGTTAAACAAGAGTTTTTATCACTCTATAGTTTTACATTTTAGCAGTTAAAAGCGTTTTGGTCAATAGATTTAATTAAATTAAAATATTTTCTTTCATGCATTTATAATAAACCCTTTATACAAAAAAACAAAATGACTGTTTTATGTTCTATAATTTAAAACTAATTGTTAATTTTAGAAAAAAATCTAAAAACTATTTCCTTTTGTGTATTATATATGCTATAATAGTTGCGTAAAATGAATCCTCTGGTGCTGCCTAACTATTGACATTATTAAAACGACTCACCACAGGAATCAAACAAACATTTGATTTTGGGAGGTATTTCTAAAATGACCAGAGCAATTAAAGTAAAAAACACAGAAGATATTCAGAAGATTAACCAGATTGTAACTCGTTACGGTTTCGATATCTGGATTCATGGTAAGAGCGGTATGGTAGACGCTAAGAGCCTTCTTGGTATGTTCTTACTTTCTTTAAATGAGCCACTTCAGTTAGTAGTTGAAGATGATGTTGATGCATCTGCTCTTCTTAAAGACCTTAGCGAGTATCTTGAAATTGAAGACTAAAAAAATTACAGCTCTCATGTTTTTTATGAGAGCTGTTTTTATTAACATTATATCTGTTTACTTCATATGATTATATCTTAAAATAAGCTGTACAATAGAAGATACAACCACTATGCCTATTGCGAGTGCTCCCGCTATTCCAACTGTAAAAATACATTGTCTTAACGCCATAACCGAGTCACCTTTAATACAATAAACCATAGTTTGATATATACCATTTCCAGGAACAAGAGGTAAAAGTGATATAGCTAAAAATACGGTAACTGGACTTCTTAAAACTCTTGCACAAATTTCTGAATATATAGTTATAATAACCGTTGCAATAAAATATCTTGGTATGTCACTATCTGGAAATGGTGTTGCTGCTAAAAGATAAATAAGCCAGCTAATAAGTCCTCCAAACCCTGCAAAAAATATATGTTTTCCTTTAACTTGAAATACAACCGAAAAGCATACACATGCAAAAAAACTCATTAAGCTCTGATAAATAATTTCATTCATTTATATTTTATCCTCCGAGCAAACCTGCAAAACTGAATGGTACAGCTGCTCCAACCGCTATGCCCGCTGCAACAAGAAGTGCTTCTGTAAATTTTGTTATTCCTGCTACAATATCTCCAGCTATTAAATCTCTAATTGCATTTGTAAGTGCCAGTCCAGGTACAAGTATCATTATAGAGCCGATAACCATATTTTCATAATCTTTTATTATGCCTAATTTATAGCATAAAAGGGCAGTGGCTGCAATCCAAAAACCACCTACAATATTTATAAAAAGCGTATTTGTTCTTATATGTTTCATACATTCTATCATGTACCATAAAATAACACAAGTAATCAAAGAGCATATGGCTTCTATAATGCCTCCACCAAATAAAAATGTAAAAAATGCAGCTCCTCCACCAGTTGCCAAACATATCATATATTTAGGATAAACATTATGCATATCTATTAAATTAAGTCGTTCTTTTATAGAATGATAGTCGAGTTTTTCTCTGCAAACATCACGACATAGTGTGTTTAATTGGTCTAATAAACCTAAATTTGTGCTTCTTTTGTGTATTCGTGCTACTCGTGTTATAGGTGCTTCATTATTTCTTGTGAGTGATGTAATTATAGTAGTAGGTACTGCATATACGTTTATTTCTGTTGCATCATATGATTTACATATACGGAAAATTGCATCTTCTACTCTATATGTTTCAGCTCCACATTGCAAAAGCCTTTGACCTATATCCATTGAAACCTCTATAAGTTCTGTTGAAGTCAAACCATATTACTCCATTCTTAAAATCAGTATTTCTATAAGAAGAATAACATATTTTTGTTTTAAAAGTCAATATTTATAAAAAATACTCCTGCTTTTATTAAAAACAGGAGTATTTCTTTTATTTAAATTTACAAATTACAGAAGATATTTCTGCTCTTGTTATATTTGCATTAGGCTTTAACGAACCATCAGCATTACCACTGATTATCTCAGCAGATGTAACATAATTTACTTCGTCTTTAGCCCATGATGGTATATCTTTTGCATCTGTAAATGATATATTTTTAGTGACATAACCTTGAGGTAATGAGCGAGCTATAACCGCCATAACCTCCACACGAGTAATAGAGGCATTTGGATTAAAATATACCTTACCACCAGAAGCTGATTGACCTGTCATAATACCTGCATTATATACAGCAGCTACTGAACCTTTAGCCCATGATGGTATTTTTTCAGCATCATCAAATGGAAGATTAGTTGATGATACATCTGACTCAAGCACATTTGACATTAAAACTGCAAATTCAGCACGAGTTAAATTATTATTAGGATTAAACTTCCATGTTCCATTAGCTGCTTGAGAGCCATTCATAATTCCTCTATCAGAAAGTAAATTTATATATCCCGCTGCCCATGACTTTGAGATATCTGTAAATTTGCTGTCTGTGCGTGTGCCAGCATTTACTGTCCAAACTTTTCGTGATAAGTTCCCCGCATCATCTGCTACTTCAAGTATAATTACATGAGTGCCAGCATTTAATTTATCTGTTGAAATGTATAACATTGCCGTAGATTCGCTGTAATTAGGGTGCATTGATACACCATCAACATAAATCTTTATATTATCCTTTCGAACAGGGGATGACTGACCATTTTGTGAAATTTGAGCCGCTATATATGCAGACTGACCAGCAGAAATATTTATATTGCTTTCAGTTACTGAAATTTTAGGTGCATCTGTATTTGTTACAGCCACCTCACTTAGCAGTATATGGTCAAGATATAATGTGCCGTTTTCAGGTGCATTCATCAATTTAAAACCTGTGAAATAAACTGCATTTTGTGGAACATCAGCTGTAAGCTGACGATAATAAGACTGAGCCGACCTGTTAAAAGGTGCTAAGATTTGTTCACCATTTGCATCAGTAAATACTGCTTGCATATCACCTTGATTATTTTCAAGCATTGCCCATAATGTAATAACCTTTTCACCGTTTATAGCTACTGGAGAAATAGTTAAATCTGCACCCATCTGATTATATTTTACATTAAGTGCATTATATCCTCTTATTACATTATCATCTGTAACAGATAGATTAGCATTATTTGATGTAAATGGCTGAGCTTCATTTTCAAAATCGGCTATAACTTGTAGCTTTTGAGCTTCACCCATACCAACTGATACAGAAATAGTTTTTGTAACTCCATAGCGTGATGCAGTGATTGTTCCTGTACCTGCATGAGTAGGTGTAAACAAACCATTTGATATTGTACCTAGATTGTTGCTTACACTCCAAGTTATTTGGTCATTTGAAGTTGCTACTTTTATTGCATTTCTATATGTTACTGCATCTATTTGTATAGGTTCACCAACCTTTGTGGACACAGATGATACTGCTTTACCGTCTTTATAAAGCGACATAGAAGTTGGTTCGTCAGTCACATATATTTGCATACTGCCACTAGCTCCACTTGGAGTTGATGCTGTAATAGTTACTGTACCTGACTGCACAGGTGCATGATATACTCCATCAGCAACCCAACCTGCACTAGCTGTGTATGTTATTTGTTCATCAGTTGATGTCTTTTTAAAAGCACTGTCTAAAACAGTTGTAGTAAATGGTACTTTACCACCTAAAAGCACATAATGTGTTTCAGGCTCTAAATGTATATTCTTAGCTATACCGTCTGATACTGCATTATTTATAAGAAAGATATATGTCGAACACTTTCTTTCACTGCCATCAGACGGACTTGTTATAGTAGTTGACTTGTCATTTTTAGGATTTTTAATAGTCATTGCAGACGAGCCGCCACCATCAAGGCATACAGCTGAAACACAGCCAAGCTGTTTAAGCTCTGAAGCAAGTTGTTTTGCAGTTAAGCCTTTGCTATAACTAGACTGAGCACCATCAACTTCATAAAGTACAACCGTTCCATCTGATTTAACACCAGCAGCCGACCTTGCAGCTAAAGAAGTTGCAGAGTCAATACCAGAAGTGGTAACAACTCCATCTGTGATAAGTTTTTTACCGCCTACCGCATACATAACTTCGCCCCATTTAGGGTTATTAGTATTAAAAGTTATAGTTATTTTCTCGCCTATTTGATAATCAATCCAAGGCATAGTTGTGTTATCATCACGTCTTGTAAGTATCATTTGATTATCTTTAATAGGGAAGGACTCACTTCCTGAAATTTTATCAACTACTGTTAAAGTTATAGGCTGACCTATTTTAAGAGTAGATGGGTCATCGTACTCCATAATAATGCTCTGTCCAGCTGAACCAAAATGAGTTTCGTTTGAATAATATTTATCTAATAAATATAAACCTCTTGTTGTTCTGGTTTTATTGTAATCAAAAACTGTGATTTTACCACTATCACCAGATACAATTATACTGCTTATAGGGTCACCTATTATAGCTGAACCATCAGCCATAAAACCTATTGCAGATTCCCAATCCGTAGCAGCTATAAGTCTTCCATTATCTACAAAAAGACCAGTAGGTACACCATCAGAAAAAGAGAAAAAGTCTGCATTTATTCCGCCTATTACATCTAAGCCTTGGCTTTCCAGAGATGATGATATTTGTGAAATAGATTTTCTATTTCCATAAAACTCATCACCAGATTTAACACCTATTGGCGTTACAGATGAATTAGGTGTATATGTGATAATAGAAGCTTTTTGTACTCCGCTTTCATTATAACCTTCTTGTCTTGTGTATGTGGTGCCAACCCCGATTGGATATGAATATTCTGTCCAACCCGTAAGTGCAAAAGCACTTTGACTCAATAGCATTGTACATACTAAAGCAGAACCTACAATTTGTTTTACTTTCGAGAAATTCATAATAATCCTTTCTTTTAAATGCTTTGCAGTAAATCTTCTACAAGTTCACTAAGTCTTGGACTTCTAACAGACCTATCTGACACTTGACGATATATATGCTTTCTTGCATTATAAAGTTTTCGCATTTCTGTCATACGGTCTGTACGTTTATCAAGAAGTGGACGATTTGATGAACTTTCTAAATTCTTAACAATTCTGTAAAATGGTGTGTCTAAATGTATTAAAAAACCTGTTTGTTTTATTATTTGAACATTTTCAGGTTTAAGCACTGCACCACCACCAAGAGAAATTACAGCACCATCTATCTGACAAATCTCTTTTAAATATTTTATCTCAAGCTCACGAAATACCTTTTCGCCATCTTGTGCAAAAATCTCTGAGATTGTTCTGCCTTCTTTTTCTTCAAGGTATACGTCAGCATCAATATGCTTTAGCCCCATAAATCTGGCTAGTTTTTTACCCACAGTTGTTTTACCACTGCCCATAAAGCCACAAAGTACAAGATTATTTTTATTATATTTTTCTCTTAAACGTTTAGCTGCCATTTGAGCTAAAACTCTTCTTGCTATACTGTCAAAAACGTTCCACTCAAACTGCGTATTATTCCAGATAGTTTGAGCTGCGGCAGCCTGCATAACTAGCATATATATACCATTTCTAGTTTTAACATCACGTTTTGCCAGTTTCATTGTAGATGTTTTTGGAGGATTATATATAGTATCAAACACATATTTTGTTTTTCTTGGAAGGAAATAAAGTGGTTTTTTCTCCTCATTTGGATACATTCCAAGAGGAGTACCATTTATAACTATTTCAACATCTTTTGGTATTTGCTTTCTTGTGCATGCGGTTATTTTAGCACTTGGCATAGATGCTTTAAGTTCATTTTTTAATTTATAAGCTTTATCTAGTGACCTACCAGTTATATATAAATTAGATTTTGACTTTGCACAGTGATATGCCATAACAGTAGATGCACCGCCATAACCTATAACCAAAGTCTTTTTATTTTTAAGCTCTATTCCATCTTTTTCAAGAGTAGAGGCAAAACCAAAAATATCAGTATTATATCCTATTGCTTCACCATTTTTAAACTGTACAGTATTTACAGAATGTAAATCCATAGCACTTGGGTCAATAGCATCTAATAAATCTATAACCGCTTTTTTATGCGGTATTGTTAGGTTTATACCTTGCAGTTTTTCTTTTGCAAGATTCATTGCTTCTTCAAGTTCTTCTGGTTTTACAGCTATGGCTAAATAATCAGCTTCCATATTAGCAGCATTAAAAAGCTGAGAGTGTAGCTCTGGACTCATTGTGTGACCTAGTGGCCAGCCAAAAAGTGCATATGTAGGACGAGTAGGTTTAAAATTCTTAAAATTTTCAAGCGTTAAAACCATCATACGCCTCCTAATTTTTTGAGTGTATCAAAGAAATCAGGGTAGGAGATAGCAACTACGTCTGGATTTAAAATTTCGCTTTCACCCTCACAGCCTAACGCACAAACTGCCATACTCATGGCAATTCTATGGTCATTATATGTTTCAAAGCTTGCACCACTTAACTTGTTGCCGCCGTTTATAATCATGCCGTCATCAGTTTCCTTGACATCTGCACCCGCTTTGCTAAGTTCACAAACCATAGCTGCAATTCTATTAGATTCCTTGACCTTTAACTCCTCAGCATCTTTTATGATTGTTTGTCCCTCTGCAAATGCAGCAGCTACCGCAAGTACTGGGAGTTCATCTATAAGTCGTGGAATAACATCGCCACCAATAACAGTGCCTTTTAGCTTTGATGACTTTATAGTTAAATCACAAGTTGGCTCAACTTCATCTCTAAAGTTGCTTTCTGTGATATCTGCACCCATAGCCTTTAATACATCTAAAATACCTGTACGGGTTGGGTTAACTCCTACATTTTTAATTGTGATTTCAGAGTTTGGAATAATAGCACCTGCAACAAGGAAAAATGCAGCAGATGAAATATCAGCAGGTACAGCTACATCTTTAGCAGTTAAATCTTCAGGAGGAGTTAAAACAATAGTTCTGCCCTCACTCTTGACATCAGCACCCAAAGCTCTTAGCATACGCTCGGTATGGTCACGAGAACATGCAGGTTCAATAACAGTGGTTTGACCCTCAGCATATAGTCCCGCTAATAAAACCGCACTTTTAATCTGTGCAGATGCAACAGGTAATTCATATGTAATACCAGTTAACTTATTATTAGCACCATGTAAAGTAAGAGGGCAGTAATTTCCGTCTACACCGTCAATCTTTGCACCCATTTTGCTAAGTGGAGTAATAACTCGCTTCATAGGTCTTTTTTGAATAGATGCATCACCTGTCATAGTTACATCGAAGTTTTGACCTGCAAGAATACCGCAAAGCAGGCGAGTAGTAGTGCCAGAGTTGCCTGTATAAAGCTGCTCGTTTGGATATTTTAAACCATGCATACCAACACCATGCACAACAACTTCCTTGTCTGATACATCTATCTTTACACCCATTTTACAGAAACAGTCAATGGTGGAAAGGCAATCTTCACCCATTAAAAAACCTGTTATATGTGTTGTACCTTTAGCAAGTGCACCGAACATAACTGCACGATGTGAGACAGATTTATCCCCAGGTACAGTTATAACTCCTTTTAAACCATTATCTATCTGTTTAATTTTCATAGTAAACCTCATTATTTTGCGTTATTTGATAGCTCCCCAAAAGTCTAAACGATGAAAGCTCTTCTGATAACTGATATATTAAAGACCTTGTATCCTCATTTGCAAGGCTGCCTTCAAAATCAGCATAAAATCTATAATTCCAAGGTGTTTCAGCAAGCGGTCTTGAATGTATTTCTGTAAGGTTTATATTTCTGTCAGAAAACATAGAGAGTGCTGCGGCAAGTGTGCCTTGTTCGTGTGGCAGAGTAAATGCAATGCTTACACGATTATCATTTTCACTTGCAGAAAGCTTTTTGCTAATAGCTACAAAACGTGTCTGATTGGTTTTATCATCATTTATGCATGCAGCTAATATTTTAAGACCATAGAGCCTAGCAGCATCTTCTGAACATACAGCAGCTTTTGTAATATCGTTAAAATCATGTATTTGTTGTGCTGCTACCGCTGTATTAGTTGTCTTACATGGCTCAAACTCTTTTTCCTTGAGATAGTTTTTACACTGGTCAAGTGCAGGAGTGATAGAATAAACCTGCTTGACATCATCTATTGTAGCACTATTGCACCCTGCAAGGCAATGACGAATGTCATTTATATGTGACCTTGAAATATATAAGTCATATTTCATTAGCAAATCACATACTTCGTTTATAGTGCCAATAGATGAATTCTCAATAGGCACTACACCGATTTCTGCTCTGTCTTCTGATACAGCTTTGAAAACATCTTCAAAAGTTGCTACATGAAAAATATTTTCGGCATTTTTAAACATTGCCTTTGCGGCTTGTGATTGATAAGAAGCTGGTAATCCTTGATATACAACTGTCTTAGGTGTATTATTTGGCTCTAAATAATGATATTTGAGCTTTTCAGGGTTTTGCTTTAGCATATATTGATATTGATGCATACGGCTTACTCTGATAGATGTTTTAAGCATAGATATATATCCATGCTTTATATCTTCCGGCATATCATCACTCATCATTTTAATGAGTGCAGCCTCTCTATCAGGCTTTAAAACCTTATCATTTGTTTCTAGCTTATATTCGGCTACCTGCTCAGCTAGTTTCATTCTTTTAGCAAACAACTTACGAATTTCATTATCTACTTGGTTTATATCCTCTCGGATTTCATTCAGCATTCGCATAGCCATAGCCCTCCACATAAATATCTGCAAGGGCAATAGCTGCCGCAGCCTCTATAACTGGTGCTGCACGAGTTACAATACATGGGTCATGTCTGCCTTTTATAACTAAATCTTCAACTTCACCAGTAGATAGATTAAGTGTACGCTGCTTTTTAGATATAGACGGTGTAGGTTTAATAACTGTACGGAATACAAGTGGCATACCGCTTGTAATACCACCTAATACGCCACCGTTATTATTGGTTTCGGTTATTACCTTTTCATCATCAGATAGCATAAATGCATCGTTGGCATGTGAACCTCTAAAATCTGCAAAACCAAAGCCTACACCGAACTCAACACCCTTTACAGCAGGTACAGCAAATAGTATAGAAGAAAGTTTACTTTCGATAGTGTCAAACATAGGACTGCCCAGACCAGCTGGAACACCTACCGCAGCACATTCGATAACACCACCCACAGAGTCTTGGTCAAGTCTTGCATCTTCAATAGCAGAAAGCATAGCTTTTTCTGCCAGTGGGTTAATAACAGGATATTCCTGTAATCTGATTTTATCAAGCTGCTCTGCTGTAACTTCTACATCATCAAAAGGCGTATCTTGAATTTGTGCAATAGACTGAATATGTGCACCAACAGTTATACCTTTACTCTTTAAAAATAGTTTACACATTGCACCTGCAAAAACTAAAGGTGCTGTGAGTCTGCCTGAGAAATGTCCGCCACCTCTTGGGTCATTATATCCGCCATAACGCACTAAACCTGTATAGTCTGCATGAGCAGGACGTGGCTGTGTGCTAAAATCCTTATAATCACCAGAGCGGGTATCGGTATTTTCTAGCATAGCACAGATAGGTGTACCTGTTGTATATCCTTGATATACACCTGAAAGTATTTTAGGTGCATCTTTTTCTTTTCTTGCAGTTGATTGTTTATTTCTACCAGGAGAACGTCGCTCCATTTCACTTAACACGAATGCCTCATCAAAAGCAATGCCCGATGGAAAACCATCAAGCACCACACCAATGCCGCCTCCGTGAGATTCTCCAAATATGGAAACTTTAATTGTATTTCCCCATACAGAACCCATGGTAGGTTTCCTCCTTAAATAACTTTTTATATTGCTTTAATCAGTTTATGAAGTCTATCTATTTCTATTTTTTCAATCTCAGCCTTGCCCATTGTGCGTACTAAAATGAAATTCATTGTATCGCCCATCTTCTTTTTATCTGAAAGCAGAGCATTAAATATATCTTCTTTTTCATACGGTAGGGAAGTAGGTAGACCTATACTATTTAGTATACCAGATAAATATGCTGTTAGGCTATTATCATTTCCAATAGCATCAGATAATTTCATAGCTGCTATCATACCCATTGACACTGCATTGCCATGACTGAATTTAGTATAATCGCCCAGTTTTTCTATGGCATGACCAATAGTATGACCAAAATTTAAAATCATGCGAAGTCCTGTATCATGTTCATCAACTTCAACAACATCTCGCTTTATCTTTACACACTCATAAATAATATTAGATATATTATCTTTATAATCTGGTTTACTTACCATATCAAGAATATCTGCATTTTGTATACAGCCATACTTTACAACTTCAGCCATACCATCTATAAAAATATGCTCTGGTAAAGACTTTAAAACATAAGGGTCAATAAGCACCAGTCTTGGCTGATAAAATGCACCGACTAAATTTTTACCTTGTGGCATATCAACCGCTGTTTTACCGCCAACTGATGAGTCAACCTGTGCAAGAAGTGTAGTAGGTATTTGACAAAGTGATACACCTCTTAAAAATGTAGCTGCTGCAAAGCCTGTCATATCACCGATTACACCACCACCCAAGGCAATAATTAAATCTTTTCGTGTGATATCTGCATTTATTAAATCTGTGTATATTGTGTTTATAGTCTCCAGTCTTTTATATTCCTCACCAGCAGGCAGTATGCTATGTGTTACTGGAATAGAAAACTGTTTTTCTATATTTTCTAAATATAATGGTGCTACATTTGTATCTGTAACAATATGCACCTTGCTAGGAGAGAACACATCAAGACACAACCCAGCAACATTATCTATAATTTTTTCATCAATTAGAATTTCAGATATGTCATTTAAGCCTGAAAGAGTTAACTTTTTCATTTTTTATCCTCTTAAATTTCACGTCCCATAGCATTTGCAATACTACGAAGTGAATTCATAGTTTCTTCAAATGACTCATAAGTTAGTGACTGAGCACCGTCAGAAAGTGCATGAGCTGGGTCATTATGAACTTCAATCATCAATCCGTCAGCACCTGCTGCAACGGCTGCACGAGCTAGTGGCTCTACCATCCAGTAAATACCGCCTGCATGGCTTGGGTCAACTACTACTGGTAAATGACTCATACGCTTTAATACTGGTACAGCAGAAATATCAAGTGTATTTCTTGTATATGTTTCATAAGTACGGATACCACGTTCACAAAGAATAACATTTTTATTTCCGCCAGCCATCAGATATTCAGCAGACATCAAAAATTCTTCAATAGTATTTGCAAAACCACGCTTTAAAAGTACAGGCTTATCGGTTTGACCAAGCTCCTTAAGTAACTCAAAGTTTTGCATATTTCTTGCACCAACTTGGAAACAATCGCATTTTTCCATGAATAGTTCAATATGTGCAGGGTTTGTAATTTCTGTTACAACTGGCAGACCTGTTTCCTTATGTGCCTCATGTAGTAAGTCAAGACCCTCAGCTTTTAAACCTTGGAAAGAATATGGGGAAGAACGAGGTTTCCATGCACCGCCACGCAGTACAGTAGCTCCGTTCTTTTTAACGTTTTTAGCTACATCAATAATCTGTTCTCTGCTCTCAACTGAACAAGGTCCTGCCATAACTACAATCTTTTTTCCACCAACTTCAACACCATCAGCTATTTTAACAATGGTATCCTGTGGGTGCATTTTACGGTTTGCAAGCTTAAATGGTTCTTGAACCTTTGTTATGCGTTCTACATATTTATCTAAAAGCAGAGCATCTTTATCTACTGCACCAGTATCGCCTACAAGTGCAAGAACAGTTGTGCCTGTACCATAAATAGGATTTACCTGTACATTAAAACGTTCACTAAGCCAATTTGACAGCTTTGTAATATGTTCTTCTGTTGTGCCATTTTTCATTACGATAATCATAGTTTTAATCTCCTTTTTATGATAAAATATAAATTTTAGCGTATTAAAGCAAGATGGTACAAAAAAAGCCCCTCGTCACCTTAAACAAGGGACGAAAGAGCAAAACTTCCGCGGTACCACCCAAATTCAGTTTTATAATAAAACTGCACTTTAAATCCGATACAAACATATCGTATCCCTATAACGGGGGAAAACCGTCAAAGCCTACCGCAAGAAAACCGTTTCAGCTTTACTGCTCAAGAGGGAACTTCACAAAGTCAGTATCTGCACTTGTTTACAGTCAAGACAAGCACTCCCTGAAAGATACAACAGACATTGTTACTTTCTCTTTCATCGCATTTACAATATTTGTTTTTATTATACGAACATTATCTCTTTTTGTCAAGCAAATTTCAAAATTTCTTTCATATTTACACATTTAGGTGAGTATGTATAAAACAGGTGATGAATATGAAGGAAAGAACAAAACGTTTTATAAATGCTTGTGATTGTCTAACACCGCAAATAAAAAACATTTTAATACATATCAAAGAATGTGAGATCTGTGAAGAAATAAGACTTAGAGCAGGCAGACCTATATATGCTGTATGGAATGATAAAGAGCATAAACTAGGAGAATACATTATAACCCAAAATAATCTACAAGAAATTTTAAGTCGTGCAGCAAGATATTCTGTACATAGCTATTCAGAATATATTGCACAAGGATTTTTACCTCTAGATGGCGGTCATAGACTTGGAATTTGTGGTACAGCAGTTATAAATAATGGTAAAATATCAGGAATACGAACAATTTCTTCACTTAACTTAAGAATTGCTCAAGAATATTTAGGCTGTGCTGATAGTTTAATGCCTCATATATTTTTTAAAAATGGACGACCTAAAAATGTTTTAATTTTATCTCCTCCTGCATATGGTAAAACAACTATACTTCGAGACCTTATAAGACAAGTTTCGAATAAGGGAGTTCGTATTTCGGTAGCTGATGAAAGGGGAGAGCTTACTGCACTTAACAATGGAATAGCACAATTTGATATCGGAACACATACCGATATTATTGAAGCTCCAAAAGCTGAAGCTGTTTTGATGCTTTTAAAAACCATGTCACCAAAAATTATAGCTCTTGATGAAATAACTTCACCTGATGATTTAAAAGCAATAGATTATGCATGTAATTGTGGAGTTAGCATTTTTGCATCTGCACATGCTATAAGTATTGATGATTTAAAAAACAGACCACTATACAATGAAATGATGAAACTTAATATTTTTGATATTATTATAAGTCTTGAAAAGCACGAAAACACAAGAAAAATAAATATTTTACAAGGAGGAATATAGAAAAATGTTACAGATTTTAGGTGCAATACTTGTTATTTTTTCAAGTACGGCTCTAGGTATTGCAGGAAAACAAAAGCTAGTAAAACGAACCAAAATTTTAGGTGAGTGGATTTGTGCCATTGATTTTATAACCGCTGAAATTGAGCAAAATCACACTCCAATACCAGATATACTAAATATGCTCTCAAAGCAAGATAATTCATCATTAAAACCTGTTTTTATCGAAATGTTAAACCGTATAAATATACAACATGAATTATCTTTTAGTTATCATTGGCACACTACAATCAGAGATTTAGCTTTTTCTCTTGGAATGGAGTATGAAGAAATCGAAACCTTAAGAAACACCGCTTCATATCTAGGTAGATATCAAGCAGAAATGCAAATTTCAGGTTTACTGCACACTCGTTCTAAACTCGTATCAATACAAACTTTAGCAGTACAAGCACTTCAAAACAAAGGAAATGTATATAGAATGTGTGGAATTGCCGCTGGTATAATAACCGTTCTAATGATTGTTTAAAGAGGTTTTAATATGCAAATAGATTTGATTTTTAAAATAGCAGCAGTAGGAATTTTAGTAGCAGTTTTTAATCAGCTTTTAGTACGCTCAGGCAGGGAAGAACAAGCTCTTATGACAACTCTTGCAGGTCTTGTGGTTGTAATGATGATTTTAGTACAAGAAATAGCAAATTTATTTCAAATGATGAAATCTGTTTTTGGGTTTTAAATTATGAACATTATTTCTTTAGTAGGAATTGCTATAATAGCTTGTATTTTATGTATCACCATAAAACCTTATCAACCTGTTTTTGCTTTCGCTATTTCAGCTACTGCTGGTATATACATACTTTTAATGGCTATTCAGCCCGTATATGAACTTATAAACTCTATAAATATGTTAATTAACAGTGCAAATATATCATCAGAAATATATATGCCTGTTATAAAAATTGTTGGAATATCACTTATAATTCGTATAAGCTGTGCAATTTGTAAAGATGCTGGTCAACAAGCTTTATCAACTAAACTTGAATTTATAGGCTCAGTTGCATGCATCATTCTTTGTTTTCCACTTATTGAGAATTTAATATCACTTATAAGTGATATATTAGGTCTAAAATTATGAAAAAAATAATTTTATTAATTCTATCATCGGTAATTTTAATATATATTTCTTTGGACTTTTCCTTTGCTTTTGACTATTCAAATATTTTGTCAGGCTCTAAATCTGAAATTCTTGATGCATTACCAAATAACTCAGCACATATTATCAGTCAAACAGATGATATTGAAACATGTTTGACCGAGCTTTTAAACAGCACAAATACAAAAAGTTTTATAACAAGCTCAGTAAGAAGTTTATCTAAAATGCTTATTGTTATTATGCTAGGTGGTATTTGTGCAGGATTTCAAAAAAATTCAGAGTTACCTGTTGTAACAATCGCAACTGCACTTGCGATGACAAGTGTTTTATTTTCAGATTTACAAGGAATGTTATCACTTTGCACCGAAACACTAGAACAAACAGCTGTATTTTCTAACACTATGCTTCCAGTTATGGCAGGTGCTATAACATTATCTGGTGCACCTGTTACTGCAAGTGCAACACAATCTATAACAATGTTTGCACTTAGTCTCATTATAGATTTTATCAACTCTGTTCTAGTGCCTGCAATTTGTGCATATATTGCAATAATAACAGTAAACGCTGCACTATCAAATGATTTACTTGATAACCTAGCACAATTTATAAAGTGGATAACCACAGGTAGCCTTAAACTTATACTTACAATTTTTATAGCTTACTTATCTATATCGGGTGCTATAAGTGGAAGTGTTGATGCTGTTGCAATTAAAACCGCCAAATTTGCTGTTTCTGGTTCAGTTCCTGTGGTTGGCGGAATAATATCTGATGCAACTGAATCGATGCTTGCAGGCATGGTAACTATTAAAAACTCACTTGGAATAATAGGTATGCTTGGAGTTACTTCAATATGTATTATACCTTTTTTAAAAGTAGGTATAAATTATCTTATCTTTAAAGCAGGAACAGCCGCATTTTCTCCTATATGTAATCCTTCAATAAGAAAACTTATGGCAGGAATAGGGGATAGCTTAGGACTTATGCTTGGTATGCTTGGCACTTGTAGTGCAATATTATTTTTTGAATTGGTATTTTCAATTTTAATGGTGAATCCGCTATGAATGGAATTTTAAAAGCAATAATTATTAGTGTTACAATATCTTCATTATTTGGCTGTATAGTCTTATCTCTTGTGCCTAACGGTGTAATGAAAGAAATAGCTAAATTTACTGTTGGTTTATTTATTGCCAATGCACTATTTACACCAATAACTCAGATTAAGTTTCCATCTATGGAAAGCATTTTTATTAAAAAGGACAGTAAAATACAAACTGAAATAGAAAATGCTAAAAACCAAAGCAATGAAATGATACTTGAAGTTTCAAATCAGAATTTATGTGATAATATTGCCGAAAATCTGAAAAATCAAGGCTATATATGCGATATTAAAGCGGAATTATCTTTAGATAAAGATAATAATATAAATATAGATAATATTTATATTTACTCTGATATAGATGATTACCCGAAAATATCAGAATTTATCCAGTCTAACTATCAAATAGCAAAGGAGAATATAAAACATGTGGAAACTTAATTTTTCAGAACTTACAAGTAAACTTCAACCAATGGCACAAAAATATAAATATGTTTTACTTATTTTTTTAGTAGGAATTATAATGCTTTGTTTAGGTTCTCCAAGAGATGCTCCAAAACAAGATGATAATAATACTAATATTGAAAATACAACATCTACATTTGATTTATCTTCTTTTGAAGATTCGCTGGAAAAACAACTTTCATCAATAAATGGAGCAGGTGAGGTAAGTCTTTTATTAAGCATAGAAGGTACAGAAGAAACCGTTTATGCTTCAAATATTCGTGAAAGTACATCAAGCGATAGTAATAACATATATGAAAAAGACCTTTCTGTATTATCTGATAGCAGTTATGGAGAAGAACCTGTAAAAGTTAAAAGTATTTCACCTACATTTCGTGGTGCTGTTGTACTTTGTGAAGGTGCAGCAGATGTATCTGTTAAATATTCGATAACCGAAGCTGTTTCCGCTGCTTGCGGACTTAGCATGGATAAAATTTCAGTTCTACAAATGGACACAACACAGGAGGACAAATAATATGAGTAAATCAAGAAAAAAAGGTGCTGTTTATGGAATTATTGCAGTTATGCTTTGTGTGGCTGTATACTTAAATTGGAGTTATGTACAAACACCAGATGATTTATTAAGCACTTCTCAAACCTCTACCTCAAGCCAAACAGAACAGGAGGGAGCTGAAGGGGAGACAGAAAACGCTGAACAAACTGCTAATACAGTAACTACATCTGATTATTTTTCCGAATCCAGATTATCAAGAGAGCAATCAAGAGATGAAGCAATAAGTATATTAAAGGATACAATAGCAAGTGATACAAGTGATGCAGAAGCAAAAGAGCTTGCAAATGCACAAATTTCAGAAATGGCTGATGCATCTGTAACAGAAGCAACTATCGAAAGCCTTATCAAAGCAAAAGGTTATCAAGATGCAGTGGTATTTATTGGCTCTGACAGTGTAAATGTAATTGTTTCCACACCAGAAGCAGGATTTACAGAAACCGATGCATCTAAAATCAGTGATATTGTAGTAGCAGAAACTTCATTCCGTCCAGACCAAATAAAAATAGTTGAAGCAGTCTGATAATTTATGATATAATATTATATATTTTTATACTTGCTGCAAAGGAGTTTTTAATATGTCTGAACAAAAAGAATATTGGATGACAACTCATGACCAAGGAAGCATCAAAATCTCAGAAGATGTTGTTGCATCAATAGCAGCTGTTGCCACATCAGAAACCGATGGCGTTAGCGGACTTTATTCATCATTTACTAATGATATTGTTAGTTTTTTAGGCAAAAAAACACCAACAAAAGGTGTTAAAGTAACATTTCATAGTGACAACACAGTTGACATAGATATTTGTTATTTAGCTTGTTTTGGAAGCAATATTTGCGATGTTGCAAAAAATGTACAAGAAAATGTAAAATCTGCCGTTGAATCTATGACAAATCTTGATATTGGCAATATAAATATTCATGTTGCTGGTGTAACATTTAACAAAGAAATTTCTAAAGAAGCTAATATTGAGTCACAAGAAATAAATTCTGATGAAATTAAAATTGATGAATTAATTGAAGAAAATTAAATTTTATAATTTTTTAAAAACACACTAAAAACTTAGTGTGTTTTTTTATTGGAGAGAGGTCTATATATAATTATGCAAAATAAAGATTTTGTTTAGTTAGAAAGAGGGTTTTTAGAATTTTAGCTAAATCTTGATAATTTTAGGCTTTAATTTAACAATTTATGTAAATATAATTTGGTCACTAATTTCAAACTTTCTATACTTCTTTTCTGTTTTATTTATATTATGCTATTCATAAAAACGAATCAACTTTTGATTTATATTATAATTTAAAGTTAATTCAATCTAATTAATCTAAATATTTAATTAAAGCTATATTAATTAATATTATACTAACTAAATAATACAATATAAGTTTATATTTATTTGATATTTTTCATTTTAAATTTACATCATAACACAACAATATATAAATTAACAAAATTTTCCAATATATTTATTTTACTTCTATTATTTTTTTATTTTTAATTTTTACATTAGAACGAATTATACAAAACAATATTTACTTATAAAAAAGATGATGAGCTTTCACCCATCATCTTTAAATCCTATGATAAACGATTTTTAAAATCTTGATAGCCAAATCGCTTTATAACTTCAAAAACATCATCTTTATGACGTAACACGATTGATGGCAAAGACATACCATTGAATGTATTATTCTTAACCATTGTATATAACGCCATGTCCTCAAATGCTAATCTGTCACCTTCAACCAATTCATCATCAAATGAATAGTCACCGATAATATCACCAGCTAGACATGTTGCACTACTTAGACGATATGTATGAGCTTTTTCGTTTGGCTTACCACTAAACATTAGTGGTGGTCTATATGGCATTTCCAGAACATCTGGCATATGACAAGCTGCTGATGCATCTAAGATGGCGATATTCATACCATTTTTAACTGTTTCAAGAACTGTTGTAATAAGATAACCTGCATTAAGTACAACAGCTTCTCCTGGCTCAAGATAAACTTCAACATCATATGTTTCACGAATATGCTTTATAATACGAATTAAACGTTCTATATCATAGTCTTTTCGTGTGATATGGTGACCGCCACCCATATTGAGCCATTTCATGCCATGTAAGTATTTCCCGAATTTTTCTTCAAATGCCTTCATAGTTGTTTCAAGGTCATCAGAGTTCTGCTCGCAAAGTGTATGGAAATGAAGTCCATCAAGTAAAGGTAAAATACCCTCATCAAAATTTGCAAGAGTTGTGCCAAGTCTTGAGCCTACTGCACATGGGTCATATATAGCATGGTCTCCTTGTGTTGAACATTCAGGATTTATTCTAAGCCCTATACTTTTTCCCTTTTCTTTTGCTTTACTTGCAAATTTCTTAACTTGCACAGGTGAATTAAATACAATATCATCTGCATATTTTAGAATTTCTTCGAATTCATCTTCACGATATGCTGGTGAAAAAACATGTGTTTCTCCACCGAATTCTTCATAACCTAAACGTGCTTCATATAAACCACTTGCAGTTGTTCCCGCTAAATATTTTTTCATAAGTGGATATACTGCAAACATTGAAAAAGCCTTTTGGGCGAGCAGAATTTTACACCCTGCTCGCTCAGACACATCTTTTAATACCTCAAGATTTTGTATCAACTTTTCTTCGTCAATTAAATAATAAGGTGTACGAAGTCCACCATCGTTAAATTTTTGCATCATAGTTATTAATCTACCAGTACAGGATTATTATCAATCTGCCATGGTAAGCCCCACTTATTAAGAGCCTCCATATATGGGTCTGGGTCAAACTCTTCCACTGTGTATACACCCGCTTTATTCCACTTGCCAGTTAAAAGCATCATAGCACCAATCATAGCTGGAACACCAGTAGTATAAGAGATTGCCTGAGATTCTACTTCTTTATAGCATTCCTGATGGTCACATACATTGTAAATATAAGCGGTCTTTTCCTTACCGTCCTTCTTACCAGTAAAGATACAACCAATATTTGTCTTACCCACTGTACGAGGACCAAGACTTGCTGGGTCTGGCAGTAATGCCTTTAAGAACTGAATTGGAACAATGCTATGACCTTCAAACTCGACTGGCTCAGTAGAAAGCATACCAACGTTTTCAAGACAATTCATATGAGTCAGATAGCTCTGACCGAAAGTCATAAAGAAACGAATTCTCTTTACATTTGGAATGTTCGTTGCAAGAGACTCAATCTCCTCATGATGTAGTAAATACATATCTTTCTGACCTACTTGGTCAAAGTTGTATTCACGCTTAATACTCATTGCAGGAATTTCTACCCAGTGACCATTTTCCCAATAAGAACCTGGGGCAGAAACCTCACGCAGATTTATTTCTGGATTAAAGTTAGTAGCAAATGGATAACCATGGTCACCACCGTTACAGTCCAGAATATCAATGGTATCAATAGTATCAAATAAGTGCTTTTGAGCGTATGCACAGTAAGCCTGAGTTACACCTGGGTCAAAACCAGAACCTAATAGAGCTGTTAAACCAGCCTTTTCGAACTTTTCCTTATAAGCCCACTGCCAAGAATAATCAAAATAAGCAGTAAATCCTTCTTCCTTACAACGCTTATCATAAACTGGACGCCATTTTGGGTCGTTTAAATCTTCTGGCTCATAGTTTGCTGTATCCATATAGTTTACACCACACTCTAAGCAAGCGTCCATTATTGTTAAATCCTGATATGGTAAAGCAATGTTCATTACTAAATCAGGTTGTACCTTTTTAATAAGAGCAACTACTTCTTCAACATGGTCTGCATCTACCTGCTCAGTAGTAATTTTAGTTTTTGTTGTGCCTTCTAGCTTTGCCTTTAGAGCATCACACTTGCTCTTAGTTCTACTAGCGATACAGATTTCTTCAAATACTTCACTATTTTGGCAACACTTATGAATTGCAACAGAAGCAACGCCGCCACAGCCTATAATTAAAACTTTGCTCATTGGAATCTCCTCCTAAGTTTATATATCTATTTATTTAGTGCGAGAAGCATTTCACGCACAATTTTACAAGCTACCGCAGTAGATGCACCACTAGCATCATAGTGTGGGCTTAGTTCATTTACATCACAGCCGACAATATTTAGTTTGCTACAAACCAGTGTAACAGCTTTTCTAAGCTCATCAAAACTAACTCCACCTGGTTCTGGAGTACCTGTTCCACAAAATACAGATGGGTCTAATACATCAAGGTCTAATGTGAAATATACAGGCTTGCCCGCTAACTTGTCCACAAGTTCTTCTAAACCATCTAAGTTAAATTTATTAGTTGTTACATGCTCTTTTGCCCATTGCCATTCAGCACGTTCACCAGAACGAATACCAAACTGATAAATCTTATTATCACCTATTATATCCCAACAACGGCGAATAACACATGCATGAGAAAGTGGCTCACCTAAATAATCTTCTCTAAGGTCTGCATGAGCATCAAAATGAATAATATGCACATCTGGGTACTTTTTAACAACTGCTCTAAAAGAGCCAAGTGTTACAAGATGCTCACCACCTAAAAGGAATGGTAATTTATTATCAGATAAAATTTGCTCTGTTTGCTTTTCAATTTGCTCTAGTGCATCTTCTGGTCCACCAAAGCGAAGTTCCAAATCACCTGCATCTAAAACAGCATAATCTTCTAAATCTTTATCCTGATAAGGTGAATAGCTTTCCAAACCAAAAGACTCTGAACGTATAGCATGTGGACCAAAACGAGTTCCTGGTCTAAATGAAGTAGTAGAATCGTATGGAGCACCAAACAATACTATATCAGCTTTATCATATGGTGTATCACAAAGTAAGAATGTTTCAACATTCGGACTCAACATCTTTTAACATCTCCTCTACATACGCTGGCAGATAAAATGCACCCTTGTGCAGCGTTGTTGTATAATACTTGCAAGGAATAGAATGCATATTCCATGCAGTTTCCTTTAAATCCTTTAACGGGTGATATTTTTTAGACGCAAAACCAAACAGCCAATGACCAGATGGATAAGTTGGTATATGTGCTTGGTATACTCTGCTTATTGGGAAAGACTCAACTATACGCTTATGAGCTCTTTGCATAGCAGTAGCATCTGCATCATAAAATGGGCTTTCATGCTGATTTACCATTATACCATCTTCCTTGAGTGCTTTATAGCAGTTACCATAAAACTCTCTTGTAAACAGTCCCTCCCCTGGACCAAATGGGTCGGTAGAATCAACAATAATTAAATCATATTCATTTTCACGAGAACGCACAAATTTAAGACCATCTTCATAATGAATTGTAAGTCTTTCATCGTGAAATCTGCAAGCAGTTTTAGGTAAATATTTCTTACATACTTCAACTACAAGAGGGTCAATTTCTACCATATCTATATGTTCAATATTATGATAGTGCGTAAGTTCACGCACTACTCCGCCATCACCTGCACCGATAACAAGAACCTTTTTTACATTAGGGTGTACTGCCATAGGTACATGAGTAATCATTTCATGGTAAATAAACTCATCTTTTTCGGTAAGCATCATATATCCATCAAGAGCTAAAAATCTGCCAAACTCTGGTGAATCAAAAACATCTATTCTTTGGAATTCACTTTTCCCGCTATATAGCTGACGGTCTACTTTAATAGATAATTTTACATTAGGCGTATGTGCCTCAGAAAACCAAAAATCCACTTTTACACCTCTTTCAGTACATTTAATCGCTCAATATGTGCATCTTCTGGACCAGTCATAGAACAGCCCTTTTCTTTTGCGTATTTAATATAATCTAAAATTGGTTGTGTTATTCTCTCACCTGGTGTTAAAATAGGTATTCCTGGTGGATAACACATAACAAATTCACTACAAACTCTACCTGCTGTTTGCTCTATTGGCAAAGACTCATGTTTTGCATAAAATGCCTCTTGAGGAGAAACAGCAACTTCTGGGTCAATATATTCATGCTCCATAAGTCCAGTCTTATCAGATTTAGCAAAGCGGCGTTTTACCTCTGCTAAAGCACCAACAAGTCTTTCTATCTCACGCTCTCTATCGCCTATTGATAAATAAGCAAGTATATTGCCTAAATCCCCAAACTCAATTTGGATATCATATTCATCTCTTAATAAGTCATATACTTCTATACCAGCGAGACCTATATCAAGAGTATTTACAGACAGCTTTGTTGTATCAAAATCATAAATACTGTCACCGTTTATAAGCTCTTTAGAAAAAGCATAATATCCGCCGATTGCATTTATTTCATTTCGTGCATAATCTGCAAGCTGAGAAACTCTTGCAAAAGCTTCTTTACCTCTTAATGCTAGATTTCTTCTTGATATATCAAGAGAGCTTAAAAGCAGATATGAACCACTTGTGGTTTGAGTTAGATTTATAATCTGTCTAACATGACCCTCACTCATAGATTTATTAGCAAGTAAGAGTGATGACTGTGTAAGACTACCACCCGATTTATGCATAGATACGGCTGCCATATCTGCACCCGCTTTCATTGCAGAAACAGGCAGATTTTCACCAAAGTAAAAATGTGTGCCATGGGCTTCATCTGCAAGACATAGCATATTATTATCATGTGCCAGTTTTACAATAGAGCGTAAATCTGAGCAAATACCATAATAAGTTGGGTTATTTACAAGCACAGCCTTTGCATCTGGATTTTCCTTTATAGCCTTTTCCACATCTTTGACACTCATACCAAGAGGTATACCAAGTCGCTCATCACAAGCGGGATTTACATATACAGGCACAGCACCACAAAGCACTAACGCTCCCATAACACTGCGGTGTACATTTCTAGGCAGAATTATCTTTTCTCCCCTAGCAACAACAGACAGTACCATACTTTGAACGGCTGAGGTAGTACCTCCAACCATTAAAAACGCATGAGCTGCACCAAAAGCCTCAGCAGCTAAAATTTCTGCATCTCTGATAACTGAAATTGGGTGACAAAGATTGTCAAGCGGTTTCATTGAATTAACGTCCATTTGCACGCAAGTTTCACCTAAAAGTGCCACAAGCTCTGGATTCCCTCGACCTCTTTTATGCCCTGGAACATCAAATGGAACTACACGCATTTTACGAAAACGCTCTAAAGCCTCGTAAATAGGTGCTTGTTCCTGTGTTAATTTCTTCATACTCATTCACCTTGGCTATAAATATTTCTACCACTAAAAATTTCTATCATTTCTTTTCTAAGATTATGCATAATATCAAGACGAACTTTAGGCGGTAATTCATATACATCTGTTTTAAATAGATAGTTTTGTAAATCTATATCCTTAACCATCATTCTTGTGTGGAATAGATTAGAACCATAAACATTTATATCAACTGCATCATATTTTCTTAAAGTCTTAGGGTCAATATAATCCTGAATTGATGCAATTTTATGGTCTAAAAACAGTTTTTGACCGTTCACATCTCTTGTAAAGCCTCTAACACGATAATCCATAGTTATAATATCGGAGTCAAATGAACCGATAAGATAATCAAGCGTAGAAAGTGGGGTAATTTCACCACAAGTTGCAACGTCTATATCAACTCTAAAAGTTGCAAGGCAAGTTTCTGGGTGATATTCTGGGTAAGTATGCACAGTTACATGGCTTTTATCAAGATGTGCAACTTGAGTTTCCCCTACTGGAACCATTGTTTGCTCAGCGATAAGCAGAGTAACAGATGCACCTTGAGGGTCAAAATCCTGTTTAGATATATTAAGCACATTAGCACCAATCATATCTGTAAGATTGGTTAAAATTTTTGTTAAACGTTCAGAGTTGTATTGCTTATCAATATAAGCTATATAGTCTATTTGTTCTCTAGGTGTTTTAGCATAGCATACATCATATATGTTAAAGCTAAGAGCTTTTGTTAGATTATTAAACCCATATAATTTAAGTTTCTGTTCCACACAGATTCCCTCCACAAAAGAAATAAAAAAACGCAAGCAACGTGATGTTCATTGCTTGCGTATATCGTCAAATTAAGGAAATGTATTATCATTTCATAGAGGGAAATGTTGGAGCAGAGTCTATATAGCAAATATTTCACTTTTACTACTCTTATTGACGTTTTCACAAGCCTTATGTGCACACGCTGCACACTGGTTATAAAGTAACCAACTTATAAAATTTGAGTTTCTACTCAATCAATAAAGGCAACAAAAAAGTTGCCATTCGGCAGTTGACCCGGCTGTCCGCATGGCCTTGACTCATTATTGAGTGGTCAGAAAATATTTGCATGAAAGATAACAGCACTGCTGCACCTCATAGCATACTAACAATATATTATACTTACATAAGTGTTGTTGTCAAGACGTTTTTCCCGCTCAGTCGCATATTTTCGTATATATTACGTTTTTTTCTATAAATTATTACACATACTAAAAATACATATAATCTACATTTAATTTTAATGTATTTTATGGTATCATTTATTTAAAATGCGTTTTGGAGGAAATATATGAAAAGAAAAATACTTTCAATTATTCTTGCTTGTTTTATGCTTACAACACTTCTAGCAGGTTGTGGCAAAAATCAAGTTCAAGAGGAAACACAAAATGATTTCCCGCTGTTATCTGGTAAATACAATGCCGAAATTGTAGTAAAAGATTATGGTACTATAAAGTTAGAACTCGACGCAGATACAGCACCAATAACTGTTACAAACTTTGTAAATCTTGCAAAAGATGGATTTTACAACGGTCTAACCTTTCATAGAATTATAGAGGGATTTATGATACAAGGCGGTGACCCATTAGGCAATGGCACAGGCGGTTCTGATACCAACATTAAAGGCGAATTTGAACTAAATGGCATTAAAAATGATATTTCTCATGTGCGTGGAGTAATTTCTATGGCTCGCTCAGAAGATTATGATAGTGCAAGCAGTCAGTTTTTTATTGTACAGGCTGATTCAACCTATCTTGATAAGCAATATGCTGCATTTGGTCATGTAACAGAAGGTATGGAGGTTGTTGATGCTATCTGTGCTAAAATGACCGAACTCGGTCTTAGTGACTCTATACCCGCTGAAAATCAACCTGTTATTGAATCTATAACTATTATAGAGTAAAATTTAGCTGTACAGTTTTATGCTGTACAGCTTTTTTATTGGAGGTTTAAAATTATGGAGTATATAACTAAAGATTTCGTGCAAAACCTTATAAAACCTAGAAAGCAAGAAACAAATAAAAACCATTATGGGCGTGTGCTTGCTATATGTGGCTGTATGGGTTATACTGGTGCGGCATATTTCGCCTCTCAGGCGGCTGTTAAAACTGGCAGTGGTGTTGTAACACTTGCTGTACCTAACGCCATATATCATATACTAGCGGGCAAGCTAAACGAACCTGTTATACGTCCTATAACCTGTGATAGTAACGGTAAATTTTGTCTTGACTCTTTTGATGAGCTTTATGAACTTGCAAGTCATGCTGATTGTGTACTTATTGGCTGTGGACTTGGTCGCTCTGATGAGCTTGATAAATTGGTTCATAAGCTAGTTTTATCACTCTCCCGCCCTATTGTTTTAGATGCAGATGGCATAAATGCATTTTCTGGGCATATAGATTTATTGAGTAAAACTAAAGCTCAAATTGTTTTAACACCACATAATGGAGAGTTTAAGCGTCTTTCTTTATTAGAGCCAACTATACAAAATGCAATGAATTTTTCACAAAACACAAACACTATTGTACTTTTAAAAAGCCATCGAACAAATGTTCTAAACCCATCTAAATGTCATTTTCAAAACACAACGGGTAATGCAGGAATGGCTAAGGGCGGTAGTGGAGATGTTTTATCTGGTATAATACTATCACTTATAGGTCAAGGTCTATCCCCTTTTGATGCAGCTTGTGCTGGTGCATGGATTCATGGTAAATCGGGCGATATCTGTGCAGAAAAATTTGGTGAGTATTCTATGACTCCAAGTGATATGCTTGATAATATATCAAAAGTTATGCTTGATATTGTAGGGTGCTAATTCTCTCCTTTTTAAAAGGAGCTGATATTTTGAAAAAGAAATTGTGTATATTATCTTTGCTTATTTTACTTTGTGGCTGTAATGTTAACCAAGATAATATAGAAAAATCTACTGATAAAATAAAGCAAACATATTCTGATTTATCTGATTTTGAAACAGAAATAAAATTTCTTTGTGATTCAGGGCAATCTATACTGGAATATGACTGCAAATTTGAGTATAATAAAGAGTATGGTCAAACCTTGACCATTGAAAAACCAGATTCTTTGTCAGGCATTGTGATAAATAGCACAGGCACTTCTAAGGATAATATAAGTATAAATTACAATGACACTGTGCTTGATTTTAATGCAAACGCACAGTTTGGAACTTCTCCCGCTGATTTTATGCCTAATCTTATAGCAACGCTTATAAGCAATGAGCCTGATGAATTTTGGGAAGAAACACAATCTGGTCAAAAGCTTTTAGTTGCAAGATATGAAGCTAAAACTGGTGATATACCTATATCAAGTCAAGTCTGGCTATATAAGACTACGCTTTTACCTATGTATGCTGAAGTTTATACAGATGGTCAGAGAGTGTTACAAGCATTTTTTAATGAAACTAATCAAAATTAAAAGGTCGTGTAAATTAATGCAACAAAACAATCATCGTACTTGGGCAGAAATTGATTTAAGTGCTATTGAGCATAATTTTAAAGAGATACAAAAGCATGTTGGAAATTGTCCTATAATGGGCATAATCAAAGCTGATGCATATGGACATGGTAGCTTTCGTGTTGCACAATGTTTAGCTAAAGCGGGTGCTTCTTACTTTGCAGTAGCAACTGTAAGTGAAGCAATAGAGCTTAGAGAACAAGGTGTTACACTTCCAATAATGATTTTAGGCTATGTTGGTGATGAAGATGCCTATCTTATTGCACGTTATGATATAGCTGTTCCTGTTTATGACAGTGAAACCGCAATGGTTTTTTCAAATGCCGCACAAAAAGAAGGAAAACCAATTCGCATACATTTTGCACTTGATACAGGTATGACCCGTATAGGCTTTGCTGCCCGTAATATAGATGAAACTGTAAACGAGATTTTAAAACTTTCCAAACTTGAAGGTCTTATTATTGAGGGCATGTTTACACATTTTGCCGTAGCTGATACTGTTGATGGCTTAGATTTTACACATAAACAAATTGAAGAATTTCATACTATTGCACAAAAACTGGAACAAGAGGGTTTAAATATTCCGCTTAAACATTGTGCAAATAGTGGCGGTGTGTTACAATATAAAGAAGGATATTATGATATGGTTCGTGCAGGAATAATATTATATGGTTACTATCCAGACCCTTCTTTAACCCGTACACTTGACCTTAAACCTGCAATGCGTATTAAAGCTCGTGTTGTTCAGGTGCGTGATGTTGAAGAAGGTCGAACTGTTAGCTATGGTCGCACATATCTTGTAAAAAAGCCAATAAAAGAAGCTGTTATTTCCATAGGTTATGCTGATGGTTATCTTCGCAGTGGTTCTGGCAATGTACATGTATCTGTAAAAGGTAAAAAAGCTCCTGTGCTTGGTAGAATTTGCATGGATATGTGTATGATTGAAGTACCCGAAGGCGTTAATTTAAAACGTGGTGATGAGGTTACTATCTTTGGTGATAATCTTATCACAGCAGATGATGTTGCAATCGCTTCTGGCACTATATCCTATGAGGTGCTTTGTGCAGCATCTGCTCGTGTGCCTCGTATATATATAAATGGATAGTTTAACCTTTTTATCCTCTGCTACATATAATGCCACAGGAAATGGTTTTTAATTTTTTCTCTGCCATTTCTTATAAACTCCCTCTTTAATGGGAAACATAGAGTTACAGGATTACTTAAACTCCTGAAATTCTTTCCATCGGAGTGTGACAAACGTGGATCATAATATCAAACGAGGAGATATTTTTTATGCTGATTTAAGCCCAGTTGTGGGCAGCGAACAAGGCGGTATCCGTCCGGTACTTATTGTCCAGAATAATGTCGGAAACAAATTCAGTCCTACTGTAATTGCTGCCGCCATCACCTCACAAGTGAACAAAACAAAAATGCCAACTCATATAGAGCTTGGTGCAAAATCCTTCGGTTTAACAAAGGATTCTATTGTATTAACTGAGCAGATTCGTACTCTGGACAAAAAACGACTGCGTGAAAAAATGGGCTGTTTAGATGAAGCTCATATGCGTTCGGTTGATGAAGCCCTCGCAGTGAGTTTCGGTCTTGGGTTTCAGCCTACCGATTAAAAACGAGGAGTTACCAAACGGTGAAAAACAAACGTAGATTTACTATTACCGTCGGAGCTGTCCTTATGGTATGTATGCTTGCAACTGGCTATGCTGCTGTTGCTGCTGAATACGGCTCTGATTCCGACCCACTTATTACAAAAAGCTATTTAGAGCAAGTGCTTACACCTTCTATTATAAACTCTGCTAATAGTACCATACAAACTCAAACTAATAATTATCAGTCTGCTATGGAACGTAAAATACTTGAGCTTAGTCAGGCGATTGATAATAAAATCGCATCTTTAGCTGCAAACCTTGCTAAAGATGATGAATTTGCCAAGAAGGTTGCAAGTGCTGGAGGCGTAAGTAGTAATAGCGGTAATTGGGAAGTGCTTGAAGTTGAAGCAAATTCATTCTTAAAACTTGATTTAAATACTGAAATTATCATTCAGCGTGGCAGTGCAACATGTATAGAAAGTGCTGGCACAGGTCTTACTGATTTATCTGGCGGTTCTGTTCTTTGTGCAGATGAAAGCTTATCTATAAATCATAGATATATCGCAACTACTAAAGGTGCAGGATTTAAGGCAAAAGAAACCGTCACTGTTTTAGTAGATGGCGAATATTCCATAGCATAATTTAAATTATAAGTGCGTATCTTTATTATAGATATGCACTTTTTTATTAGGAGATTTTAAAATTATGCGTTTTCCAGTTAAATTTAAAAATGATATTGTTGGATATGTAACGGTATCTGAAAATAAAAATGATATTATAATTCATAGCGAGTGTAATTATACTTCAAATGATATACTAAGGCTTTTTGCTAAAACAGATGAAAAAACAATAAATTTAGGTGTACTTGAGCCAAAGAATAACTCAATGTGTTTAAATAAAAAACTCAAAAAAAATATTTTAGATAATAACACTACATATTATCTTGATGATGGAACAGGAAAATATATTATTTCATCGAAACCATATGAAACCCATTTTAACGCTGGTAAAGAACACAAATTTGCATATCTTTTAACCGCTTGCAGTCTTGAAAAAATAAACAATACTTGGATTACATACATAAAAAAAGCACAGAATGAATAACTCACTCTGTGCTTATATTTTTATTCGTCTACAACTTCTATATCACTGGTATCAACCGCATAACCAAGAATCATTACACTATCAGAAAAATGTACATTTTCTACTGGAACAAGCTTACCCTCAAGATGAAGGTCACCGCCAGTAAAATTCCATAATCCCTTGATACCATGTTCAACTAGATTTCTTGCAATTTCTGATGCAACACTATATGGAACAGTTAAAACCGCTATATCTGGCTTATTCTCATTTACATAGGTGTAAAGATTTTCAGCATCACATATTTTGACACCACCAAGCTCTGTTCCAATAACCTTTTCATTTGCATCGAATGCACAAACTAAATCAAATCCACTTGCTTTAAAATCAAAGTTTTTAATTAAAGCCTTACCAAGGTTACCTGCACCAACTAAAATAGCTTTTCTTTGTCTGTTAATACCGAGGATTTCTCCTAAACCTTCATAAAGCTTTTCTACATTATAACCATAGCCTTGCTGACCAAAACCACCAAAGCAATTAAAATCCTGTCGAATCTGGGAAGCAGTCAGTCCCATTGATTCTGCAAGTGACCTAGAGGAGATTCGCTGCACTCCATTTGCTCGGAGTGTAGAAACATACCGATAATAACGAGGAATGCGATGAATAACCGCTCTAGACACCTTCTGTTTCTTTTCCATATCGAACCTCCTGAAAGTTCAAATTACAAAGAACGAATAGTTTCTAAAACGTAGTCTGTGAACTGCTCTGCTGTTGCACCAGTATCACGACCTGTAATTACATATTTCTTATTTTCAAACATACAAATATCAAGTGCTCTGTCAAGTTTGTTTGCAAGCTCGATTTCACCTATATGCTCAAGCAACATTACAGATGCACGAAGTACACTTGATGGGTCTGCATATTGTGCACGACCTTCTTCAACCATACGAGGAGCTGAACCATGAATAGCCTCAAACATTGCATAACGCTTACCAATGTTTGCAGAACCAGCTGTGCCAACACCACCCTGAATTTCAGCAGCTTCGTCTGTTAAAATATCACCATAAAGGTTTGGAAGTACAAATACCTTAAAGTCACGACGACGCTTATCATCAAGCAGTTTAGCTGTCATAATATCAATGTACCAGTCATCAAATACAACTTCTGGGTATTCCGCAGCAACCTTCTGACAAGTGTCTAAGAACTTACCATCAGTTGTTTTAATGATATTTGCCTTGGTTACACAAGATACTCTGTTTTTGCCTGTCTTTTTAGCGTATTCAAAAGCTAATCTAGCAATACGGTCACAACCCTGAGAAGTTGCAACTGTAAAATCAATAAATAAATCATCATCAAGCTGAACGCCTTGAGAACCTACTGCATAACCACCCTCTGTGTTCTCACGATAGAAAGTCCAATCAATACCAAGCTCTGGCACTTTTACAGGACGAACATTAGCAAATAAGTCAAGAGCTTTACGCATTGCAACGTTTGCACTCTCTACATTTGGCCATGGGTCGCCCTTACGAGGTGTTGTTGTAGGCCCTTTAAGGATAACATGACAAGACTTTAGCTCCTCCATTACATCATCAGGAATTGCACAACCAAGCTCTGCACGACGCTCGATTGTCAGTCCATCAATAACCTTAAATTCAACCTTGCCCGCTTTAACCTTATCAGCAAGCAGTTCTTCCAGTGCGTGCTGTGCCATACCTGTAATCATTGGACCGATACCGTCACCGCCACAAACACCAATAATAATTTTATCTAGCTTGCTATAATCAATAAAGTCCTTTTGCTCTTTCATAGCCTTAATGCGTGCAAGCTGACTTTCTACTACTTTTTCATATTGTGCGATTGCTTTTTCAGATAATGCCATTTTTATGTTCCTCCCCTAATTAACCATGCTTTTTAGCGTAATTTAGAGTACCACCTGCAAGCAGTGCTCCACGCTGACGCTCAGATACATCACAATCTGCCTTAAACTCATAACCATTTACAATAACAGTTACTTGCTTACCATCTCGGATTTCCTCCTGAATATGTGGCAGAGAAATTGTATCATTTAATGTAATCTTGTCATAATCTTCTGGATTTACAAATGTAAGCGGAATAATACCAGAGTTTACAAGGTTTGCTTTGTGAATACGAGCAAAAGACTTGGTTAAAACTGCTCTTACACCTAAGTAAAGTGGAACTAGTGCTGCATGTTCACGAGAAGAACCTTGACCATAGTTAGCACCACCAACGATTACACCGCCGCCATTTTCCTGACAACGAGCTGGGAATTTAGGGTCAACATTAATAAAGCAGTAGTTTGAATAGTGAGGAATATTTGAACGATAAGGCAGAAGTTTAGCACCTGCTGGAAGAATATGGTCAGTTGTAATATTATCCTCTGTTTTAAGTACAATCTTACCCATATAGCTTTCTTCAAGCTCCTTGCCGAGTGGGAAAGGCTTGATATTAGGGCCACGACGAACCTCAACAGTAGATGGGTCTTCTGCTGGCTTAACGATTAGATTATCGTTAATATCAAAATGTTCTGGCATTTCAATAACTGGAGCATCGCCTAAAGTTCTTGGGTCGGTCAGTACACCAGTTAATGCTGATGCAGCAGCAACTTCTGGGGATACCAGATAAATCTGAGCGTCCTGAGTACCGCTTCTACCCTCAAAGTTACGGTTAAATGTACGAAGTGACACGCCTGCGGACTCTGGGGATTGTCCCATACCAATACATGGACCACACGCACATTCAAGAATTCTAGCACCTGCTGCGATAATATCAGATAATGCACCATTCTTAGCAAGCATATTAAATACCTGCATAGAACCTGGGCTGATTGTCAGTGATACATCTGGGTGAATTGTCTTACCTTTTAGTATAGCAGCAACCTTCATCATGTCATAATAAGAGGAGTTTGTGCAAGAACCAATACAACACTGATTTACTTTGATTTCACCAATCTCACTTACAGGCTTTACATTGTCAGGCATATGAGGCATTGCAGCCAGTGGAACAAGTGAATCAAGGTCAACAGTGTATTCTTCATCATATACAGCATCTTCATCAGAGGACAATGGAACGTAAACATCTCCACGACACTGTGCTTCTAAAAATGCCTTTGTTACTTCATCAGATGGGAAAATTGAAGTTGTAGCACCAAGTTCTGCACCCATATTAGTAATAGTTGCACGTTCTGGAACAGAAAGAGTTTTTACACCTTCACCTGCATATTCAACAATTTTACCAACGCCACCCTTTACGGTCATCTGACGCAGTACATCTAAAATAATATCTTTCGCAGCTACCCATGGCTTTAACTTACCAGTTAGAGTAACACGAACCATCTTTGGCATTGGAATATAGTATGCACCGCCGCCCATTGCAACAGCAACATCTAAACCACCAGCACCAAATGCCAGCATACCAATACCACCACCGGTTGGAGTATGACTATCCGAACCGATTAAAGTTTTTCCTGGAGCACCAAAACGCTCCAAATGCACCTGATGACAAATGCCATTACCAGCCTTTGAGTAATAAATACCATGTTTTTGGGCAACAGTACATATATACTTATGGTCATCTGCATTTTCAAAGCCAGACTGCAATGTGTTATGGTCGATATATGCAACTGAGCGTTCAGTTTTTACCTTGTCTACACCCATTGCCTCGAACTGTAAATACGCCATTGTGCCTGTTGCATCTTGTGTGAGTGTTTGGTCAATTTTCAAGCCAATTTCTTGACCTTTAATCATTTCGCCATCAACAAGATGTGCTTTTAAAATTTTTTCTGCAATTGTCATTCCCATTTTCTTACATCGCTCCTCATGTCTTTATGTAAAAAACATTACATTTATATTCGTAAAGTGGCGGCTTCCACAGCCTTCTCCACGACTAGTTTTATAGCCGTGCCCAAAACATTAAAAGAGCGGGCCAATTAAAACCCTATTTTATATTTTACCGTATAATACGATTTTTTTCCAGAGTAATTAATTATTTTTTTACACAAATATTTTCATAAATTTCTGCGGTTGCAAAGGCATTTTGCAAAGTATTACCAGTATTTCCCGCTTTAAATTCATAATATGCTTGACTTGCTATCATAGCTGCATTATCGCCACATAATGAAAGTGGTGGTAAATATAGATTTAACTTGTTCTTTTTAGCCATATCCTCAAGTTCTTTTCTAAGCCATGAATTGGCCGCAACACCACCTGCACAAACAATATTTTTTACGCCCGTTTGTTTTTGTGCAAGTTCAAGTCTAGGCACAAGTGTATCAACTACCGCATTACAAAATGCCGCAGCTAATGCAGATTTATCTATTGTTTCACCTTTTTGCTCTGCATTATGTGCAAGATTTATAACCGCCGTTTTAAGACCAGAAAAAGAAAAATCAAGTGGTGCATCTTTAACCTTTGAATGTGGAAGTTTATATTTAGATGCATCTCCACCCTGAGCCATTTTATCTATCTTAGGACCTCCTGGGTATCCTACACCTAAAACTCTAGCAACTTTATCAAAAGCCTCACCTGCTGCATCATCTCTTGTGCCACCTAAGATTTCAAACTCTGTATAATCTTTTACAAGCACCATCATACTGTGTCCGCCAGATGCAACCAAAGTTAAAAATGGTGGTTTTAAATCCTCAAAAGCCAAATAATTAGCTGCTATATGTCCTCTTATATGATGAACTGGTATAAAAGGCTTTTTGAGTGCATACGCCATTGATTTTGCAAAATTTGCACCAACAAGCAAAGCACCAATAAGCCCAGGAGCACAAGTCGCTGCTATTGCATCTAATTCCTCACTTGTCATATTTGCATCTTTCAAGGCTTGCTCTGTTACTCTAACAATAACTTGCATATGACCTCTTGATGCAACTTCTGGCACCACACCGCCATATTTTGCATGAGTTTCTACTTGACTATCTATAACATTCGATAATATTTTTCGTCCATCTTCTATTATTGCTGCTGCTGTTTCATCACATGATGATTCTATTGCAAGTATTTTCACTTTACATTCTCCTATTTATTCATTTATATAACAAGTCATTAAAAGTGCATCTTCTTTAGGATTTCTATAAAAGTTTTTACGAACTCCAACCTCTTTATAATTCATTTTTTTATAAAGATTTATAGCTGGTATATTAGAAACTCGCACTTCTAGTGTTATAAACTCTAAATTCTTTTGTTTTATTTTATTATTAAGCTCAAAAAGCAATTTTTGTGCTATGCCTTGTCCTCTCATATTAGGAAAAACTGCAACATTGGTTATATATCCACCATCAATCGTAGTTTGACAGCCTACATAACCTGTTACAGTTTCATCGTTTAAAGCCACTAAGAACAAACTATATTCATTTTTAAGTTCTTCCGCAAGCTGTTTTTCTGTCCAAGGTGTATGAAAACATTCCTTTTCAAGCTTAGCCAGATCTTTAATATGCTCCTCATTCATATTTACTATTTTAATCATTTTTGCTAAGCCTTTCTATAATACTTTCAACAGCTAATTTAATCTGAGCCGCACATTTTCTATAATCATCAATATTGCCGCCGAATGGGTCATCAATATCAGTAGGTAATAATGTAAATAACTTATCACTCGCATTAGGAAATTTGAGTAATATTTGGTCATAATGAGCTCCTGTCATACAAACTAAATATTTAGCATTATTTACAATATCTCCATTTAGTATTTGTGACTTATGGTTTGATATATCTGCACCTAATTCTTTAGCTGCAATAACCGCATTTTCAGATGCTGGCATACCATTATTGGTAAATATACCCGCTGATATGGCCTCAAGACCTGTTTTTTGTTCTCCATTCATAGACTTGAATAATCCTTCTGCCATTGGACTTCTGCATGTATTGCCAGTGCATATAAAAACTATTTTATCCATGTTTTATACTCCTATATATACGTTTAAATCTCATTATTACTAGCTTTTAATGTTTTTTCATACTTTTATATAAAATACTAATCTTTCTAAACCTTTAAATTCTAACATATATTATTATAAAATGGTGTAGTAATGTGTAAACATTTAGCGTTACTGAAACATCAGAATGTCCCATTAAATATTGTAGTGTTTTAACTTCCATACCTGCATTAGCCATATTAGTACAAAACGTATTACGAAATACATGAGGTGTAATATGTGGTAAAACAACATTAGGATAGAGCTTTTTATATTTCTTCATAGCCCATCGCATTTCATTTTCTATATGTAATGCTATCTTAGGGTTAAGATTTTTATCAAGTAATATAAATCTACTGTATCCATCAATAATCATTTCTGTTTTAAGTTTAGGACGATTATTAACTATATTTTTTAGACTTCTATAAACATCATCTGTCATAGGTAAATATCTGACACCATTTTTAGTCTTAGTTTTCTCAATATAATATTTACCAGTGGCTTCTCTTATAAGTTGATGGTCAACTTTAATAGTTCGCTTTTTAAAGTCTATATCACTCATTGTAAGACCACAGAATTCACTAACCCTTAAACCCGTCTGAAGTAAAACAACAAACTCATCATAATATTTACAATAAGTCTTATCGTTTTTTATAAAGTCCATCCAAATCTTTTGTTCTTTATTTGTCATTGCAACTCGTTTTTGAGTATTATTAGGAATTACATCAGATAATTTAAAATCAAATGGATTCTTTCTTATTATATCCTCATCATATGCCATTTGAAAAGCTGGTTTTATAACATTACGCACAGATGTTATTGTACTATAACCTCTGCCGTCCTTATGCAATTTTATAATCCATTGCTTTGCATCTGACATTTTAATAACGCCTATCTGTCTATAAGCAAATTCCTCCTTTTTTATAACACTTATTGCAAATGCATAATTACTTCTAGTGTTATAACGAAGTCCTTTTTTTAAGATTATATATCTTTCTATTAGGTCAATAACCTTTATTTTTCCAGCACTATAATTTAAACCATCATCTATATTTTTTTGGATTCCTTTTCTTTTCTGCGTAGCTCTTGTAAATCAGATGAATACATAGTCTTTCTTTTACCGTAAATATCTGTATATCGATATTGATACAGCATATCTTTTCTTTGGCTTTCACCTGTTTTTAAGACTCTACCTTTGTTATCTTTTCTTCTTTCCGCCATTTTAATTCCCCTTCCATAAGAAAGAGCCTTATCATGACATTTTTATTTTACCACATTAAGGCTCTATATTCCATTTAAATATAATAAAAAAGTTAAACTGAAAACACTTCTTCTAAATATTTTTCAAACAAGCGACGTTTTATAAGTCTTTTTCTACCTACCCATAACACAAACATACATTTATCATCGCTAGTTATCTCACGCAGTTTATTCATTCCTATATTTGAATATGCTGCAGCCTCTTCCAATATTAATGTACTCTTTTCCCAAATTGGAACATCTTTCATTTTTAATTTCCTCCTAAATAAATATCATTATTTTAATAAAACTTATGTAAGCACACTATTTGCCCTCGACATCCCGTATGCTGGGAAATTACTAAGCAGTTGTCTGCAAAACAACCTCACGAGAATCTCACTCCCCTGTTACCACAGAGCCGCCCAATGTTGTGACACGTTCAAAACGGGAATACCATTATAAATTCGGACTGTCATCGCCAATATCAGCTTGCAAACTCTGATATGCACTATCTAGTATTATTCGCTCATGCATAATTGCTGTCATGGCGTACTAATAATGCTGGCTTATGCTTAAAGCATATCCGAACTGATGTCTTAGTAAATATATATTAAATTCTCAAGATACATTACAAAGAAGACATAAACATCCCTTCATAATATATCCCGAAAAAAACAGCCTTTGTTCGATAAATTCACAAAATTTATTTTAAAATTCTGCACAAACTTTTTTCTTTATTTTAAGCATATTATACAAATGCCATATATACATAAATTTATTTCTGATTTATAGATAAAATTATAGTTTTTTTATACCTAATTTTATAAATGATTTAAAATTTGATTTTTTACACATTGACACACTTGAAAAATAAAAAAAGATGATATTTAGCTTTAGGTGCTATATATCATCTAAATATATTTCTATAAGTTACATCTTATATAATTATATTTTACAATTTTACTATAATATATATCTTATGATAAACTAAAATAAATGGAGGTATTAATTATGATTATTCGTGAAAGTTATTTATCTAGAATTCGTCCATTTATTGGGAAAGATATAATTAAAGTTTTAACTGGTATTCGTCGAGGCGGTAAAAGTGTACTATTAGAACAAATTCAAGATGAAATAAACAGTAAAAATACAATTTTCTTAAATTTTGAGGATTTAAGTAATCAACCATTATGTGAATATAAAGCATTGCATGATTATATATGTGAAAAAATTGGTGATAGTAAAGAGCAATTTTACCTATTTTTTGATGAAATTCAAGAGGTCAAAGATTGGGAAAAAGCCATAAATTCACTTAGAGTTAAATTTCATGCAGATATTTATATTACAGGCTCAAATTCACAGCTTTTATCTGGTGAACTTGCAACATATATTGCAGGTAGATATGTTTCTTTTACTGTATATCCATTTTCATTTTCAGAATTTTGTATGGTGAGTGATAAACATACAATAGAAGATTATATACAATATGGCGGTATGCCTTTTTTATCAAGTATAAATTTTGAACCAGAATTTAGCAAAAATTATCTTCATGATATTTTTAATTCTGTTGTACTAAAAAATATAGTTAAACGCAATAATATCAGAGATGTAGACCTTTTAGAAAGAATTATCATGTATGCACTTGCAAATGTAGGTAGAAGTTTTTCTGCAACAAGTATATCTAAATTTTTCAAATCTGAAAATCGCACTGTTGCACCAGAAACAATTTTAAAT
>DXIE01000020.1 GCA_019113005.1 Candidatus Butyricicoccus avistercoris | reverse complement strand
TGGTCTATTATACCAGCATTTGCAAATGTATTTACCTGAGATGCATACCACGCTGTACTTGGTACATCTGCAAATATATTGTCATATGTTACATTTGACACATTAGACATTTTATATAGCATAGACACTGCTTCTGATTTAGTCATATTGTTTTTAGGTTTGAAAGTGCCATCTGTATAACCGCTTATAAATGGGCTTCTGGTATCTCTGTTTAAAGAAATAGCGGTTGTAGGTGTTACATCATCTTTTGTAAAATATGCAGTTGCAGAAACTCTGATATTTTGTGTTACATTTGTAAGGTATAAAGTTACCATACCTGCTGCATTTCTGCTAAGCATATATGTATTATTACCCACAGTAATTGATGTTCTACTTGGGGATACGCTTTTAGTGATGTTACCCACCGTTAGTGTTATTTCAGAAATCTGATAATTTGTATATGGAGTAAAGTAAAAGTAAACATTATCTCCAGAGTTTATATAATAATTGTTAGTGCTTTTTGTAATTTTAACATTACTAGAACCCGAAATAGATAAGCTTGGTCTTGAAACATTGGTTGATGTGCTTGCAGAAGTCGCCGAAACCCTTATAGGCTCGGTTATATCCTCAACTAAAAGAGCATATACACCACCACCCATATTATCTATTCTGTAATTTTTATTTCCAACAATAATTTCACCATTATCAGCATTAACTGTATTTTGAGAGTTACCAACTTTCAGAGTAATTTTACTTACAATATAATTGTCTGCTGTTGTGCTGATATAAAACAGAGCATTACTACCGCTTGATACTGTGCTAGGTGAATCTGTATAGATATCAATTCTAGAGCCTTCGCTTATCTCGATAGGTATATTATTATGGTCATAAGTTGAATTAAATGTAACAGTCATGTCCTCATAAATATCTGGAATAGTAAAGTTTACACTATTACCATTATCAGTAACTTCAATACGACTGTTTCCAAGTGTTAAGAAGTTTTGACCTTTAACCCATGAACCATATGACCTACCGCTTTGAATATTACAATCGCTAAATAAATAACCAGATTTTGCAGTTGCACGAACATAAACAGAAGTGTTTTGTCCTTCTGTCACTGTTATATATCCACTGCTTGGATTGTCAATAGTTACTCCGCTGTCACCTTTCACTCTTACGGTAAATGTGTTTGGAATTTTTTCTGTTACAATATTTTGTATTTGGGTTCGGGAACCTTTAATTTTACCTGTTATTGTGGTTTTTCCTGTAACATTCCAAGAAACATTCCATTCTTTGTATGATGAATTAGATGGAGTCAGTGTTTTAACCTCTGTTGTACCATTTTGTTTTTCTGTATACACAACATCAAAACTAACCAGACGATATTCTTCAATAGGCTCTATTGTAAAATTAACTTCGTCATTTTCATAAAATCCATTTTGTACACTTCCATCTTTAAGACCAACACTTGTCTTAAATTTATCAGTTTCTTTTGGAATTTCTATTTCTGGAGAACATTGATTTCTGCCAGTTACAAGTACAGTAATTGTTGGAGTAAACTTATGTTCATATTGAGTTTGATTTAGTGTAATTGTCAAATTTATTTTTTCTGTTGTTTGTGGAAATTTATCAAGTTTAGCAACCAAAATACTATTGCTACCAGATAATACATTTTTCTCAGCATCTAATTCAATATCTTCTACATATTGAGGAAGATTATCATCAGCAGAACTTATAGTTATTTTACTTATTTTTTTATCTTTGTTATCTGGATTTATCTCTAAAGGATATGTATAAGTTTTCACTCCACCAGTAGATAAAAACTTTGGTGCTTTATCATCAGTCATAAGTACCTGACCGCCAGCTAAATCAAAACCTAACTCAACTCCTTTTTCTTCATCATCAGCACTTGCATATACAGCACTATTTGGCAACAAAAACGCCACCGCCATTATAACAGCTAAAAATCTTTTTAATTTATTTACCATTCCATTCAGCTCCTAAACAAAATTTTAATGTATAACTATGATATCATATGGTATAATCATTTTACCATAAATGTTAATAAATTTTATTTATCAGTCGACTTTTTTCATATCGTCAAAACTTTAAAAAAAATAATACAAATTAACAGTTTGTTTTTACAAAAGTTTTTTCTTGCTTTTTTATCTTAAACCTTGTACGATTATGTTAGTATTTTGTGCCTAATTTGGTATCTATTATAATATATTCTCAAGAAACGAGGGAAATTATTGTGTTGAAAAAACATTTTCTGGCTTTTTTGCCGATTTGTTTATTATGTATTCTTTGCGGTTGTGGCGGTGATGAAGCTCGTATTGCTTATCAGTTCCAAGGAAATGCTGTTCCTGCACTTGATAAAGTGTTAAATGCTGAAACTGGTGGAACTTATATCACCTCTTTATCTCCTGCTGAGGGCGAAGGTGAAATAACTGAACCTGAACCAGAGGAAAGCGATGAAGAAGGCTCATCATCAAAAGAAACCGAAACCACAGAGCCTACGGCTGCTGTAAACTATATATCTTATGACTATCAGATGTTTAATAAAGATAAAGCTGCTGTGGCTGTAAAAAGTTATGTTGATATGATGACCACAGAAGAATATGCTTTTACTCTTGATAGCGAAGAAGAACCAGATTATTCTGCAAGCGTTGGAAATGTAGTTTTAAAACGTGCTGCTGTATTGCTTGATGAAAACGGTGAACCTACACAAGCACCTGCATCAGCTGCCGAACAGGAAAAAGCTGCTAAGGAAGAGGAAGAAAACAAAAAAGCTGAAGAAAAAATGACAAAAGAGGAGAAAAAAGCTGCTAAGGAAGCTCAAAAACAGCTTGAGAAAGAGCTTGAGGTTTTACCTCCTTATAATAATTTTGCTCATGATGAAAATAATAACCTTTTAGTTGAAGTGAACTGGACTTCTACAAGCTGTCTTGTAACTCTTACTGTTGAAGGCGTAGCAAGCTCTGGCGAGGGTGAACAACCTTCTGCTGTTATTTCATATAGCGGTGCTAAGGCTCTTATGTATTCTATTGTACCTGCTGAACTTGGTTTAGCTGGCGAGGATATGAGCGAATATACATTAAAACCTGGCCCTGGATATGTTATGGTTGATGATGTGCCTTGTCTTACTATGTATGTTTATAGCAAAACTGCTGAACATACAAATGTGCTTGAAACAACTTGTTTTATTTCTGCTGATGGCACTACACTTTACCAGCAAGAAAAAGTTGGTGACACTAAAGTTAAAAAAGTAAAACTTGGTGAAATCCCTGACCCTCTGCCAACCGAGGGAGAAGAACTTCTGGATATGGCTGTTAATGCTGAAAAGTAAAAAAATCCCCGATTTTAAAATCGGGGATTTTTCTTATGCATAAGTGTCGATATTCTGACCAATACCAGCTGGATTTTGTGGCATCATTTCAAGTAAACCTTGCAGAGCCACTTCCTGACTATCCATTGCCTTTTTTGTAACTGAAAGAGATACATTGTACTGAAGTTGTGCATTGCTCATGCCTGTTGCCATGCCAGCAATATTTCCTACCATACTCATAGTTTTTAAACTCCTTTCGCAAATGTTATAAATATAATCGTCATGTGATAATTTTTTATAATAGCTGATTAATCTTTTAATATGTAAACTTTTGCCGAACGCACACCGAATTGTGTGGCTTCTTCTCCTGTCATAAAGAACAAATCTATTTTATTTCCCTTTATAAGACCGCCTGTATCTTCAGCAAGTCCAGGACCATAAGACCACGATTGACCGCCATCAGATACAACATAAAGTTTACTGCCAAGCGGTATAACGCTAGGGTCTACTGCAATAGTACCATATTTAGTAGTAGTGCCTGTTGCGGTTGTAAGTCCGCCTTCTTCCACTCGATTATATGCAGTTGCTTTGACATCAATAACGCTTGTGTACTGATAACTTGAACCATCACCCGCTGTTATAATTTTATTTACAGTATCATCTTGTATCCCTGCTGGAACTGACCAAACATATGCCCTGCCCGCTGTTGATAAATCTTCTGGATTTGTGCTGGTTATAACTTGCTGTTCTGGTGCTTGAACCGATGTATTGCTCACTGTATTTGTCGTTGTTGTATTAGTTAAAGGGGTTGTTGTATCACCTTGTTTTTCTGTTTCCTGTTTTTCCTGCTCGGTTTCAGGCTTTTTTGTACCCTTTTCAATAATACAGTTTACAGGTTCTTTTGTAATTTCTTCCGAAATCATTTCTTTTTCAGTTTGCTCACCATCTTCAAGCTTTACTTTATATGTAACTTTCTTTTCACCATAAACACCATATTGAGTAATTTTTTGCTTACCCTCAAGAAGTTCACTGTTTTCCTTTGTTTCTACTTCAAAAGGCACTTGTTCGGTTTCCACAACTTCTTCATATTCAACATCAATTATGATTATTTCAGCATCTTTTTTTAGCCTTGTGTCAAGTGATGGAATAATTTTATCTTCATCATCAAATGTAAAACCTTTTTCTTCTAAAAGCTGACGCACAGTACATTCAGTAAATCTCGCTGTAATACTGGTGTTTTTACTTTTTATAGTGGCATGAAGTGCAGGACTTACTTTAACTATAATTTTATCGCCCTCTCGCTCTTGTTTTGTTATAATTACGTCTTTAAAACCTAATGCTTTGCACGCTTCCTCCACACTGCTATTAGACAAAATTATAGATTTTTCTGTTGTTCCATCGCTTATATAGTATTCAATTTCATGGTGTAACATTCCCCAAACAACACCGCTTATTACTATTAAGATAGGGATAAGGATAATAAAGCTAATGATTATATGTTCACGCTTTCTTGCCGCTTTATCCTGTTTTATACCCCTTTCTTCCATTCTTGTAACACGTTTTTTCATTTATAACCCCACATAATTTTTTATTCTTTATTTTAAGGATAGACTTGTATGGCTTTTTTGTCAAGCAAGCTTTCTTCTTGACATTCATTTTAAAAAATATATATAATTAATTATTACTAGAAGGAGATATTAAAATAATGAATATTGGAACGCTATATTTGGTTGCAACACCCATAGGCAATCTTGGCGATTTTTCACCTAGAGCAAGACAAATAATGTGTGATGTTGATTTTATTGCAGCAGAAGATACAAGAGTTACAAAAAAACTGCTTAACGCACTCGATTTACCATCAAAGCCTATGATAAGTTATTTTGAACATAATCGCCGAGAACGTGGCGAGGAAATAGTAAAAAAACTGCTTGGTGGAGAAAACTGTGCACTTGTAACCGATGCTGGCACACCAGCTATTTCCGACCCTGGAGAGGATTTAGTGGCACTGTGTGCAGAAAATAATATACCAGTACAATCTATTCCTGGGTGTTGTGCGGCAGTTTGTGCATTAGCTGTTTCTGGACTGCCTACTGGCAGATGGTGTTTTGAGGGCTTTTTATCTGTAAATAAAAAAGCTCGTAAAGAGCATTTAGACTCTTTACTTTCTGAAAAACGCACAATGATTTTTTATGAAGCACCACACAAACTGCGTCAAACCTTGCATGATATGCGTTTAGCGTTTGGTGATGACAGAAAAATTGCTATGTGTCGAGAAATAACAAAAATACATGAAGAAAGCCTTAGAATGACTTTGAGTGAAGCCGAAGAATATTACACAGAAAACTCACCACGAGGAGAATATGTACTTGTTTTAGAAGGCAATACCGAAACTATAACAGATGTTTCTGATGAAGAACGTATGGAAATAGCAATTTCAGCTGTACAAAAACGCATAGAGTCAGGCGAAACGCTAAAAGATGCAGTAAAGCTTGTATCTGCTGATATAGGCGTTAAGAAAAATGCACTTTATAAAGAAGCATTGAATAGATTATCATAAAAATAAATCCGACAAGGAGTTCACAATCTCGATGTCGGATTTTTATATTTATTTTTTAATTCTGTGAGGCATACCACCCTCATATAACTCCTGACGAATAGCTGCAAACATATCTTCCGCCATATTGAGATATTTTTTTACCACTTGCTCACTAAGGTTTAGTGGCAAGTCTGTCGGATAACGTGTTTCAATATATAAATTGTTAAGAGCCGCACTTTCATCAAGCCATTTTTCAAATGACCTATCAAGCTGAACGGTTTGTCTGCAAAGATACGTTAAGTTGTGACCGTCAAAATGTTTACCGCTTTTAAAAAGCAAATAACCTTTTAATGCTTTTTCTATTGCTTGTTGGCAGTGAAATGCAATATTTCCCATATCACCGCCCCAAGTCATTAAAATTCTAGCTGCTTGCAAGTCACAAAGTGCTTTATCAAGCCATTTATAGTAATACATGCTATCTCTAGCACCTCTACGACTTCGACTCATAAAGCACCGCACCTTTCTCAGAAATCCATGCTGCATAACTGTTTGGGTCTTGCTGCAACTGATTCCATTCATCAGTGGTGTATATTTTGATATTTACC
>DXIE01000019.1 GCA_019113005.1 Candidatus Butyricicoccus avistercoris | reverse complement strand
TTTAATTTGCAAAGTACAATAATGATTTTTTACATCATTTTACCGTTTGCTCTAATTCAAAGAGCTTATTTAGTTTACCATACTCATTTCAGCTTGTCAAGAACTTTTTTCAAAGTTTTTTGACTTTTTTCTGAATTTTTCTAGCAAACTCGCCATCTCTCAAAGACAGCTTGATTATTATATCAAAAGAGTTTTTACTTGTCAACATCTTTTTTGAAGTTTTTCAAGTTTTTTCTTTTGACTTACCGCCCTCAGCAGACAGCTTGATTAGTATACGACATCAAACACCATTTGTCAACAGGTTTTTTCATTAAATTGATTTTTATTATATTATTTTTAATTTATATTATGACGATATTTATAAATAATAAAGGAGGTTCAAATATATGAATTTAAAATCATTTATATCCTTAGCGATTAGTTTAGGTCTTACTTTATCTTGTACTGGCTGTTCTAATACCCCAAAATCAACAGCAAAAAACAATAACAATTCATCTGTTTCATTTACCACAAAAGAAAATAAAGATGACTCAACAAAAGAAACTTATCCAAAACCTGATTGGGAAACACAAATCTACAAAGGAAAATATTTAAAATACGAAATACCTAAAAACTGGTCTAAAAACGAAGCTCACTCCATTGAAGAAATGAACTTAGATTTTTTTACTCCAACAGATACAACTTCAGAAATGCCATCTAATATAAACATACAGATTTCAAGTTTACAATCAAACAGTAAAAATATAGATTACTCTGATGAAAAAATAAAAGAAGATTTCCATAAATTTTTACTTTCATCTGGTCAGTTGCCAGAAGAAGCACAAAGCGGAAAATATTTTACAGAAGAAATAAATGGCATTTGGGTTTATTATTTAACTTTTGTCAGAAAAATCCAAGATGATTTATCTGCAAAACAGACTATATATCTTCCAATGGGACTTGATTATTCTATTATCATTTGGGCTACTGATTTTAATGATGGTTCTACTCCAAAAGTTGACGATATCGCAAAATATATCTGTGCTACACTAGAAATCGTATAAAGGGTTGATTAAAATGAAAATAGTATCCAACACTAGTATTGCACCATACCCAACCACAAAAAATGAAACACAATCAAAAGAATTAGAAAAAGCTCAATCTAGCAATTATGATACTATTGAAGTATCATCAAAACAAGAAGAAACTGTAATTGATGATAATGCGTCCTATGCTACTTTTTTTAAAGAGTTTATAAAAAATAACAATAAAACCTCAGCATTAGCTGAAATAATAAAAAACACTTCGACCCCCAAAAAAGATGAACCTTCACCAGAAGAAATTCGTAGAATTTGTATGAAGATAGCTGCACGCATTAGAAAAGGCGACAAAGTACCAATAAAAGACCTTAAATATCTTTTAAAGAAAGACCCGCAACTATATCAAATGGCAATGATAAATAAAAAACCTAATGATAACCCAAAGAAATGGAAACAGCTATCACCTGATGAAGATGATATTGCTTTATCAAATAAAGGTAATGAAAACAATTCTTCTGAAACTTCTGGAGTTTGTCAATCTCCATCTATAAGTGTATCAGCATCATCTGGTGAAACAAACTGAAAGGTCGCTAAATTAGCGACCTTTTTTATCAATTTAAATTTTATATATAAAAAAAGACAGTCAACTTAATGACTGTCTTTTACAATAGACTAAATTAAACTTCAGCCTTAATCTTCTTGAGGTTAGCGAACTTAGGCAGACCATTTACCTTAGGGCCATTGTTCTCGCCAGCGATTAGAGGCATAGCATAATCTACGAAGCCCTGAGTGATACCGTTACCCTCTTCGTTAATCCATTCACGAGGAACTTTCTTCTCAGTGTTAGCAACAGTAGCAAGTGGAAGAAGCTCGATTTCGCACTTGTAGCCGTTTTCGTCACGGGTACACTTAAAGCCTGGCATATAGTCAGTCTTACCAGCAACAGCATTTTCAACAGCAGCCTTACCAGCCATGTAAGACTCATCAACGTCAGTCTTAGAAGCACAGTGAGCAGCACAACGCTGAAGTAGGCTCAGCTCGATACCACGAACCTTAGCACCAGTTTCGCTCTTAACCTTTTCAGCCAGCATAGCAGCCAGACCGCCAAGCTGAGCATGACCAAAACCATCAGTAGCAGAAGTCTTAGCTTCGGAAACGAAAGAACCGTCAGCATAGTGAATACCCTCAGAAACAGCAACTAAGCAGTTACCCTTCTCAGCGTAAACCTTCTTAACGTCAGCGATGAACTTATCCATATCAAAATCGGTTTCTGGTAGATAGATAAGGTCTGGACCAGCACCCATAGCAGTAGCAAGACCAGCAGCAGCGGTTAACCAACCAGCATGACGACCCATGATTTCAACTACACAAATCATACCAGTGTCGTATACACGAGCGTCCTGATAGATTTCCATGCAAGAAGTAGCGATGTACTTAGCAGCGGAAGCAAAACCTGGGCAGTGGTCAGTGCCGAACAGGTCGTTATCGATAGTCTTAGGGATACCCATTACACGGCACTCATAACCAGATTTCATCATGTACTTAGAAACCTTGTTACAAGTATCCATAGAGTCGTTACCACCATTATAGAAGAAGTAACGAATATCATATTTCTTGAACATTTCAAGGATACGCTTGTAATCTGTGTCATCAACATCTGGGTCAGCCAGCTTATAACGGCAAGAACCAAGAGCAGAAGATGGAGTATAACGCAGTAGAGCTAGCTCATCACGGTCTTCCTTATCAATATCATATAGATTATCATCAAGCAGACCACGGATACCATGAGCCATACCGAATACACGGGTGATGGAATCGGAGTCTAAAGCAGCCTCCATAGCACCTAGAACAGAAGTGTTGATTACTGAAGTTGGGCCACCGGACTGACCGATGACGCAAGCGCCTTTTAATTCGCTCATTTTAAAATACCTCCTAATAAACTTATAGTCTTAATGTATAAGACGTTTCAAGTCATTAAAATAATATCATGAAACACTTGAAAAATCAATTTTTTTTACCTAATTTCTGCAAAAAATCGCTTTGTTAAAAAATGAACAAGAAAATGCTTGATTTTAGAAGATTATACTGGTAATATAATGATAGAATTGCTTTAAAACAGGAGCAAATCAATAATTTTATATTCGAAAGGAAGTTATTAAGAATGCCATTAGTAACTACTACCGAAATGTTTAAGAAAGCATACGAAGGCGGCTACGCTGTTGGTGCTTTCAATGTAAACAACATGGAAATCGTTCAGGGTATCACAGAAGCTTGTCAAGAGCAGAAAGCTCCAGTAATCCTTCAGGTATCCAAGGGTGCGCGTGCATACGCAAACCACACCTATCTTGTAAAGATGGTAGAAGCAGCTGTTCAGGAGTGCCCAGATGTTCCAATCGCACTGCACCTTGACCACGGCGATGACTTCGAAATTTGTAAGGCTTGTATCGACGGCGGCTTTACATCTGTAATGTTCGACGGTTCTCACATGGACTACGAAGACAATGTAAAGGTTGCAAAGCAGGTTGCTGAGTACGCTCATGCACATGGCGTTGTAGTTGAAGCAGAGCTAGGTCGTCTAGCTGGTGTAGAAGACGAAGTTTCTTCTGACGAGCATCAGTACACCGACCCAGCACAGGTTGAGGATTTCGTAACCCGTACAGGCGTTGACTCTCTTGCAATCGCTATCGGTACATCTCACGGTGCATACAAGTTCAAGCCAGGTCAGAAGCCACAGCTTCGTTTTGATATTCTGGAAGACGTATCCCGTCGTCTGCCTAACTTCCCAATCGTTCTTCATGGTGCATCTTCTGTTCCACAGGAGTTCGTTAAGAAGGTAAATGAGTTTGGCGGCAACCTACCAGATGCTATCGGTATCCCAGAAGAGATGCTGCGTGAAGCTGCAAAGAGTGCTGTATGTAAGATTAACATTGACTCTGACATTCGTCTAGCTATCACAGCTGCTATTCGTGAGCACTTTGCTACAAAGCCAGGTGACTTCGACCCACGTCAGTATCTAAAGCCAGCACGTCAGGCAGTTAAGGATATGGTTACTCATAAGCTGATTAACGTTCTTGGCTGTAACGGCAAGGCATAAGAAATTTTTCAAAATATTTTAAAAAAATTTTTTGATATTTCTTTTAATAGCGGACTTTGGAGTATTCCAAAGTCCGTTTTTTAACACCAAAAAAGTTGCAAAAAACAGCAGTTTTAAGCGGTTTTAGAGGTGTTTTAATATTTTTCAAATTTTTCTTAATTTTTTTCACAAAAAGTGTTGACATATCGCTTTATATGCTATATAATAAACATCGTCGCTGAGAGATAGGGTGGCAAACAAGAGAACAAGCTGGTGTAGCTCAGTTGGTAGAGCAGCTGATTTGTAATCAGCAGGTCGGGGGTTCGAGTCCGTCCACCAGCTCCACTTTAAAATCTTTCCTCTGGAAAGATTTTTTAATGAAATGAATAACATGGGAGGTTTCCCGAGTGGCCAAAGGGAACAGACTGTAAATCTGTCGTCTTCGACTTCGGTGGTTCGAATCCACCACCTCCCACCACTCTTTTCATTATTTAAAATTGAACATGGGAAGTTTCCCGAGTGGCCAAAGGGAACAGACTGTAAATCTGTCGTCTTCGACTTCGGTGGTTCGAATCCACCACTTCCCACCAGCGTAAACCAGACTTTAAAAAGTCTGGTTTTTTTATGTTTATTTTATCCAAAAACAATTATATTGGGTTTGTTACCTGCTTTGTTTAAATTGCAGAAAATATTTTTATATAGCTATCAAGAACCAATTTACAGATTTTATAAGTTAATATAAACAATTCCTAGTATATAGGTATAATATATAAAATAACATACTTAATTTAAGTATAAAAACTAAAATAGTACACTTTGTGAACAACAAGGTAAATATTTTATTTTATAATTGTATCGTAAACGTTTCATTTATCAATAAATCTAATGGTCAAAATGACGAAAAAATAAAACTAAAAATTATATTAAAATATGTAAATTAATTGACAAATTCAAAAAAAACGGTTAAGATACCAACAAATCAATTGACAAACTCAAAACTACGATAAATGTATTTGAAAGGATTGGTATCAAATGAAATTTACAGCTAAAAGACTTATCGCAACAGTTGGTGTACTTGGTTTATTAGCAGCTCAATCTAGTGCATTTGCAACGGATACTAATGTAGAATTTTATCAAGACACTTCTTTTACAGGAGCACATTCATCTTCTAAAGATGGTGTCGTTGATTTAAGTAAAGTAGAAATCGGTGAAAAAGCTCTATCATCAATTAAGATTCCTTATGGATATATTGTAAAACTATATGATAAAACAGGAAATGAATTTATTTGACTTCCTGCTGGTGATTATAATGATTTAAGTTCTATAGGTTGGAATAATTATGCTGCTAAAGCTGAAATAAAGCATTATGATGCTATCGATTATGAGCTTCAAGTTGCTAGAATTTCTAAGGCAAGCGAAATTTCTAAAGCAGAGCAAATCAATCAGGACAATTTACCTGTTACAGGTGATGCTGTTTCAGAAAAAACAGATGTTACTCTTGAAAATTTAAGGGTTGAACCAATAAATGATAGTAAAGTGGAAAAAACTGAACTCATATTTAGTGGTAACACACGACTTACCAATACTACAAATGAAAAGCAAACATTGACAAGTCAAGCTTTTGATTTTTCAGAGGCTAATACAGTTTCAGCTACCACTACTAACGCAGTTGGTACATCAATCTCTGCATCTGCTAGTTTTAATGTTCCTATTATCGGCAGTTTAAACACCAGTATTTCTACCCAATATAATTTTTCAAAGGCGGAAACAAATAGCGAAAGCAAGACTGTTACATATAAAATTCCATCACAGTCAATAACTCTAAACCCTGGTCAGACAGTAGAAGTAAGAGCAAGACTTGAAAAAGTTAAAACATCTGGTAAGGTTAAACTTGTTGGTGATTTAAATGGAACAGAAAGCGGTTATATTTCTCTCCAGAGATTAGTTCCTTCAAGCACTTGGAGTTATAAATACGAACTTAATACTGTTCTTAAATGGAGTGCATACAAAAAAGCACCATATGAAATTAGCTTTAATGGTAAACATGTAGAGGACGAAGGAACATACGAGGCTGAATATGGCTCAAATCTATATATTGATGTTGTAAATGTTGATACTAACAAAACACAAACTATCGAGATAACTGGAAACCAAGCACAAACCGACCGTTCAGCAAATGGAAATTCATCTGAATTTGTTGCAAATTCAGCTACTTTTGATATGACTAAGTAATGACATTAACTAATGGCATTGTAAAATTTAATCCCCATATATCATTTGATATATGGGGGTTAGTTATTATCTATTTACAAATGCCCAAGGCTCAGTAAAATCTTCCTCGTCATCAATATCAAATAAAGATTCTCCCTCTGCCTGTTTTTTCTCCTCAGCGGTTTTACGAGCTTGTTCTGTGCCGTCCATAAGATTTTCAACCGTGCTTGCAGCCTCATCAAGCTGAGTTTGTAAACGCTGTTGTTCATCAATCATTTGTTTTACTTTTGTATCTAATTCTAGTTCAAGTTTTTGCTCAGCTTCTAACTTTTCTTTCAAATCATAGAGCTTAATTTCACATTCATTGCAGTTATGTTCTAATAGTCTGATTTGGTCTTGCATTTTCTCTAATGCTTCCGTATCTTTCTCTATTTGTTTTGAAAGTACAGAAACTCTTGAGCGACATTCATCTAATTTTATTTGTAATTGGTGTTGTTCTTTTTCATGGTCACGAACATAATGTCCAGCATTCTCCCATTCTGTGACACTTCTACGGAGTTTCTCCTCCAGTTTAAGCACCTCAGCAATAGGTTCTAATTTTTCATTGCAGATAAGCCCTGCAATGGAAACATCATCACCACTACCCTTTTTACTTAAATTAGGAAGTATTTGCTCCATTGTTTTTATAAGACCATTTTTACCTTTTTCAAGGTAAGTCGATGCAAGTTCTTGACAGAAACCATAAGCTCCGTCCATATCATTGAAAGCGGCTTCAACGCCGTCTGTGAAAGCGAAAACGGCAGCAGGCATTTGCTCGCTAAAAGAGTATCTAAACTCTTTAATAGCATCTTTATCGCATACTGAAGTGGTTAAATTGTCCTGACAACGCTCGTCCATTCGTACAGGCTGTTCACAAGAGCCATCAGGTCTTATAGAAACACATCTGCCATCGCCTAACTGAATAACAAGCCAATATTTTTCTGTTATTATAGCCGCAATAAGTGTTGTACCATAAGCATTTTCTGTATACTCCCCTGCTAAGTATTTCTCTTTTAATTTAGGACTTACATTTTCCATTTGAGTTTCAGAAAAAGGGTCATCAAACATATCAGCTTCTATTTGTTCTTTCCATCTAGCTAATATTCTGTCAAAAAGCTTGTACATAAGTTCCCTACGCTCTGAAGCACCACGCAAATGTAAAACTGTTGTTTCAGAAGCAAAATCCATAAGTTCGGCAGCAGTGGCTTGAGTTATAAATTTAGCTCCTCTATCGCTTCTGAAGTAGTCATCACCGCCGTGACCATCTGCCACAACAATTACTGAGCAATTAGGAGCAGCATCAGATGCAAGAGCATAATCTTGACATACTGAGCCATTTTTTACATGTCTATATCCTCTAACTATTTGAGAGAAAGCTCTATATTTATGCATAATATCCTCCTTTACGAGATTATATAGGTGTGTTTGCAGCTGTTATCTTATAAGTTTTAACATTATTTGCTTTAAAGTCACGCAAAATAAGTGTAAGGGCTGCATTAGAAGATTTTTGATGATGTAAAGAGATAACACATGGGTTAGTAGTATTATCTAGTATGTTTAAAATTTTCTGAGCGGTCTTGCTTGCGTTATATTTTTCATCTTGAGCTACTAAAGATGTTTTCCAAACTGTATAACCTGCATTTTGAAGAACATCAGTATTTT
>DXIE01000018.1 GCA_019113005.1 Candidatus Butyricicoccus avistercoris | reverse complement strand
TCTAATGTAAGTAATATTCAACAGGTAAATTTGCAATTTAGCAATGAAGAAGAAATGCAGCAAGAGGCAGCAAAATTCAATTGTTCTGACCCTACAAAATGGCAAGAAAGATTGCGTTTAATTACAGTAGTAACAGTATATAGAAAGGAATGCTTGCTGGCGGCTGGATTTCCTATTGCGGATTTGGGATATATGCATGATTTTGGAGATGATGATATTTCTTTCAGAATACGCAGAATGGGATATAAAGTTTTTTTAGCAGGTGATACTTGGGTACATCACAACCATAATATATGGAATTTAGAGGATAAAGACCCTATTAAACATGAGCAATCTATAAGTATTGGACGTGCTAATTTTGAAGACAAATTCCAAGGAATTGATGCATGGAGTGACGTTAATAATTATTGGATTGACATTATGTCTAATGTTCCTGTTCCTTTAATAAATAACAAGAAACATATTCTTGGTATTGATGTAAAATGTGGAACACCAATATTAGATGTGAAGAACTATTTGAGAAAGTTTGGAATGTTTGATGTTGAGCTATCATCTTTTACAGAAATGGCAAAATATATTACAGATTTAAATACAATTTGTGATGGAATAGTATCTTGTGATAGAGAAGAATTTTTTATAAATCATTTTCCATCTGAATATTATGATTATGTGATTATGGATAAACCAATTAACCAATATCATGAACCTCAATTTATGATTGATGGTATAATGCATTTATTAAAACCAGGGGGAATACTATTATTTCCATTGTTAAATACATTTAGTGTTTATGAGTATTTAAATTGTCAAGGTAATTATAACTTGTATAACACAGAATTTGCGTATAATATTCCATTAGAGGCATTACATGCAACATTAAATAAATACGGCAATATATTATTTACATGTTCAAAATCACTGAAGTTGGAGAAAAAGGATATGGAAATAATTAATTCTCGTATTCCAAAAGAGTTGTCAGAACAGGATAGAAATGAAATAATAATGCGACTGACAGTGGATAGATATATTTTATGTGTAGAAAAAAAATAATTTTATGAATAAAAAGAGGTTTATAACATGAATGCAAAGATTGAGGGTGGATATGACCATAATCGCAGAAAATTAAGTGATATTGTGCCAATTGAGGCACCATTTTCTGTTTTTATAGCCGCAACACAAAAGTGTAATTTCAAATGTTTTTATTGTACCCATAGTCAAAAGGAAAAGGGAGATATTGACTTAAATACTGTTCATATGGATAACAGTTTATTGGAAAAAATTGTACAGCAGTTAAAAGAATTTCCATCGGTTGGAAGAATTCTATTTACTGGACTTGGTGAACCATTAGCAAATCCTAATATTCCTAATATGATTCGTACTTTAAAAAAAGCAGGTATAACTGACCGATTTGAAATTGTTACAAATGCATCATTGCTAACACATGAAATGACTGATAAATTGTTAGATGCAGGGCTTACATATTTACGTGTTTCACTGCAAGGATTATCATCTGAGAAATATTTACAAATTGCAGGAGTAAAAGTTAATTTTGATATGTTGATGGAGCAAATTTCGTATTTCTATAATAAAAAAAGAAACTGTAAGCTCTATGTGAAGATTATGGATGCTTGTTTAGATTCAGATGAAGATACTCAGAGATTTTACGATTTATTTGGAAATATAAGCGATCAGGTGTTTGTTGAACATATAGTAAAAGCTCAGCCACAAATGCTCGAAAAATATAATGAAAATGTGACATCAGAAAAGACGTTTTTTAATGAACCAGCTGAAATCAGACAAGTTTGCCCATTTGCTTTTTATACTCTTCAAATTGATGCAGAAGGAAATGTTTTTCCATGTCCACCGCTTGGTATGCCAAAATCATTTTCTTTAGGAAATGTAAATGACACTTCATTACATGATATTTGGTACGGAAAAAAACTTTATGACCTTCAAATGCAACATTTAAACTTAAAACGATGTATGCATTCAGTTTGTGGTCAATGTGAAAATTATTTATGTTTTACACCAGCTGAAGATAACTTGGATTTGGAAAGAGAAAAAATTATACATAGATTGGAGCAACGTGGTCATGTCTGAAAAAAAGCCATTTACAGGTGTGGACGATAGAGTGCGATTGTCAGAATTTGTTCCATTAGATACCCCATTTACATTAAATATTTTTCCATCTAATTTGTGTAATTTTAATTGCAATTATTGTGCACAGAGTAGAGGTGCAGAAAACATGTTGCAAGAATATGGGGTTAAGAGAGAGCTTATGTCTATGGAAATAATAGAACATATTGCAGAACAAATTTTAGAATTTCCACAAAAAATAAAACTTATATCTATGATGGGACATGGAGAACCACTTTGTAATAGAAAACTTCCTGAAATGATAGAGCTATTAAAGTCAAAAGCAGGAAATAAAATTGGTAGAATTGATGTAATTACAAATGCATCGCTGCTTACAAAAGAGTACAGCAAAGCATTGATTGATTCAGGTATTGATGTGCTTCGTGTGTCACTTCAAGGTATTAAATCTGAATCGTATTTAAAAACATGTGGAGTAAAATTGGATTTTAATGAATTATATCAGAATTTATCATGGTTTTATTCTAATAAAGGTAATTGTAGTGTGTATGTAAAAACTATGGATGTATCATTGGATAGTGGAGAAGAAGAAACGTTTTATAAAATGTTTTCTGATATTTCTGACCGTATGTTTATAGATAAAGTTAGACCAGTATATGATACTGTTAGTTATTCGGAAGAGCAGAGTGATTTATCTATAGACCGTTATGGGAATTCACATGAATATAGGAAAGTCTGCCCTCAACCTTTTTATATGCTGAGTGTTTGGCCAGATGGAACAGTAACTCCATGTGATGCATTATATCATGCAAATCCACTTGGGAATGTTAAAGATTGTAGTTTAATTGAAATGTGGAATTCACCAGAACATAAAAAGTTTTGCCATATGCAGTTGTTGGGATTGAGAAATAAACATATAGCTTGTAGTAGATGCTGTGCTCCAGATGATGTTTCACATGAAAGTGACATTTTGGACGATGCAGCCACAATGTTATTGGATAAATTTTCAGTGTGATAAAAAGTGATATGGAAACATAATTATAAGGAGCAAAGTTTGATGACAATAGAGCAATTATTAGATAAAATAAGTGAAAAAAATTTTTCACAAGAAATATCCAAGCTTCCGCAGCATATTTTAATTTATGGTGCAGGTGCATTCGGAAAAGAAATATATATGTTGCTTAAAAATCATAATCGCTCTGTTATGGGGTTTATTGACCGTTCAGCTGCCAAAAATCAAGAATTGTTTAAAGTGCCTGTTTGGAGTTTGGAAAATATTCCAGATTCAATTATTGATTGTTCACCAGTTGTAGTTTTTGCTATTGTTATGGATAAAACGGAGCGTTTAAATGTTATTAATTCAATTAAACAAGCAGGATTTTCAAATGTTATTGAGGCACAGTCTTTACGTTGTCTTATGGTAGAACCAGCTGATAGAGAAATAACTTGTGATTTAAAAACATACTATAAACAACGTTGGGATAAAATTGAGAAAACTTCAAAGATATTTGAAGACTGCATGAGTGAAAAGCTATATTGGGAGAATGTAATAGCACATATGACTAAAGAATATAGTGGTTGCATTACAGAATGCCCAATGCAAGAGCAGTATTTTCCTAAAAACATTGGTTGGGGAACACATCACTATATTGTAGATTGTGGTGCATATATTGGTGATACGGCACAACAATTAATAAATAAAAACGGAAAACTAAATAGATATATTGGAATTGAACCAAATTTAAATAATTTTATTCGACTCTCAACTTATTGTAAAACTATGTCAGAACAATTAGGTGAGGTTACACTATTTCCTTGTGGTGTTAGTGGACAGACTTTGCACACTACATTTAATACAGGTACAGGTTCAGGCTGTATTTCTGAGAATGGAGACCAGCAAATTAGTTGTGTTGCTTTAGACGATATCATACAAAATCAAAAAATTGATTTGATAAAGATGGATATTGAAGGAGCAGAATTAGATGCTTTAAACTCAGCTAAAAATATGATTGCAAAATATTGTCCAGATTTAGCAATTTGTGTGTATCACAACACTAATCATATATGGGATATTCCAAAGTTAATTGATAGTTGGAACTTAGGATATAAATTCTATTTACGATGCTATAATGCATTTACAATGGAAACAGTGTTGTATGCCAAGTCGAATAAAAGGGAGTGAGATAGTGTTATCTATAAGTAGAAATCAGCTAGGGGAAAAAATTCCATTATTATCACCGTTTTCTTTGCATATTTTTCCTTCTTTTTACTGTAATTTCAAGTGCAATTATTGTCTTCATGCATTATCAAATGAAAAATTAAAGGCAAAGAATTTTAAACGTGAGTTTATGGATTTTCAGACATACAAAAAATGTATTGATGATGCAAAACAATTTAATGATAAACTTAAAGCAATTATATTTGCAGGTCATGGAGAACCATTGATGCACCCTGAAATTGCAGATATGGTTGCTTATGCTGAAAAATCCAATATTACAGAGAGAACAGAAATTGTAACAAATGGTGCATTATTAACACATGAATTATCTGATAAATTAATTATGGCAGGACTAAAACGATTAAGAATTTCTATACAAGGAGTGGATAGAGAACGATATCGTGACACCTGTGGTAAAGATGTGAATTTTGAGCAACTTATTGATAATATTCGTTATTTTTATAATCATAAAAACGTTACGGAAGTATATGTAAAAATAATTGATATTGCTCTACGTTCTGATGATGAAAAAAAGAAATTTGAGCAGTTATTTGCTCCAATATCAGATATTGCTGCAATAGAATATGCAATTCCATTTGTAAAAGAACTTGATTACTCTAAATTAGGCGATTTATCAGGTAGATGTAAGCAAGGTAATTTTAAACATTCTAAGATTTGTTCTATGCCTTTTTATATGATGGTTTTATATCCTAATGGTGATATTGCACCATGTTGTTCTACCGATGTGCCTTGTTTCTTTGGAAATGTGTTGGAACAGTCATTGAGTGATATCTGGAAAAGTGATATACGTAGGAAATTTTTGCTTGAGCAACTAAATGGCGTAATGAATATACCAGTTTGTAACCAGTGTTGTATACCAGCATTTGGATTGCAACAAGGAGATTATTTAGATGATTATGCAGAGAAATTGAAAAGCAAAATATAATAATTGTTTTAAATGAGGAGAATATATAATATGAATTATTGTATCATTATGCCAAGGTTAGCAAGAGATAATAATGCAAGCTATGCTTTTCCAGTTGGAATAGCCTATGTTTCATCATCATTAAAAGCTACTAAGCGAAATGTTATTACATATAATTTGAACTATAAGGACGGAACTACAGAAGAATTATTACGAAATTTAATTCAAGAACATGATATAGATGTTATTGCATCTGGTGGATTAACATTTCAATATCCAGAACTAAGAGAAATTTTCGAGTTATCAAAGAAAATTAAACCTGATATCACGACATGGGTTGGTGGAGGAATTATAACAGCAAGCCCTATTCCAGCTATGGAAGCACTAGAATATGCTGATTATGGTATGATTGGTGAAGGTGAAATTACTATCTGTGAACTTGCAGAGGCAATGGAGGGAAAACGAACATTTGAGTCAGTTGATGGTTTGATTTACAGAAAATTAGACACAAATGAATGGCATATTACAAATCCTAGGCAGGAAATACAAGATTTAGACTCTATTCCATTTCCAGATTATGAAGGTTTTGAATATGAAAAGTTACTAGATAAGGCGAATTTTGAATTGAGTGGAGAAGATTGTGGTATGGTATCGTTTAGCCGTTCTTGTCCATTTAATTGCACTTTCTGTTTTCACCCAAGTGGTAGTAAGTATCGTAAGCGTTCTCTTAAAAGTATTTTAGAAGAAATAGATTATCTCATTGAGAAATATAATATAAAATCTCTTTATATATCAGACGAATTGTTTGCATTGAGAGCAGAAGACTTTGATGCATTCTGTACAGCAATGATAGAACGTAAATTAGATTATATGATTTCTCTGCGTGTGGATATGGTAAATCAAGATATGATTTATAAACTAAAGGAAAGTGGTTGTAGGTATGTAGGTTTTGGACTTGAAAGTGCAGATAATACTATTTTGCAGAGTATGAGAAAGCATATAACAGTCGAACAAATTGAAATTGCTTTAGAAATGTGTAGAAAAGCTAATTTACATACTCAAGGTAACTTTATTTTTGGTGATGAGGCTGAAACAGTAGAAACCTATAAAAATACACTTTCATGGTGGAAAAAACACCCAGAATATACTATTAAATTAGGTTATATAACAGTATACCCAGGCTCTATTTTGTACAAAAATGCAGTAAAAAAAGGTATTATTAAAGACGAGGTAGAATTTATTAGACAAGGCTGTCCACAGATTAACGTTTCCAAGCTAACAGAAGAAGAATATCGAAAGATGATGCTGGAAATTAGTATAGCAATCAATAAAGGTGTTGATAAGCTTACAGATGCACAGATAGAGTATAGCCGAAGCGGTCTTGCAAATATTCACGCTTCTTGCCCACATTGTGGACATAAGAATGTATGGAATGATAGAGAAGTATTTCGTCCAATTAGTAAGATGACGTGTGAAAATTGCAAATCGCTAATTGATGCTTATGCAGTAGAATATATAGATAAAAAAGTTTTTGAAAAAAACTTCAAGAAGATTTCTTCATATCGTACAGGTATGTGGGGAATTATTAATCCAGTTGAGGCACTTTATGAATATATGCCAGAAGCATGGAAAGAAAATTTTTATTTAATTGATTCAGCAAACAAAAAGCAGGGATTGGAACTACATGGAAAAACTATATATTCTCCTAACATTGTTGAAGAAAAACAGCTAGAACTAATTATTATCACATTTACTAGTGTATCTTCAGCATCAATTTACCAAATGATAAATGAAAAATATCCTTCTGTTAAGCGAATTTTATTTATTGGTGACTTTTTAGACCCAAATCTCAGTTTGTAAAAATAGAAAGTAAGGTTTTGTTGTGAAAAAATACTCTGATTTTAATGATATGAAGTTATGTTATTCTGCCCTATATGATGATATATCACGAAAAATGTACATGGATAGATTATCACTTGACATTAGTTTTGACCCAAGTATTGTTTATCATATGGTTGAATTATGTGGAGCAGATAAACAATTTATTTCGTTTGGATATGATATATCCTCTGTTTTGAAAGCTATAAATCAAAAAACACCAATCATAATTTATGGAGCAGGCCATTATGGAAGGCAATGGTGTGAATTTTTAAAAACAAAACACGCTAAAATTATAGGATTTTATGATAAAAATTATAAAAACTTGCAAAATGTTATGGGTTTTCCAGTTTTAGAGCCACCACAAAAAGCAGATGGTGAATATCTTATATTAATAACACCTATTAATTACGTTGATGATATTTATGACGATTTATTAAAAAAGGGATTTACTCCCGAGCGACTTTTAAAAGGGTGTAGCAAGCTTGAAAATGATGTAGAACATCAATATTTTGATTTTCGTGATAAATATCCAGAAGGTGGTGCATTTATAGATGCAGGCTGTTTTGATTGTGATACATCGCTTAGGTTTTCACATTGGTGTAATGATAAATATTCAAAAATTTTTGCATTTGAGCCAGATGAAAAAAATATAGAAATATGTAAACAAGTAGCAAAACAAAATGGATTAGAACGCATAGAATTTTATCAGTTAGGACTAGCAAAGCAATCCGGAGCAGCAACATTTTGTGTTACAGGAACATCAAGTAGTTATATTTCTGAAGATTTAGAACAAGGTCAGAAGATTATTTTGAGTACACTGGATGAAATTGTTGGAGAAACAAAAGTTTCATTTATCAAAATGGATATTGAAGGCTCAGAGTTATCAGCATTACAAGGGGCGACAGAAATAATACAAAGAGATAAGCCACTTTGTGCAATTTCAGTATATCATAAACCAGGAGACATGGTTGTGATTATGGATTATTTGTTAAGTTTAGTTCCAGAATATAAGTTTGCATTGCGTCATTATTCTAACGTAGATGCAGAGACAGTTTTATATGCTTTTTTATAGTAAAGGAAAGATTTTATGGCAGATAAATTTTGTTTTGAGGAGACATCTATTTCAGGCTTAATAAAAATTCGTCCTTTTTTTGCTCCTGATGAGCGTGGTTTTTTTTCTAAAGTGTTTGAAAAAGAAATTTTTCGTGAAAATGGAATTCAGATGGAACCATTTGAAGAATTACAGTCTTATTCTCATAAAGGTGTTATTAGAGGATTACATTTTCAACATAATCACAGTCAAGATAAATTAGTACGAGTTTTGAATGGTAAAGTATTTGATGTTGCAGTTGATTTGCGTAGTAATTCATATACCTTTGGGAAATGGCAAGGCTTTTATTTATCAGCGGAGAATAGAGAAATGTTGTATATTCCTAAAGGCTTTGCACATGGCTTTTTAGCAATGGAAGAAAATACATTATTTAGCTATATATGCGGTGATTGTTATGATCCTAAAAGTGAAGATGGAATTTTATGGAATGATAAGGAGATAGATGTCAAATGGCCATTGGATAATATTGATAAGGTTATTATTTCTAAAAAAGACCAGAAATTACAAACTTTTTGTCAGTTTAAAACAATATATAATGCACTTGTTTGACATTTTATTAGAGATATGCGAATTTTAATTACCGGAATTACTGGTTATATTGGAAGCAATTTAGCAAGAAAGTTATTGCATAAGCATGAGATATTTGGTATTGTAAGGCAGCCGATTAACACTACATATATACACGATATACAACATAAACTGGTATTATTGACATATAGTGGGGATGGGCAAGAGCTGCTAGAGAAAATTCAAATGTGTAAACCTGATTTGGTTTATCATCTTGCCACATATTACACAGGTGGACATACTATCGAGCACATAGAAAATATGATAGAATCTAATATTGCATTTGGTGCTCGTTTGTTGGAATGTATGTCATCAAGTAATTGCAAAAATTTAATTTATACAGCAACTGTAATGGAAAATTATCGTAATGAAGAGTATTGCCCACTTAATCTTTATGCTGCAACTAAACGTGCATTTGAAGATTTAATGGTTTATTATGCAGATGCAGGATTTTTGCGTTATGGTAAGGTTGTTTTATCAGATACTTATGGTCCAGATGATAAACGACCTAAGATTATGAATTTGGTTCGTAATGCAGAATTGACGCAAAGCCCACTTGATTTATCAGATGGTTCACAAGACTATGCAATAGTTCATATTGATGATGTAGTAAATGCACTTGATATTGCGGGACAGCAGTTATGTTTGGGTCAATGGCAAAACTGTACATATCAGTTATACCCAAAAGAAATTTTATCATTACGAGATACGATAGAGATGATGGTTAGATTACAAAATTTGAATGTAGAATTAAATTGGGGGAAATTAGAAAAACCAATTAGATTTATACAAGATTCTGTAAAAATATATCCAACTGTACCAAATTGGAAATCAGAAATATCACTACAAGAGGGATTAAAATTTTGTAAAAATTTTTAATATTAACTGGAGGAATAAATATGGACGCAGTTGAATTGTTTCAACAAGAAAAAGAACAGAATATTCGTGCAATGACACAAGATAGTAATACTAATAATGTTAGAAAAGCTTTTATGGATCATGTTGGAAAATATAAATATGGATATTATTCAACATGGATGGGACGCCCTATAATTCAATTACCACAAGATATGATTGCTTTGCAAGAACTTGTTATGACAGTACAGCCAGATTTAATTATTGAAACTGGCATTGCACATGGTGGAAGTATTATTTATTCCGCATCTTTATTGGCATTGTTAGATATATATTCACCAGTTAAAGATTTAAAGCGAGAAGTGGTTGGAATTGATATTGAAATAAGACCACATAACCGTAAGGCTATTGAAGAGCACGCAATGTATGAACGTATCACAATGCTAGAAGGTTCATCGGTTGCACAAGAAATCTTGAAACAAGTAAAAGAAATTGCAATGAAACATAAAAAAGTAATGGTGTTATTGGATTCATGTCATACACATGAACATGTTTTAAATGAATTAAGAGAGTATGCACCATTGGTATCAAAGGGTTCTTATATTGTTGTTTATGACACAGCAGTAGAGTTTGTTGATGCATCATATTCAGACAGACCATGGGGAAAAGGAAATAATCCATACACAGCAGTTCAGTCTTTTTTACAGGAAAATAATCAATATGAATTGGATATTAATATAGAAAACAAATATGTATTAACATCATGCCCTGGTGGTTGGTTAAAAAAAATATTATAAGCTAAAAATGTAATAAAAGTATTTACTAATTTTGGGTTTAACTCTACTTGTCTAAAAAAGAGGCTCTGTTGATTTTATATCTTCAGAGCCTAATTTTTTTATCTTTTAAATTTTCTTAAAGCAGGAATTGCTGACCTAAAACAAGTTATTGCAAGGGTTAGCATTAAAGAAGAACGCACAGCCTCACAAAGCACTATACTACATGCAAAAATAACTTCTCCACGCTGTAAAAAATCGCCTACTGAAAATACACCAGCTGCTGAAAAGCATGGATAAGGTAATTTACTGCAAGCAAGTCCTAAAACAAGATATGCTCTAAGTGCGATAAGAGTTAAACCTAAACCGCCTATAATTACACCAGTGGTGCAGTGTTTTGTAGTTGGCAAATTTTCGGTTTGAGTGCAAAGAAGTAAAGCAGGAATTAAATATAAAAACCTTGTGCTTATACCAAAAGTAAAATATTTTGGCAAATTCATAGCATATTCGGGAGTAGAGTCAGAAATTGTAATAAAAAGTGAAATTATAATTATAAAAATACATAAATAAGCGGTTGGATATGCCCACATTGCAACTGCAGTTCTTCCACGTCTGCCCGCTCGCCATGCAACAAAAAATAATACAAGCATACTTAAATATTGCGGTATAGCAGGAAAAGCAGTAATCTGCCAAAACTTAGACAGTCTTATACCTGATAAAATAAGCACAGAAACCGCAATTAAACCAACTATAAATAAAAGTGGTTTTCCAATAAAACTAGGTATTTTAAGACATAAAGCCTCAAAATCTCTAATATTAAAATGTGTAAGCAGTTTTAAATAAGCAAAAGTGATTAAAGCAAAAATTATAGTGGAAATTAAAAAAGAAAATATATCTTCTGGTGAAGTTTCAAGATATAAACCATCAGCAAGCAGAAAAATCGCAAGAAATGCACCTTGCCAACGAGGGAAAAGTGTATCACGCATATTTCACACCCCCGTCACTTGATATTATAATGCTAGATTTAGGCTTAACATGTCCATCATCAGATAGAGTAAGCACAGGAAGTGCAATATCTCGACCATTTAAGCTATAATCTAAAATTCTAAACATAGGAAAATCTAAAAAAGTTTGGTCTTTAGTTCGCTTTTCAAGCAGTGATGAAAGTGCCATTCCAGGTATACCATCGGTTACAGAGGGAGCTTGTAAAATTTCATCAGGTGTTGAATTTTCAGCAATAGCAATTCTAAGAGTTAATCTTGCATCTGGTCGCTCAAGTAAACTATTAACCAAATTATCAATATCAAACCTAGCGATATTCTCGCTTACTATAATAATAGAGGCATGACTTAAATATAATCTGCTTGCAAGCATCATATCAGCATTATAAAATAAATCAGAAAAATTTTCTGATTTTACGGTGAAATATGCAGGGGACACTTCGCCATCTAAACTGTCTTGTCTTATGCTTTCGATTGTCATTTGATATAAATTGTCTTTTTTATCTATCGCAAAAGCAGAAATAGGCAGAATTTGCCCTGCGTTTTGGTTTAACTCAACACGCTTGTTTTTGTTAGGTTGACAACCCGTTAACATTAAAAGGCAGATTATAAGAAGTAAAATCTTTTTCATTTTTTACTCCTTCCTGCAATAAATCGTTTGTTTTTCATTTTTCGCCAGCTTATTCTAATGGCTCTATCCTCTGTATGAGCATTAACTCTAGGCAGTAGGTTTAATAAATAAGGTGTAGAACATGAATGAAGTGCACATAAATGCAGTAAAACAGATGAAAGACCTAAAACAAGTCCATAAAGACCGAACAAAGCCGAGCAGATAAGCAAAATAAAACGCAAATATAAAGCGGCATTTTGAAGTTTAGGGGCAGCAAGTCCAGTAACTGCTGCAATAGCTACTATAATTACAGCAGGTGCGGAAATAAGTCTTGCGGAAACAGCTGATTGACCAAGCACTAAACCTCCTACAATAGACATTGTAGAGCCAATAACCCCAGGGGTACGAGTTCCAGCCTCTTTTAAGATTTCAAATACTATTAAAAGGGTGAAAATCTCCCAAAGAGGGGGGAGTGGTACGCCTTTTTGTGCAGCAGCTAGAGCGAGTAACATTCTTGTAGGCAAAAGCTCTGCATGATAATAAAGAAGTGCCACATATAAAGCGGGAATTATAATAGATAATAATATACCACAAGAGCGTATTATTCGTGCAAGACTTGCTTGCATAACAGGTAAATAATAATCATCATTTGCCTGTATACATTCCTGTAAAATGCAAGGGGCAGTTAATACAACAGGTGAACCGTCAGTTATAATAGCAACTCTGCCTTCAAGCAGTTTTGCAACAACTACATCTGGTCTTTCGGTTGTGCCAAGGGTTGGAAAAGGCGAGCTTTGTTCATCTCTTATACATTCGGCTATATAATTTGCATCTAGTATACCGTCAAGGTCTATACTATCAAGTCGTTTTTTTATTTCCTTGACAAGTTTTTCATCTGTTACACCATCGAGGTAACACAAACAAACTGCGGTTTGGCTATGTGTTGCCATGCGTGAAAATGAAAATTTAAGCCTAGTATCATTTAAACGTCTGCGAATCATGGATAAATTTATCATAAAAGCCTCTGTGAAACCCTCACGAGGACCTCTAAGCACACGTTCATTATCAGGCTCACTTGATGAACGTACAGAAAAACCCTTTGTATTAACCACAACAGGTTTATCCTCGCCCTCGGTTAAAATAACTGTATCACCATACATCATAGCCGAAAGCATTTTGTTAAGGTCAGGCTGTACTATGCTGTCATTTATCTGTATTATTGTTTCGGCTAAGGTTTCAGCAGTCACTTTGCTTTCATAGCATGATACTATTGGTCTTATTATACTTTGATTTATAGCAAGATTATTTACCATTCCATCAAAAAAGCATACTGCACAAGTAAGACCATTTTTATTTTTTGCCATTCGGGTTATAAATGTGTTATCATTTTTAAAAATATTTTTTAGAACCTGTATATTATGTTCAAGTGATGTTGTAAATTTAATTTCAGCCATAAAAAAACGCTCCTTTGGGATAAAGTATAACCAAAAGAGCAAATATAATACATTTTATTTAGGTGCAAGCATATAAGTAGCAAGTGTATCACCGAAAAGCTGAATTGAATAAATAGCCTCTTGCAAAGTGTTTCCTGAAGTGCCGACCTCTAAAAGCATAGATGCAGGCGTTAAATGCAGATTAAAACGTTGCTTTCTGAGATTTATTGAACGCATCAAATTAGGATAGGCTGCATCTAATTCCCTTTGAAGTGTTACAGCATATCCTAAATGTTCTTCCCAATCATCAAAAGCAAGTCCGCTTGCATCTGTACCCATTACGAGCATCATCTGTGCTGCGGTTTTTCCGTTTATATCGGTTGAAAGCTTTTTTGGTGTGCCATCAGCATTTAAAATAGCATCTCTATGAATATCAATAGTCATTTTTACACTTGGATATTTCTTTAAAGCCGCCTGTACATTTCGAAGTGACTCGCCATAAGAACCATTATATGATGGATAGTCATTAAGGTCGGTGAGATGTATTGTTTTTATTCCTCGGCTTTCAAGCACTTTGCAAAGCTCCTCACCAACTCTAACCATGTTTTGGTTAGTATCAAGTGTTCTTTGTTCACCGCTTGCAGTATATGTGTCAGAACCAGATGGTGTATATGCTTCGGTTGCATGGGTGTGATATATAAGCACTAAAGGCTCATCACTATCTGCTATTACACGTTTAGGGTTATCAAGCATTGACTGTAAGTTAAATTCATAACCCGATTGATTGCTAAAAGTTACGGTATCCGCTTTTGGTATTTCATCTGGGTTTACAGGCTGTTTTTCGGTTGTTTGCTCTGGTGTTTGAGCGGGCTGTTCAGGCTGCTCAGTATCAGAAACTTCTATAACAGTTTCTGATGATTTATTTTCTACATTTTCGGTATATTCTCCTGTTTCGAGTGCAAGGGCAGCACGAACGAAACGGTCATTTTGAGCTAGATTAGAAAGTATATCTTTTAAAAGCTCATCGCCTCCAGCTTTACCTGTTAAAAGTAAAACTGCGGCTAATATAAGACAGAAAAATGCGGGAGCAGAAGTGTTACTGCTTTTACGTCGTTTCATTCATGTTGACCTCCTTGGTAATTTGTACCTAAGCTAATATATGGTCAACATTTATGGTTTATGACAAATATAAATCTATTGTTTCTGGAGTTAAGTCAGGCTGAAATGCCATATTAAGTGCATAGCCTATAACACGGGAAATATCATTTACGTCTTTATCTATATCTCTTGTTGTTACAAAAAGAGGGGTTTTAGTTTGTTCTGAGATTAAACTACTGGCATCTATAACAGTTGGTGCACCGATAGAAATAACAGGAACACCTAATGTTTTTTCATTTAAGGCTGCACGAGAGTTTTGAACGCCTGACCCTGGGACTATACCAGTGTTGGAAAGCTGTATTGTTTTGCAAAGTCTATCCGCATCACCTGCTGCAAGTGCATCAATAGCTATAACAATAGAGGGATTTATTTGCTCTATAATGCCTTTTGCAATCTCACTAACTTCAATTCCCGTTTGACCTAGTACACCAGAGGAAATAACACTTACAGAACGCCAATTACTAAATAAATCAGGTTCTTTGTCTATTAAATGTCTCGTTGCAAGCAAATATTCACAGGAGAAAGGTCCTATTGCATCAGGGGTTATTTGTCTATTGCCAAGACCTAAAACAAAAGCGGGTGAACTATCATTTTTAGGCAAAAGTTTTTTTATGCATGAAGAAATGATTTTACAAGCTGATGTGAAAGAGTCTTCTTCACGTCTTGCAAGGGCATCTATTACTATGGTATCATATACACCTATTGGTTTGCCGATTTTTTCGGCAGCTTCATCGGTTGTTATCTCAACTGTTGTAACTGAAAAACCTGATAAATTTTCCGTTTTGCTTATAACTCCAGATAGCTTGCCTATATTATCCTGTTTACTAATCTCAAGAGATTCTACTGCAAGGTCAGTTCTGCAACCTTTTATTAACATAGTTTTGCCCCTTTCTAATATATAATAAATGCAGTATATGTGAAAAATATATGTTTATTCATCGAAATATAAGATATTTAAAAAAATAATTATAAAAATAAAAATAATGCTTGCTTTTTTGGTGAAAAGATGGTAGTATTATAAATACTGATGACTAGCTAGAGCAAGGAGGTGGAATCGAATGCCAAATATTAAGTCTGCAAAGAAGCGTGTCAAGGTAACCAAGATTAAGGCTATGCGTAACCAGATGGCTAAGAGTGCTCTTAAGACCATTCTGAAGAAGTTTGATGCAGCTGTTGAGAGCGGTGATAAGGCTGCTGCTGAGGTTGCATACAAGGCTGCTGTTAAGGCAGTAGACAAGGCCGCTGCAAAGCATCTTATGCATAAGAATGCTGCCTCTCATAAGAAGAGTGCTCTGACTCTGAAGCTGAACGCTATCGGCTAATTTAAAAGCATAGGATATTAAATGCTCTGTCTTTTTAGGCAGAGCATTTTTTGACCATAAAAAACGTGTGCCATTAAAGCACACGTTTTTTTTATTATTTTGAATAATAGATTGCAGTTACAATTCCATCTTGAATGGAGGCAGTAGCATTTTTATATTCGTTGCCAGTTGATATTGGCTCATTGGAAAGTAAGCTGTAAGGGTCAATGCATATAGAAGTCATGTCTTCTGCTACATCAACAACTTCACCATTTACAGATAAAATCCCATTGTTCCAAGAAATATTATCGTCCATTTTTGCACTCTCGTTAATTTCGGCATAAAATTCTTCGCCTTGACCATAGAGTTTCGAGCAATTATAAAGCCCTGCAAAAGTTTGACCGTCTGTGTAGTTTGTGATTTTTACATTAGGATAAAACTCATCGCCTACACAAAGATTTATTACATCAGGATTTTCTATATAAATTGGCTCGCCAAGACCATTTTTGTCAAGCATAAGTGAGCGATAAAGTAAAACCGCAACTTCTGCTCGTGAAATTGTATCCTTTGGCAGTAGTTTGCCATCATTTCCGCAAACCACCTTTGAGTGTGTAAGTGCCCAAACTGCATCTGCTGCATAGGAAGCTATATCCGCAGTATCTTCATAAGATTTAAGAGCTTGTTTGTTGAAAGTGATGCCTGTTTTTTCTAGTGTATTTTTTAGTATAACTATTGCATCTTGTCTTGTAAGTGGAGCTTCTGGATTAAAGTTTCCATTTTCATCACCAGATACAATGCCTAAATTTTTTGCAGCACTTACAGCTGAAGTGTAATATTTATCTTTTTCTACATCTGCAAAATTGTTGTCGTTTGCATAATTTGTCATATTATATGCTCTGCTAAGCATAGTTATAAAATCTGCTCTTGTCAAATCGGCATCTGCATCATAAACGCAGTGTTCTTTTCCTTTTATAATGCCTGCATTTGCAAGATAGTCTATGGATTGTAATGCCCAAGAGTAACCATCGTTTACATCTACAAAAAATACAGAATGGTCTGGGGCATATACAATGCCGTTCTGCTCAATCACATCTGTCGCTGAAGCATTCACTAGGGCAGAGCAGAGAACTGTTGTCGAAAGCACCGTTGCAATCAGTTTCTTATTCATAATAAAATGAACCTCCTTTGGTTTAAATGATGTGTAGAGTAAAAAATGACTTCAATATTATAACACATAATATTTAAAAAGTAAAATAAAAATTTGGTTACACTTTTTCGACATAATTCTTTATCAGAATAAAAAAAGAAAACCCTTAAAATTAAGGGTTTTCTAAACTACAAAATTTATTTTTTGCTAGGTATAATTTCTACCCAATATCCATCTGGGTCAGATATAAAATAAATGCCCATTGCCTCGTTTTCAAAGCAAATACAGCCCATTTCCTTGTGACGCTTATGTGCAGCCTCGAAATCATCTACAACAAGTGCTAAGTGGAACTCATTATCACCCAGATTATAAGCTCTGTCCCAATCACGAAGCCATGTAAGCTCTAAATTATGCTCACTCACGCCATCAGATAAATAAACAATAATAAATGAACCGTCTTCTGGAGTAATACGGCGTACTTCTTTTAAATCAAGAGCTTTTTTATAAAACTCAAGTGAAACGTCTAAATCCTTTACATTAAAATTATTGTGTGCAAAACGAAACTGCATTTTAATATCCTCCTTTAAAGGGAAAATTTATCAAAAATACAGTAACATAATTAAAATCAAATATCAATCAAAAATTAAAAATAAGCAAAAAAATTATATCTATATTTTTAATAATACAATTTGCTTGCGTTGATAAGGGCAAAATGCTATACTATATGGTGTTAATTTGTATATAGAGGAGGTCTGGGCTTTATGGATAAAAAGCTGAAAAGAATTATTCAGCCAGGATATCATTTTTATTTTGCCATATTCCTGCTGTTTGCATTATCCTGTGCCTATGTTTCCCCTGTTATGTCCTCGGTAGGCATTGTACTATGTCTTATGATGTATTTAATATATCGTCAAAGAGAAAGACTTCGCAGAACCGAAATGATGCGTTATTTACAAGGTGTTACACTTGATGCAGGACATTCATCTCGTTCATCAATAGTTGACTTTCCATTGCCAACTGTAATTGTTAGAGCTTCAACAAATGAAATTCTTTGGGCAAATGATGCCTTTTGTGAGGCAACAGGTCATTGGGACTGTGCTCCAAATGAAAACTTTCGTGATATTGCTCCCGATTTTGATACTCAGTGGCTTGCAGACGGTGAGTCTAAATACTCAGGAGAACTTAAAGTTGATGATAATTACTTCTGGGTATATGGCAGCATAGTCAATGAACAGGAAGAAATTCTGCTTGTTTTGTATTTTGTGCCTTGTACAGACTATATACATTGCAGGGAACGTTATACACTAAGTAGACCAATAGTTTCTATAATTTGTATTGATAACTATGAGGAACTGACTAAAAGTGCCACTGATTCAGAAAAATCAAGTATACTTGCTGAAATTGATAGAAAAATCGCACAATGGGCAAAAGATAGTCGTTCACTGCTTAGAAAATATGATAGAGATAAATATATTTTTGTGCTTGAAAGCGGAGATTTATCTAAACTTGCAAGCAAAAAATTCAGTGTATTAGATGATGTTAGAACTATTCAAAGCCGTGCAGGTGTTGTGGCGACACTTTCAATAGGTATTGGCAGTGAAGGCGAAAATTTCTCCGAATGTTTTCATTATGCTGGTGTTGCACTTGACATGGCTCTTTCCCGTGGCGGTGACCAAGCGGTTATTAAAACAAAATATAATTTCGAATTTTTTGGTGGACTATCTAAAGAATTGGAAAAACGTACTAAAGTTAAATCTAGAGTGGTTGCTAATGCACTTATGCAGCTTATAAGAGAATCTTCTCGTGTTATGATTATGGGTCATCAAACAAGTGATATGGACTCAGTAGGTGCTGCTGTTGGTATGGCATGTGCTGTAAAAACTCATGGTAAACCAGTTAATATTGTTGTTCGTAAGGAAAAAAGTCTTGCAAAAGAGCTTATATCTAAAATAGAAAATAAAGAAGGTAACGAAAACTTATTTATAGAACCAGATGATGCAATGGTATTATGTGACTATAATACACTTCTTATTGTTGTAGATACTAATAGACCTGATTATGTCGAGTCACTTCCACTGCTTCAGTCTATAAATAAAGTTGCTGTTATTGACCATCATAGACGTGCTGCAAGTTATATTGAAAATTTTGCATTAAATCTTCATGAACCTTATGCATCTTCTGCATCAGAGCTTGTATGTGAACTTTTACAGTATATGGTTCAGTCAAGCGATGTTAGCAAAGAAGAAGCAGAATGTTTGCTTGCAGGCATATATCTTGATACAAAAGGATTTTCTATCAAGACTGGTGTTAGAACATTTGAGGCTGCTGCATATTTAAAACGTGCTGGTGCTGAAATGGTAGCTGTTAAGAAGTTATTTCAGTCTACACTTGAAGAATACATGCAGTGTCAAAGGGTTATTTCCTCTGCTAAAGACTGTGGAGGTGGCATTATTTTGGCAATTTCCGATGAAGATATACAAGATAGAGCTTTAGCTGCTATTGCAGCAGATTCACTGCTTAATATTATAGGTGTTAGAGCAAGCGTTGTAGCTTTTCAGTCGGAAAATGATACTATTGTTTCTGCTCGTTCTTTTGGACAAGTTAATGTGCAAATTGTTATGGAAAAGTTAGGTGGCGGAGGTAATATAACCTCAGCTGGTGCTCAACTTAGAAATACAAGCCTAGAAGAAGCTGAACCAAGACTCCTTGATGCTATAAGTGAGTATTTGGGAGAGGACGACAGAAAAGACAAACTATAAGTAAATGGAGGATTTTTTAATCATGAAAGTTATTTTAAAAGCAGATGTTAAAGGCAAAGGTAAAAAAGGCGATTTAATAGAAGTAAGCGAAGGCTATGGCAGAAATTTTCTTCTTCCTCGTGGTCTTGCAGACCTTGCAACAGCTGATAATTTAAACTTAAAGCGTCAGGCTGATGAGGCTCAGGCTCGCAGAATTGCTCTTGAAAAGCAAGCTGCAAAGGATACCGCAGAAAAATTAAAGGAGTTAAAAGTTGAAATTCGTGCAAAAGGCGGTGCCGGCGGTCGTTTATTCGGTGCTGTAACTGCTAAGGAAATTTCAGAAGAACTCAAAAAACAGCATGGTATTGAAATCGCTAAGAATAAAATTGTGCTTGATGAGCATATTAAGTCCTTTGGTACTTACAATGTTAAGGCTAAGTTATATACTGAAATTACAGGCGAAATTCATGTGCAGGTAGTTGAAATCTAATTGTTTTAAGGGAATGGGCACACGCAGCAAATTTTCGTGTACCCATTCTCCATTTTTAAGTTTAGAGGAAAAGTAAAAATGGACGAATTACTTTCAAGACAAATGCCACAAAGCACTGAGGCAGAACAGGCAGTTATTGGCTCTATGCTTATCGACCCCGAGTGTGTGCCGACAGTCATTGAACAGCTAAGACCAGAGGATTTTTATATAGAGGAAAATCGCCACATTTTTGAGACCATTTACTCTATGTTTAATCATGCAATGAGAATTGATGCAGTAACTGTGCTTGACCAGTTAAAAAGTGCAGGCTTTTATGATGAGGCTGGTGGTCGTGCATATCTTATGCAGCTTATGGAGCTTACTCCAACATCAGCAGGTGTTAGAGAATATGCATCTATTGTTCGTGATAAAAGTATGTTAAGAGCTATTGCTACGGCTGGTGCAGAAATTGAAAGACTTGCTCTTTCTGAGGAAGGTTCAGCATCAGAGCTTGCTGAACTTGCCGAACAAAAAATATATAATGTGCGTCAAGGCAGAGAAATTAAGGGTTTAAGCCATATTAAAAGTGTAATTATGGACTTATATGAACAGCTCGATGAGAGAAGTCGTTCAGATAGTGATATCTCTGGTATATCAACCGGGTTTAAAGATTTAGATTACGCTTTAACTGGACTTAATAAATCAGATTTAATTTTAGTTGCTGCTCGTCCAGGTATGGGTAAAACCGCTTTCGCACTAAATATTGCACTTAATGCGGCAAAAGCCTGTAAAAAAGATGTTGTTGTATTTCAGCTTGAAATGAGCAAAGACCAGCTCGCAAGCCGATTTTTAGCAAGTGAGGCTCTTATAGAGTCACAAAAGCTTAAAACTGGTAATTTAGGTGAAGATGATTGGATTAAAATAGCTCGTGCGACAAATGCACTTGCTAAAACTAGAATTTATGTTGATGATAACCCTGCAATCACTGTTGCTGAAATCAAGGCTAAATGCAGACGTTTGGGCGATGGATTAGGACTTATTGTTATAGATTATCTTCAGCTTATGCAGTCTGGAAAACGAAATGATAATCGTACGCAGGAAGTTGCCGAAATATCCCGAAGTCTTAAAATTATGGCAAAAGAACTAAACGTTCCTGTCGTTTGTCTTTCTCAGCTTTCCCGTGCAGCCGAACAAAGAGCAGATAAAAAACCTATGCTTTCAGATTTGCGTGAATCGGGTGCAATCGAACAAGATGCTGATATTGTTATGTTTATTTACCGTGATGATTATTATAATGACGAAAGTGAACATAAAAATGTAGCCGAAATTATTATTGCTAAAAATCGTCATGGTGCGACAGGTTCAGTATATTTGCAGTGGATTGGTCAATATACAACTTTCTCAAGTCAGGATAGAATACATGGATAGTTTTTTAAAACAAGTCAAGGATAATATTGATAGATTTTCTATGCTAGGGGAAAATGAAACTGTGCTTGTAGGTCTTTCAGGTGGTGCAGATTCAGTTGCTCTTTTATTATCACTTTATAAACTAGGTTATAAAGTCAGAGCTTGTCATTTAAATCATTGTTTGCGTGGTGATGAAGCAGACAGAGATGAATATTTTTGCAAAAATCTTTGTGATAAGTTAAATATTGAGCTTGTTATAAAGCGTGAAAATATAGCTGAGTATGCTAAAAACTCTAAGCAAAGCACAGAAACAGCCGCAAGGGAAATAAGATATAAATTTTTTGATAATGTGGCTGAAGGTCAAAAAATTGCAACTGCTCACAGTGCGAGTGATACAATAGAAACTATGATTTTTCATCTTGCAAGAGGTACAGGACTTACGGGGCTTTGCTCAATACCACCTGTAAGAGGCAATATTATAAGACCGCTTATTTCTCTAACAAGAGAGGAAATCGAAAACTTTTTACAGAGTTTAAATCAAGATTTTGTGACTGACAGCACAAATCTAACCGATGATTACACAAGAAATAAAATCAGAAGTCAGATTGTGCCTGTTCTCAAAAATATAAATTCACAGGCTGAAAAGGCAGCAGTTAATTTAGCATTTAGGCTCAGAGAAGAAGAAGATTTTCTCGAAACAAATGCTAAAATGGAACTTGAAAGAGCTAAAACTAAAGATGGCTTTAAAGTTTGGGTTTTTAATAACACTCATACAGCTATAAAGCATAGAATGCTTAAAATGCTTTGTAAAAATGCAGGTGTTCCTATGCATGAGTTTAACTCAAAACATATTACTGCACTGGAAAGTTTGCTCAAAAATAATAACCCTTCGGCTAGAATTTCACTTCCAGCTGATTTTATTGCTAAACGTGAGTATGAAAACATTAAAATTGAGCGTAAAATAAATCAAAATTCACAAGAAGTTAAAGAAATTTTACTTGAAAATCTTATAGATAACGGGCAGAATATAAATGATGTAAATATCACTATTAGAAAATATAAAAAAAATTATGTTTTTTACAAAACATTCAATACTTTTTATGTTGACTGTGATACAATAGATATGCAATCTTGCGTTTTGCGAAAAAGGCAAACAGGCGATAAAATTCGACTGAGTGAAAAGTCTGGCAGTAAGACGCTTAAAAAATTATTAATAGAAAAGAAGATTCCAGCAGATAAACGTGATAAGCTGATTGTTATAGCTGATAAAAACGGTGTTATTGCAGTGCAAAATATCGGTATAGATATAAGCAGAAAACCAGCTGATGGCGAAATCTTGGAAATCAAAATTAAGGGGTAGTCCAAAATGAAAAACGATATGAAAGAAATTTTATTTACAGAGCAGCAGCTTACTGATAAAGTCGCTGAGTTAGGTGCAAGAATTACCGCTGATTATAGAGGAAAAAATCCACTTATTATCAGTGTTTTAAAGGGTAGTTATATCTTTATGGCTGACCTTACCCGTAAAATCGAAATTCCTTGTAATATTGATTTTATGGTTGTTTCAAGCTATGGTAATGGCACTAAAACCAGTGGTGAAGTACAGATTATTAAGGATATAGGTCAGAAAATCGAAGGTCGTGACCTTATCATTGTTGAGGATATACTTGATAGTGGCGTAACATTAAACTATCTTATGAAAATCCTCAAAGCTCGTGGTGCAAATTCCATTCGTTTATGCACTCTGCTAAGTAAGCCAGAGCGTCATAAGGTGGAAGTACCTATTGATTATTTAGGCTTTGAAATCCCAGATGAGTTTGTTGTTGGTTATGGTCTTGACTATGCAGAGCGTTACCGCAACTTGCCATATATTGGCATACTCAAACCGGAGGTTTATGGCGGATAAATATCAGTATTTGCTTTTTTGCAAATGCTAAATACAGCTGATATATCTAAATTTTAGCTGAGAAAAGGAAGGTGTCCCTGATTGAAAGGTAAAATGAAAGGCTTTGGCATTTATCTTATTATATTAATGTTATTGCTTGCAGTTGCTACTGCCGCTTTGACTCGTGAACAAAGTGCTGCAAAGCCAAAGTATTCTGATGTGCTTGATTACTTCAATAATAAGCAAGTTGCTGAGTTCCAAATTGATGATAATGTTCTTAAAGCAACTCTTACAGATGGAAGTAAAATTCAGTACACAATCGCAAATTTAAACTGGTTTTACTATGATTTAGGTGAAACTATTTTAGAGCAACAGAAAGATGGTACATTAAAGGAAGTTGATTATACTACCCGTGAAATTCCTTGGTGGATGGGTATGGTTCCTTATGCTATTATTCTTGTGCTGATGGGCTTATTCTGGTACTTTATGATGAATAAGCAAGATGGTGGCGGTCGTGGCCCTATGCAGTTTGGTAGAGCCAGAGCTAAACTTGCTCAGGACGATAAACGCAAGGTCACATTTAATGATGTAGCTGGTGCTGACGAGGAAAAGGCAGAACTACAAGAAATTGTAGAATTCCTTAAAAATCCTAAGAAGTTTGTTGACCTCGGAGCAAGAATTCCTAAGGGTGTGTTACTTGTAGGCCCTCCAGGTACTGGTAAAACTCTGCTTGCTAAGGCTGTTGCTGGTGAGGCGGGAGTTCCTTTCCTGTCTATCTCTGGTTCGGACTTCGTTGAGCTTTATGTTGGTGTAGGTGCTTCTCGTGTGCGTGACCTTTTTGACCAAGCTAAGAAAAACTCTCCTGCAATCGTATTTATTGACGAGATTGATGCAGTAGGTCGTCAGCGTGGTGCTGGTTTAGGCGGTGGTCACGATGAACGTGAACAGACTCTCAACCAGTTACTTGTAGAAATGGACGGTTTCGGTGCTAATGAAGGCGTTATTATTATCGCTGCTACCAACCGACCAGATATTCTCGATAGAGCACTTTTAAGACCAGGACGTTTTGACCGTCAGGTTTATGTTGGTGCTCCTGATGTAAAGGGCAGAGAGCAAATTCTGCATGTTCATGCAAAAAATAAGCAGTTTGACCCAGATGTTGATTTTAATTCTATCGCTAAGGGTACAGTCGGTATGACTGGTGCAGACCTTGAAAACTTACTAAATGAGGCGGCACTATTAGCTGCTAGAAGAAATAAAAAGCTTATCACTAATGATGAAATTGAAGAAGCACTTCTAAAGGTTGAAATGGGTCCAGAAAAGAAGAGCCGTGTTGTTAGCGAAAAGAAAAAGCGTATTGTTGCATACCATGAGGCAGGTCATGCTGTCGCTCACCATGCAATGGGTACTCTTGACCCAATTCACTATATTACCATCATTCCTCGTGGCGGTGCAGGTGGTTTCACTATGTGGCGTCCACAGGAAGAGGGCGGTCTTGAAACAAAGTCTTACTTTGAAGACAGCATTGTAACTGCTCTTGGTGGTCGTGTGGCTGAAAAGCTTATCTTTGATGAAATTACAACTGGTGCATCTGGTGATATTCGTCAAGCTACCGCTATGGCTCGTGCGATGGTTGTTAACTATGGTATGAGTGATAAAATCGGCACTGTTGATTATGGCGATAGCGGTGAGGTATTTATCGGTCGTGACTTTGGTGCAACTCATAGTTATTCCGAAGATAAGGCGGCTGAGATTGACGCTGAGGTTCATCGTATTATTGATGAAGCTTATAAACGCTGTGTACAAATTCTCACTGACCATGATAAACAGCTCCATGATGTTGCTGAATATCTGCTTCGCAATGAAACAATGGACGGCGATGTATTTGTTAAAATCTTTAATGGCGAATATGTGCCAGACAAGACTGCAACAGTTGCATCTGCTGAGGAGTTAAACCGCACTCCAGAGGGTGTTAATGAACAAAACCCTACTGCTGAGCAGGTTAAAACAGAAGATAAAGTGTCTTTAGATAAAAAAGATAGTGAATAATAAAAAAATCCGCTGATTTACAGCGGATTTTTTTTAGCCTATGCCACCAAACATAATGCCAAGAATAACAACTAGAATTGCAATCGGTACATAAACATATTTTGCTAGTATATCAAATGCATTTGATATGGTCTTTTCTCTGCCGATTTGCAGTTCCTCTTTGATTTTTTTTGTACCAAGCACCCAGAAAATAACTATTGCACCAAGTGCAGCACCGATAGGAACAATATATATACTTACTATATTCATCCAGTTATTTAGCTTGCTTTCTTCTTCGATAAACAGACCAGCTGCAAAAACTATTGCACCAACTGCTATTACAGCAAGATTTCTAGGCAGTTTTAAATGCTTTTGAGCCGCCTCTGAGCAAACCTCAAACATATTTGCAAGTGAAGTTATACCTGCAAATAATACCGAGATAAAGAATAAAATTGCAAATAGTCTGCCCGCTGGCATTTGCTGAAACACACGAGGTAAAGTATGGAAAATAAGCGGTGGGCCAGCTGCTGGGTCAAGACCAAAGGCAAACACAGCAGGAATTACAGCAAAACCTGAAACCATAGCCGCACAGGTATCTAAAAATGAAGTCATACCCGCAGCATGAAGAATGTTTTCTTTTTTGCTTAGATATGAGCCATAGATAATCATGCCTGAGCCTGTAACCGAAAGTGAGAAAAAGGCTTGTCCCATTGCCATAATCCAAGTTTGTGGATTTTTTAGATATTCCCATTTTGGAATAAGCAGATATTTATAGCCTAAAAGTGCATCTGAATTTAAAAATGCAACTCTAATTGCAACAACTACAAATAATACGAAAAATGTAGGCATCATGATTTTATTTACTTTTTCAATGCCTTCAGAGATACCGCCGATTAAAATTATTATGGTTATAATAACCACTGCTAAATGCCATGGAATACTGCCGAAATTGCCTGTCATATTAGCAAAGGCTGTTTCTGGCACTTCGGTCATAAGTGAACCTGTAACAGATGAAAAAAATGTTCTAAGTACCCAACCAACTATTACAGAATAACCGATTGCTATACCCATAGAGCCTAGAAGTGGTATTGCACCAAGAAATGCACCGCCCTTTTTACCTCGGCTTTTAAGTGAATAATCATATGAGCCAATAGGGCCTGTGCCAGTAAGTCTGCCAAATGCAAATTCACCTGATAAACCTATGCTGCCAAATAAAATTACAAATAAACAATATGGTATAAGAAAGGCAGCTCCACCATATTGACCTGTTTTGTATGGAAACATCCAGATATTGCCCATGCCAACGGCTGAACCAACAGCGGCTAAGACAAAGCCAAGTTTACTGGAGAATGTTCCGTTTTGATTTTCGTTTTTCATTTTCTCCTCCAAAGTATTATCGTGTGTTTAGTTATTATAGCATAATTTTAATCTGCTAACAATTAAAATTGTATTTTATTTTAAATAGCATATTGCACTTATAAAAAATAGTAAAAATTAGATAATATATGCAAAATAAATGCACCTTACAAAAAAACAAAAAGGTTTTTGTAAAAACGTCAAAATTTATCAATTTCACCATTGAAAATTGCTAAAACCTATGGTACGATTATAAGGCTTGAAAGACATATGTATTTTTCAGGAGGACAAATTATGGATACAGATACTAAATATTATCTGGTAGAACGCACTTTATTACCTGAGGTTTTTCGCAAGGTTGTTAAGGCAAATGCCGCACTTCACACTGGACGCGTTAAAACCGCAAGCGAAGCTGCACAAAGTGTCGGGCTTTCTCGAAGTGCGTATTATAAATATAAAGATGGTATTAGACCATTTTATGAGGCAGCTCATAACAGAACTATCAATTTTCATTTAATGCTTATTGATAGACCTGGGGTGCTTAGCAATATTTTAGGGCTTTTTGCTCGTGTAGGTGCTAATGTGCTTACAATAAATCAGTCCATTCCTATTGGTGGTCAGGCAGCTGTTACTATTGCGGCTCGTACCGCTGAAATGAAATGTACAGTAGAATCACTTATGGAGCGTGCACAGGCTTTAGATGGCGTGCTTAGAGTTGTGATTTTAGCAAGTGAGTAATTGAAAAATTGGAGGAAAAATAGTATGATTAAAGTAGCAATATTAGGTCATGGTACAGTTGGTTCTGGCGTTTATGAAGTGTTCGATATGAATGCTGCAAAGATTGCTAAGTCAGTTGGTCAGCCAGTTGAAGTTAAATATGTACTTGATTTGAGAGATTTCTCTCATCTGCCTTACGGTGATAAGTTCGTTTCCGATTTTTCAATTATCGAAAATGACCCAGAGGTCACAGTTGTTGCAGAGGTTATGGGCGGCGTAGGTGCTGCGTATGAGTTTACTAAACGTTGTCTGATGGCAGGTAAAAGCGTTTGCACATCAAACAAGGAGCTTGTGGCTACAAGAGGTGATGAACTGCTTAAAATCGCTGAAGAAAACAATGTAAACTATCTGTTTGAGGCATCTGTTGGCGGTGGTATTCCACTTCTTCGCCCTATGATGCAGTGTTTAGCAGCAAATGAGATTGTTGAAATCCGTGGTATACTAAACGGCACAACAAACTATATCTTAACCCAAATGATTCAAAATGGTGTTGCATTTGATGACGCTTTAAAACAGGCTCAGGCTAATGGCTACGCTGAAAAAGACCCAACAGCTGATATTGAAGGTCATGACGCTTGCCGTAAAATCAGTATTTTAGCTGACCTTGCTTTTGGCGATAAGTTTAATCCAGATGAAGTGCCTTGTGAGGGTATCACAAAGGTTAAGCTTGAGGATATTGAGCAGGCTGAAAAGTTAGGCTATGCTGTAAAACTTATCGGTCGTGCAGTTAAATGCGATGATGGTAAGGTTTATGCTTATGTAGCTCCTCACTTAATTGACAAGCATCACCCACTCGCCTCTGTTGAAGATGTATTCAATGCTATTATGATTGATGGCAATGCAACTGGTGATGTAATGTTCTATGGTAAGGGTGCTGGTAAGCTTGCAACCGCATCTGCTGTTGTAGCTGATATGATGGACTCTATCGCTCACAGCGAAAAACGTCGTGATGTATCATGGGGCAGTGGTGAAAAACATTTGCTTAAATCTATTGATACACTTTCTAGCAAATGGTATGTGCGTATGCAAGGTGAAACTGGCAAAATTATGCCAGAAATGACAACCGCTGAGGCAAATAAGCAGTTTGCACAAGCTGAGTCTTGTATGCGTATTCTATAATACAGGAGAATAAAATGATTGAGGTAAAAGTCCCAGCAACCAGTGCAAATATGGGTTCGGGTTATGACTCCATAGGCATTGCACTGAATTTATATAATACAATAAAAATGGAAGAATCAGATTGCATTGATATAAGTGATGTTTCTGGTGCATCTATTCCAATGGACGAAACCAACCTTATTTATCAATGTGCAAAAAAGGTCTATGATATTTGTGGAAAACCTCTTAAAGGTATGAAAATCATTGAGCAATGTGACATTCCACAAACAAGAGGTTTGGGTTCTTCTTCTGCTTGTACGGTTGCAGGTATTTTAGGTGCTAATGCTCTTTTAGGAAACCCTTTAGACAGAGAAAGCATGATTGACCTTGCAGCTAATATTGAAGGACACCCTGATAACTCCACACCTGCTATTTTAGGCGGTTTTTGTGTTGCTCTTTTAGAGTATGGCAAGGTTTGGAGTGTTCGAGTGCCTATGAATGGAAAAGTTGAATTTATAACTTTTATTCCAGACTTTGAGCTTTCAACAGAAAAAGCTCGTGCGGCACTTCCTAAAACCATTGCTCACCATGATGCAGTGTTTAACTTATCTCGTGCGGCACTGCTTGCAGGCAGCTTGACTACTGGTAAGCTTGAAAACTTGGGTGTTGCAGTGGGTGACTGCTTGCATCAGCCTTATAGATTTGATTTAATTCCAGATGGTCGTGAACTTGTACACGCTGCCAAAGCTATGGGTGCACTTGGTACATTTATTTCTGGTGCAGGCCCATCTATAATTGCAGTTGTAGATGCAAACGACAAAACATATCTTTCCCGTGCGGAAATGTACTGCGAGCATAATTTTCCACATTGGAAACCTATTCGCCTTGTGTGTGATGAAGTCGGTGCAGTTGTAACCGAGATTAAATAACTTTGCTTTTTACCCTTAACTTGGGGTTTATAAGGAGGAAAATATATACATGAGTCTTATTGTTCAGAAGTTCGGTGGAACATCTGTTGCCAACACCGAGCGTATTTTCAATGTAGCAGATATTGCAACATCTGCTTATAAGGCGGGCAATCAGGTAGTAGTTGTTGTATCTGCTCAAGGCGATACAACAGACGATTTAATTGAAAAGGCAGCTCAGATAAATGAGCGTCCATCAAAGCGTGAAATGGACGTACTTTTATCAACTGGTGAAATGATTTCTATGTCACTATTAGCTATGGCTATTCAAAAACTTGGATATCCTGTTATCTCTCTTACTGGTTGGCAGGCTGGTATTAAAACAGATATCAACTACTCAGAAGCTCGTATACGCAAGGTAACAGCAGAACGTATTCGCTCAGAACTTGATAGAAATCGTATTGTTATTGTTGCTGGTTTCCAAGGCATTAACAAACAGGACGATATTACAACCTTAGGTCGTGGTGGTTCTGATACAACCGCTGTTGCAATCGCTGCTTCTCTTGGTGCTGATTTATGTCAGATTTATACAGATGTTGATGGTGTTTATACAGCTGACCCACGAATTGTTCCTAACGCTAAAAAGCTGTCCACTATCACTTATGATGAAATGCTTGAGCTTGCAAGTCTTGGTGCACAAGTGCTTCACAATCGCTCGGTTGAAATGGCTAAGAAATATAATGTTGATTTGGAGGTTGTATCCAGCTTTACTCGTAATGAGGGTACAAAAGTCAAGGAGGGTTCAAACATGGAGAAAATGAATGTAAGCGGCGTTGCTCGTGATAATAACTGTGCTAGAATTGCGATTATTAACCTGCCTGATGAACCAGGTGTGGCTTTCCGCACATTTGCACTACTAGCTAAATATAAAATCAATGTTGATATTATTTTACAATCTGTTGGTCAAGACCACAAAAAGTCTATTACCTTTACAATTCCTCAGAGCAGTGTAGAGGAAACAGAGCGTATTCTTCGTGAAAATAAAGACCAATTAGGCTTTGAAGATATCTCTGTTAATACCGCTGTTGCTAAGGTTTCCATTGTTGGTGCTGGTATGGCATCTAACTCTGGTGTTGCTGCTAAGATGTTCGAGGCTCTTGCTTCTGTTGGCATCAATATCCGTATGATTTCTACTTCTGAAATTAAAATTTCTGTGCTTATCAATGAGGAAGATTCTGAAAAGGCTGTTAAGGCTATCCATGATAAGTTCTTTAATGCATAAAATTACACAGATATAGCCTTTTACAAAGTGCTATTTTTTCGGCGTGTTCCATTGTATGGAGCACGCCATTTGTGTTATAATACATTCTGTGTAATATAATACGGAGTTGAATAAAAAATATGTTTGATAAAAAACAGAAAAACAATACTCCACAGCCTGATAATATGCTGATAGAAGGCAGAAATGCCGTAAGTGAGCTTATTAAATCTGGTCAGGCTGTGGATAAGCTATTTGTGGCTGAAAGTGCACATGGCAGAATGGGCGAGATTATCGCTCTTGCTAAGAAAAAAGGCATACCAGTTACAATTTGTGACCGCCGTAAATTAGATAGCATGAGTCAAACAGGCAATCATCAAGGTGTTATCGCTCAAGCGGCTGCTCAAGATTATGTTTCTCTAGATGAGCTTTTTGAACGTGCAGAGCAAAAAGGTGAACAGCCTTTATTTGTTATCTGTGACGGTTTAGAAGACCCTCACAATTTAGGTGCTATTGTTCGTTCGGCTGAGGCTGCTGGTGCTCATGGCATTATCATTCCTAAACGCAGAGCCGTTGGTTTAACAGGTATTGTTGCAAGAGCATCTGCGGGTGCACTCTCACATATGCCTGTTCACAAAGCAACAAACCTTGCAAGCACTATTGACGAAATAAAAAAGCGTGGTGTTTGGGTTTATGGTGCGGAGGCCGATGGCACAGTTGACCTTTATAAAGCTGATTTTGCAGGTGCAACCGCTCTTGTTATTGGCTCGGAGGGCAGTGGTATAAGCCGCTTAATTCGTGAAAAATGTGACTTTATTGTGAGCATTCCAATGCGTGGACAGGTTAACTCCTTAAATGCATCAAATGCAGCAGCTATTTTACTTTATGAAGCTGTTCGCCGCAGAATTTAAATAAAAAAAAAGGAGGATTTTGATATGAGCAACAAGTTAATGGATACTCAAGAGCTTAACGATATACGTCGTATGCTCGGTGAAGAACCAAACGAAGATAATTTATCAAATATTCCGACTGTACAGAAAAAAACTAATACAGATTCATTTGATTTGAATGATATTTTAGCAGAGGTAAGCGGTGTTGTTGACCAAACAAAGAAAGGCACAGCAAACGCTTCAACATCTCAGCGTGTTAAAACCAGAATGTCAGGCGGTACAGCTAATATTCCTCGTATAACAGGCACTATTCAGCCAGGAACAGGCAGAATTTCATCTGGTACAGGTCGTATTCCTAAAGTAAACGGTAGAGTTGGCTCTGACAGCGGTCGTGTATCTCAGTCAACAGGAAGATACTCTCAGGCAAGCCAGAGAATACCTCGTATCCCAGGGGTAGACCCTATGGAAGTTGAAATGAATATGCGTAAAATGGCTGACGAGCAAGCAAGACATCTAAAGGAGCTTGCAACCGAGGCGGCTGAGGAGCAAGAAAGAGAACGCAGAATGTCTCGAAAAGAGCGTAGAAAGCTCGAAAAAGAGCGTCGCATGGAAAATGAACGTATGCTCGATAAAGAGGACGAAATCGAAATCCGCAACCCTAGAGAGGCTCTTAAATATTGCAGACGCAGAGCAAAAAACCTTGCAAGACGTAGCCTGTTAGTTCTGATTTTAACGGTTATAGCTATGTATATAACAGTTGCAAGCGGTATGGGACTTCCTCTTCCATCTATGCTTAAATATGCTGAACATACATTCTTAACTGTTATGACAATGATGATGCTTCAGTTTTTTGCTATGTTCATTGGTCTGGATATTGTTGGTAATGGTATCTATAACCTTTTTAAAGGTAGACCTGATAGAGGTACACTTGTTGTAATTTCTCTTGTAGCTTCTCTTTTACATGGTATGACAATTATTTTATTTAAAAATAATGCTTGGATGCCTTATTGTGCAATAAGTATGGTTTTACTTTTTGCTCAAATGCAAGAAGAAAAGGCATTTATGGCTGGTCGATATCGTGCATATAAAGCCGCAGCTCTTGGCGACCGCCCAACAGGTATTTATGCACATGCAGATGCTAAAGACAGAGCTCGTCGTGCGGTTAAATATCGTATGCGTAGCGTTGATAACTTCCTAAGAGAAATGGAACGCACAGACACAGTACAGGTTTTTGAAAGAATTTATACCCCTATTGCAATTTTAGCGTCTATTGCATTTTCTGTAATGGCTGCAATCGCTGCAAAAGACTGGGTTCGTTTCTTCTGGGCGTTTTCTGCTATTATGTCTATCTCTGCACCACTTGGTATATTATGCTCATTTGGTACATCTTATAAGAATATATCAAGAAAATTACTGTCAGAAGGTGCGGCTATTGCGGGTGCTAAACATGCACAACGTCTTTGCAAAACAAGACAAGCTATAATGCGTGATTCTGATTTTTACCCAGCTGGCTCTATTGTTATAGATGAAATTAAAAACTATGGCAACTACACAACAGAAAAACTTTTAGCTTATGCATCTGCTGTAACTGCAAATAATAATCTTGAAATAGGTCGTGTGCTTGCAGAGGCACTTCGTGAGCAATTCGGCAGACCAGTTAAGGCAAATAATATTGTTTATTATGAATCTGGTGGCATGTCTGCTGATATTGGTACAGATAATGTTATGGTCGGTACAGCGGCATTTTTAAGTAAGCTTGGTATAAGTCAGCCTACTGAATATACCGTTTCTAACAGTGTTTATGTAGTTATAAACAGTCAGATTGCGGGTGAAATAGTTATGAGTTATCACCCAACTGCTCAAACTTATGGTGCAGTTCATATTATGACAAGAGTTAAAAAATATCCTGTTATCTCTGCTCAAGACTTTAACATTTCTCCTGCAATGGTTGAAAGTATGTTCGAAGTTAAAAAGGGTGAGATTGGCTCAATAGATGCACAGCGTATTGATGAAGTTAATAATATTAAATATGTTCAAAATGACAAGGTAAGTGCACTTCTTTCAAAAGATGGTGCTATGCCATTTGCTATTGTGCTTCAATCGGCTGAGCGTTTGTTAACTTCATTAAGAGCTAATTTGTTTATAGGTACAGTTGCAGGTATTGCAGGTATGCTTTTAATGTTCTATCTGACATATAAGGGTGCTGCCGAAGCGGTTGAACCAAAAAATGTACTCATTTATTTACTGCTTTGGTACTTGCCAACTTTTGCTGTAAACACTTCAACTAAAATAAGTTATTAAATAAAATTTTTACTCCACTGAAAACCTGTGAAAATGTTTTCAGTGGATTTTTTATACTTTTTTTGCGTTTTAGTCGTATTGCTGTAAAAAAACATAGCTTTTTGCGAAAATTTTTATCTATTGTTAAGATACACAAAATAATATTTGCAATTAACGTGAATATAGTGTATAATAACAAACATAGAGAGAGCTTGAATAAAAAATTATTCAGAGCGTCTTATACAATGACAAGCAGGAGCGTGTGAAATATGGCAACATATCCAGTTAATGAGTTGAGAAATGTCTGCGTGATGGGTCACGGTGGCGATGGTAAGACCTCCCTTGTTGAGAGCCTACTGTTCACCGCTGGCATGATTGAAAGAGAAGGCAAAGTGCCTGACGGAAACACTGTTTGTGATTTCGATGCAGAAGAAATTAAACGTCAATTTTCAATTTCTACATCTGTTGCACCTATCGAGTGGGAAGGCTGCAAAATAAATCTTTTAGATACACCTGGTTTCTTCGATTTTGAGTCCGAAGTGCGTCATGCACTTAGAGTTTGTGACTCTGCACTTATCGTTGCAACTGGTAAGGCTGGCCCAGGAGTTGGCACTGAAAAAGCTTGGAAACGTGCGGCAGAAAAAAATATGCCTCGTATGTTCTATATATCAAAAATAGATGAGGAAAATTCCGATTATTATACAGCATTACATAAACTACAAAAGCAGTTTGGTGTGTCGGTTTGTCCGATAGTTGTTCCAATTTTTGAAGGTAATCGTGATACTGTTGGTGTTGTTGACTGTGTAATCCGTAAGGCTTACAAAATGGACGGCACTACTAGAGTTGAAATTCCTATTCCTGAAAATATGGTTGAGCGTATCAATCAGCACAGGGCTGCTCTTTGTGAAAACGTTGCAGAGCTGTCTGAGGAGCTTATGGAGCGTTACTTTGCAGGTGAGGAGTTCTCAGATGAAGAACTGATTGCAGGTATTCGTCAAGGTGTGCGTGACCTTGTTATTTCACCTGTATTCTGTGGTACAGCAGCTACTGGTATTGGCTCTTATGCCATGCTAAAGGGTATTGCTGATTATATGCCATCTCCAGATGAGTCACCAGCTCAGGTTTGCGAAGATGAAAAGGGTGAGATTATCGAAATTAACTGCTCACCAAATGGCTCTACATGTGCTTATATCTTTAAAACAATCGCTGACCAATACGGCAGATTTTCATATTTTAAGGTTATGTCTGGTACTGTTACTAAGGATATGACTTTAGTTAATAAACGTGCTGATGCAAATGAAAAACTTGCTCATATTTACAGCATTTGTGGTAAAAAGACTAAGGAAGTTGATGAAATCGGCTGCGGTGATATCGGTGCAGTAGCTAAACTTGTTACAACTAAAACAGATGATACACTGTCTATGTCTGTTCGTAAGGTTAGCCTTGAAGGTGTTGATATTCCTAAGCCTTGCTATACACAGGGTATCGAACCAACATCTAAAAATAATGAGGAAAAAATGTCCACAGGTCTTGCAAAACTTAGAGATGAAGACCCAAGCTTTGAAACTCATTATGATACTGAAACAAAACAAATGTTAATCTCTGGTGCAGGTGACATTCATCTTGATGTTATTTGCTCTAAGCTTAAAAATAAATTTGGTGTGGAAGTTAAGCTTTCTAAGCCTATTATTCCATATCGTGAAAAAATCCGTAAAAAGGTTTCTGTTGAGGGTAAACATAAGAAGCAATCTGGCGGTCATGGTCAATATGGTCATGTAAAGATGGACTTTGAACCATATGCTGAGGGTGATTATGCATTTGCAGAAAAAATCTTTGGCGGTTCTGTTCCAAAGAATTTCCACCCAGCAGTAGATAAGGGTATTCGTGAAGCTATGGAGCATGGTGTTCTTGCTGGTTATCCACTGGTTGGATTAAAGGCTACATTGACCGATGGTTCTTACCACGATGTTGACTCTAACGAGCTTTCATTTAAAATGGCTGCAAAACTCGCTTATAAAGCAGGTATCCCACAGGCTTCTCCTGTGCTGTTAGAGCCTATTTGCTCTATGAAGGTTGTTATTCCTGACCAGTATATGGGCGATGTTATCGGCGATTTAAATAAACGCAGAGGTCGTATTATGGGCATGAACCCAGTAGATGGCGGCTGTCAAGAAATTCTCGCCGAAGTTCCTATGGCTGAAACATCAGATTATGCTATAACACTTCGCTCTATGACACAAGGTCGTGGTGCGTTTGAATCTGAATTTGAGCGTTATGATGAAGCTCCTCCAATGGTTCAAGAAAAGGTAATTGCAGATAATAAGGCTAGACTTGAAGCACTTAACAAAGATTAAGACCACTTCTGCTTGTTTGCATTGTAATAAAGAAAGGACACTTCCATTTGGGAGTGTCTTTTCTAATAAAATATTTTAGTTCTAAATATCAAATGTCCTACATATTATTTAATATGCGATACTACGGGAGGACGTTTGATTATGATAGTTTGTGTTACTAAGCTAAATTTAAAAAAAGCGGCTGTCGGTATAGTCATATTGGCGGCAGTTATTCTAGGAGTATCAACACTTAGAGGACAAGATGAAATTTTGCAATCGGTAAGCACTGCAAATGAAGTTTCATTTGATGAAAAACTGGATACCATAGAAAAGCAAGTTAGTTTACTCAAAAGCTTTGGTGTAGAAGTTGACGAAAAACCTATAACTCAAAGTGAAGTACAAATACCTAATGAATTTGATGAAACTTATTTAAACTATAATGAGCTTCAAAAACAGCAGGGTTTAGACCTTGAAAAGTACAAGGGTAAGCGTGCTATGCTTTATGTGTACCGAGTTAAAAATGATGAAAGTGGCACTGGAAATGTGACTGCAAGTATAGTAACTTATAAAGATAAGCTTATTGCAGCAGATATTTGCGTTCCAGAACAAGATGGGCTTTTAAAACCGATTATAAATGATAAAATTTAGTTATATGTATACATAAATTATTTTTAGTATTAAAATAATGTGAAAAATGCAGTTTTATGGTTTATTTACGCTATGAAACTGCTCTTTTTTTACTTAAAAGAAGAAAAGGAAAAATTCACTAATCATAGCCAAAGATAAAGCTTTTTTTTGTTTTTTTTGCTATACCTATTGTGCAAATTGCAAAAAAGTGTTACTCTATATTTATCTAGTATGGACGGGAGGAATAAAATGGCAAAGAAGCGTCTTGATAAAGCACTTGCATCTGTTGGGTGTGGCAGCCGTAAGGAAGTTGGTCTTATTATAAAATCAGGCAGAGTGTCTGTAAACGGTCAAATAGTAAAAGACCCTTCGGTTCGTGTGACTCCAGAAGAGGACAAGCTCACTTTAGACTCTAAAGACCTTCACTGGAAAATTGGACGCTATTACATGCTTAATAAACCACCAGATTTGGTTTCGGCATGTGTGGATAATTTGCATGAAACTGTGCTTTCAGTATTTCCTAAGGAAGAAAGGCGTGGGCTTTTTCCAGTTGGCAGACTCGATAAAAACACTGAGGGTTTGCTTATTATCACTGATGACGGTGGTTTTTGTCATGCACTTATGTCTCCAAGACGTCATGTAAGTAAAGTATATGAGGCTTTAGTCGATGGAAAACTCGACCTAAATGCACCCGAAAAATTTAAAAAGGGACTTGTACTTGCAGACTCTACAATATGCCTTCCAGCAGAACTTGTTATTCTAGGTGAGGAAAACGGTTTAACCAGAATAAGAGTAACTCTGCATGAGGGAAAACATCATCAAGTAAAGCGTATGGTCGCAGCTGTCGGCGGTCATGTCGAGTATTTAAAACGAATTTCAGTAGGCAGTTTAAAACTCGATGAAACACTTAAACTAGGTGAGTATAGAGAGCTTACAGATGATGAAGTTAATATGCTAAAAAATGAAGCAAAAGCAAATGATACAAAGAAAAAATAAGTATATAAAAATTCTTTGTAAAAAAAATCAAAAAAACTTAAAAAATATATATAAAAATTAAAAAACTTGTGGTATAATTTTTACAAATGACAGAATAAAGTTTTGACATCTTGTGCAAAATGTCAAATAAAGCTAAGTCCGTCTTTTATATATGATGGGGATTAAAAAGGTTTTTTATAAACTTGAAAGGAAAGGTGACTCAAATGGCCTCCAGATTGTTTCAGTCTATTATTCTTCAAATGAAAGATACTGTCGACCGTACCATTGGTATGATTGATGCAACAGGTTCTGTAATCGCCTGCACTGATTTGCCACGAATTGGAGAAATGCGTGAAGATGCTGTGACCGAACTAGGATATGTTGGAGATATGGTTCGTTTCGGTGGTTATACTTACCGCACAGTTTCCGACAGGTCCAGCCGTTTTGAATACGCTGTTTTTGTTCAGGGTGAGGACGAGCTTGCTCGCTCTGTATGCTCCATGGCAGCTGTTGCAGTTAATAATATTAAAACTCTTTACGATGAAAAGCATGATAAGGCTACATTTGTTAAAAACATCATCTTAGATAATATTCTGCCAGGTGATATTTATATTAAATCAAGAGAGCTGCATTTCGGAAACGACGTTCCAAGAGTTGTTTTCTTGGTTCATCAGTTAGAACGTGCTGATGTTGCTGCTATTGATGTTATAAGCGGTCTGTTCCCAGACAAGCAAAAGGATTTTGTGCTCCATATCAGCGAAAGCGATATTGTTGTTGTTAAGGAAGTTAAGGCAAACAGCGACAACAAGGAACTTGTAAAATGTGCAAAGGCTATTGAAAACGCACTCAATAGCGAGCTTTTAATTAAGTCTATTATTGGTATAGGCTCTGTTGCAACTCAGCTCAAGGATATAGCTAAATCATTTAAGGAAGCTCAGGTTTCTATTGAGGTTGGAAGTGTATTTGATACCGAAAAGGCTATTGTTAGCTATGAAAATCTAGGTATCGGTCGTTTAATTTATCAGCTGCCAACAACACTTTGCGAAATGTTCCTAAATGAAGTGTTTAAAAAAGGCTCTATTGACTCTCTAGACCAAGAAACACTTTATACTATTCAGAAATTCTTTGAAAATAACCTAAATGTTTCTGAAACTTCAAGAAAGCTTTTTGTTCACCGTAATACTCTTGTTTACCGCTTAGAGAAAATCAAAAAGCTTACTGGTTTAGACCTTCGTGAGTTTGACCATGCTATTGTATTTAAGGTTGCTCTGATGGTTCGTAAATATCTGGAAAGCCGTGAGGAAGGTCGTCTATAATAAGGTGACAAAATGGAAACATTACCCGAAAAACGACAAAAATAACCGTTTTATGAAACAATTTGACTATGCTAAATATATGAAAAATTTGTGTATAGCGGGAAATGTTCTGGAAATTTAAAAAAGAATGTGGTATAATAGCTTAGAGTAGCTGTTGTACCACTTTTTTGTGTATTCAGCTACTTAATCGGTAGATTTCAGTTATATATCGGCTTGTTTTTTGCTATAACTGAAAGGCAAGGAGGTTTCATACTGCCGTGATAAGAATGAGCGACGTCAGCATGGAATATGATAATGGTGTCCGTGCAGTGAAAAAAGCGACGCTGCGAATTGACGAAGGGGAATTTGTGTTTCTGGTCGGCCCGTCTGGCTCAGGTAAATCCACTCTTATAAAACTTTTAACAGGTGAGGTTAAACCTACTTCTGGTCGCATTGTTGTCAATAACTATAATATTGGTGCAATAAAAAAACGAGAAATTCCTTATTTACGTCGTACTTTGGGCGTTGTCTTTCAGGATTTTCGCCTGATTGAGAAAAAAACTGTATATGAAAATGTTGCATTTGCTATGCGTGCGGTCGGTGCGAAAAATCGTGCAATCCGTAAACGTGTGCCTTATGTGCTTGACCTTGTAGGTCTTAGTGAAAAAGCTGATACTCGTCCACTTGAGCTTTCAGGCGGTGAGCAACAACGTGTTGCTATCGCTAGAGCACTCGTAAATGACCCTCGTCTGATTATCGCAGATGAGCCTACTGGTAACTTAGACCCAGCAAGGTCTTATGAACTTATGACTCTCTTTGAGAAAATTAATGAGCTTGGAACTACTATACTAATCGTTACACACGAAAAAGAACTTGTAGATGAGTTTGAAAAACGTGTTATTATGATTGATGATGGTCAAATAGTAAGCGATGCCACTGGTCGTTATTATGCAGACGATGAATATTATGACGATGAGTATATAGAAGAACAGGTTCAGGAAAACATCGAGGACGAGCCTAAAGTATTCGAAGATTCAGCAAATGCTACACTCACCATGCTTTTTGAGCGTCTGAACGCTAAAAAGACAGATGAGCAAACTAAAGAGGAAATGACTCAAGATACAAAGCCAATTTCCAATGAAATAACTCAAAAGTTAGAAGATGATATTAAAATTAAAACTGCTGTATTGTCAGATAATCCAGATAATGATATTATCGAAGATGTTCCAAAACAGGAAGATGTTGTATTACATATGCAAGCGGAAAAGCAGGAGATTAATGCGCCTGAGCAGGTAGAGCAGGAAAAGGCTAATGAGCCAGAAGTCGCTGATTTATCAAATCAGTTAGAGCCTGATAAGCATGATGAGCCTGAAGTTAGTCAGATAGAAATTGACGAGAAACAAACTGCTGATGACACACAGGAAACCCAAAGTGAGCAGCCTAAATCTGAGCAAACTGAAAACTCAGATGATAAGCAAATGCATATGCCTGATTTATCTCAATTTTCCAATCGTGTTGGTATGAACACATCTATGATGAATCGTGAACAGCCACAAAGAGTGAAAACAAGTGTGGGAAGTGTAGATGCATCGCTTGAAGAACTTATACAGCGTTTTGAGCAACGTGTAGGTATAAAAGATAATAAAAAAGAACAAGCAGGTGGAGAAACAGAAAATGAGCAGAAAAACGCAGAAGCAGAAGCGTCGAAGCAGTAAGACAGGAATAAGTTATTTCTGGTCAGAAGGTATTCATAACATCTTTTTAAATGGATTTATGAGCTTTGCTGCGGTAACTATTATTTTGGCTTGCCTTCTAATCACCGGCAGTATTGTACTTATTTCGTATAACATAGACCTAAACATTAAAAACTTACAGGAAGACAGCGAAATTATGCTGTTTATTGATGAATCTTTCACCGATGAACAGGCTAAAGACATACAAAAAGAACTTGAAAAAATTAAAAATGTAAACACTGTACAGTTCCAGTCTGCTGAACAGTCGCTAGATGACCTTCGTGACCAGCTCGGTTCTGATAGCGATATACTAGACGGCTATAATTCAGATAATAATTTTATGAGAAATGCTTATCGTGTTACTCTTAAAAATCTGGAAAGTGCAGAACAGACAAGTCAGCAGATTAAAAAAATAGATGGTGTTGCCAAGGTTGTAATACAGGAAACCACTATGCAAATGCTTGTAAATGTTCAAAATGTATTTAGAATTGTTTCATTTACCCTTATTGCGGCTTTAGGTGCTATATCTATTGTTATTATTGCTAATACTGTAAAGCTTGCAATGTTTGCAAGACGTGAGGAAATCGCAATAGAAAAAATGGTTGGTGCTACAAACTGGTTTATTCGCTGGCCATTTGTAATTGAAGGTATGGTTTTAGGCTTTATTTCAGGCGGTTTGGCAGCTCTTGCCGAATGGGGAATATATGAAAAACTTGTAGAGACGGTGACAAGTGCTATTCCACAGTTTGAAATGGCTCAGTTCCATGAGTTTGGTATGCCTTTAGTGTTTATTTTCCTCGGTGCAGGTATTATTATAGGTGTTGGCGGCTCAGTTTTATCTATGCGTCGATTCCTTGATGTTTAAATTTTTTGAAAGGATATTAATATGTTAAGTAAAAAAGCAGTTCGTATTGTTTCTGTTGTAATCGCTATTGCATTACTTATAACAATGGTAGCGGGCGGAATAATCTCAATTATGAGCACTGCTAGTGCAGCTTCGGTATCAGAGCTTAAAGACCAATTATCTAGTATCGAAAGCCAAAAGAAAGAACTTCAATCTGTTTTAGATAATTTACAGGGTGAAATCGAAAATACAACCGAAAAAATTACCGTTCTGACCGACCAAATAAAGGTGACAAAGAGCGATATTCAAAAGACTGAAGAAATTATCGAAAGTTATGATGACCAAATAGCTGACAAAGAGGTCGAAATAGAAGAAGCTCAGGTTAAGCTTGATGAGCAAACAGAGCTTTTTGAAACTCGTATGCGTGTTATGTATGAAAACGGTAATGATATCGGTTATCTTGATGTTATTTTAGGCTCTAAAAGTTTTTCGGATATGCTTTCTAGACTGGAAATCGTAAGCGAAATCATGCAAAGCGATAAGAAAATCGTAAACGATTTTAAACAGGCTAAGGCAGACCTTGAAGATGCTAAACAGGCTTTAGTTGACAGTCAAAATGAGCAAAAGGCTTATAAAGAGTCACTTGAGCAAAAAAATGAAACTTTAGAGTCTCAAAGAGATGAACTTGAAACAACTAAGTCAAAGCTTGAAGGCGATGCTGACAAGGCTGATGCTGAAAAAGCGGCATTAGAAGCTGAAAAGCAAGCTATAAGAGATGAAATTGCAGAAATCTCTAGAAAGAGTGCAGAAGAAGCTGCAAAGAAAGCTCAACAGCAGCAACAATCTAACTCATCATCAAACAATAGCAGTGGCGGCGGTTCTTCAGTTCCAAGTGGCAGCGGTACTATTTCAGTATGGCCTGCACCATCTTACTCAAGAATAAGCAGTGGTTTTGGATACAGAGGTGCTCCTACTGCGGGTGCAAGTACATATCATAAGGGTGTTGACCTTGCAGGACCTTCAAATTCTGCTATTGTAGCTGCTGGCTCTGGCACAGTAGTTAAGAGTTATTATTCATCTTCTTATGGTAACTATGTTGCTATTGACCATGGTGGCGGTATTGTTACAGGTTATGCACATATGAATAGCCGTTCGGTATCGGTTGGTCAGACCGTTTCAGCAGGTCAACAAATTGGTAAACTTGGTTCAACTGGTATTTCAACAGGACCTCATCTTCATTTTGAAGTGTTTGTCAATGGTTCAGCCGTAAACCCTATGAATTATTTCTAATTTTAAAATTAAAGGTACGCCTTTTAGGTGTACCTTTTTAATTATAAAACATAAAAGGAGTCACAAAATGGCAAAATCAGTTTCAATTCAAAAAACAGTGGCTTGTTCGGTTTTATCTGCCGTGGTAGCTTTTTCTGGTTCTTACGCTATAATGCGTTATCGTTTTAATTTAGAATTTCCAGAATATAAGCAAGATGAGGAGATTTATGGTAAAATAGGGGAAATTCGCAGAACAATAGATGCATATTATGTTGGCGAATATGAAACAAAAGATGCAGTGGACATGGCTGCTGCTGGATATGTAGCTGGAATTGGAGATGTTTGGAGTAGCTATATGTCAAAGGAGGATTATGAAGAATATTCTCTTAGCTTTTCGGGTAAGTCTTTTGGTGTGGGGCTTTACACAGCTTACAGTGCAGAGAAAAAACAAATTCGTGTTGTTGAGATTTTTAAAGGCTCAGATGCTGAAAAATTAGGTGTGAAAAAAGGCGATATAATTTTAGGTGCTGAGGGCAAAACAGTAGAAAAGGACGGATATCAGGCTGTTATTGATGCGGTTGCAGGTGATGAAGGCACTATGGCAAATCTGACAATCTTGAAAGCTGATACAGGCGAAACACAAGAGCTTCAAATGGAGAGAAAAACTACCGAGCAGGTAATGGCAAGCGGTACTATGCTGTCTGATGGCAAAACTGGAATGATTAGAATTTATAACTTCCGCAAAGGTTCAGAAAAGCAAATAATAGATGCTGTTGATAATTTACTTGAGCAGGGTGCAACTCAAATAGTATTTGATGTGAGAAACAACCCAGGAGGAGCAGTAGTAAGTGTTTGCGATGCTCTTGACTATTTATTGCCAGAAGGCACAATTATGACACTTAAAACCAAAGCAGGCGATGAAACAGTTTACGGCTCTGATAAAAATGAAATAAATGTGCCTATGGCGGTTTTAGTAAATGCTGACTCTATAAGTGCTGCTGAATTTTTTGCCGCTGCACTTGATGAGTATGACAAGGCTGTTATAGTTGGTGAGAAAACAATCGGTAAGGGATACTCTCAGCAAAGTTATGTGTTAAGTGATGGCTCTGCACTTCATTTGTCCGACCAAGAATATTTTACCCCAAGCGGTAAAACACTTATTGGCACTGGTGTCACTCCAGATGTAGAAATAAAACCTAATGATAATTTTGATTTGTATTTTACAGATGAAGCTGATGATGCTCAATTACAAGCTGCTTTAAACTATCTAAAATAGTAATAAATAATAGGCAAAATGATGAAATTGTAAAAGTTCGGCAAAGGTTGCTTGACATTGTGCAAAACACTACATATAATTAAATAATGCACATAATAAGTTAAATTAAATTTATAATAAAGAAGGTATTTAAACATGGCTAAGGAAATTAAACTCTCTCAAGAAAGTCTGGATAATTACAAGCAGGAACTAGAGTACCTAAAAACCACTCGTGCTGATGAAGTTGCAGAGCAATTAAAAGAAGCTCGCTCTTTCGGCGACCTTTCAGAAAACGCTGAATATGATGAAGCTAAAAACGAACAGGGTAAACTTTATTCCCGTATCGCAGAGCTTGAGGAAATAATTAAACATGCTGTTGTTGTTTCTGGCGATACCTATGCAGCAGATGAGGTTTCCCCAGGTTGCCGTTTTGTTGTTGAAGATTTAGAATTTGGTGATAAAGAAGAATATCATTTTGTTGGTTCTCAGGAAGCTAACCCTATGGAGGGCAAAATCTCTGACGAATCTCCATTTGGTAAGGCTGTACTAGGTCATAAGGTTGGCGATGTTGTACAGGTTGAAGCTCCTATTGGTACTGTTTCTTACAAAATTATTGAGCTAAAGAAGTAAAAATATAAAGAAAAGGTGAATAAATAATGTCAAATGAACAGAAGGAAATGACACAGGCAGAGCTTGGGGAGCTACTGCGTATCCGTCGTGAAAAGCTGTCCGAACTTCAAAATGCAGGTAATGACCCATTTGAGCAGGTGCGTTATGAGCGTACACACTATACAACCGATGTAAAAAATAACTTCGACGAGATGGAAGGCAAAACTGTAAGCCTTGCAGGCCGTATGATGTCCAAGCGTATTATGGGTAAGGCATCTTTTGCTGACCTTTCTGACCGCTACGGCAGATTACAGATGTATATTAAGCGTGATGTTCTTGGCGAAGATGAGTACAAGGCATTTAAAAAGCTTGATATCGGCGATTTAGTTGGTATTGAGGGCGAGGTTTTCCGCACTCAAAAGGGCGAAATCTCTGTTATCGTATCTAAGCTTGTTTTACTGTCTAAAAACTTAATTCCACTGCCTGAAAAGTGGCATGGTCTAAAGGATACAGACCTTCGTTATCGTCAGCGTTATGTAGACCTTATCATTAACCCTGATGTTCGTGATACTTTTGAAAAGCGTTCTAAGATTGTTCGTGAAATCCGCAATTTTATGGACTCTCGTGGATTTATGGAGGTTGAAACTCCTTGCCTGAACACTATTCCAGGTGGTGCGGCTGCTCGTCCATTTATCACTCACCATAACGCTCTTGATATTGATATGTACATGCGTATAGCTACCGAGTTACACCTAAAGCGTCTTATCGTTGGCGGTTTTGAGCAGGTATACGAAATCGGTCGTATCTTCCGTAACGAGGGTATGGACACCAAGCACAACCCAGAATTTACAACTATTGAGCTGTATCAGGCTTATACCGATTATGTTGGTATGATGAACATCACAGAAGATATGATTGTTCATGTTTGTGAAAAGGTGCTTGGCACAACTAAGGTGACATATCAAGGTGTAGAAATCGACTTTAGCAAGGGCTGGAAACGCATGACTATGGCTGACGCTGTTAAGGAATACTCTGGTCTTGACTTTATGGCTATGGACGGTGCACAGGCTCTTGAGGCTGTTAAGGCTAAGGGCTTAACTCCAGAAAAGAATAAGGATAGCTGGGGCGACCTGCTTGCATTCTGCTATGAGGAGTTCGTAGAAGAAAACCTTATGCAGCCAACCTTTATCACAGATTACCCAGTTGAGATTTCTCCACTGGCTAAGCGTAAGCCATCTGACCCAAGACTTACTGAGCGTTTTGAGCTATTTGTTTATGGCAGAGAGCTTGCTAATGCATTCTCTGAGCTTAATGACCCAATCGACCAGAGAGGTCGTTTTGAGCGTCAGGTTGAGCTAAGAGCTCAAGGTGATGATGAAGCTAATATGATGGACGATGATTTTATCACTGCTCTTGAATATGGTATGCCACCAACAGGCGGCATGGGTATGGGTATTGACCGTTTGGTTATGTTCTTAACAGATTCATCTTCTATTCGTGATGTACTTCTATTCCCAACTATGAAGCCTCTTGATAAGTAAGTAATGTTTATAACAGTCTATTTCACTTTTGTGATTTAGGCTGTTTTTTTATTGTTATTTTAATATGCTATTTGACGATATAAAAGTCAAAGGAGGTCTTATTATGAATGGTATAAAAAGTATAGGTTACACACCAGTGTATAAACTCACAGAAAAATCAGAAGTAAAAACACAATCTGAACAGAATACAACCCCTAAAACAGATACCTTTACCAGGTCTGAGTCAGAGGAAAATATCACATATGAGCCACCTAAAAAGCTAACAGCTGAGCAAATTGATGCTTTAAAACGTCAGGTTCAGGAAAGTATGCAAAACCTTGCAAAGCAAATGCTTGGTCAGCAATATGAAATCGCCAAAACAGCAGATGGAAAGGTTGATTTTGCAGCTTTAGCTGATGATTTGGGAATAGGCACAACTCCAGAAGCGGCGGCAGAGGCTATTTCCGAAAACGGTAACTGGGGAGTAAATGCAGTTTCTACACGCCTTATAGATATGGCAATTAATCTTTCTGGTGGAGATATGTCAAAAATAAGTATGCTGCGTGAGGCTGTACAGAAAGGGTTTGCACAGGTTGGAAATCTGGAGGATTTACCAGAAGTTTGTCAGCAAACATACGACGAAGTTATGAAACGTTTTGACTATCTAGAGCAAAACGGAAGTATGGAAGGATATGGCCAAACAGCTGAATAATAAAAAAACACCGTTACTTTTAATAAGTAACGGTGTTTATTATTTTGTTAAAAAAATAACGGCAATATGCTTAAAAAAGTAAAAGTATACATGTCATATATGAGTGAAAAAAGAGAAATTATTTTCAAATAATATAGTTGCGTTGACAACTAATTGTTTCGCTCATATAATAAAAATGTAAAGAAAAATTTATGTTTAGGAAGGGAATTAAATGAACAAAATTGACTACTCAACGATGTTTAGAAAAATTGTGATTTATTGCTTAGGTTTGTTTATAATGGCAATGGGTGTTTCCTTTTCGGGAAGTGCTGACCTCGGTATGTCACCTGTAAACTCAATTCCATATGTGTTAAGTGAAATTTTTACTCAGCTTTCTATGGGTACATGGATAATCATTATTTTCTCTTTATATATTTTAATCCAGTTTATAATTTTAGGTAAAAATATTCAGCCAACAAGAATTTTACAGCTAATTTGTACAACTATTTTCGGTTACTTTACCGATTTTACAAATATGCTTGCAGATAAATTTTTGCCAGACCCTGCTTCTTTTGCTTTGCCAGTAGTTGGGGTTTATGGTGTGCGTTTAGTATATCTTTTTATTAGTATGGTGCTTATCGCTCTTATAATTTCTCTTTTATACTTTAAACAGTTTCATGGTATCAGAGAAGGTACTGTAATTGCTGCTTTTGGTGTTGGAAAGATTTTAGGATTTTATGAACCACTTAAACCAAAAGTGTATAATTTAATGTATGGCAGCAAACAAAAACAAGAAAAACAGCAAGAACTTAACAATGGTGAGCTTGCATAAAATAAAAACCTGTCATAATTTGACAGGTTTTTTCGTGTTTTTAAAGATTTTTGAAAAATAATAAAAAATTTTCTATTATTGCTATTAAGTAAGTTTTTAAAAGGACGATATAGAAACTGTACAGCACAGAAGTTGTCCTTGCTGTACAGTGGAGACAACCACGCTGTACAAGAGGGCGAAAAGGATTTCGCCTATGGACTTATAAAAATTTAAAAGTAAAGGAGAATACTTATGAGAGTCCAACATAATGTTATGTCAATGAATGCCTACAGAAACTATAATAACAATAGTTCTGCTCTTTCCAAGAACCTAGAAAAGCTGTCTTCTGGTTATAAGATTAACCGTGCAGGCGATGACGCTGCTGGTCTGGCTATTTCTGAGAAGATGCGTGCAGAGATTACTGGTCTTGATGTTGCTCAGGATAACGCACAGGACGGTATTTCTCTGATTCAGACAGCTGAAGGTGCATTATCTGAAGTACATGATATGCTAAACCGTATGTATGAGCTTACTTCTAAGGCTGAAAATGGTACTCTTAATGATACAAACCGTGCAGAAATTCAGAAGGAAATCAAAGCACTTTCAGATGAAATTGACAGAATTGCCAATACCACAAAGTTTAATGGTGAGACACTATTCAATACTGCTGGTGGTAAGGCAGTGAATCTTAAGATTGGTGCTGGTACTGATACTGAGAATACATTAACTATTACAGTTGATGCTGCTACAGCTGGTGCACTTACTGTTAATGATGTAAGTGCAGGTGCAGCAGCAAGTGCATCAGGTTCACTTACAATAATTGAAGAAGCTATAGACAAGGTTTCAAGCATTCGTGGTACTCTGGGTGCAGCTCAGAACCGCCTAGAGCATACAATCAATAACTTAGCTGTAACTGAAGAAAACATAACAAATGCAGAGTCTTCAATTCGTGATACTGATGTTGCTGACGAAATGATGGCTTATACTAAGAATAATATTCTTATTCAATCTGCTCAAGCTATGCTTGCTCAGGCTAATCAGGTTCCTCAGGGTGTTCTGCAATTATTACAGTAATTTAGTAAATATAAGCTTTATGGGCTGGGCATTTGCCCAGCTCATTTTTTATATGATTGTCAGATTTAATGGAAAACGTTTGAACATCAAGCTTTTTCTATTAAATCTGAAGTTTTAAGGAGATTTTAATATGAGTAATAAAAAAAACAAAAAGAAGAATAATACTAAAAATAATAAAAAAATTGAACTTTCAATAGGATTAATTGTAAAAAATGAGGAACGTTGCCTCGAAAAATGTTTGCAAGCGTTGCAGCCACTTCGTGATACAATAAAGTGTGAAATTGTTATTGCAGATACAGGTTCAACAGATAGAACAAAAGAGATAGCAAGCAAATACGCAGATATATTATTTGACTTCGAGTGGATTGATGATTTTTCTGCTGCTAGAAATGCTGTTATGTCAAGATGTTCTGGTAGATGGTACTTGACAGTTGATGCTGATGAATATATGGATGAATCTTCAGTAGATGAAATGGTGTGGTTCTTAAAAAGTGAATTATCAAAAGAAATTCAATGTTCATATATTATGATAAATAATTATACGAACAAAAATGACTTATCTCAATATAATTCATTTTATGCATTAAGAATGGCTCGTTTAGATGGACATATTAAATATATTGGAAAAATACATGAATCCATAATGCATGATTCATTAAAAGATTTATATGCATTGCCAAGTGTAGTATTTTGGCATGATGGTTATTTAAATATTGATAACAATATAAAGAAAAGAAAATCAAAAAGAAATATGCATTTGATAGAAGAAGAAATTAGTAAAAATCCTAATAATATTCTTCGCTATATACAAGCAATTGAGTCATCTACTTTGCCACATGAAAAGTATGAATATGTTAAACAGGCAATTGATTTAGTAGAAAAAAAAGTGAATGGTCATGAGCTATTTGGAAAAGTTGTATATCGTCATGCAGTTAATATTGCATATGAGTATAGTTATCCAGAGCTTTCCTCTTGGGCTAATGTATGTCTAGAAAGATATGGAAATTCACTGTATACAAGAGTAGATGTTAATTATGTTTTAACAAAACTATCTATAAGAAAACGTGATTATGAAAATGTTATTAAATATGGAAATGATTATATTAGTGCAATTCCATCTATTAATGATATAAAGGCTCTTGCAGATATATCTTTAAGTATATTATATCGTTCACAAAAGAAGGACCAAGAATCTGTATTACTTGATATGGCTGAGGCATATGCAAAAGTTGGAGAATACAATAAAAGTAAACAGATATTATCTGAACATTCATTTGGAGATGTATCTTTATCAGCAACAGATAGATGGTTAGATATTTTATGGATTCTATGGGATAGGATAGATATATCAGATATATTTAATAATGTGTTAAACTATATTGATTTAGATAACAAAGATTGTATAGATAAAAATACTACTGAAAAAAAGGAAATATTAAATAATAATATACAAAAGCAATTTATAGACGAAGATTTTGTAATTGAAGAAGAGAAAAAACTTCCTTATCCGTTTATTGCTAAGTTTGATAGGTGCGAGTTTTCATATCCAGCTAAAATAATGCTTTGTGATGATATAAATGAGATGAAAGAATTAACAAACAATATAGATAAATGGGATAATATTCCAGCGATTGTATTGTATAAACTATTTAAGTTTAAAATAAGATTTCCAGAAAAGTTTTATCAAATGTCAAATGATGATTTGAATGCTGCTTCTGTAAAAATTGTAAATACATCAAAGGATTTGGTTGAAAATACAGTTTTAGATTATTTAAAGGAAAACATAGGGACTGAAAATAAATCTATAAAGCATATGATATTTAATTACTATTTAAGTTTAGGTCAAATTTTAGTGACTGATTGGGAAGATATTGATGATGATTCATATTATGATGAAATTTCACATATTTATAAAGAATATTCAGTTGATTTCTTAAAATTATATTATAATGAGAATTTGCTTTGTGAAGATATGATAGATATATTACCTAGTATGCATGGTTTTGCTTGGACTTTAATTAAATATTATGAAGCTTTTAATAATAATCAATTAAAGCAGGCTATTTACTGGCTAAAAAAATCTTTGAAATTAGCACCAAATATTAAAGAATTAATAAAGTATTTAACGGATAATGTGACTAAAAAGTTACAAGACGATAATGAACAAGAACAAGTTAATCCAGAGCTTTTAGCTCTAGCAGAAAAAGTTAAAATCATTTTAAATTCATATCCACAAGATGACCCATCTGTTTTAGCTATTAAACAGAGTGACATTTATAAAAAAGTTGCTTATTTAATTGAAAAATAAGTATTATAGGGTGATGATTAAGTATGAAAGTTGTAATTTTAGCAGGTGGATTAGGCACTAGAATTAGTGAAGAAAGTCATTTAAGACCTAAGCCTATGATAAATATTGGTGATCAACCTATCTTATGGCATATTATGAAGTATTATTCATCATTTGGGTTTAATGATTTTATTATTTGTTGTGGTTATAAAGGCTATATGATAAAAGAATATTTTGCGGATTATTATTTGCATCGTTCAGATATTACATTTGATTTCTCAGCAGGAAATCAAATGACTGTACATAATAATGTGGCAGAGCCTTGGAGAGTAACTCTTGTTGATACTGGACTTAATACCCAAACTGGTGGACGTATTAAACGAGTGCAAAAATATGTAGGAAATGAAACTTTTATGTTAACATATGGCGATGGTGTAAGTAATATAGATTTAAATGCATTATTAAATCAGCACAAACTAAGTGATAAAATTGTTACATTAACTGGTATTCAACCTGGTGGACGTTTTGGTGTGCTTGATATTTATGAAAATAGTAATACAGTAGTTGGTTTTCGTGAGAAGGCAAAAGAAGATGGTGGTTGGATAAATGGTGGATTCATGGTTGTAGAACCGCAAGTTTTTGATTATCTATCAGAAGATGAAAGCTGTTCTTTTGAAGGTGAATCATTAGATAGACTCGCTAAAGAGAAAAAACTTGGGATATATAAACATTATGACTTTTGGCAGTGTATGGACACTCAAAGAGATAAGCATTTATTAGAACAATTATGGGGAAATAAAAAAGCTCCTTGGAAAGTATGGTGATTAATCATGGATAATGTTCTTTGCTTTTATGCAGGGAAAAAAGTATTAATTACAGGTCATACTGGGTTTAAAGGTGCATGGCTTAGTCAAGCCCTATTAAATACAGGTGCAGATGTTTTTGGATATGCATTAAACCCACCTACTCAGCCCAATTTATATTCATTAGCCGAAATTGATTCAAATATAAACTCTGTAATTGCTGATATTAGAGATTTGGATAAATTAAAAGCTGTTTTTGAAACAGCTAAACCTGAAATAGTATTTCATTTAGCAGCTCAGCCTATTGTTAAAGAAGGGTATAAAAATCCAGTAGAAACATATTCAACTAATGTAATGGGAACAGTTAATTTGTTAGAATGTGTTAGAATTACAGATTCAGTAAAAAGTGTTGTTAATGTTACAACAGATAAGGTGTATGAAAATAAAGAATGGTGTTGGGGATATCGTGAAGATGATAGATTAAATGGATTAGACCCATACTCTAATTCTAAATCTTGTTCTGAGCTTGTAACATATAGTTATATCCAAAGTTTCTTTAAGGAAAGAAAACTTCCAATTTCAACTATGAGAGCAGGCAATGTAATAGGTGGAGGCGATTTTGCTCCAAATCGTATTATTCCAGATTGTATAAGAAGCGTTTTGCAAAAACGAAAGATAATTGTCAGAAATCCTTATTCTATTCGTCCATATCAGCATGTTTTAGAACCTATAATGGCATATTTATTAGTTGCTAAAAGACAATATGAAAACTTTAATATTGCTGGTTGTTATAATATCGGCCCAGATGATAAGGATTGTATAACCACAGGAGAGCTGGTTGATATATTCTGTAATAAATGGGCAGATGGTGCATCATGGTTACATCAATCCGAAATAAATGCACCGCATGAAGCTAATTTCTTGCGTTTAGACTCATCAAAAATCAAAAAAGTTTTAGATTGGAAACCAAAATGGAACGTGAATACTGCTATTGAGAAAACGGTTGAATGGACTAAAGAATGGAAAGAAAATAATAATATAAGTGATATAATGGATAAACAGATAAGACAATATATATAATATAGTTAAATATTAGCTAATAAACTAATTTGTAAAAAAAGTCAAAACACAAAAACCACTACTTGAATACAATATAAGGGTATGCTATACTTAATGCTAAAATAATACCCTAATATTTCAGTAAGCCTGAGTACCTATGGGTGTTCAGGCTTTTAACCTGTTAAGCTTTTCATTTTATAGAAATGAGGGACGTTATGCTTATAACTACAATCGAAAGTAAACAAAATAGCACTATTAAACAGCTCGCTCGCCTCGCTAAAGATAAAAAATATCGTCATAATATGAATCAAATGGTTTGTGAAGGTGAAAAAATGCTGTTTGAGGCTCTATCTTCTAATGTTAAAGTTCATACTGTGCTTATAAAAACTGGTACTTTAGTGTCTGAAGAACTTTTAAATGATGCTTTTAATCAGGGAGCTTATTTATTTTCTGCTGATGAAAAATTATTTAATCTAGCTTCTGATGTTGAAACCTCACAAAATGTTCTTTTTTCTTGCGATATGCCTCATAAAATGGCTGATGAACTACCACAAAATTTGAATGGTGTAATTTTACTTGATGGTATACAAGACCCTGGCAATCTTGGCACAATTTTGCGTACCGCAGATGCTTTTGCTCTGTCTGCCGTAATTTTGTGCGAAGGCTGCACAGACCCTTTTGCACCTAAAGTTGTACGTTCAACGATGGGAGCTATATTCCGTCAGCCTGTTTTTAAAATGCCTATTGAACAGGCAATATCTTGTATGCATTCTCGTAATATACCTGTTTATGCTACTGCCCTTTCAGATAAGAGCATATCTATAAATAATATATCTCTTAAAAAAGCAGCCGTTATTATAGGTAATGAAGGTAAAGGCGTAACAGAGAAAGCTTTAAATCTTTGTGATGAACAAATTATTATCCCTATGCTTGGCAAAGCTGAGTCATTAAATGCAGGTGTTGCGACTGCAATACTTATTTGGGAAATGAGTGGTAAAAATGAGTAAACTCTCTTATTGGTTATGGCTTGCTGCAAAAGATGAGTTAACAGCTTTAGTTAAAAATCAGCTTTTAGAATGTTTTGGTTCTCCTGAGCATTTATTTGCTATGAGTAGGCAAGAATTTATAGAAAAAACTAGACTTAATAAAAAACAAATAGATGCATTATCGGATAAAAGTTTACAAAGAGCTGATGCTATACAATTTGATTGTGAAAAACTTGGGATAAGTATATTAACTATGGAAGATAGTGCATATCCTGAAATATTATGTAGTATTCCAGACCCTCCAATTATTTTATATGCAAAAGGTAAAATACCCGATTTAGAGCGTAAACCAGCAGTAGGAATTGTTGGCACTCGTAAGGCCACACCTTATGGCATGACCATGGCAGGTGAGTTTGGTAAACAGCTTGCTAGTGCGGGTATGACTATTGTTTCTGGTATGGCTCTTGGTATTGATGGTGCTGCTATGCGTGGTGCTATTAGTGCAGGAGGAAAAACTATTGCTGTGCTTGCTGGTGGTATTAATATTTGTTATCCACCTGAGCATAATTTTCTAATGGGTGATATTCAGCTTACTGGTGCTGTTATAAGCGAAAATCCACCATCTACACCACATAAAGGATTTTTATTTCCTATAAGAAATAGAATTATAAGTGGCTTATCAAGAGCGGTTTTGGTTGTGGAAGCTCCCGCTCGCTCTGGTGCACTTATAACTGCACATGAAGCTCTGGAACAGGGCAGAGAAGTTTTTGCTATACCTGCAAATATAGATGCTCCTAATTCTATGGGGTGTAATCATTTAATTCGTGACGGCGAGGCCGCAATAGCTTGTGAACCAAATGATATACTGCGTGAGGTCGGACTAAGTCCAATTTATGGCAGTAAAAAGCCTATAAAACAACCTGAACAAGTTCATTATGATGATAAACAAACGGTTGAAGAAATGTGGAATAAAATTTTAAAACATGAGGAAAAAACCGAAGAAAACAAATCAGAAAAACAAGAAACCACTCAAAAACATGCTCATATACCACAGCTTCAAAATGAAAATCAAAAAGCGATTGTTGATATTATTTTAAATGGTGCAGAAACACCAGAAGATATTTTAGAACAGATAGATTTACCAGTAGCAAGAGTTATGACTGAATTGACGATGATGGAGCTTGATGGTATACTAAAGCGTGAAAATGGCATTATAACAATAAATTTCTAAGATATCAAGAGTTTTAAATAAAATAAAAAACGGAGGAAGAACAATGTCCAAACTTGTGATTGTGGAGTCACCAGCCAAAGCAAAGACCATTGGCAAATATTTGGGCTCTGATTATATAGTAAAAGCTTCTATGGGTCATTTGCGTGACCTTCCAAAAAAGAAAATGAGTATAGATTTTGAAAATAATTTTGCTCCTGAATATGTGCCAGTTGAAGGCAAAGAAAAACTTATAAATGAGCTTAAACTATCAGCAGAAGAAAGCGATTTTGTGTATCTTGCAACCGACCCTGACCGTGAGGGTGAGGCTATTTCTTGGCATTTAAAAGAGCTTTTAAATCTGCATGAGGGCGAATATAAAAGAGTTACTTTTAATGAAATTACTAAAAATGCTGTGCGTTATGGTATAGAACACCCAAGAGATATTGATATGGATTTAGTTGATGCACAGCAGGCTAGACGTATTTTAGATAGAATTGTAGGATATAAATTATCTCCTTTTCTGTGGAAAAAAGTAAAGCGTGGACTTAGTGCTGGTCGTGTGCAGTCGGTTGCAACTCGCCTTGTAGTTGATAGAGAAAATGAGATAAGAGCTTTTAACCCAGAGGAATATTGGCAAATTGAAGCTAAACTTCAAACCAAAACAGGTGGTAAGTTTACCGCTCGATATTACAGTGATTCAGAGGGCAATAAAGAGCTTAAAAATGAAGAAAGTGCAAATTTTGTTGTAAATGCTATTACAGGTAAGCCTTTTATAGTATCAAGCGTTAAAAAAGGTAAAAAGAAAAAGTCAGCTCCTGCACCTTTTACAACCTCTACACTTCAACAGGACGCAAGCAGAAAGCTAAATATGACCCCAAGACGTACAATGAGTGTAGCTCAGGAGTTATATGAAGGTATTGAGATTGACGGTTTAGGCTTAACAGGTCTTATAACATATATGCGTACTGACTCTCTCAGACTGTCTGATGAGGCAACAGCAGCAGCAGCAACTTTTATTAAAAGTAGATATGGTGAAAACTACTATCCAGGAAAGCCTAGAGTTTTCAAAACTAAAGGCGGTGCTCAAGATGCACACGAAGCAATCAGACCTTCTGATGTAACACTTGAGCCTGATAATATTAAATCCAGTCTTACACCAGACCAGTATAAGCTTTATAGACTTATTTGGTTAAGATTTGTCGCTTGTCAGATGTCAGATGCTATTTTAGACACTATTTCTGCCGATATACTAAGCGAAGGTTATATTTTTAGAGCATCTGGACATACAGTAGCATTTTCTGGTTTTACTGCGGTTTATGAAGAATCAACAGACGATGAAAAGCAGGGTGAAGCGGGTAAGCCACTTCCACCTTTTGCTGAGGGTGATGAGTTAAAGGCAGACGAGATAATACCAAGTCAGCACTTTACACAGCCACCTGCACGTTATACAGAGGCATCTTTAGTTCGAGCAATGGAGGAGCGTGGCATAGGAAGACCATCAACTTATGCACCGACTATCTCAACTATTGAAAGCAGAAACTATGTGGAAAAGGAAAGCCGTACACTAAGACCTACTCCACTTGGTGAGGGTGTAACAGGTTTACTTGTCGATAAATTTGAACTTGTTGCAGATTATGAATTTACTGCTAATATGGAAAGTCAGCTTGATGAAGTCGAGGCTGGTAAAGAAAACTATGTAGATTTGCTTAGAAATTTTTATGATGGTTTTGAAACCTCTCTTGAGAAAGCAGAAGTAGACCTCGAAGGTCAACGAATTAAAATACAAGACCAAGAAACCGATATAGAATGTGAGCTTTGTGGCAGAAAAATGGTTATTAAAATTGGTCGTTTTGGTAAATTCCTTGCTTGCCCTGGTTTCCCAGAGTGTAGCAATACAAAGGCAATCACTGAGGATACTGGTGCATCATGCCCTATTTGTGGCATGAAAGTAGTTAAAAAGAAATCTGCAAAGGGTTATGTTTATTACTCATGTTATAAATACCCAACTTGTGATTTTATAACTTGGGATAAACCTTTAAAATCCAAATGTCCAACATGTGATTCTTCACTATTCCGTCATACAGATAGAGATTCTAAAGAAGTTAGAGACGTTTGTCTGCGTGAAGGTTGTGGATATAGCGAGCTTGTAAAGGAAGGCGTATCACCAGAGGAAGCAGAAAAGAACCGTCAGCGTCGTGAGGCAAGAGCTGCAAAGGCGGCTGAACGTGAGGCTAAAAAGGCTGCTAAGGAAGCAGAGGAGCAAGAGGAGAAAAAGACTGCTAAAAAGAAGGCAACTAAAAAAACCACAACCAAAAAGACAACCACTAAAAAAACCACTGCCAAAAAGGAAAAAGACTCGGAAACCGAGCAAAAGCCAAAAAAAAGAGGCAGACCTAAAAAAACGGAGGAAACTGTAAATGCAGAATAATGTAAGCGTAATCGGTGCAGGTCTTGCAGGCTGTGAAGCTGCATGGCAACTTGCCGAGCGTGGTATAAATGTGACACTTTACGAAATGAAACCAGAGAAAAAAACTCCAGCTCATCATTCAGACGATTTTGCCGAGCTTGTTTGTTCAAACTCTTTGCGTTCAAATGAGCTGACAAATGCAGCAGGTCTTTTAAAAGAAGAACTTCGCCGTTTAGGTGGTCTAATTGTAAAGTGTGCGGATGAAAACCAAGTTGAGGCGGGTGGTGCATTAGCAGTTGACCGAGAGGCTTTTGCAAAAGCTGTAACAGATAAAATTAAAAACCACCCAAATATTAAAATTGTTTATGGTGAAGTCACAGAAATTCCTAAAGATGGTCATGTTATTATAGCTACTGGCCCACTGACTTCTGATGCTCTTTTTGATGCTATACATGAAAAAGTGGGCGGGGATTTTCTGCATTTCTTTGATGCGGCTGCACCTATTGTAACTTTTGAATCCATTGATATGGATAGAGCTTATTTTGCATCTCGTTATGATAAAGGCACTCCAGACTATATAAACTGTCCACTGTCAAAGGAGGAGTTTGACCCATTTTGGGAGGCTCTGACAACCGCAGAAGAAGCTGAAGTGCATGGCTTTGAAGATAAGCTTGTATTTGAGGGCTGCATGCCAATAGAGGTTAATGCAAGACGTGGACATGATACACTGCTTTTTGGCATTTTAAAGCCTGTTGGTCTGCCAGACCCTAAGACTGGAAAAGACCCTTATGCGGTTTTACAGCTTAGAAAAGACAATGCACAAGGCAGTTTATATAACCTTGTTGGCTGTCAAACTCATCTTAAATGGGGCGAGCAAAAGCGTATTTTCTCTATGATTCCAGCACTTAAAAACGCTGAATATGTGCGTTATGGTGTTATGCACAGAAATACTTTTCTTGACTCTCCAAGACTTTTAGACCGTAATTTTGCACTTCGCTCAGATTCAAGAATACGTTTTGCAGGTCAGATGACAGGTGTAGAGGGTTATGTTGAGTCCAATGCATCAGGATTTTTAGCAGGTCTTGCAACAGCAAATGAGATTTTAGGTAAGAAAGAGCCTAATTTCCCACAAACAACTGCTATTGGTGCATTAGGTCATTATATTTCTAATGAAACAGTTGTTAAATTCCAACCGATGAATATAAACTTTGGTATTTTAGAGCCACTGGGTTATAAAATTAGAGGAAAACGAGAAAAGAATATGAAAATTTCCGAGAGAGCACTTGAAATTATAGATAATATGAAGGGAGATATTTAAAAATGAAAATTGCAGTTGATGCAATGGGCGGAGATAATGCACCTCTTGCACCAGTTTTAGGTGCTATTTTAGCAGTCAAGCAGTATGGTGAAGATGTTGTTTTAGTAGGTCAGGAGGATAAAATAAAGGCTATTTTAAAGGAAAATAATGCAGAAAATCTTTCTGGACTTCATATTGTACATGCACCAGATATTGTTGATATGCATGATGACCCATCAACTGTACTTCGTAAAAAACCACAAAGTTCTATGGCAGTTGCTTTAAAACTTGTCAAGGACGGAGAGGCTGACGCTATTGTTTCTGCTGGCTCTACGGGTGCATTACTTTCTGGTGCTACATTGTTCTGTAAGCGTATAAAGGGCATTAGACGTGGTGCAGTAGCTCCTGTTATGCCTTGTGCAAATGGTCAGGTTATGCTTGTTGATGCAGGTGCAAACACCGAATGTACAGCTGAGTATTTACTTCAATTTGCTTTTTTAGGCTCGCTTTATGCTGAGAAAATCAGAAAAATTAAAAATCCTCGTGTTGGTCTTGTAAACAATGGCACTGAGGATTCAAAAGGCGATGCTATCCGCAAGGAAACATATGCACTTCTTAAAAAAGCACATGATGAGGGCAGACTTAACTTTGTTGGCAATGTGGAAGGCAGTGATGTGCCACTGGGTAAATGTGATGTGGCTGTTTGTGATGGTTTTTCGGGCAATGTAATGCTTAAAACTATCGAAGGTGTAGCAAAATTTATGGCTGCTGAAATTAAAAAGGTCTTTACCCGAAATATGGGTACAAAAATTGCTTATCTGCTTTGTAAATCTGGTATGGACGAATTTAAAGAAATGTTCAACCAAGATGTTATAGGTGGTGCACCATTTTTAGGAATTGCTCACCCAGTTATAAAAGCTCATGGTTCATCAAATGAAATTGCTGTTATGAATGCTGTGCGTCAAGCAATAGAGTACACAAAAAGCGGTATGATTGAAGCGGTAGAGCAAAATATTGAACATATGACAGTAAACAAGGAAGACTGATAATTTTGGATAGTAAACAAATTAAATTATATAAAATTATATGTCAGCAGTTTGCTATAAAATTTGAAAAAATAACAAATGAAACAAGTTTTCGTGATGAATTATATGCCGATTCTTTGGATATAATGGAATTATGTGATATTTTAGAGGGAGAATTTGACCTTCCTACACTTACACAGGATAAAATAGCCAGTATTCATAAAGTTGGCGATTTAATGGAGCTTATAGAGCCATGTTATCTGGACAATAGGGAATAAATTTTCCCTATTGTCTAATATATTTAGAAAGGATTGAGTTTATATGTTAAAAGATAAGATTAAATATGAATTTAAAAACAAAGTATTACTTCGAAAAGCTTTAACGCATTCGTCTTATGCTAATGAACAAAGAGCCAGACATTTGCAAAATAATGAAAGACTTGAGTTTCTTGGCGACTCCGTACTAGGTTTTGTAACAGCAGATTATTTATATAATCAGTTTCCAGAATTACCAGAGGGTGAGCTTACAAAACTTCGTGCAGCTATTGTTTGTGAGCAGGCATTGTATGAAGTGGCCAAGGAACTTGGCATTGATGGAGCAATTTGTTTAGGTCATGGTGAGGAAAGCAGTGGCGGAAGACAGCGTCCAAGCATTTTAGCTGATGCTGTGGAAGCTCTTTTAGGTGCAATTTATTTAGATGGTGGTATAGAACCAGCTAGAGAATTTGTGTTAAGCTTTATACCTAAGAGTGCTGAGCGTGCAAGACAAGGCAGAATGTTCAAGGATTATAAAACAACACTTCAAGAGATAGTACAAAAAAACCGTCAAGAAACTCTCGAATATCGTCTTGCGGGAACAAGTGGCCCAGACCATGATAAAACATTTGATATGGAACTTTTACTAAACAGCAATGTTTTCGCAAGCGGTCAAGGCAGAAGCAAAAAGGAAGCCGAACAAATGGCGGCAAAACAAGCTCTTGCTCTTATGGGTTATCAATAAATTATAACGGGTATGGTAAAAGCCGTACCCGCTTTTATGTTAATTTGCATATTTCTTGATTATAAAGTGTGAACGTGTTACACTTATTATATTAAAAACACTGCATAAATGAGGATACCATATGATTTTAAAGAGTTTATTGCTACAAGGCTTTAAATCCTTTCCAGATAAAACAGAAATACGCTTTTCGGGCGGTATGACAGCGATTGTTGGCCCTAATGGCAGCGGAAAATCAAATATTTCAGATGCTTTGCGTTGGGTGCTTGGTGAGCAGTCCTCTAGAATGCTTAGAGGTGCTAAAATGGAAGATGTTATTTTTGGCGGCACATCTAAAAGAGCTCCTCTGGGCTTTGCTGAAGTGTCACTGATTTTGGATAACAGCACTGGTATCTTTCAAAGTGAGCATACCGAAATTATGGTAACCCGTAGATATTATCGCTCTGGTGAAAGCGAATATTATTTAAACAAAAAGCATTGTAGGTTAAAAGATATACACGAGCTTTTTATGGATACTGGTCTTGGCAGAGAAGGTTATTCAATAATCGGTCAAGGTAGAATAGATGAGATTTTATCTCTTAAAAGTGAGGACCGTCGAGAGGTATTTGAAGAAGCAGCAGGCATAACTAAATTTAGATACCGAAAAGAAGAAGCACAAAAAAAACTTGCAGAAACAGAAGAAAATCTCGTTAGAATAAGGGATATTTACAGTGAGCTTGAGGCACAAACAAAACCGCTTGAAAAACAGGCTCAAAAAGCTAAACAATATTTAGCTCTTAGAGATGAACTTCGTGAACTTGAAGTCACACTATGGCTTTTAGAATTAGAGGATATTAAAAAAACACAATCTGAGGGCACTGAAAAACTGGAAATCTGCCAAAAACAATTAGACGATACCAGAAAATTAGTATCTGATTTATATGAACAAACAGAAACTATATCTAGTAAAATTCATAAAACAGATATTGATGCCGATGAAATCAGACGTTTATTAAGAGAAGAAGAACAAAAGAACGCTCAAAGACAGAGCGAAATCGCTGTTTTAAAGGCAAATATCCAAAACGCAAGACAAAATATAGAGCGTACAAAGCAAGATGAGCAGAAAAGAATAGAACAACAAAATGCACTTAAAACGCAAAAATCAGAAAGACACGAGCATTGTAATAAGCTAGAGCAAAATCAAATTAAGTTAGAAAAAGATATAGCTTTAGCTGAACAAACAATTCAAACTCAAAAGCAAAAGAAAATTGAGTTTATTAGCGAGCGTGATAAAATTCAAGATAAAATTGCGGTTTTAGATGCCGAAAACTTTAACGTATCTATGAAACTTACCGCTGCAAAGGCTGCTCTTGAAGGTATGAGCGGGAGAACAGATAATATTGATAAAGAAACTCAAAACGTGCAAGACCAGTTAGAGCGTGAAAAACAAATTCAGTCAGCTTATGAAAGCAAGTATATAGATTGTCAAAATAGAATTTACGAGCTAGAAAAGCTGACACATGATAAAGAACAAGAAGTTAAATCAACTAATGAGCGATTTTTACAACTTCAAAAACAATATAATGAGTTAAGCTCCAAAAGCACAGACTGTCAAAACCGCTTAAAAATGCTGAGGGAAATGCAAAAAGATTATGAGGGATTTTCTCGTGCAGTAAAACTAATTATGAAACGCTCACAAAGTGGTCAAGCTGAGGGCATAAGAGGCCCTGTGTCATCACTTATTGGCACAGAACCAGACTATGTAGTTGCAATAGAAACCGCTTTGGGTGCAGCCGCATCTAATATTGTAGTAGAAAACTCTAATCATGCAAAACAAGCGATAAATTTTCTTAAAAATAATGATGGCGGTAGAGCGACTTTTTTACCAATAGACACTATTAAGCCATCAAGTCTCAAAGAAACAGGCTTTGAGAATATGAATGGCTGTTTAGGTACAGCAGATAGTCTTGTACAGTGTGCAGGTGAATACAGAAATATTATAAAAAACTTGCTTGCAAGAACGGTAATTGTCAAGGACTTAGATTGTGCTATGCAAATTGCAAAGGCTTATCAGTATCGTTTTCGTATAGTGACACTTGATGGTCAAATGCTTCAGGCAGGCGGTGCTATGACTGGTGGTTCGGTTTCTAAAACCACAGGCACACTTGCTCGTGCTGATACACTAAGACAGCTTGAGCAAAACGGTATTGATATCAAAAAACAGCTTGATATTACAAAAGAAAAAATAACTCAGACTGAAACAGAGCTTAAAACTGTTAAAGCACAGCTTGAAAGCTATATAAATGAAAAGCAAGAGCTTAGAGAGGAGCAAACAAGACTTGATGCTCTTAAAAATCAGCATAAAACAATGCTTGAGCGTGTAAATGAACAGTTTAACTCGCTTTCTTTAGAACAAACTGATATTTCAAAGGCTAAACAGGGTTATGAAAACACTATATTGCAGTATGAAAATGTTCAAAAAGAATTGTTATCAAAACTGGATAATCTTAAAAAAGAATATCAAAACGCTTTAAATGCTATTGCTGAGTGTGAAAATATCGTAACCGAGCAAGAGACAAAGCTTATAACTTTTCGCACCAATATGGCTCAAAATAATGCCGAAATAACATCGGAAAAACGTGCTATTTCTGACCTTGAAAATCTAAGCTCTGAAATGATTGAGGGTTTAGAGCAAATAAAACATGCATATTCAGAGTTTGAAAAGCAGATAAATGAGTATAATAATAAAATTTCTGAGCTTATAGAAAGTGAAAACAAAAACACTGAAAAAGAACTTAGAAACAAAATTCAGGATATAGCTCAAATAAGATTAAGGCTTGAAAGCGAAAAAACAGAAACTGAAAAACGTATTCAGCGTACAAATGAAGAACTTTTAGCTCTTGAAAGAGAAAATGCTCGTCTTACTGCTCAAAATATGCAGGTAGATGAAAAGAAACAGCAAATTCTAGATAAAATGTGGGAGCAATATGAGCTTACACCAACAAGTGCAGAAAAATATAAAATTACAGTAGAAAATGTGTCATCTGCCAATAGAAAAATGCTTGATTTAAGAGATAAAATGCGTGAGCTTGGAAATGTAAACCTTGATGCTGTTGAGCAATATAAAACTATTATGGAGCGCTTTACATTCCTTGGCGAACAAAAACAGGATTTAGAACACGCTCAAAATGAATTATATTCTGTTATAGATGAATTAACTAATAATATGAGTAAGGTTTTTGAAACCGAATTTGAGAAACTTAATACATATTTTGGTGAAACATTTAAGGAGATTTTTGGTGGTGGCACAGCAGAGCTTAAACTTCAAGATAAAAAAGACATTTTAAATTGTGGTATAGATATTTTGGTTTGTCCTCCAGGAAAAGCGGTTAAAACGATAACTCTTTTATCTGGTGGTGAAAAGGCTTTTGTTGCTATCAGTTTATATTTTGCTATACTTAAATTAAGACCTACACCTTTTACTGTGCTAGATGAGATTGAAGCCGCTCTTGATGATGTAAACGTTGCTAGATTTGCTGAATATGTAAAGCGTCTTAGTGATAAAATACAGTTTATTGTTATCACTCACCGCAGAGGTACTATGGAAAAATCAGATATGCTCTACGGTGTTACAATGCAAGAGCGAGGGGTTAGCAGACTTTTAATGCTAAATCTTGCCGAGGCAGAAAAGAAATTTTCAGGCGAAATAAAATAAGGAGTTTAAAAAATGGGATTTTTTGATAAAATTAAAGCAGGACTTAAAAAAACTACCGATGCTGTAAGTCAACAGTTTGAAGATATTATGGCATCTTTCGTTCAAGTCGATGATGATTTATTAGATGAACTTGAAGAAGCTATGATTTTATCTGACCTTGGTGCAGGTGTTGCAGCAAAGGCAAGAGAGCAACTAAAAAAAGCTGCTCAACATAAAAAAGTTAACACTGCGAACGAGCTTAGAGCATTGCTAAAAGAAGTTTTAACCGATATGATGCTCGAAGATATACACCTAAACACCGAAAATGAACCAGCGGTCATTTTAATTATAGGTGTAAATGGTGTTGGTAAAACCACATCTATTGGTAAAATTGCTGCTCGTTATGTTGAGCAAGGCAAGCGTGTAATGCTTGCCGCTGCTGATACCTTTAGAGCGGCGGCAGCTGACCAGCTCGAAGTATGGGCAAAGCGTGCAGGTGCAGAAATTGTACGTCATGGCGAGGGTGCAGACCCTGCCGCTGTTGTATTTGATGCAATCGCTGCTGCAAAGGCTAGAGGCTGTGATATAATTATTATAGATACAGCGGGCAGACTGCATAATAAGGCTAATCTTATGAATGAGCTTGCTAAAATCGACCGTATTTTAACAAGAGAACTTCCAAATTCATCAAGAGAAACCCTTTTAGTGCTTGATGCAACTACTGGACAAAATGCTGTGCATCAAGCAGAGCAGTTTAATAAAGCCGCAAAGCTTACAGGTATTATACTTACAAAGCTAGACGGAACAGCAAAGGGCGGAATTGTTGTGGCAATTTCAGCTGGGCTTGGTGTTCCTGTAAAGCTTGTTGGTGTGGGTGAAGGTTTAGACGACCTTATGGACTTTAACAGAGATGAATTTTTAGAGGCTTTACTTCCACCTGTTAAACCAGATGATACAGAAGAATAATAAAGGAGAAAGATATGGCAAGACCAGATTTAAGACGTAACGATGAAATGAGAAAGGTGAAAATTACACCTAATTACACTATGTATGCAGAGGGCTCTGTTTTAATCGAGGTTGGCAATACAAAGGTTATCTGTACTGCAAGTGTAGATGAAAAAGTACCTCCATTTCTTGAAGGCAAGGGTTTAGGTTGGGTTACAGCAGAATATGCAATGCTGCCGCGCTCTACCCATACAAGAAAGAAAAGAGATATTAAATCATTAAAACTTGATGGCAGGTCAAGCGAAATTCAAAGACTTATTGGCAGAGCTTTACGCTCAGTAGTTGACAGAGAGGCACTTGGTGAAAGACAAATAACAGTTGACTGTGATGTTATTCAAGCAGATGGTGGTACTCGCTGTGCATCTATAACAGGTGGTTTTGTTGCTCTTTGGCTTGCATGTAAAAAGCTACTTGATGAGGGCAAAATAACCAAAATGCCGCTTACAAGCCAAGTTTCAGCCGTTTCAGTTGGTATTTATGAGGACGAGCCTATTCTAGATTTGGATTATGCTGAGGACTCTAACGCTATTGTTGACTGTAATGTTGTTATGACTGGTGCAGGTGATTTTGTGGAAATTCAAGGCACTGGTGAAGAACGTCCTTTTACAAAAGAGGAGCTTAATAAACTGCTGTCACTTGGTAAAAAGGGAACAGCTAAACTTTGCAGAGAACAAAAGAAAATTACAGGTGAGCTTGGTTAAAATGAAATTTGTACTTGCATCTCATAATAAGAAAAAATTAAAAGAGTTAGCCGATATTTTAAACAAATTTGGTGTTGAAATAGAGGCTTTACCAGAAAATGCACCAGAACCAGAGGAAAACGGCAAGACTTTTGCTGAAAATGCAAAAATTAAGGCGGTATCAGCTATGGAGTTTACTGGACTTCCTGCAATAGCTGATGACTCAGGCTTATGTGTAGAGGCTTTGGGTGGTGCTCCTAGCATTTACTCGGCTAGATACTGTGAAGGCACTGACGCAGACAGAAATGCATTACTTCTTAAAAATATGCAGGGCAAGGAAAATAGAAAATGTTATTTTGCTTGTGCTATATGTTGTGCGTTTCCAAATGGTACTTTTATAGAGAGCTTTGGAAAATGTGAAGGTGAGGTTTTACAAAGTGAACAGGGAACTGGCGGCTTTGGTTATGACCCTATTTTCTATGTACCAGAGTATAAATGCACATTTGGAGAGCTAAGCCCTCAGATAAAGAATGAAATTTCTCATCGTGCAGTCGCACTTAGAGAATTTACAAAAAAATTAAACAATTATTTACAGGAGTGAAAAATTTATTTATGTTAACAAGTAAACAACGTGCTCAGCTTAGAAAGCTTGCAAATCCATTAGCGGTAACACTTCATATTGGTAAAGATGGCGTGACTGATGGCGTTTTAGAGCAATTAAATGTACTTTTAGAAAATCATGAGCTTGTAAAAGGCAAGGTTTTAGAAAGTGCTATGGTTACACCTAAAACAGTAGCTGAGGTGTTAAGTGAAGAAACTGGTGCGGATAGCGTTCAAGTTATTGGCACAAAATTTGTTTTATATCGTCAGTCCTCTGATAAGGACAAGCGTAAGATTGTTTTGGAGAAATAAAAAATGCGTACTGGCATTTTAGGGGGTACATTTAACCCTCCTCATTATGGTCATTTACATGCTGCAAAACAGGTCAAACAGGCGTTAAATTTAGATAAAGTATTATTTGTTCCAACTAATTTACCGCCACATAAAAAAATGCCTAAAGGCTCTGCAAACACTCGTCAGCGGTGCGACATGATAAAACTAATGCTTGATGGTTTAGACTGGGCAGAGCTTAGCATGATAGAAATTGAACGTGGAGGTTCAAGTTATACTATTGACACGTTAAGAGAGTTAAATGACAAAAAAATTTATGGTGAGTTATTCTTTTTAATGGGTACAGATATGCTTATGACTCTTGATACAGGTTGGAGAGAGCCAGAGGAGATTTGCAAACTTTGTACACTTGCAGTTGTAGCAAGAGGACTGGGTGAGCAGACTATACTCAAAAAAAAGGCACAGTTTTTAAAAGAAAAATATAATGCAAAAATTTCTCTTATAAACTCAGATGTTATAGAAATTTCTTCAACTGAGATTAGAAATGGTCAAAAGTTATCTGAAATGCTACCAAAAACAGTGCTTGATTATATTCGCAAAAACCGATTATATATGGATTTAACATAAAAAATTTAATCTGAAAGGCGGTTTTTATAATGTTGTATGATGAAAAAATGCGTGAGGATATTCTTTCCAGACTAGAAGGTTATCGTTATACCCATACTTTAGGGTGTGAAAAAGCTGCAATGTGGCTAGGTGAAAAATATGGCGAAGACCCTCAAAAATGTTCTCTTGCAATGCTACTACATGATATTACAAAAAGACTTTCTCGTGAAGAACAGTTGTATTTATGCGATAAATACGGTATAATACCCTGTGATGTCGAAAAAATTGAATGGAAAATGCTCCATGGAAAAACAGCAGCTGCAATAGCTAAAGATGTTTACAAAATTGAAGATGACATTGCTCATGCTATTGAATATCATACAACAGGCTGCGAAAATATGACGATACTCGATAAAATTGTTTATCTAGCTGATTTTATCGAAGAAACTAGGGACTTTAAAGGGGTAGAGCCAGCAAGAGCACTTGCAAAAAAAGATATAGATAAGGCTTTGCTGTATTGTTTCGATTTTTCACTTAGTGATTTAATTGAACGAGGAAAACTAATACATAAAGATACAATGCAGGCACGCAACTGGCTAATAAGGCAGGGGGTAGTGCGTTCCTGACGGTGTTTTAGGAGGCAGTAACACATGAAGATTTTTGGCGGAGGCGGTTCAAGACATAATAAGTCTACAAACTCTAAACCCACAGCCAAAAAGGCAAACAAAGTAAAACCAAATCAGCAAACATCAGATTTTTCATATGTACCAAATCAGATGAAAAATGCTAAAAGTGTTAAAAATACTAAAGTAGCTAAAAAACAAAAGAAACCGAAATCTATTGTTACAAAAATACTCATTTTTATAGCTGTTTTAATTGCACTTACAATAGCTGCAGGTGGTGTGTGGCTTGCTATGAATGTAAGAAAACCTGATATATCACAACCTCATCAAAATGATACCACTATAAATGACCCTGAAAATGGTGATAATCCAATTATTAACTTAAATCAGGGCGACCGTATAGATGATTTCTTTACATTTGCAGTCTGTGCAACCGATATTGATGGCACTCGTACAGATAATATTATGGTTGTTGCATTTGACACTAACAAACACACTGTTAATGTTATGAATATCCCTCGTGATACAATGTCGAATGTAAACAAAACAGGTGCAAATAAAAAGATAAATGCTGCTTATGCAAGAGGTATTGAACAAACTAAAAAACAGATAGCTCAGGTTATGGGCTTTACTCCAGATAAATATATTGTCGTAGATTTTAACGGTATTGCAGATATTGTTGATGCTATCGGTGGCATTGATTATGAAATACCATTCCCAATGATGTATTCAGACCCAACTCAAGACTTGGAAATACATTTCCCTAAAGCTGGTATGCAGCATTTAGATGGCGAACAAGTTGTAGAGTTCTTACGATGGAGAAAAAATGGCCCAGGATACACAAATTTAGTTCCAGATGAATATTTAAATGGTGATGAAACCCGTATCGCTAAACAGCAAGAATTTTTAGTTTATCTTGCAAAACAGGTTTTAACTCCTGCTAATGCATTTAAATTTAAAGATATAGCAGATGCTGTGTTTAACAATGTTAAAACCGATATAACAGCTGGTGAAATGATTTGGCTTGCTGGTCAAGCTTTCCAAATTGACACTTCAAGTGGTATAAAAATGTTTACTTTGCCAGGTTACTCCTCTATGAGTACAGCGGGTACAAGTACATCACTTTCTTTCTATTTTGTAAATGAAAGTGAAGCACTAAATCTTATAAATCTGTATTTTAATCCTTATGCACAGCCTATAAGATATTTAGACCTAGTTTCAGGCCCTACAAAATCAAGCTCGTCATCAAAAGATGATGATGAAGAT
>DXIE01000017.1 GCA_019113005.1 Candidatus Butyricicoccus avistercoris | reverse complement strand
CTTCATTGCATGTAAAATAACACCTAAACTGTTATGATATCTTGCATTATCAGGTTCGAGTTCCACTGCTTTCTGCTTTTCCACCAATGCTTCATCATAACGCTTCATTGCATGTAAAATAACACCTAAACTGTTATGATATCTTGCATTATCAGGTTCGAGTTCCACTGCTTTCTGCATTTCCACCAATGCTTCATCATAACGCTTCATTGCGTATAAAGTAATGCCAGAATTATTATGATATTGTGAATTGTCAGGATAGAGTTCTGTTAAATTATTTATAATATCAAATGCATAAGAATAGTTTTGGTTTGAAAAAAGCATAATGAATTTTGAATATAAATCACTAATCTTTTCTGTAGAAATATTATTTATTAAATTAGCATTTATTGTTGTAATTGATTGCTTATTAGACTGCATGATTGAATTTTCGTGTATAATACTTTCTACGCTATTCAATAAAGACTTATACTGTTCCTTTGTTTTTTGAATAAATGTATTTTCATCAGGTAGCTCAATATTTAGAGCAAAACTAAGTTGTGTTAAAACTTGGTCAAAACCATTATGACGAATCAAATACCCATTTGTTTTTTTAAGAAAATCTTTAACATTTTTTGGGATTTGTTGTTTGCCGTATATGAGCCAATAAGGGCATGCCCATTCATCATTATTAAACTTATCTATATTTTTGTATAGAAAATCCATAACACTTTTATCATTACCAGCATATCCAATAAAAATAGGATGGTAAACTGAAAAAATACTATCTAATGCTTTTTCCCAACTTTCATATAGCTTATTTAATTCCACTGTTTTATTAATTGGATTAAGCAACAGATCTCTATGAATTTTTATAACAGTTGGTCTAGATAATGGTTGTGTAATATAATGTGCTAAATTTTCATGCCCAACTACCATTGGTAAAGTTTGTGCATATCTAACTATACAATCTTCTGTCAGATGATCAAAGTTAGTGGTGATAACTACATTATTTATCGTTTTTGCCATCATCAATGCAAGATAGACATAACCACAACTAGGATGTGCTTTTTCCATAATACTTTCCAAAAAACTATATCCATCTCTATATCTTTTGCCATTGTCCTTTTCAAATCGTCGTTCATAGAAAATACTGTAAAAATTATATTTATTTTCTTCAGTAATCCCGTTTTGCTTTTTCCATTGCAAATGGTCTTCAGAATTTCTGATTTCTAGCTCCTTATCCCAAATATCTACTAATTCTTCACCAGTTTTAATTCCTGAAGTTTTTGATGCTCCTGAACCTAATACAAAACAAAACTTTCTTGGATATGCTCCTAAAGATACTGATTTAAATTCTTGTACGAAACCCTCAAAGGAAAGAATTTTATATGCCATAATATCCTCCAATATTTAATAACTTTTCATTATTGCTATAACACGTTATTTAAAACCTATAACCTGATTCTATATTATTTTATCATTTATTCCAAATAAAAACAATTTATGTATTGTATATTTTTATGTAAGTTTAAATTTTATTCCCAGATAAAATAGGTAATGAATAAACACTGCCATTTTAACTCACTCTGTATTTATGCCTAAACTCTTTATTAAGTGCCTTGTCTATCTTCCATTATATAATCGCTTAAATGAGTTGAATTCAATCTTTTAATTCTACATATTTTCTCATGGTAATTTTCATTTCTGCAAACATCTCAGATTAGTACTCCTTAATCATGCTTGACATATTATCAATAATTTCTAATAGATTATATAATTATCCAAAGCAGTAAGCTACATTCCCAATATCAAGTCTTTTAGCAATTATAATATATAACTATTAAAAACAGCGAATTTTAACCCTAAATAAATAATACATTGAATAAATAGAGTTAAAATGATAAAATATAATTAAAGAGGTGAGCTTATGAAATATCAAAATATATATGATGAATATATTGAAACGCTTAAACAATATAATGATATTTATAATAAAATAGAAAATCTACCTAAAGGATATTTAACATCAAGAACAATAAATAATAAAAAATATTATTATTTACAACAAACAGTAAATGGTAAGAAAAAATCAAAGTGCTTACATGTTGATGAAATCGAAAGCACCAAAAAATCTATTGAGCAAAGAAAATTACTTTTAAATCAACTTGATAAAATCAAAGATAATTTATTTAGGCTTGAATCAGCTGTAAAAATTCTTGATAGTGAATTAAATCAGCATTTTTACTTTGTTAAGCAATGTTATCAAATGGATAATTTACCATATGAACAAAGACCAAAAGCAATTAAATTTGCAAAAGCTATGACTTCCCTTGAAGGTTTGCCAATTTCATTTGACTTAAACTCAAAACTTAATTTATGGATTGATGGCGAAATATTATTTTCTGATATTTATTTGCCTACTTTAAAAAATTACGGAGTTTTAAAAAATGCGTGACCCATATTTATATGAAGATGTAGATGTTTTAAAAAATCTAGCTAATATTAAAGATAATGAAAATTTAAGACAAATGGAAGGCGATTTAACTGTTATAGGCATGGCAGTTGTATATGCAAAAAAATATGATAAATTTGATATAAATACACTTTGTGATATTCATAAAACTATTTTTGGAGGGCTTTATGAATGGGCATGTGAATTTAGAACCATACAAATGACAAAATCTGAAAAAGTATTAGGTGGAGATACTGTAAGATATGCAGAACCATCGCAAATTTCCAAACAGTTAAAAGATATTTTCAAAGAAATCTCAAATTTAAAACCAAATATGCCAAAACAAGAGTTAGTTTTTAAACTTATTCGTATTACTTCTACTATCTGGCATATACACCCATTTAGAGAAGGAAACACCCGTACAGTAGTGGCGTTTTCAGTATTACTTGCAGATTATTTGGGTATTGATTTAGATTATAATTTATTTGTAGAAAATGCATCATATGTTAGAAATGCACTTGTTTGGTGTACTCAATGAATATATTCAATTTATGAATATTTGGAAAGAATTTATTATGATGCTGCAAGTATTAAACAAGGAGAAATTTCAAAAAATCAAAATTATGAGTTTGTAGGTGAATACAAAATTAGTGATTATAAAGAACAACCTCATATTTATTTACATAATGAATAAAAGGGGCAATGAACAA
>DXIE01000016.1 GCA_019113005.1 Candidatus Butyricicoccus avistercoris | reverse complement strand
TAAGCATTTGCTCATCTTCTATTTGACGCTCATATATTAAAATATCGTTATCAGCCTCTAAAAATCTTAACTGACCTTTGTTAAGAGCTTTGCTATTACTTCTGACATTGCCGAGTTTTTTATAAAACTCTAAAATTTCTGTGTCCTCATTGCCCCAAGGATAAGTTCTTCTGTTAAATGGGTCTTCATAACCTTGCTGACCTGCCTCATCACCATAATAAATAGTTGGTGAACCTGGCATGGTAAATTGTATTATCGCAGCCATAAATAACTTATGTTTTGCCATTTCACGTTCTTCACCTTCAAGCCAGCGATAAGCACGAAAATCTCTGCTTTGACTCCAATCGCTAGGATTTGCACCAAATAAAGTTAAAGCTCTAGGTGTATCATGAGTGCTTATAATATTCATAAGGTTATAGAAAACTGCTGTTGGATAATTCTCACGCAGAGTTTCCATTCTCTCAACAAAGTCCTCAGCCGATGCACCACATAAATAAGCAAGTATACCGTCACGAAGTGGGTAATTCATAACGCTATCAAGTTCTCCACCTTGGAAGTATTTACGTCTAACATCATAGCTAATTTTATTTGATGCATCTTCCCAAACTTCACCTATAACGAGTGCATCTTCTTTGACACTTCTTGCAGCAGCATTTAACTTCGCTATAAACTCATCAGGCAGCTCATCAGCAACATCTAAACGCCAACCAGAAGCACCAGCATTAAGCCAATGCTTAATTACGCTGTCCTCACCTTCGATTATATAATCAAGGTACGCCTCATTCATTTCATTGACCTGTGGTAAGGTATATATACCCCACCATGAAGAATATTTATTAGGCCACTCAGAAAAATCATACCAAGAATAATATTTTGAGTCTTTCGACTGATATGCACCTACGCTGTCATAGTTGTTTCTCGCATTAAAGTATTCACTGTCATAGCCTGTATGACTGAAAACACCATCTAAAACAACACGCATACCATATTCTTTAGCTTTCGAGCAAAGCTCTTTAAAATCTTCTTCAGCACCCATCATAGGGTCAATATTTTTATAATTACCTGTGTCATATCTATGATTTGAAAAGGCTTCAAAAATTGGATTAAAATAAATTGTTTTAACATTTAAACTTTTAAGATAATCGAGCTTTGAAATTACACCTTTAATACTTCCACCAAAGAAATCGTTATTCCAAATTTCACCTTTTTCATCTGGCAAATAAACAGGTATATCTGACCAATTTTCATGGATATTACGCTCAGTACGCCAACCAGTTTTTTTAGGCACTTCAGTTCTACAAAAACGGTCAGGGAAAATGTTATAAGTTATACCTTGACCGAACCAATCAGCCACTTTATAATCACCATTAAAAACAGTGAGCTGGAACATATCGGATAAATCTTTTCTAACATCACCACGACCGCCAACCGTTTTAACAATATAATATTCTTCATAAGCAGTGATTATTTTAAAAGCATACCAATAAAGCCCTGCATCACCCGCTTTAAAACTCACTTTATAGCAATCACGATAGCCTTCATATCCATTCCATTTCATAGGAATATATCTAAGCTCATTTTCATTATCAGCTTTTATAATAAATTCAGCATATAAAACACCAGTATTTCTTCTTGGATAAATGCAAATTTCAACATCATCTCCAGCTTTAACTGCACCAAATGGTTTTTTATATGATTCTAATCTTGAACAATAAATACTTGAAATTTCACTCATTAAAAATATCTCCTTTTTTATTTAAGCTAATAAGCATAGCTTAAACAGTGCATAGCGATACATAGTAAGTATAACACATTATGATATATTTTTTAAGTGTCAGTGGGTGTTTTATTAACAAAAAAAAGTAAAAAAATACTGCCTATATATAAATAGGCAGCATAATAGCTAGAATGAAAATTTAGAAGGCACACGCCAAATATTTTGTGCATATTCAGCAACCGAACGGTCAGCGGCAAATCTGCCACTATTAGCAATGTTAATAAGAGCCATATAGTTCCAATTTTGAGGACGTAAATACATTTGAGAAGCACGTTCTTGAGTTCTGCAATAAGATGCAAAATCATGACCTATGCGATAATAATCAATTTCATTATTTGCTTTAAATGCAGCATCTAATACATCTTTATAATTTTCACCATCGCCAAAGCCTTGTTCAATACGTTCTATTGCATATTCAAGTTCTGGACACATATGATTATAATCTTCAGGTCTTACTCTGCCTGTAAAAGCTTCACTTGGCTGAGTGCCAAATAATAGAATATTTTCACGTCCTACCGTTTTTTCTATTTCTATATTAGCACCGTCCCATGTACCAATAGTAACTGCACCATTCATCATAAGTTTCATATTACCAGTACCTGATGCTTCACTACCTGTAAGAGACAACTGTTCTGATAAATCAGCAGCAGGCACAACAATTTCAGATAAAGAAACGTTATAATTCTCTAAAAATACGAATTTAATAACATTATTAACTTCAATATCATTATTTATCATATTTGCTATTGCATGTGTCAGTTTAATAATTTTCTTTTCTATTTTATTTGATGTCATTGCTCTGGCACACATAATAAAAGTTCGTGGAACGAGCAATTTTTCCTCTTTTTTCTTGATTTTATTATAAATAGTTAAAACATGCATTAAATACATCAAATGACGTTTATGCATATAAACATTCTTACAATGCACATCAAACATTGTGTTTACATTTACTTTTATACCAGTTTTCTCAAGAATATATTCAGCTAAACGTTTTTTGTTATTAAGTTTAACTTTACCTATATTCTCTAAAAGAGTTTTGTCAGAACCCAAACCAGCCAAAACATGCAGTTCTGATGGGTGAGTAATGAAACCTGTGCCTATTTTGGAAGATATTAAGTCTGTCAGCTCTGGATTTGCCTGACACAACCAACGTCTCACAGAGATACCATTTGTTATTTGTCTAAACTTTGCAGGATAGATTGAATAAAGGTCAGGAAAAACATGGTTTTTTAACAGCTCACCATGCAATGTAGAAACACCATTAACTGAGAATGAACCAATAACACCAAGATTTGCCATATTGATGCGGCTATCACTTATTACTGACATTCTATTTATTTTGCTGATATCATCTGGATAATAAGCCATGAGCATAGAAGTATATCTGCGATTTATTTCATTTATAATGCTCATAATTCTAGGAATACATTTTTCCATAGTTCTAGCAGAGCAAAATTCCAAACTGTTTTGACGCATTGAATGGTTTGTATAAGCAATAGACTGAGTAGTTATGTTCCAAGCAAATTCCCAACTCATTTTTTCTTCATCTAATAAAATACGCATAAGCTCAGGTATTGATAAAGCTGAACGAGTATCCATTAAATGAATAACATTTTTCTCAGCAAAGTTCTCTAGTGTGCCATATATATCTTTATGTTTTTTACAAATATCTTGAATAGTAGCCGATACCAGAAAATATTGTTGCTTTAATTTTTCTTCTTTTTGATTTTCTGTTATGTCATCATTATAGAGCTTTTTAGATATAGCCTCTGCACTTTTAATATTATCTAGATTATCCTTTGATAAACTTTTCGCTTTCCATAATCTTAATTTTACAGTATGCTCAGTGTAATAACCTGATATAACCATATCGTAAGGTATCGCAAGCACTTCAAAAGCGTTTTTATATGCTATTTCAAGTGCGTCATTTTGCCATATCTCATGGACTTCACCGCCGAATTTAACAATTTTAGCTTCACTTTCTTTTTTGCTTTGCCAAACTTCGCCAGTTTCAAGCCATAAATCTGGAAGTTCTATTTGTTCACCATTTTGTATTTTTTGAATGAAGTTACCTTCTTCATATCTAATGGTATATCCTGTACCTGCAACACCTATTGTTGCAGCAGCATCACCATAACATGCTGAAAGTCTGCCAATAGAGTCACTGCCAAGACCCGCATCTCTTTCTGCGATAAAAATTTTATTTATATCAACTTCTAAATCCTCGCAAGCATCTTGCAGAGCATCTAACATACCCAGATTATATGCATTATTTTTAAGCGAACGACCAAGCAAAATTTCCATACATATAAAATGTACTTTTCGCTCTAATTTTTGTTTCTTTTCGGTTTGAACCATAAGTTCATAAAGCTCAGACTGCACATATTTTGCACAAGCTTTATATATTTGTGTATAATTTGCTTTGGATATATCATTTAGACCAAAATCTTCTTGTAAGTTTTTTAAAATATGGTTTATGATTTCCCTTTTGCGATATTGTTTTGCCATGCTTTTTATTCTATGCCCCCAATAATGTTTATTACTTAAGCGGTATTTCAAATTATGAAATACCGCTTATCTTCTTACTTTAAATTGATTTGTAAAGTTCTTCATATATTTTGGCAGAAGCAGCCCAACTAAAGTCTTCTTTCATGCCACCTGTAACAAGCTTTTTCCAAGCTGGTTTATTATAGGTAAATACACCACAAGCTTCTCTTATAACGTGAAGCATATCATGTGCATTATAGCTATGGAAAGTAAATCCATTACCTGTTCCAAGATAATCTACAAATGCGTGAACGGTATCCTTAAGACCACCTGTTTCACGAACAATAGGAATAGTGCCATAATGCAGAGCTATCATCTGAGCTAAACCACAAGGTTCAGACTTAGAAGGCATAAGCAGAATATCACTGCCAGCATATATTTTACTTGCAAGTTCAGCAGAGAACATAATATTAACAGAGATTTTATCAGGATAACGTTTTTTAGCCTCTATAAACATTTGTTCATAACGCCATTCACCCTTACCAAGTACAATAAGCCTGATATCATCTTGTAAAATTTCATCTAAAACCGCCTCGATAAGGTCAAGACCTTTATGACCTGCAAATCTGGAAATTATAGCAATAACAGGTGTATCTTCTGTTCCTTCAAGACCACACATTTCAAGCAGCTCTTTTTTATTTTCCAGTTTGTTTTTAACAGTTCGTGTTGTATAGTTTTTAAATAAATATGGGTCTGTTGCAGGGTTATATGCATCTAAATCCAAACCATTTAATATACCATGTAGTTTATAACTGCAATCACGCAGTATAGGGTCTAAACCATGACCATAATAAGGAGTTTGTATTTCCTCTGCATAAGTTGGTGATACGGTAGTAACTGCACTACTAGCCACAATAGCAGCCTTCATAAGATTTACATCACCGTCCATAGCCATAAAGCCTGAACGATAATGGGCATCATCAATACCTAGAACATACTCAAGGATTTCTCTGCCATAGCGACCTTGATAAGCGATATTGTGAATAGTGAATACTGTCTTAATACCTTGATAATACTCACGACCAGAGAACATTAAATTATAATAAACTGGCACAAGAGCTGTTTGCCAATCGTTACAATTTATAACATCTGGTTTAAATTCGATATCTGGTAAAATTTCTAGTACAGCCTTGCTAAAGAAAGCGAAACGTTCAGCATCATCATATTCACCATATATTTGAGTGCGTGAAAAATAGTATTCATTATCAATAAAATAATACTTAACATTTGCTTCTTCATAGACAAAAAGACCACAATATTGATTTCTCCAACCAAGCTGAACATAAGCGTTTTTGACATATGTCATTTTATCACGCCATTTTTGGTCAATAAGGCTATAATATGGGCAAAAAACAGCTACTTCATGACCGTTAGCCGCAAAAGCCTTAGGCAGAGAACCCGCAACATCACCAAGACCACCAGTTTTTATAAAAGGAGCTACCTCACTGGCAACATACATAATTTTCATAAATGCACCTCCAAACAGTTAAGGGATGCATAACGCATCCCGTCAGCTGTTATTTTTATATTACAGAGCTTTTAGCAATAACAACAGGATAATTTTCATGTCCCATCATAGTTCTGCCGTCACGAATTGTAACACCTCTGTCTGTTATGATATGTGCAAGAGATGCACCATTTAGTATTCTACCGTTTTCCATAATAATGGAATTACTTACCACAGCATCTTTTTCAACTAAAACATCTCTAAACAGAATAGAATTCACAACTTTACCTTCAATATGACAACCATCAGCAATTAAGCTGTCCTCAACCTTTGCCTTATCACCATAATAAGCAGGAGATTCGTCGCAAATACGAGTATAAATAGGTCTTGTACGAAGGAAAACCTCATCACGAGTTTCCTTATCAAGCATATCCATATTAGCTTTAAAATACTGATGAGTATCTTCTATTTTACAAGCATAAGCACCGAACAGATAACCACCGATTTTGCTGTCTGTTAAAGCACGAGTTAGAAGTTCACGCTCGAAATGTATGCAGTTATGTGTTACGCAGTCTGCAATAAGATGAATTAGATACTGACGGCTCATAACATAAACACCAAGAGCTTCATGTTTACACTTGCTGTCGTTGCTATCACCAACACGAATATCAACAATTTCCTTTCTGCGGTTCATTTCGCAGTAAGTTGAAAGGCGGTTTTCCTTACCTTTCTTGGTAACAACCATTGTTATGTCGTTCTCAGCGTCAATATGCTGCTGAATAACTTCATCAATAGGAATATTTGCGATAACATCACCATCAGCTAGAACAACATATTCAGCTCTATTTTTCTGAAGGAAGTCAATAGCACCAGAAAGTGCATCAATTTTACCACGATACTCACCAACTACCAGTGGTGAAGATTTTTTAGAATAGCTATAAGGAGGCAACATAGTAACGCCGCCATTTTTACGGGATAAATCCCAGTCCTTACCATTGCCAATATGGTCAATAAGTGACTGATATTTATCTTTCATAAGCAGACCTATACGGAAAATACCTGAGTTAACCATATTAGATAGCATAAAGTCTACAATACGGTATCTGCCACCGAATGGAACAGCGGCAACTGTACGATGTTCTGTAATTTCACGCAGGTCATTGTCGTTATCAACAGCAATGATAATGCCTAACACGTTTTTCATTTGTATGGTTCCCCTTTTCCTTAAATCTCATCTGGAAGATCTTTGTCTGCCATTTCCTTAGCCTTTAGTACAGCACCCTTACCGATTTTAACCTCGGCAGCAACTACTGCAACGCCCCAATCATCAGGACCTACATCTGTTGGAGTACCGCCTACCTGTGCTTTTTCACAGATTCGAGCATTTTCAGCAACGATTGCATAACGAACAACCGCACCTGGTTCAACAACAGCACCTGGCATTAGGATAGAATATTCAACCTTTGCACCCTTGCCAATAGTAACGTCTGAGAAAAGTACAGATTCAGAAACATCACCCATAATTTCACAGCCTTCAGATACAAGTGAGTGAGTAACCTTAGCATCTTTGCTTGTGTAATGTGGAGGTGCACCATTGTTTCTGCCATAGATTTTCCAGCTGTCATCAGTAAGGTTAAGACCAGACTTAGGACTTAAGAGGTCCATATTAGCTTCCCAAAGTGACTCAATAGTACCAACGTCCTTCCAGTAGCCTTCAAAGCGGAAGGAAACAAGTTTTTCACCAGCATTCAGCATATCTGGGATAATATCCTTACCGAAGTCATAAGATGACTCTGGTTTTTTCTCATCAGCGGTTAGATACTGACGGAGCTTTTTCCAAGTAAAGATATATATACCCATAGAAGCGAGTGTTGACTTAGGTTTTTTTGGTTTCTCCTCGAATTCATAGATAGTGCCATCTTCATGGCAGTTCATGATACCGAAACGAGAAGCCTCATCAAGTGGCACATCAATTACAGCTATGGTAGCATCTGCACCAGTTTTCTTGTGCTGCTGAAGCATTTTATTATAGTTCATCTTGTAGATATGGTCACCAGACAAGATAAGTACATATTCTGGGTCATATTCATCAACAAAACCAATGTTCTGATAAATAGCGTTAGCAGTACCCTTATACCATTCTGAGGTTTTACCTTTCTGGTATGGAGGCAGGATATAAACGCCACCATTTAAGCGGTCTAAATCCCAAGTTTGACCTGCACCTACATAAGCGTTAAGAGCATGAGGCTCATACTGTGTAAGCACACCAACAGTATCAATACCAGAGTTAATACAGTTAGAAAGTGGGAAGTCAATAATTTTATACTTACCACCGAAAGGAACTGCTGGTTTTGCAACTTTTGTTGTCAGTACATATAGTCTGCTTCCCTGTCCACCTGCAAGGAGCATTGCAACACATTCTTTTTTGCGATACATGATGTGATTCTCCGTTTCTTTCCCAATACTTAAGATTTTGTGAAAGCGGTGAGCCATATGCCCAATTCCGCTGTTATAACAATTATTTATCTGATGTTTTCTTTGTGGTTTTTCTAACAGTTGTGCGTTTTGTTGCAGTTTTAGAAGTAGTAGTTTTCTTATCCTGTTTAGCCTTAGTTGGCGTTGCACGTTTTGCACGAGGCTTACCACGAAGGAACATTATAGAAAGAGGTGCTACCTTAAGGTCAACAATGTTTTCCATTCCATGAAGTTCAGCAGCTTTGGTGCGTTTTTTTCCATTAGAAACGCCACTACCACCGAATTCCACACTATCGGAGGAGAATATTTCCTCATAAGTTCCAGCGAAAGGAACACCTATTTTGTAGCTTTCGTGATAAACAGGGGCAAAGTTAGCCACACAGATAATTTCGCTTCCATCTTTTGCAATTCTGCGAAATGCTATGATATTGTTGACATTGTCATCATGAGAAATCCATGAGAAGCCATGCCAATCGGTATCATTCTCCCAAAGCTCTTTATTACCAAGATAGAACATATTAAGAGCTTTGACATAAGCACGCATTTGTCTATGAGAATCGTAACCTAGAAGCATCCAATCTAATTGTTTTACCTCTGACCATTCAGAGAACTGACCTAACTCACCTCCCATAAAGAGCATTTTCTTGCCTGGATGTGCAATCATATAGCCAAATAAAGTACGCAATGAAGCGAATTTATTTTCATAAGGGTCTGGCATTTTATCAAGCAGAGATTTCTTTCCGTGTACAACTTCATCATGGGAAAGTGGAAGTATATAGTTTTCAGAAAAAGCATACATAAATGAGAAAGTAATCTTATCATGCATATCCTTTCTGAAAAATGGGTCTGCACCGATATAGCAAAGCATATCATTCATCCAGCCCATATTCCATTTGAAGTTGAAACCTAGACCACCCATATAACCTGGTTTAGTAACCATAGGCCAAGCCGTAGATTCTTCAGCAATCATCATACAATCTGGGTGAGCGGTTAAAACCATCTCATTTAGCAGTCTTAAAAAGTCAACTGCCTCCAAGTTTTCTCTGCCGCCATGAATGTTAGGACGCCATTCGCCTTGACGGTTATAATCGAGGTAAAGCATAGATGCAACCGCATCTACACGCAAACCATCTATATGAAACTTTTCAATCCAGAACATAGCAGAGGAGAATAATAGGTTTCTAACAGAAACCTTGCCATAATCAAAGACTCTAGTTCCCCATTCTTTATGCTCCATTTTAAGTGGGTCGGCATATTCGTATAAATATGAGCCATCAAACTCCACAAGACCATGACCATCTTTAGGGAAGTGAGCAGGAACCCAGTCCATAATCACACCCATACCAGTCTGGTGAGCCTTATCTACAAAATACATAAGGTCGTCAGGTGTACCATAGCGAGAGGTTGCAGCGAAATAGCCAGTAACCTGATAGCCCCAAGAAGCATCAAGAGGGTGTTCGGTTAAAGGCATAAGCTCTATGTGAGTGTAGCCCATTTCTTTAGCATAAGGGATAAGTTCATCAGCAAGCTGACGATAAGAATAAAAAGAATCATCAGCATTACGTTTCCAAGAACCAGCATGAACCTCATAAATATTTACAGGCTGACTGTAAGGCTCGTGTTTACTTCTCCAAGAGAGCCAACTATCATCATTCCATTTGTAGCCATCTATATCAAACACCTTAGAGCCGTTTCCTGGACGTGTTTCGGAGTGAAACGCATAAGGGTCAGCTTTATCAAGTTCATAGCCTTCTGGTGTGCGGATTGCATATTTATATGTATCAAATTTACGAACATCAGGTATAAATAATTCCCATATACCCATATCATCTCTATGCATTTGATGAGCGGTTCGACTCCAGCCATTAAACTCACCCATTACAGCAACGCTTGCTGCATTAGGTGCGTATACACGAAACATGTAGCCATTTTTGCCATCACACTCGGCAGGGTGTGAACCCATAAATTCATACGCATGACAATCTTTGCCAGAATGGAACAATGAAAGATGCTCTTCCAGACTAATTGCTTTTATTTCCATGCATTCATCTCCTTTTTTGGATGTAGAATCTGCTCGGATAGTATCCATTTGTTTCCTTTTGCCCAGCTTTTTGTTGCCATCGCACAGTTTATCCGATGCTAAGTTCTCATTTACTAGATATAGTATACAATAACTACAAAAAAATGTCCAGTATTTTTGGAAAACACTGGACATTTTTTGTTTATTTTTTGTAATATCTTAATTTTTTACAAGTTACGCACAGTTACTACACACGCAGTATACACAATAACATAAAAACGGTCATAAAGTTTACTTAAGTTCTCTGCGTATAATATCAAGAGCCACAGAAGCTGCATGATTTCTGACTCTGTCACGACCATTTGCATTATTTGTTTTTCTGGTTATATGCTTGCCATTTATATAAACACTTATATAGACAAGACCAACAGGCTTTTCATCAGTGCCACCATCTGGACCTGCAATACCTGTTATACCAACACCGACATCAGTGCCTAAACGCTCTGCAACGCCTTTTGCCATCTCCCCAGCTGTCTGAGATGATACCGCACCATATTTCTCAAGCGTTTCAGCTTTAACACCTAATACTTTCATCTTAACCTCATTAGAGTATGAGCAAACACCGCCCATATAATAGGCAGATGCACCCGCTAAATCGGTTATACGTTTTGATAATAAACCACCTGTACAGCTTTCAGCGACAGACAATGTCATATTATTTTTAATTAAAAGCTGACCTACAACCTGTTCAAGAGAGTCAACATCAACGCCATAAACATCATCGCCTATAATTTGTTTAACCTGTTCCACAACAGGCTCAAGCATTTTTTCCGCCTCATCTTCGGTTTCAGCCTTTGCGGTAATTCTAACAAAACACTCTGAAGTTTTAGCATAAGGTGCTATTGTAGGGTTCTCCATATACTGCATAAGGTCATGCAGTTTGGTTTCCATAGCACTTTCACCAATTCCAAACATTCGCACATTGTGCGACTTAATACAGCCACCCGCAAGTGGGTATAAAAACGGCATAGCATATTTTTTAAATATAGGTTCACATTCTCTTGGAGGTCCTGGGAGCATTATCACATGTTTGCCATCACATTCAAAACCGCAAGCGGGAGCAGTACCCCATTCATTAGTAAAAACAGTACAGCCTTCTGGCAGCCATGCCTGTTTTTCATTGTTAGGGGTCATTACCTTGCCTATTTTATCAAAGAAATTTTTTATATCTTCGAGTGATTTTTCATGTAAAACAAGTTTTTTATTAAAAGCCTCGGCAAGTGTTTCTTTTGTAAGGTCATCGAGTGTTGGCCCTAGACCACCGGTAGTGATAATAATATCAGCTCTGCTTTTAGCCTCTAATATAGCACGTTTTAGTCGCTCTGGATTATCCCCCACAACTGTCTGATAATAGACATTTATACCAAGCTCGCTAAGACCTTGAGAGATAATTTGAGCATCAGTGTTTACAATTTGACCTAATAATATTTCTGTTCCGACTGCGATTAGTTCTGCATTCATGCTATCGCCTCCAAAAAGATTTTATAGTGCTTTAAATTTAGGATAAATAACCTCTGTGCCTTCTACTGCCTCATCAACTAAAGCATCAACGTCAAGATTTTTTTCAGCCTCTAATATTTTAAACATCTTAGGCTTAGTGTTAGGGTGTTTAGGAGTAAATACTGTGCAACAATCCTCATAAGGTAAAATTGAGGTTTCAAAAGTACCGATTTTACGAGCAATTTTAATAATTTCCTCTTTATCCATACCGATAACAGGACGGAATACTGGAAGTTCACATACCGCACCAGTTACCGCCATAGCTGGCATGGTCTGGCTTGCAACCTGACCTAAGCTTTCGCCAGTGATTAAACCGCCGCAACTTTCACGAATAGCGAGTTTTTCAGCAATACGCATCATAAAGCGACGCATAATAAGAGTAAATAACTCCTCATGGCAATGCTCTCTGATTTGCTCTTGAATTTTGGTAAAAGGAACAACTAAAAGAGGCATACGACCAGTATAAGCTGTCATAATTTCAGCAAGCTCAATAACTTTTTCTTTAGCTCTCTCTGATGTGTATGGATAGCTAAAGAAATGAATTGCACAAAGCTCTAAACCACGCTTAGACATCATGTATCCAGCAACTGGAGAGTCAATACCACCAGAAAGCAATATAGCCGCCCTACCGTTTGTACCAACAGGCATACCACCCGCACCCGCTACTGCACCAGAATGAACAAATGCATACTCATCACGAATTTCAAAATAAACGGTTAATTCTGGTGTATGCATATTAGGTTTCATATGCTGATATTTATATGCAAGCTCGCCACCGATTTTTTGAGAAACTTGAATTGATGTCATTGGGAAACGCTTGTCACCACGTTTTGTTTCAACTTTAAAGCTGTGAGCTGCTGCGATTTTATCCTTTAGGTATTCCTCTGCAGTTTTCTGCATATCCTCAATAGTTTTTTCACAAACAGCTGCACGACAGATTAAATTAATACCAAAAATTTTAGAAACGGTATCAACGATAGCGTCAGCGTCTGCATTTTCGCCAATCCAAACATAAATTACAGATTGACGCATATTTACTTCACAATCTGCAACATGTTTTAATCTTCTTTTGATATTTCCAAGCAGTTTATCTTCAAAGGCTTTTCTGTTAAGACCTTTTAAAATAATCTCGCCACATTTTAATAGTAAAACTTCTTTCATTTCTTTTCCTCACTTAATTTTATCTTTTTAACATTTTAATGCCCTGTTCAAAACCATCTAAAAGAGCATCTATATCTTCTTTCGTGTTAAATGGTGCAAAAGAAATTCTAATTGCACTGTCAATACGCTTGTTATCAAAACCCATAGCCTTTAAAACAGCACTTTCCTTACCCTTTGCACACGCAGAACCAGCCGAAACATAAACTTCTCTGCTTTCAAGTATTCTAAGCATAACCTCACTCTTACAGCCTTCAAGTGACACATTAAACACATGAGGAACATCAGGCTGACCGTTTTGTTTTGCCCATGGTATACGCTTTTCAAGCTGACTTTTTAAATACTCTGCAAGCTCGCTAACGTGTTTTAAATCATCAGCCATATTTTTCTGACGGATTTCACAAGCTACCGCAAAACCTGCAATACTAGGCATAGGCTCAGTTCCCGAACGCATACCTTTTTCTTGACCGCCGCCAACAATATAAGGTCGAATTTTTATATCTCTTGAGATATATAAAGCACCTATTCCCTTTGGTGCACCGATTTTATGACCGCTTACACTCATAAGTTGACAATTCCATTTTCTAGGTGTAAGAGCTGTGCGAAAAAAACCCTGAACAGCATCAATATGGAAAATAGCTCTTGGAGCTTTGGCTTTAAGTATTGCACCTATTTTCTCCACAGGCTGAAGTGTACCTACTTCATTATTTACAAGCATAATGCTAACTAAAACGGTGTCCTGTCTTAGTGCGTTTTCAAAATCCTCTGCTGAAATATGACCTGTTTCATCTGGTTTTAAGTATGTTACAGCAAAACCTTCTTCTTCTAATCTTTTGCAATCATTTTTAACCGCTGAATGTTCAAACTCTGTGGTTATAATATGCTTACCTATATGGCGGTTTTTGTGTGCCGCACCAAATATCGCAGTATTTATTGCCTCTGTTCCGCCCGATGTAAAAGTTATTTCATCAGCGTTTGCACCCATAGCCTTTGCTACAATTTCACGATAATTTTTAAGCTCTTTAGCAGCCTTTATGCCCATACTATGCTGACTTGAAGGGTTTCCAAAATCAGTAAGCATAAGTTTTGTCATAACCTCTACTGCTTCTGGTAATACAGCTGTTGTGGCTGAATTGTCCAAATAATGCATTTTTTCTGTCCTTTCTATTACTTTTATTCAGTCTGAATTATAACACAATATATAGTAAAAAACAAACTTTAATAAGGTTTATTTTATATGCTCTATATGATTTTTTTATTAAACGTAATTGAAAGAATAATAAATTCATGCTATAATGCAAATGTATGCTGTTAGATGTAAAAAAAGCATTTAAAACCGCAATTTTATTGAAAGGGGCATTATAATTCATGCCAGGCAAGGTAATTTTAGGAGCTCAATGGGGCGACGAAGGCAAGGGCAAATTTATTGATATTTTTGCAGCACAGGCTGACTTAGTAGTTCGCAGTCAGGGTGGTAATAACGCAGGTCACACAGTAGTAGTAGACGGTGTTAAATATAAACTTCAGCTAATTCCATCTGGTATTCTATACCCAGAATGTACAAATGTAATTGGCCCTGGTGTTGTTGTAGACCCACGCAACATCTTAAAGGAGATTGACACTCTAGCAGAGCAAGGTGTATCTGCTGACAAGCTGTTTATTGATGCACGTTGTCATTGTATTCTGCCATGGCATTTAGAGCTTGATGCTCTGAGTGAAAAGGCTCGTGGCGGTGATGATATTGGCACAACCAAAAAGGGTATTGGCCCTACTTATATGGACAAGTCCGAGCGTATCGGCGTGCGTATGCATGACTTTGTAGGCGATCGTTTTGAAAGTGCAATGCGTGAGGCTTGCGAGCGTAAAAATAAGGTTATCGTTGGTGTATATGGTGGCGAGCCAATCGACATCGAGGCTGTTTTGGCTGAGTATCGCACATATGCCGACCGTTTAAGAAAATATGTAACCGACACTTCTATTATGACATGGAATGCGGTTAAGGAAGGCAAGTTTGTACTGTTTGAAGGTGCACAAGGCACATTGCTCGACCTTGATATGGGTACTTATCCATATGTTACATCTTCTCACCCAGTAGCTGGTGGCTGCTGTATTGGTTCTGGTGTTGGCCCAACTGCTATCACTGATGTTATGGGTATCTTTAAAAGCTACACAACCCGTGTAGGTAAAGGACCATTCCCAACCGAGCTTTTTGATGAAAATGGTGATTATATCCGCAATGCTGGTGGCGAGTTCGGCACAGTTACAGGTCGTCCACGTCGTACAGGTTGGTTTGATGCAGTAATCGCACGTTATACAATCCGTGTAAACGGTCTGACCGAAATGGTAATCAACAAAATTGACCCACTTCGTGGTCTTGACAAACTTAAAGTTTGTGTAGCTTATGATTATAAGGGCGAGCGTATTACTGAATTCCCTGCTAATTTTGCTGACTTAGCCGACTGCACTCCAATTTATGAGGAGTTTGAAGGCTTTGATGAGGACATCACAAACTGCCGCAGCTTTGACGAGCTACCAAAGAGTGTACAAAATTACATTCGTGAGCTTGAGCGTATTTGTGGCTGTAAGGTTACAATGTTAGGCGTAGGCCCAGCAAGAGACCAAGTTATGAATATATAATAAAAAAGCAGCAAGTCGAATTATCGACTTGCTGTTTTTTGTTTATCATCAGTATTAAAAACATATCTTTCAAATGCATTAATAACTTGAGTATCACCCATTTGTGACAAACGCTTATATTCTGTACCATAGTTTAAATGGGTATGTCCATGTATAAAATAATCTGGCTTATATTTATCTATGATAGTATTAAACACCTGAAAACCCATATGAGGCAAATCTTTTCCATCACCAAACCCAAAAGCTGGTGAATGAGTTAGTAAAATGTCAAAACCTCTTGAGAAGAAAAGTCTTGTTCTAAGCTTTTTAATTCTTTTTTTCATTTCCTTCTCAGTGTATTGATGTTCTCCTGAGCTGTAACGCATAGAGCCTCCAAGTCCTAAAATACGAACACCATTATGATTATATATCTTATCCTCTATACAAATACAACCTAGTGGCGGTTTTCTATCATAAGATGTATCATGGTTTCCGTGAATATACAAAATAGGGACTTTTGCGAAAGTTGCAAGAAATGAAAGATATTCACCAGACAAATCACCGCATGACAAAATAAGTTCTATGCCTTCTAATTTTTCGGGCTTAAAATAATCCCATAAATATGCCGACTCTTGGTCTGCAAGTGCTAATATCTTCACAATATATCTTGCTCCTCTGATTTTTCTTCTTCAGGCAGAATACCTATTACATTTTCTGCAAGCCAGTCCATTTTTAATATATCTTGTGGTTTCATAGGGATAGGGTCACTATATTTTATATCACCATTTTGGTCTTTTAAAGTGCCTGTAAATGGTCCTATCCTACCACTGCAAATAGCCTCCTTGAGTAGCTCTGCAAGCTGTCTTACACCATCTGGCAGACTTCTTGAATAAATGACTTCTACAACGCCAGAGTCCATGCCCCACCAATAGCTTATTGCACTGCTTCCCTTTGCATCACTTTTCCAGTTGCCATCTAATATACGATAAAGCAGCTTTTGATAGAATTTACCCCATCTGCCTATTGCTATTGCAAGGTTTTTAGGTTTTTTACCTGTATTATCATATAAACCCACAGCACGAGGTGTACCTGTTGGCACAGGTAATAAATCAAAATCGTCCATATAGAACATTTTTTCATCTGTAACACCTTGCTCAGTATTATCTGAAACCCATTCAAGATATATCTTGGCACGAGGGTTTGTCATTTCTGCACCACGAGCAAAAGCGTTTATACTTGCAACCGAGCCTTCGGTAGGTTTACCACATAAATAAGCTATTCTATCATCAGGAGTCAATGAACCCGCTAAAGCACCTGCTAAGAATTTAGCTTCATACATTCTTAGATAATATGTTCTAATCATATTATGAACAGTGTTTAGTGAGCAGTTAAGCACCTTAACATCTGGATATTTAGCAGCTATTTGCACACATGCACGAACCATTTGAGGTTCTGGAGCAAAAATAACATCTGCACCATTTTCAACAGCTTGCTCCATAGCCTTAACAGCATTTTCTTCTGTTTGAACATCGCCATAAACCATGGTGCTTATTTGACCATTCATTATAGCCTCTGCATCACGTCTGCCAAGCTCATGTGCATAAATCCATGTGCTATCTTCTGGCAGATTTCCATAGATAAATGCAACCTTTAGCTTAGTGCTTATAAGACCAGAAAACAGTGATTTTTTGCTTTCGGAATCAAGCATAAGTGTCATACCACTTTGCTCAATACGTCTTGCAATTTCAGGTTTAATTTTTTCGAGTTCTTTTTCAATTTGAGATGGCACTTTACGTTTTGAGCTTTCAAAATCATATATGCGAAGATATGCTATTAGTGCCTCTGGTGTCTGACTGCTATCTCCGCCTTGATTTCTAAAAGCACTAGAAAACATACTATAAAATGTTCTAAAGTCTCTTATAAGCTCTGCACTCCACTCGGCATCTTGTTTAAAGCCCATAACTTCCAAAAGTTGGCTATAACCACCAAGGCGGTTAAACTGTATTATATACATACCTGTTAGATTATAAAACTGTAAAAATTCATTGTATATTTTTACGTTTATATCATCACTATCGGCTGGGTAAAGTCTTGTTACCGAACCTATAATGCTTACCGCACCGAAATATTTAAGCACACTTACTCTTTTATGTCCCTCTATAACATAAAATTTACCCATATATTCAACTGCTTTTATTGGGTCTCTTAAGCCTTCGGTTAAATGAGCTTTACATAAATTTATCCATTTACTTGAAAACTCAGTTTTTTCAGGCATAAGCGGATAAAAGCTAAGTGAAAAAGCATTACTTCTGCCATCTGTGCAAGTACCTGCTATTAAATCAAGCGGAATTTCAACTAATCCTAATGATTCTCTGCGTAAAGTACCGTTTTCCATACTTTCAGGCATAACCGCCATTATACCACTTTTACCATGAAGCATACTGGTTCTGAGTTCTCTTTGTCCCAATTTCAATGCTTTTTTATAATGTTCTTGCTCCATAATCATGCCTCCTTTATTTGTTTTAGGGTAACACGCTAAACTTTAAAAATCAATGCTCATATAAATATATGTCAAAAATTTACCCTTAATATCAAAATTTTATCATTGTTGTTTTGCCCCAAAATGTGTTATCCTTTGGTTGTAGCAAAAAAGAACTTTAACACAGTTTTTAAGATAATTTTAATTTTAAATTGGAGGAAAGATTCCCATGGCAAGTATTACTTTTAAGCATGTAAACAAAACATATCCAGGTGGCGTTGAAGTTGTACCTGATTTAAACCTTGAAATTAAGGATAAGGAATTCGTAATTCTGGTAGGTCCTTCTGGTTGTGGTAAGTCCACTACTCTGCGTATGATTGCAGGTCTTGAAGAAGTAACTGGCGGCGAGCTTTATATCGGCGATAAGGTTGTAAACGATGTTGCACCAAAAGACCGTGATATCGCAATGGTATTCCAGAACTACGCTCTGTACCCACATATGACAGTTTATAAGAATATCGCTTTCGGTCTGCAACTTCGCAAGATGCCAAAGGACGAAATCGACAAGAAGGTTCATGAGGCTGCTCGTATCCTTGACCTTGAGCATCTTCTAGACCGTAAGCCAAAGGCTCTGTCTGGCGGTCAGCGTCAGCGTGTTGCTTTAGGTCGTGCGATGGTTCGTAACCCTTCCGTATTCTTACTTGACGAGCCTCTATCTAACCTTGATGCTAAGCTGAGAACTTCAATGCGTTCCGAAATCAGCAAACTACATAAGCGTTTAGATACAACTTTCGTATATGTAACCCATGACCAGACCGAAGCTATGACAATGGGCGACCGTATCTGTGTTATGAAGGACGGTATTATTCAGCAGTTTGACACTCCTCAGGCTCTATATGATACCCCATGTAACCTATTCGTTGCAGGCTTTATCGGTTCTCCACAGATGAACTTCTGCCCAGCAACTATTTCTAACAAGGGTGGTCAGATTGTGGCTTCATTCTCTGACTTTGATATCCCAATGACCGCTGAAAAGGCTAAGGCTCTTGAAGGTTATGTTGGTAAGGAAGTTATTCTTGGTATTCGTCCATCTAACTTCCTAAGAGCTGAAGATGCTAAAACAACTATCACAGCTAAGGTTGAGCTATCCGAGCTTATGGGTGCTGAAACCAACATCTATCTTGACTGCAAGGGTCAGAAGCTGATTGTTTGCATGCCTTCTAATGTTTATCCTAAGGAAGATACTGACTTTGTTGTTGGTATTGATGTTGACAAGGTTCATGTATTTGACAAGGATACACAGCAGGCTATTTGTCACTAATTTATTATGCAGTGGCACACAAGCTTTTCAAATCAAAATATGGTCAAATTAAAACCGCTTGAAAGTGATATTAATATAGCTAAACTTTTGGTTTTATCTGATGCATATAATGATATATCTGTAAATGCTAATGAAGATATAATCTTCGAGCTTGATGAGCCTGAACTTGCAATTATAAGTGTAAATAACGGAAAAATTTCACTGCAAACCACACAGTTTGATGATGTGGTTTGCAGTGGATGTGCTATCGCTTTGACAACCTTTCACGGCAAATGCCATATAACTTCCAATACTACCTCTACCATTTCTATTTTACTCTTTTCTGGCAGTTTATGGCATAGCATTCTTGAAAAACAACTGTCAAAGCGTATGCTTTTATTTAACAATTCATCTATTAGGCTTTTTCTCTCCTCTTTGCCTGAATGTATAGCCGAAATCTCCGATATTTCGGCTATAAGTTATTCCTTTCTTTTATCACTTAGAAATGCCGTTTTAAGCGAGCAAGCACATTATCCTTTTGTAGTAGAGGCTGCACTTAATATAATAGAAGAAGATTATGCATTTTTAGAGGGTGTACAAGACCTTGCAGAACGTGTAGAGGTTTCTGTGGGGCATTTAACCAGACTTTTTAAGCAGTCAATAGGTCTTACACCGCTTCAATGTCTTACACAGTTTAGAATAGCTCATTCTAAGCAGCTTTTACTTGATGATTCATTGAGCATTGCAATGATTGCAAATCTTTGTGGCTTTGCAAATGCAAATTATTTTGCTAAAGTATTCAGACATGAAGTAGGTATGTCACCTTCTGAATATCTTCAAACTAAAAACATTTCAAATAAAAAAGCAAAATCCTCCGATATATATTTGCTTTAAAGAAAAAATCCCTTCAGATTTTACTGAAGGGATTTTTTTATTTATCTAGCAGATACATACTTATGAAGTGTATTTCTTACTGCACCAGTGCCATTATATAGCTCTGCTGCCATCTCAATAATACGGTCAATAAGCTCTGTTTCACACAGATTTAGACCGAATACATCTTCTCTAGCATACAGCTTCTTTAAGCAGCTCATATCCTGCTCACCAGCCTTAACTTCAAGAGGTTTTACAATCTCTTGCAGCTCTGCAAGCAGTGGGTCAGCAGATGGAGTAAACTCGTTACCCTTATCATCAATGCCCTTGATATATCTTGCATAGCCTGCTAAAACTAGAGGAATTAATACAAGGTCATTCATATTTAGACCGTTTTTGATATAAGCCTTAATGGTTTCACCAAAACGGATAGAAAGCTTTTGAGAAGTATCGGTTGCAATTCTCTGAGGAGCGTCTGGCATAAATGGGTTAGGCAGACGGCGAGTTAATACAGCATCAATAAAATCAGCTGGCTTTAATACAACTGGGTCAACTACAACAGGCATAGCTTCAATATAACCCATCTTAGTGATAAGACCCTTAATGTCCTCGTCCTTCATTTCATCAGAGATAAGAGTATAACCTAACATACAGCCATAAATAGACATAGCAGTATGCAGTGGGTTCAGACAGGTACAAACCTTCATCTTTTCAACCTTATCAACTGTTTCACGCTGTGCATAGATTGCACCAGCCTTGTCCAGTGGTGGACGACCATTAGTATAATCATCTTCCATAACCAGATATTCGGTTTCTTCTGCATTTACAAAAGGAGCTGTATAAGTGTTACGCTCGGTGATAATAGTATAATTATCCTCAAAGCCGTCCTTTGCAAGCATATCCTGTACTAGCTTATCAGGACGTGGAGTGATTTTATCAATCATACTCCATGGATAAGAAACCTTAGAGTTATCATTCAGATAATCAACGAAAGCCTGAGGAGCAATGCCAGCCTTAACCCATGCATTAGCATAAGCCATAACAGCATTCTTGAGCTTGTCGCCATTGTGAGAACAGTTATCCATGCTCTGAATGGTTACAGGATAAGCACCAGCCTCAAAACGCTTAAGCATTAGAGCTGTAACCTTACCCATAATAAACTGAGGCTCTAAACCACGCTCTAAATCAGCATCAACAACAGAATAGCCCTTTTCTGTGATAGTAAAGCTAACCATTTCAAGAGAAGGATTTACAAAAATCTCAGCAAGTCTATTCCAATCAGCCTCAAACTGCTTATCAGCCTTTAGGCTTTCGGTAACAGATGCCACAACACGCTTTTCAATAGAACCGTCAGACTTTAGCAGAACTAACAGGCTCATATTATTGTATGGAGCATAAGCTTTGTCAATGATTTCATAGTCAAAGCCTTCAGCAACGATTACGCCTCTGTCATACTCGCCATTATCAAGAACCTTTTGCAGCATAGCAGCTGGAAAAGCTCTAAAAATATTACCAGCACCAAAGTGAATCCAAGTTGGCTCATCATGAGTCTTTTGCTTTACTGCCTCGATATCGAACTTTGGCAGAGTATAGCCCTTTTCTTCCCACTGTGCTTTATCAAAATTGCTATTTTGAATATCAGTAAGTTTCATATTAAATCACCTTTACTTGCCCATTTTGTCGAGCATATCCCAGATGCCCCAGATATACATAATACCTAGTGCTCTATCATATAAACCGTAACCTGGACGGCACTTTTCGCCCCATAGATGACGACCATGGTCAGGACGGATATATCCTTCATAACCGCAGTCATGGTAAGCCTTAACAATATCAACGATACCAGTATCACCGTCACAATCTCTGTGAGATGCCTCGGAGAAGTCACCGTTTTCAAAGTGCTTTACGTTTCTGATGTGAGCGAAAGCGATACGGTCGCAGTGCTTACGAACGATGTCAGCAACATTGTTGTTAGGATTTGCACCTAAGCTACCAGAGCAAAGGGTTAAGCAGTTATATGGGTCGTCAACCATCTTGAGGAAACGCTCAATAGCAGCTTCATCAACTAACAGTCTTGGAAGACCAAAGATATCCCATGGTGGATCGTCCTGATGAATAGCCATTTTGATGTCGCACTCACGACAAACTGGCATAATTGCCTCTAGGAAATACTTTAGGTTTTCCCATAGCTTTTCCTTAGTTACAGGTCTGTAAAGCTCAAACAGCTCATCAAGACGAGCCATACGCTCTGGCTCCCAACCTGGGAAAGTCATACCATTTAGATTGTTAAGGATATAGTCAGCCATTTCCTTAGGGTCATCATGGATTTTAGACTTTTCATAATAAAGAGCGGTAGAGCCATCACCTACTGGGTGGAACAGGTCAGTTCTTGTCCAGTCAAAAATAGGCATAAAGTTATAACAAATAACTTTTACACCAAACTCTTTTAAATTTCTAATAGTCTGTATATAATTTTCGATATATTTATCTCTTGTAGGCAGACCAACCTTGATATCATCATGTACGTTTACAGACTCTACAACGTCCATATTAAAGCCGTACTCATCAAGTTGTTTTTTTACTTCTGCGATTTCTTCTTTTTCCCAAACCTCGCCTGGCTGCTTGTGGTGTAAAGCCCAAACGATGCTTGTTACACCTGGAATCTGCTTAATGTCAGACAGGGAGATGCTATCATTACCTTCGCCATACCAGCGAAAACCCATTTGCATTGGCATAAGGAAACCTCCTTTAAAATTTCGTGCTCACTGCCGAGCTGTTCTCTATAACTGATATTTTAATATATTAACATTTCAGTTGCAACTGTAAACTTTCACATATTTTATAAAATTTTATGTGCATTTTGATAGTAAAAAAGCAGAGACTATATTTAGTCTCTGCTTTAAAGCGAATATTTATCATCGAAATAATCTGGAAAAACTTCATATACAGTTTTTAAATGACCTTTATATCTATTCATGTGTTCATCTAAATATTTGTCCATTAAATCAAGTTTTTTGTCAAATAATGCACTTACAATATTTTCATGGTCAGATGGAATATTTTCATCAGAGAATACCTTTAAACTTAAAATTCTAAGACGTTCTATATGCTGAAGTTTAGATTTAATAAACTCAAAATATCTTTGTTTACCCAAAATATCAAAAGGTATTCTATGAAATTCATTATCAAGCTCTAAAAGTTTATCTCCTCTGTTTGGGTTTTGAGATTGCAAATAAAATCTATAAAGTTGTAAATTTTCGTCATATCTTATTCTATCTTTTTCATTTAGAACATCGGATACATTATGGAGTATTTCTTTTTCCCATGCAAATCTTAAAAACTGCTCCATTTCCACTTGTTCAGTATCAATTCTGGAAACAAATGTACCACTTTGCGGTTTTACCACAACTAAGTTTGCCAAACTTAGCATAATTATAGCTTCTCTTACTGGTGTACGACTTATTCCAAGCTCATCTGCAAGCTCTTTTTCATTTAATGCCGTTCCTGGGATTAAATCCAAATGAAGAATACGTTTTCTTAAAAGCTGATATGCATTTTCTCTTGCACTTGTTACTGCCATAAATTAACTGCACCCCCTTATATAAAATTCTTAACTAATTTTAAATTATAATATATCACATATTATAATGTCAATTAGCTTGCATTTTGTTTGTATAAATAATTTTAATTATGTGCATACTATGGAAAAACAAAGGAGGTTTTTTTATTATGAAACGTTTATTAGCGTTATTAATTCCAGTATGTTTTTTAAGTATTTCACTATTTGGCTGTGGTTCTGATACAACTGAAGACACTGCTAAGCCTGGAGCAAATGGTAGTGTTATAGAGCCACAAGATAATATGACCACTGGTGAGGATATGCTTCAAGATGGCAAAAACGCCGTTGATGATGTTGTTGATGGTGCACAGAATGCTGTTGATGATGTTATTGATGGTGCACAAGATGCGATTGACCCAAACACTAACCAAAATAACAGTGCAGGAACAGCAAACACAACTGTACAAACTCCAAACAAATAAAAAAATACACGCAGAATTCTAATTTGTGAGCTCTGCGTGTTTTATTTTTTAAAGTGTCATAACTAAATTTTTAAACATTTCTCCACGTTCCATGAAGTTTTTAAAAGCGTCAAAAGATGCACTTGCAGGACTCATAATTACTATATCGCCACTTTGTGCAATTTCACTTGCTTTTTTTACTGCATGAGCAAGGCTATCCGCATCAAAAATTTCAGGTTTTTCACTGTTTTTAGCATTTTTAACACATTCTTTTATTTTATTTGCAGTTGCACCAGTTACAATAAGCTTTGAAACATGTTCACAAATTGGCTCACCTAAAACATCATAAGGTATATGTTTATCATAGCCACCTGCTATTAGGATAAGCTTTTGATTAAATGAGCATAAACCCGCTATTGTTCTTGTAGGACTTGATGCAATAGAATCATTATAGTATTTAACGCCATTTAGTTCCCTTACAAATTCTATTCTATGCTCTACCCCACCGAAGTTCTCTGCAACATAGACAATGTCTTCATCTTTACAAAGACCTTGAACTATTGCAGCAGCCATCATAACATTAGATACATTATGTTCACCTAGAATACGGATTTTATCCTTCATCATAAGCGGTCTTGAAACACCGTTTTCAGCTATATAAATACAGTTATCCTCTAGATAAACACCGTTTTCTGGCTTTATTTTTTTAGAGCATAGTAAAACTTTGCTTTTTTCATTAAGTTTCAATGCGTTTGTAACTTCATCATCAATATTTAAAACCAAAATATCATTTTCATTTTGATTTGTATATATAGCAGTTTTAGCCTGAACATACTCATTAAAATCAGCATGATAATCAAGGTGATTAGGTGTAAGGTTTGTAATTGCTGAAATATGAGGACTATGTTTCATGCCCATTAGTTGGAAGCTGGATAATTCAACAACAGCAATATCAGTTTCAGTCATTTGCTCTACTTCTGGCAGAAGTGGCTTACCTATATTACCACCTAAATGACATACATAACCTGCATGTTTTAAAAACTCATATACTAAAGTAGTTGTGGTTGTTTTGCCATCTGAACCTGTTATGCCTATAATTTGACATGGGCAAACCTCAAAAAACAGTTCCATTTCACTTGTAACAATACCACCTCTAGCACGAACTTCCTTGAGTGCTGGGTGTTCTGGGTGAAGCCCTGGAGTTCTAAAGATTATATCTTCGCTTAAATAGTCGAGATAATCTTCGCCCAATACAAAAGATACTCCAAGAGCTGCAAGCTCACGATAACGCTCACCAAGCTCATCAGCAGTTTTTTTATCATGTACTGTTACAGGCAAACCTGCATTACGCAGCAAAATAATCAGTGGAGTATTACTAACGCCTGCACCAATAACGGCTATGCGTTTTCCACTAATACGCTGCAAATAATCTGTTAATGCTGACATATAATCAGCCTCCTGTCCAATTTCTTGCACTATATATTGTACACGTTTTGTCTTAAAATAGCAAGTAAGTTTATATTAACTGATAATTGACTAAAGTTTTAAATATTGATATAATAAATTTTGTGAGTATTTCAGGCGATCGCGTATTGGCTTAGACCAATATGAGGAAAGTCCGGGCTGCACAGGGCAAGGATAGCAGATAACGTCTGCCGGGGGTGACCCTAGGAATAGTGCAACAGAGATATACCGCCAGAATTTTTCTGGTAAGGGTGGAAAGGCGAGGTAAGAGCTCACCACGTCCCATGGTAACATGGGAGGTCTGTAAACTCTATCCGCAGCAACGTCGACTGAAACCATGGACTGCCCGTCCGTTTCGAATGACGGCTTGAGGCGTGTGGCGACATACGTCCCAGATAGATGACCGCCAAATACAGAACCCGGCTTATAGACTTACTCACATTTATCTAAAATACTAATCCCTTCTTAAAAATAATAAGGGATTTTTTTATTTATTCTTTTTATGACTAATAATAAAAAGCCATATAAATGAGCCTATTATGACCCCATAGACAATCCATACCCAAGGTCCAACATTATCAATTTTAGCATCTTGACTAAACGCAAAAACATAGGGTTGTGCAGTAATAAAAAAACATAACAAGATAGAACTTAAATTTCTAATAAAATTTATTTTTTTCATATTAACACACCCCTTGTTTAATATTGTTTTTATAGTTATATATTAACATTTTAGGGTTATATTTTAGGTTATAAATTTACATGACACTGTGTATTTCTTTTATTAAAAATATACAGACTTAAGTTGTTATTTTTATCTAAATTTGATATTTAACTTTTATAATTCTGTTTAAAGTAGTCAATATAAGCAAATATATCACAATAAAAAGTAATTATCTGTTTTATTTAGTAATATGAACATAGATATACTAGATTTGAATTATCTATAAAAATATGATATTTTATATTTGGATTTTATCATATAAATGAGGTATACTGAAAATGCATTTTTATACTTTAAAGATAAAAATGTTTGGTGATTTTTCACTTGAATATAACAACAAAAAAGTTTCCGATTACGATAATCGTTCTAAAAAAGTTTGGATTTTGCTTGCGTATTTGGTCTATTATCGTCACAAAGCCATACCTAAAGAAGAAATTATCAACTTATTATGGCACAATGAGAAAAAGTTTTCCGATACTAACAACTTATTAAAAGCTGTTTTTCATAGATTACGCAAGTTTCTTGAAAATTTAGATTTGACGCTTTCAAAAGAACTTATATCATTAAATAAGGGATATTTTAAGTGGAATCATGATATTCCCCTTGAACTTGACATTGAAGAATTTGAAAATCTATGCAACTCTGGATTGAATACTCAAAATTCATCTGCCAGATTATCTTTTTTCTTAAAGGCGATAGAAATTTATAATGGTAGATTTTTATCAAAAATAAATGCTGATTTTAAACTTCTATCTGTTTCAAGCTTTTTTCACAATTTATATGTACGCATTTCACAGCAAACAATTTTGCTTTTGGAACATGAAAAAAAATATTATGATGCATGTGTTATTTGCAAAAAAGGTTGTGAACTTGACCCATATAACGAATTTTTTTATCAGCATCTTATGAAAAATATGGTTTATACCGATTCAGCTTCTGATATAACATCTGTATATTATAATATGGAGAGATTATTTGAAACATCGCTTGGTACAAAACCTTCTCTGGAAAGCATAAATATTTTTCATTTAGCAACAAATAAAAATGATAACAAAATAAATTCAAAAGATATTTTTTCTGCTATTGAAATAAAAGATATTGATGGTTGCTTTTTTTGTAATTATGATACATTTCAAGCCATTCACAGATTTATTGCATGTAGTATTTCAAGAAGTAATGCTTTAGCATATATAGCCGTATTATCAATTAAAGATATTTATGGTAATTATCTATCTTATCATAGCTTATGCAGTTGCAATGAGCAAATTGAATCTTTACTTAAAACCCATTTAAGAAAATCTGATACAGTGTTCAGATACAATAAGTCACAATATATATTGTTATTACTTCATGGCACACAATATAATTGTTCAAAAGCTTTGGATAGAATAATATATTTATATAAACGTTCATATCCTCGCTCACCTGCTGTTTTATCCTATTCATTAAATGAAGTAAATCCGATTATATGAAAAAAGTGCTTCCATATAGGCTATGGAAGCACAAAAAAACTCGAATTAATAAATCCGAGCTTCCTTGGTGCAGATGGAGGGACTTGAACCCTCACGTCCTTGCGAACACTAGCACCTGAAGCTAGCGCGTCTGCCATTCCGCCACATCTGCACATATTAAATTGATTTGGTGCGAGTGACGGGACTTGAACCCGTACGTCGTGTGACACACGCCCCTCAAACGTGCCTGTCTACCAGTTCCAGCACACTCGCATCTATCAGTGATACTGCCGCTTTGTTTCAGCAACAATATGTATTATACACGAGCGTTCCCCCTATGTCAACAATTATTTTTCTTTTTTTATAAAAAAATATTTTTTCATAAATGAGAATGATAACTATTGACAAACTCGGTTTTTGAATGTATACTAAGTTTGTAAACGAAAGGAGGTAAGTTTCCGGTGAGAATCACCCATGAAGCCGATTACGCAATTCGTGTGGCTCACTGTCTTGCTTGCAGCAATGATAAAATAAGTGCTAAGCAGATTTCTGAATCCACCGGCGTTACGCTTCGTTTCGCTCTCAAAATCTTGCGAAAGTTAATTCAGGCAGATATAGTTAAATCATTTAAAGGTGTTTCTGGTGGTTATATGCTTAACCGCTCACCTGCTGATATAAGTTTTGGCGAGATTATCGAGGCTATTGATGGCAGAATTGCTATAAATCACTGCTTAACAGGTGAATTTGAATGCACCCGTGTAGCTCAAAAAAAGCAATGTGATTTTAGAAAAGTCTTTGTTGCCGTCAATCAGCAACTTAGAGATGAATTATATAGTATAACTTTAGATAGGTTCATCTCATAAAATTAGTTTATCTTGAGCTTTATGCTCACTTTTTAAAATTAAGGAGGAAATTATTATGAAGTTCGTATGTTCTGTTTGTGGTTATGTTCATGAAGGCGATTCCGCTCCAGCTGAGTGCCCAGTATGCCATGTAGGTGCTGATAAGTTCATCGCTCAGGGCGAAGAGAAGGTTTGGGCTGCTGAGCACGTTGTAGGCGTTGCTTCCGACGTTCCAGAAGACATCAAGGCTGACCTTCGTGCTAACTTCGAGGGCGAGTGCACAGAAGTTGGTATGTACTTAGCTATGGCTCGTGTAGCTCATCGTGAAGGCTATCCAGAAATCGGTCTATACTGGGAAAAGGCTGCTTGGGAAGAGGCTGAGCATGCTGCTAAGTTCGCTGAGCTGCTCGGCGAAGTTGTAACTGCTTCTACTAAGAAGAACCTTGAGATGCGTGTTGAGGCTGAGAACGGTGCTACCGCTGGTAAGACCGACCTTGCTAAGCGTGCAAAGGCTGCAAATCTTGATGCTATCCATGACACTGTTCATGAAATGGCTCGTGACGAAGCTCGTCATGGTAAGGCTTTCGAGGGTCTACTAAAGAGATACTTCAACTAATCTTATAATAGAATTTTAATACCCTTGGCTTTAGGATACAACCTATTGCCAAGGGTTTTTTTATATATTTTTAATTTGTTTTCTATATTCTGCTGGGCTCATGTCTTTTGCCCTTCTAAAGCTTTGGGAAAAATAACTTGGTGATGAAAAACCTAACATACTAGCTATCTGTGCAAGTGAATAATCTGTATTTTGTAACATATACTCACTTTCTTTTATTCTTTTCTCATTTAGATAACTCATAGGTGAAATACCATAAGTTTTTTTAAATTCATGTGCCAGATAATATTTATTAACATGAATATGTTCAGTAATTAAATCTAAAGTTACTGGCTCAATAAAGTGTTCATCAATATAGCGTTTAGCTGCCGCACAGTCTTTATTTATTCTAGGTGCTGGAACAGTGTCTATTTCATAATTTGTATGTCTTTGTATTTTTGTTAAAAGCACAGCAAAAAGATTTCTGCACACATTTTCCCAGTCTCTCGGTTGCTCTTGTGCTTCTCTTAGCAATTCTCTTAGATAAAAAATTATCTCATCTCTATATTCTCTATAATTTAAAATTGCATATGCATCTGAATCTTTATTAGAAAAAGTAAATGTAAGTCCATCAACGCCTAATACAATATATTCAAGTGGATTTGATGGAAAACTTATTTCTGTATGTTTTACATTGGGATTTATTATAACTAAATCATCACTTCCCACTGGAAATTTAGTTCCATCAGCTCTAAACTCCCCTATTCCACATACACAGTAAAAAAGTTCTGTACATGCATGTGTATGAAGTGCAGAATGCCAGTCTGCACCATATTGTGATGATGAAACATATAAAAGATTGTTTGAATCTCTGCTGCCAGACTTTTGTTTTAACTGATATCTATTGTTACTCATTTTTTCCTCCAAAATTTATAAATTTATATTTTATCAAGATATATAAATTTTATTTTATAAATTCTTAATTTTATTATAATCACATTAAATTATAAATACAATAAAATTTATGTTTTAAGATTGTTTCTGCATTATAAACAAATATACACTATATTATTTTATGCATTTCGTATATATATTGTATATGATTATATATTATTTAATATATTAAATGCACAAAAAGACAATATTTCTAAAGTGTTAAGCAATAAAAAGATTGAATATACGGTGAAATAGTTTATACTTATTGTCATGGAAAGCAACTTACATAAACAAAGTTTTAGCTTAACAAAACAGGAGGGTTTTGTAATGAAAAAGAGAGTTGTTAGTTTAACCTTAGCCGCTTCAATGGCAGTTTCACTTTTAGCTGGTTGTGGCTCATCAAATAACCAAGGTGGCTCGGCTGGTGCTGATGGCAAACAAGTTTTAAAGTTTGCAGCAATCGAAACCGCTTATGGTTCTGGAATGTGGGACGCAATCGCAACTGCATTTGAGAAAACTCATGAAGGTGTTGATGTTCAGGTTACAGTTGACCGCAACATTGAAGATGTAATCAGCCCTGGTATGAAGGCTGGAGATTATCCAGATGTTGTGCATCTTGCAGTTGGTCGTGAAAAAGCACTCACCGAAACCCTTGTCAAGGAAAAAGGTCTTGAGGATTTAACAAGTGTGCTTGATATGACAATTCCAAATGAAGATGTAAAAGTTAAAGATAAACTTATAGCTGGTTTTACAGATAATTCAATTACCAATCCTTATGATGATGGTAAAACATATCTAATGCCAATGTTCTATGGTCCATGTGGTCTGTTCTACAATGCAAGCCTTATGAAGGAAAAAGGCTGGGAAGTTCCAACCACTTGGGACGAGATGTGGGCACTTGGTGACAAGGCAAAAGCAGAAGGCATTTCACTATTCACATATCCTCATGCAGGTTATTTTGATGCATTCTTCTATGCATTATTAAATGAAGCTGGCGGTTCTGAGTTCTTCGACAAGGCTACACACTATGAGGAAGGCATTTGGCAGACTGCTGAAGCTAAAAAAGTTTTTGACACAGTTGGTAAACTGGCTACATACACCGACCCTACAACCCCTGCAAATGCAAACAACGATAACTTTGCTAAAAACCAGCAGCTTGTAATTGATGGTCAGGCTCTGTTTATGCCAAACGGCACATGGGTAGTTGGTGAAATGGCTGCCTCTACTCCAGAAGATTTTGAATGGGGCTTTATGGCACTTCCTGCACTTGAAGAAGGCGGCGACCGTTACAGCTACACATTCTTTGAGCAGATTTGGGTTCCAGCAGCAGCTCAAAACAAGGATTTAGCTAAGGAATTTATCGCATTCCTATATTCTGATGAAGCAGCAAATATCTTTATTAATGAACATACAGGCGATGAAAGCATTGCTGTTCAGCCAATAGCAAATATAACAGATATGTTAAATGATGAAAATAAGATGTTATATTCTATATATGATGATGGTGTTAAACCTGCAATGGGTGCATTTGCTTCCACAACTCCTGTTGAAGGTGTAAGCATTGCTGATGCAGCATTCCAGACTGTTAACTCCCTTGTATCTGGTGACAAGACACAAAGCGACTGGGAAAAGGCAATCACTGAGGCAAGTGACGCACTGCGTCCGGCATTACAATAAATTAGAATATGCCGACTGATAGCGTTAAATCATAGCTAATTTAAAACGGTGGGCAAACTTTGCTCACCGTTTTATTATGGATTGGAGATGTTTATATGAGAAGTCAAAAAGGTAGGGGACGCTTTATTGCAATCTGTCTTACCCCTGCGGTTTTATTATTCGTCATATTTATGGTTATACCAACTATAAATGTATTTCGTATGTCACTTTATAAATGGGGCGGCTATTCTGCAACAAAACAGTTTGTAGGATTTGAAAACTTTGTAACCCTTTTTAGTGATGCAAAGTTCTGTCAATCATTTCAAAATACACTGCTTTTAATCGTTATTGTAACACTTATCACAATAGTATTTGCACTTGTTTTTGCATCTATACTGACTCATGAGAATTTAAAAGGTCAAAATTTCTTTAGAGTTGTATTTTATATTCCTAATATTTTATCTGTTGTTATTATCTCTGCTATTTTCAGTGCAATTTATGACCCTAACCGCGGTATGCTCAACAGTATTTTAACCATTTTCAATCATGATAATAAAGTTTTATGGCTTGGTGACCAGAAAATTGTTATTTTCAGCCTTGCAGCCGCAATGATTTGGCAAGCAATCGGTTATTATATGGTTATGTATATGGCAAGTATGTCTGCTGTTGACTCCAGTTTATATGAATGTGCTGACCTTGAAGGTGCATCAAAACTAACACAATTTTTCCAGATTACAATTCCACTTATTTGGACAAATATCAGAACCACACTGACTTTCTTTATTATTTCTTCTATAAATCTGTCATTCTTATTTGTTAAGGCTATGACCTCTGGTGGCCCTGACGGCAGCACCGAAGTTTTCTTAAGCTATATGTACAAACAAGCTTATACAAACTCATCTTATGGTTATGGTATGGCAATCGGTGTTGTTGTGTTCTTATTCTCATTTGCACTTTCTGCTGTTATAAATGCAGCAACCAAACGAAAGACTTTAGAGCTTTAATAAAAAGGGGGCGAAAACTATGGAAACTAAAAAAGCAACTGGTTTAGACCGTTTATATAAAGCATTTATTTATGTTTGTTTAGGTCTGCTTGCGATTGTAATTATAATACCTGTTGCATGGGTATTTATGGCATCTGTAAAACAAAATAGCGAATTTATGGGCAATCCTTGGGCTTTACCTAAAGGTTTCTACTGGCAAAACTTCACTGATGCATGGGTTAAAGCTAGAATGGGTGAATATTTCTTTAACTCAATAGCTGTTACCGTTCTTGCACTTGTTATTCTTCTGGTTGTTGCTCTGCCAGCGGCTTATGTTCTTGCTCGTTATCGCTTTAAAGGCAGCAAATTCTGGAACATTATGTTTATGGGTGGCTTATTTATAAATGTAAACTATATAGTTGTACCTATATTCCTGATGTTTGTTGAGGGCGATAAAATCGCAAGAAATATGTTTGGTCAAACAATTTTCTTAAATAATATTTTTATTGTTGCTCTTGTTTATGCTGCTACTGCTCTGCCTTTTACAATTTATCTTTTAAGCGGTTATTTTGCAACCTTACCTATGGCTTATGAAGAAGCTGCTTATGTAGATGGTGCAGGTTATTTCACCACAATGATAAAAATTATTATGCCAATGGCAAAGCCTTCTATTATAACTGTAATACTATTTAACTTCCTCTCTTTCTGGAATGAATACATAATTGCTATGACATTACTTACCGACCCAAATGGCGGAAAAACTCTCCCAGTAGGTCTTATGAACCTTATGAAAGCACAAAATGCAGCCGCTCAATATGGTCAGCTTTATGCAGGTCTTGTAATGGTTATGCTGCCTACACTTATTCTTTATATCTGTGTACAAAAGAAGTTAACTCAAGGTATGACATTAGGCGGATTAAAGGGTTGAGGTGTACAAAATGAACGAATATACAAAAAAGAAACTGCTTATAGTAGCTGCTTTAATTATATTGATATTTTTTGTCTGGCTTGTAATCTATGGTCAAAGTCAAACAGGTTCTTGGAGTGGTCTTGGAACACAAATGATTGGTCTTTGCGGTATTCTTGCCCTACTCTATATTTATAATAAACCTTACAGCAAATAAAGGAGATTATTTAAAATGAACGATAACAAGCACTTTGGTAGAGTTACCATTCCAACCGATATGGACGTTATAGCCGAAACAAAGGAGATTTTAAAGCGTTTTGGTGCTGATGCAATCAGAGATTGTGACGGCACAGCTTTTCCAGAAGAACTCAAGGAAACAGGTGCAAAAATCTATTCTACATATTATACAACAAGAAAAGATAATGCTTGGGCAAAAGCTAATCCTGATGAAGTTCAGCAGTGTTATATTATGACCGCTTTTTATACTGCAACCGAAAATACACTGTCAATTCCCCTACTTAAAGGCATTTCAAAAGAGTTAATTGCCGTAAACTCAAATGATGATATTAAACGTTGGTGGGAAGTTATTGACCGCTCTACTGGCGAGATTATAAACTGTTGGCATTACGATGAAAAAAACGAAAGCGTTATAATCGAAAACACTGAGCTTTTCCATGAATACACAGTTAGCTTTTTAGCATATATCATTTGGGACCCTGTTCATATGTATAATGCTGTAACTAATGATTGGAAAGATTTTGAGCATCAAATAACCTTTGATGTGCGTCAGCCAAAAACAAGAGCTTATTCAATGGAGCGTCTTAGAAAATTTATCGCTGAACACCCATATGTAAATGTAATTAGATATACAACATTTTTCCATCAGTTCACACTTCTTTTTGATGAGATGAAACGTGAAAAATATGTTGACTGGTACGGTTATTCCGCCTCTGTTTCTCCATATATTTTAAATCAGTTTGAACAAGAGGTCGGCTATAAATTCCGCCCTGAATTTATTATCGACCAAGGTTATCATAATAACCAATACAGAATACCTAGCAAAGAATTTAAGGATTTTCAGGCTTTCCAACGTCGAGAAGTTGCGAAACTCGCAAAAGAAATGGTGGATATCACACATGAGTGTGGCTGTGAGGCTATGATGTTCCTAGGTGACCACTGGATTGGCACAGAGCCTTTTATGGACGAATTTAAGAGCATAGGCTTAGATGCGGTTGTCGGTAGTGTTGGCAATGGCTCAACATTAAGACTGATTTCTGACATTAAAGGTGTAAAATATACCGAAGGTCGTTTTCTTCCTTACTTCTTCCCTGACACATTCCACGAAGGCGGAAACCCTGTCAAGGAGGCAAAAGAAAACTGGGTAACTGCTCGTCGTGCAATTTTAAGAAGTCCTATTGATAGAATAGGTTATGGCGGTTATTTAAAACTTGCAATACAGTTCCCTGAGTTCATCGACTATGTAGAACAAGTTTGTAATGAATTTAGAGAGCTTTATGATAATATCAAAGGCACAACCCCATATTGTGTGAAAAAAGTTGCAGTATTAAACAGTTGGGGTAAAATGCGAGCTTGGGGCTGTCATATGGTTCACCATGCACTATATCAAAAACAAAATTACAGCTATGCAGGTATTATTGAGGCTCTTTCTGGTGCTCCATTTGATGTTAAATTTATCAGCTTTGATGATATTAAAAACGACAAAAATATATTAAACGATATTGACGTAATTATAAATGTAGGCGATGCAGACACCGCTCACACAGGCGGTTATTACTGGGAAGATGCTCAAATTACCTCTGCTATTCGTGAATTTGTTTATAATGGCGGTGGTTTCATTGGTGTTGGTGAACCTTCTGGTCATCAGTATCAAGGTCATTTCTTACAGCTTGCAAGTCTTTTAGGTGTGGAAAAAGAAACTGGCTTTACACTTAATTATGATAAATATAATTGGGACGAACACCCAGAACATTTTATTTTAAAAGATTGCACTAAACCTGTTGATTTTGGCGAAGGTAAAAAGAGCATTTATGCACTTGAAAACACCGAAATTTTAATTCAGCGTGAAAAAGAAGTGCAAATGGCAGTAAATAGTTTTGGTTCAGGTCGTGCTGTTTATATCTCTGGCTTACCTTACAGCTTTGAAAACAGCCGTATTTTATATCGTGCTATTTTATGGAGTAGCCATTATGAAAACAATTTACATAAATGGTACTCTGAAAACTTCAATGTTGAAGTACATGCTTACGTTAAAAACGGTAAATACTGCGTTGTAAACAACACTTATGAACCACAATCAACAACTGTTTATACTGGTGATGGCACTTCATTTAAACTCGATTTAGAAGCTAATGAAATCCGTTGGTATGAAATCTAACTAAGAATTTTTAAGCAAGAAATTTATTAGGTTATTCCTGATATATTTCTTGCTTTTTATTTATTATGCATAATTTCACATTTATTGTTTATGCATATTTTATAAAACATGTACCTAAACATCAAAGTTTTTTCATATAAAATCCAAGTTTTTTCTATCGTTTTTATTCCCTCTATATTCTAAAATATAAACATCAAGAAGATACACCGAGTTAAGAAATTCTTTGGTGAATATCCTAAATAAACAGGAGGAAATCAACATGAAAAAGAAAATGGCGTTTATACTTGCATCGGCTATGATGCTTGGTTTATTTGCAGGCTGTGGCGGTACAAATGACGGAGGCAAGACAGATGGCTCTGGTTCTGGCGGTGGTGCAGCAGCTGGTGATATGCGTGTAGACGTTTTCTACTATGACTACTCTGATGTATATATTTCAAGTGTTCGTAATGCTATGACTGAACAGCTTAAGGATATGGGTCTTGAGCCTGTAAGCTGGGACGCTCAGGGTTCTCAGCCAACACAGACCGACCAAGTCAACACAGCTATTACCGCTGGTTCTGACCTACTGGTTGTAAACATTGTTGAAACAGCTACTTCTTCTCCTGCACAGGATATTGCAAACGTAGCAAAGACAGCTGGTATTCCAGTAGTATTCTTCAACCGTGAGGTTGCTGACGAAGTTATTAGCAGCTATGACAAGTGTGCATTCGTTGGCACAAACGCTCCTGATGCAGGTCATATGCAGGGCGAAATGATTGGTAACTACCTAATGGAAAACTATGATGCAGTTGACCTAAATAAAGATGGTAAAATCTCTTATGTAATGTTTAAGGGTCAGGAAGGCAACGCAGAAGCTGAAGCTCGTACACAGTTTGCTGTTGAAGATGCTAACAAGATTTTAACTGCTGGTGGCAAGCCAGAACTTGCTTACTATGATTCCAATGCATCTACTAAGTATCTGGTAGACCAAGAAGGCAAATGGTCTTCTAAGGCTGCTAACGATTATATGACCACTCTGCTTGGTTCTTATAACGAAGACAACAAGAACATGGTTGAACTTGTTATCTGTAACAATGATGGTATGGCTGAAGGTGCTATCTCTGCTCTACAAAACGTTGGTTACAACAAGGGCGAAGGCACTACAATCATTCCTGTATTCGGTGTTGATGCTACTGACTCCGCTAAGGCACTGATTAAACAAGGTAATATGACAGGTTCTATCAAGCAGGACGCTGTTGGTATGGCTAGCACAATTAACACCCTAGTTAAAAACGTAGCTGACGGTTCTGAACTAATGGCTAACACTGATAGCTACACAGTTGATGAAGGCGTAAACAAGATTCGTGTTCCATACGCTATGTATGATGCTAATACTCAGGAATAATGTAAATTTGTTTTGATGACACTACAAACAGGGCTGTCACATGGCAGCCCTGTTTGCAAGCTCAAGAGAGGAGGAACAGTATGGATTCAGCTCTGCTAGAAATGCGTGGTATTACAAAAGAATTCCCTGGTGTTAAAGCACTAAATGGAGTTAATCTAACTGTCAGACGTGGCACTGTTCATGCACTTATGGGGGAAAATGGTGCAGGTAAATCCACACTTATGAAATGTCTTTTCGGTATATACCATAGAGATTCTGGAACAGTAACCCTTGATGGTAAAGAGGTCGAGTTTAAAAGTGCTAAAGAAGCACTAGAAAATGGTGTAGCTATGGTGCACCAAGAATTAAACCAAGCGTTAACCCGTAGCGTTCAAGATAACCTCTGGCTAGGTCGCTATCCTAAGAAATTCGGTGTTATGGTTAGCGAATCTGAAATGAAAAAACGTACACAAGAGATTTTCAATACTCTAAATGTATCTGTAAACCCAAAAGCTATTATGTCTACCTTGCCTGTTTCTCAAAGACAGATGGTAGAAATTGCAAAAGCGGTTTCTTATGATTCTAAAATCATTGTTTTTGACGAACCTACTTCTTCATTAACAGAAACTGAAGTTGAACATTTATTCCGCATTATAAATATGCTTCGTGATAAAGGCTGCGGAATTATTTATATAAGCCATAAAATGGAGGAAATTCTCCGTATAAGCGATGATGTAACTATCATGCGTGACGGTCAATGGATTGCAACAAGACCTGCTAAAGAACTTACTATGGACGAAATTATTAAGCTTATGGTTGGTCGTGAGCTTACTAACCGTTTCCCTCCTAAGACAAACAAGCCTCAAGATGTTATTTTAGACGTTCAGCACCTAAAAGGTAAATACACCCGCCTTAAAGATGCAACTTTCCAGCTTAGAAAGGGCGAAATCTTAGGTATTGCTGGTCTTGATGGCTCTGGTCGAACCGAAGTTTTAGAAAATCTATTCGGTGTTATGACAAAGGAAAGCGGAACTATCACCCTTCATGGCAAACAAATCAAAAACCGTAATCCTAGAGAGTCTATTAAAAACGGTTTTGCACTTCTAACAGAAGAACGTCGTGCCACTGGTATTTTTGGTATAAGAGATATCAAGGATAATACTGTTATCTCTAGTTTAAACGATTATTTAATCGGTGGCATTTGTCTGAGTGATAAAAAAATGGTGGAAAAAACCGAATGGGGCATTAAAGCAATGCATATTAAAACCCCAAACCAAAAAACTCAGATTCGTTCACTATCAGGTGGTAATCAGCAAAAAGTTATTATTGCTCGTTGGCTACTGACAAAACCTGAGGTTTTACTGCTTGATGAGCCAACTCGTGGTATTGATGTTGGTGCAAAATATGAAATTTATCAGCTTATAATTGACCTTGCAAACGAGGGCAAGGGCGTTATTATGGTATCCTCTGAAATGCCTGAGCTTTTAGGCGTATGTGACCGCATTTTAGTTATGTCTGGCGGTCAGGTTGCAGGCGAGGTTGATGCTAAAAACACAAGTCAAGAGGAAATCCTCACATTAGCTGCTAAATACGTTTAAGCAAGGAGGAAAAGGAATATGAGTAATAAATCACAAGAGCTTGCTAATAAAGCTAGAAAACTATCGGGCAAGCAAATAGGCGACACCCTTTTAAATAATGCACTTATAATTATCATGGTTTTAGTTGCAATTTATGTTGCGATTAAAAAACCTACTTTCTTATCAGCACCTTCACTTGTTAACTTAATTTCTCTTACTGCTGCATACCTGCCTGTGGCTCTAGGTATTGCGGGCTGTATTGTACTTACAGGTACAGACCTTAGTGCTGGCCGTGCGGTTGGTATAACCGCTTGTATATCTGCTTCCCTACTTCAGCAAGCTGATATACCTAACAAGATGTGGCCAAACATCGGTACACTTCCAATTCCAGTTGTAATTTTAATTGTTGTTGCAATCGGTGCTCTTATCGGTGCATTTAACGGTTTCTTTGTTGCTAAATTTAAACTACACCCATTTATTGTAACACTTGCGACTCAGCTCATTTTATATACTATCCTTCTGTTATATGTTCAGATGGGTAATAACAATGGTATGGCTATTTCAAACCTTGACCAAGGTTATCGTGATTTTATCGTTGGTAATCCTCCAATTCTAAGTTTCTCTGGCGGTACAATCAACATTCCTAACTATGTTTTATACTCGATTTTACTTTCCGTTTTAATGTGGTTTATCTGGAATAAAACAACATTCGGTAAGAATATGTTTGCACTAGGTGCTAATGAAGAAGCTGCAAGAGTTTCTGGTGTAAATGTATTCCTAACCACAATAGCTGTATTTGCTCTTGCTGGTGCTATGTATGGCTGGGCTGGTTTCGTAGAATCTGCTCGTGTTGCATCTAACACTGCTAACACTGGTGTTAACTACGAACTTGATGCTATCGCTGCTTGTGTAATCGGTGGTGTATCTTTCGTAGGTGGTATTGGTAAAATCAGCGGTATTATTATCGGTGTTATCATGCTACGTCTTATCTTCGTAGCCCTACCTCTTATCGGCATGGATCAAAACCTACAATATGCAATTAAGGGTGGTATTATCCTATTTGCTTGTGCACTTGATATGCGTAAATATCTAGTTAAAAAATAATCCTACCTACTTTATTTTGGTGTCCGTCCGTCATATGACCGATGGACACCTATTTTTTTATTTCCAAATGTAGTATACTTATAAATAATTAAGGGGGCGATTTTATGGAATTATATAGCGTAATTCTCGCCGATGATGAGGAGCAAATCAGAGCTGGTATAAGCCGAAAAATAAACTGGGAACAACTTGGCTTTAAACTTATAGGTGAAGCTGAAAACGGTGCAGAAGCTCTGGAGCTTTGTGAGCAATTAAGACCTGATGTGCTGCTTACAGATATAAAAATGCCATTTATGGACGGCTTAGAGCTTTGCCGAAATTTAAACAAATCACTTCCCACCGCAAAAATGATTGTATTTTCTGGATTTGATGATTTTGAATATGCAAGACAGGCGGTAAGCAGTGGAGTTTTTGAATACATAATGAAACCAATTAACGCAAGTGAACTAAGTGATGTTTTAACCAGACTGCGTGAAAAACTCGATAATGAACGACTGGAAAAACGTGATATGGAAACCTTACGTCATCAATATGAAGAAAGTTTGCCTGTACTTCGTGAGCTTTTCTATACCCGTTTACTTGACGGTCATATACCAAATGAGCAAATAAATGAGCGTGCTTTGCGTTTTGATATGGAAATATCTAAAGGAAAATGGACTGCTGTTTTAATTCGTGTAAATGTTCAAAAATCACTTTCATATGATGAGCTTATTTTACTCTCTGTAAGAAGTTTTATTGAACAACATTTCCAGCTTGATGTTTCTTCTGTTCGTACACTTCTTTATAATGACATGGTTGCCTTACTTGTACAAACCGAACATATTTACCCGCTTATACAGGAAATGCAAAGGCTTTGTTATCTCGTTTCTTGCTACCTTGGAATAAATATTTGTGCAGGTATAGGCAGAGTATATACAGCCGAAAACCTTAAATTTTCCACTAAAGAGGCAAAAAATGCTCTTGATACTCAACTTTTAATAGGCGATACAGATGTAATTTATATAGGCGATATTGAACCTAAACAAACATCTAGGCTTTCTTTTGATGAACAAGATATGCAATCTCTTGAAAATGCTATAAAATTCGGCAGTCAAGATGATGTACATTCATTTATAGATACGCTTATGAATAGAGTCAGGGAAACCAGATTTACTCTTGCCCAATGTCATTTATTTTTTCTTGAAATTATAACCGCTTTAGTAAGGCTTGCCCGCTCTTGTGGTGAAGACATCGAAGAAGATTTTTGCACCAGTTTTACAAATCTTATATCAATTTCTGATTTTAACTCTCTTGATGATTTAAGTTCTTGGCTTTGTTCTCACTGTATAAATTTACAACAACTTCTCGGACAAAAGCGTTTTGATTCGGCTAGTAAAACAATTAGCAAAGCAAAAGATTATATCTCTTGTCATTTTACAGAAAGCGACATAAACGTAGACTCATTATGTGATTATTTACACCTTTCATCTACTTATTTTTCTACACTTTTTAAACGTGAAACTGGTAAAAGCTTTATTGCTTATGTAACCGAACTTCGCATGGAAATGGCAGCTAATATGCTAACTCAAACAGATGAAAAAACCTATTTAATAGCCGAAAAAATAGGTTATACTGACCCTAATTATTTTAGCTATGTATTTAAAAAACATTTTGGTTTAACACCTTCTAAATATCGAACAGGAAAAAGAGGTTAAACCATAAAAGGAGGCAAAAAATGCGTAAATTATTTAAACGCTTTGCTTTAAATATAGCAGGTCTTTATAAAAAAATGAGCATTCAAATGGTTATTGCACGCTCATTTACAATCGTGGCAGTTATTGGCATGGTTTTTATGGGCGGCAGTATGGTATTACATTTTTCTAATGCCTCCTCTGAGCTTATAGTGCAAAATACCGAGCGTGTTTTAAAACAATCTAATTTAAACCTAGACAGCTATCTCAGAAGTATGATGCAAATTTCTGATACTATGTATTATAGAGTTATAAAACATTCAGATTTAGCCAAAGACTCTATTTCTGATAGTATGGCTTTACTTTATGAGGAAAATCGTGATTCACTTGTATCTATTGAACTTTTTAATGGAACAGGTGAACTTATCTCCTCTACTCCCCTTTCATCACTAAAGCAATATTCTAAACCTCAAGAAAGCCCTTGGTTTTTATCTGCTCTTGATAAAATGGAAAATTTTCATTTTTCTACACCTCATATTCAGCGTTTATTTGACCATTCAGATAATCAATATCATTGGGTTGTTTCTCTCAGCAGATATGTTCAGCTTACATATGGCGGTGTAACAAAAAGCGGTGTATTGCTTGTTGATATGAATTTCTCTGGCATTGAACAGGTTTGTCAAAATGTAGAGCTTGCAAATGGCGGTTACATTTACCTTATAGATAATAGCGGAGAAATTATTTATCACCCAAAACAACAGCTTATATATGCAGGATTACACGAGGAAAATAATATTAAAGCCTCTACATATGCCGATGGGACTTATAAGGAAAACTTCTTAGGAGAAAATAGACTTGTTTCAGTAAAAACAGTTGGCTACACAGGCTGGAAACTTGTAGGCGTTGTGCCAAATAAAACATTTAGCTCTGACTCTCCGCAAATCTTGTTTTTTGGATTATCTCTTATTTTATTCTCTATTTTCTTACTAGCATTTGTAAACTTTAGAATTTCTGCTTACATTTCTGACCCTATTACAAGGCTTGAACATTCAATAAACAATTTGAGAATAGGCACAGATAATTTACAAATAGAAGAAACGGGCTGTTATGAAGTACAAAGACTAACCCATTCCATACGCTCTATGGTTTCTACAATGCATCATCTTATGGACGATATTATCGAACAAGAACGCCAAAAACGCAGAGTTGAGCTTGAAATACTACAATCTCAGATAAATCCCCATTTTCTTTATAACACTCTTGATTCTATAATCTGGATGACCGAAGCTGGTCGTTATGAAGAGTCTATACAAATGGTTACATCTCTTGCGAGATTTTTTAGAATATCTCTCAGCCGTGGTAAACGAATAATACCTCTCAAAGATGAACTAGAGCACGCTAGACACTATATGACAATCCAGCAAATACGTTTTAAAAATAAATTCTCTACTGAGATTACAGCTCAACCAGATACAGAAAATATTTACACATTAAAGCTTATTGTTCAGCCTATACTTGAAAACGCTATTTATCATGGTATGGCTGCTTGTGAAGAAGATGGACTTATTCGTGTCAATGCTTGGCGTGATAATGATGATTTAATAATAGATATAAGTGACAATGGCATTGGTATGCCGCCAGAAGTTGCTGAGTCTTTGTTAGATGAAAATAGACCTGATATTAAAACCAGCGGTTCTGGTATGGGCGTAAGAAATGTACATAGACGTATACAACTTAATTTTGGTGAACAATATGGTCTTACCATTTTCAGTGAGCCTGATGAAGGCACATGTGTACGAATTAGACTACCTGCATTAAACGAGGAGCTTGCAAAGCAAATGGAGGAAAATGAATGAAGAAAAACAATCTAATTCAGCTTATTATTTTATTTATTTTAGGAGCTGCTGTTTTATTTTCTTTGCTTTTGCCTCAGCTCCCTCATATAAATAATGCAAAAGAAATCATTCAAATTTCTATGATTTTACGAGAGTCTGATAACTCACTTTGGAGTAACACAAGATTAGGGCTTGAGCAGGCTTCAAATGAGCTTGATGCAGAGCTTAGATTTTTAAGCCTATCAAAAACTGATGACTTTAATGAACAAATTGAGCTTGTAAAACGTGAAATAGATGGTGGTGCTGATGCTATTATAATAGTACCTGTAAATCCAGATAAATTTTCTCAATGGCTTGAAACTCAAAAAAACACATGCCCTATTATATGCATTGAATCAAAAATACAAAATGCTAATTTAACAATATCGCCTGATTGCGAGCTGCTTGGTACTGAGCTTGCTGAAGCTGCAAGAAGTCAATGGCAAGGTAATACCATTTGCTTAATTGACAATTCAGGTTCTCGCACAGGAATAACCACTCGTATTGATGCTGCTGAAAAAGCTCTTACAGAGTATAATATACCTGTAAAAAGACTTATATTATCTGATAATCAAATATTAACTAATTTACCATCTTTGCTTTTACAGAATAATTCATCTACTGTTATAGCTTTTGAGCCATACTCTACCGAACTTGCTGCAAGATGTAAAGAAGACAACAAACTTGACTTTAAACTATATGGTACTGGCGTCAGCACATATATAGCAAGCTCTATGGAGCGTGGCACTATAAATGCCATTGCCGCTTGGAGTGACTATGCTGTTGGCTATTTAGCAGCACAAAATGCTATTTCACTATCCCGAAATAAAAAAGCTACTTTTGATTCTTTACCTTTTAGAATTATATATTGGGAGGATATGTATGAAACAGAAAATGAAAAGCTGCTGTTTCCTGTTATTTCTTGAAATACTTATTTTACTTTCTGGTTGCAGCTCAAATGATAATAATTCTGCAAATACACTTAGAATTGGTGTAGCTTTATATACTCAAGATGATACCTTTATCTCAAGCATTGTTCAAAATCTTGAAAAACTCGCTCAACAAAACGAAAACCAAAATTTAAAGATAAATATAACTATTATGGACGGTAAATCCAACCAGACAACTCAAATGGAACAGATAGACCAACTTATTCGCAGAGGCTGCAATTTTTTATGTGTGAATATAGTTGATAGAACAGCAGCTTCTGTACTTATAGATAAAGCAAAAGAGGCAGATATACCTGTTATTTTCTTTAATCGTCAGCCTGTTGCCGAAGATATGGAGCGTTGGGAAAAAGCTTATTATGTTGGTTCTAAAGCAGAAGAAGGCGGAAAACTTCAAGGGCAAATAGTTTTAGATGCTTGGCTTAATAATAAAAACATCTATGATAAAAATAATGATGATACTATTCAGTATGTTATGCTTGAAGGAGAACCTGCACATCAAGATACACTTCTTCGTACAGAATATTCTGTTAAAACACTCACAGATAATGATATAAAGGTCGAAAAACTGGCAAGTGACAGTGCAAACTGGAGTAAAAGTCAAGCGATAAATAAAACCACCGAATGGATAAATCAGTTTAATAATAATATTGAAGTTGTATTTGCAAATAATGATGACATGGCTTTAGGTGCTATTGATGCTTTTACCAATGCGGGACTTGATATACCACTTATAGTTGGTGTTGATGCTATACCTAGTGCGATAGATGCTATAAAAAACGGAACACTATGTGGCACTGTTAAAAATGATGCATATGGTATGGCTAGTACAATGTTAGATTTAATTTTAAAGCTATATAACGATGAAAAAATAGATTTAAATTTGCAAGATGAGCATTATTTATGGCTGCAATATGAGATTATAACAATTAAAAATGCATAAAAAATAGGTCAGGCTTCTTCGCCTGACCTATTTACTTTTAATCTCTTGAAAACAGTCTTAAAATATAAAGGAATAGATTTACAAAATCAAGATAAAGCTGTAAAGCAGAAATAATAGCTGAACGCTTTAACATGTTTTCATCATGGCTATATGCTTCATATAAAGCCTTTATTTTTTGTGTATCATATGCTGTAAATCCTAAGAAAATTGCAACTCCGGCAAAGCAGAATAAACGCTCCATACCGCCAAATCCAAAGAACATGCCAAGGAAGTTACAAACTATCAAAAAGATAAGTCCACTTATTAAAATAGGCTGTATGCGGCTTAAATCAACAGAGGTAAAATAACCAACTGCTGCCATTACACCAAAGTAAAGACCTGTTACACCAAATGCAAGCACTAAAATAGATACTTCAAAATATAGAAAATATGTTGCAAATGTAAGACCATTTAATATTGCGTAAATAAAGAATAATATTCTTGATGCCCCAACTGACAGTTTTCCAATTCTTGCTGAAAGATAAAATACTGTTATAAGCTCAAGTGCTGCTAAAATTGCCATTGCAGGAATTGACAGGAACATTGTAACTAAACCTGTTTTATAAGTGCCTATCATAACCGCAAATGTGCAAATAAGACCTAAAAACATAATACCGAATGTTTTTGCAGTATACATTTTTAAAGACTGAGCTTTAGAATTATAAAATGAACCATTCATTTTATTCACCCCTTTAAATTGTTTTACTAATTATATCATATGTTACATCAGTAGTCCATATAGTTTTAGCATCTTTTTTGTATCTTAATTTTTTAAACGTTTGTGAATTTTCTTTATAATACAAGACTAAAAGCAAATTTTGTGATATGATAAAAATATAAATTTGGACTATAAGGGCTGATGGTATGAATATCAAATGCACCCAAAACATCTTCAAAAGTTCAAATGATGTTTCATCTATTACATATTATATTCTAACTCCTGAAGATGTTGAAATTCGTGGTGTAATACAGATTGCACATGGTATGTGTGACTACTTTTCTCGTTATACAGTGTTTGCTAAATATCTTTGTAGCCTTGGCTTTATTGTATGTGGTAATGACCACCTAGGGCATGGTGCTTCGGTTTCAAGAGAAACCGAGCTTGGTTTTTTTGCACCTAAAAATGGTTGGTCTTGCCTTGTTGATGATATGAAAAAACTAACTGATATAATGAAAGCTCGTTACCCTGACTTGCCTTTTTATCTTTTTGGTCATTCTATGGGTTCTTTACTTGCAAGATTATATTTACCTCTTTACGGTAAAGACATTCAAGGCTGTATACTTTGCGGCACAGTCGGTCCAGTGCCTTTTGCTAGAACTGGCATAAGACTTGCTGACTCTGTCGTTCATACTAAAGGTATGACTTATCGCTCTGCTTTCCTATCTAAAATGACCTTTAATAACTTTAATAAAAAAATTTCACAGCCTAACTCCATGTTTGCTTGGCTTTCTCGTGATAAAAACACTGTGGAGCTTTTTCAATCAGATAATAAGTGCAATTTTGTATTCACTGCCACTGGTTTTCGTGATTTATTTACACTTGTACAAAAATCAAATCATGTCCGCTGTTTCCGTACTACACCACATGATGTGCCTATTTTGCTTATAGCTGGCGATAAAGACCCAGTAGGCAGTTATGGCGATGGTGTTAGAACTGTTGCTCGAATGTATCGTGCTGCTGGTCAAAAAGATGTTGACGTTATTTTTTATAAAGATGGCAGACACGAAATTTTAAATGAGCTTAATCACCTAGATGTATTTGGTGATGTGTCTCGCTGGATTGAAGACCATCTTCCTACTAAAAATGAAAGTGCATAAGCTCTAACGCCGTTCGGTTAATAAAAAACCGAACGGCATTTTACTGAATATAATCGGAGGGTTTATATATGAAAAAAAACAAAATTTTACAAGGCAGTGCAATAGCTGCTGGTATATTTACCGCAGTTACTGTTTGGCAAAATGTAAGTGTTAAAATAACAAGATATCATATTTATTCTCAAAATTTACCTACAAATTTTAATGATTTCAGAATAGTTCTTTTAAGTGATATACATAGCCGCAACTTTGGTCTTGGACAAAAAGCACTTGTAAATCGAGTTAGAAGAATGCACCCAAATTTAATACTTATATCTGGTGATTGGGTTGATTCAAAACACGGCAAACTTTCAACTTGTGTAGAGCAAGCCAAACTTTTAAAACAGATTGCACCCGTTTGGGCGATTTACGGCAACCATGAAATCAGAAAAATCCGCAAAACTGGAGTTGACACCATGCATAAAGCCCTTTGTGATGCGGGCGTTCATTTCCTTCATACATCAGGTACTCATATCCAAAAAGAAAATTCATATATAAATTTAATCGGTATTGAAGATGATGTTCAGCTTTCCGAACGTGCAAGAAAGAAAAAGCAGATTGAAAGTGTAAAAACTATGCTTTCTCGTGTTATGCATGGAATTTTGCCTGATGAATTTACCATTTTGATGGCACATCACCCAGAATTTATTGATATTTATTCAAATGAACCGATTGACCTTGTGGTGTCTGGTCATGCACATGGCGGTCAAGTGAGAATACCTTTTGTAGGTGGAGTTATTGCACCTAATCAAGGACTATTCCCTCGTTATACCTCAGGTAAACACTGTAAAAACAACACTCAAATGGTTATAAGCAGAGGTATCGGCGGTTTTAAACCTGTTAGAATTTTTAATCAACCCGAAATAGTTGTTATTTCACTTCATAAAGGCTGTGCAAAGCAAAGAAAAAAGCTCGTCAAAAACTGACGAGCTTTTAAAATTTTATCTGATAACACGAACAGAAATCATACCATCAATAGACTTGATAGCTTCAATCATAGCCTCTGTTACTTCGGTATCTGTATCCATAATTGTATAAGCAAAATTACCCTTAGAACGGTTGCCCATATTTTCGATGTTCATACCTTCTTTAGATACAACAGCAGAAATAGCCGCAATCATATTAGGAATATTTTTATGTATCATACATACACGAATACCCGCTTCTCTTGGCACTTTTAAGTTAGGGAAGTTTACAGAGTTTCTAATTGTACCTGTTTCCAGATAATCCATAACTTCCTTTACTGCCATCTTAGCACAGTTATCTTCACTTTCAGGAGTAGATGCACCCAGATGAGGCATAATAATAGCATTTTCTTGCTTTAGCATTAAATCGCTTGCAAAGTCGGATACATAACAAGCAACTTTACCACTCTCCAGAGCTGCTGCCATTGCGTTTTCATCTACAAGCTCACCACGAGCAATATTTACAATTCTAACGCCGTCCTTCATTGTAGCGATAGTTTCAGCGTTAATCATATTTCTTGTGTCATCTAATAGTGGCACATGAACGGTTATATAATCGCAGTTTGCAAAAATCTGATTTAAGTCTGTGATATGCTTTACAGAACGGGAAAGAGATAACGCACCATCAACAGATAAAAATGGGTCATAGCCCCAAACGTCCATACCAAGACCGATAGCCGCATTTGCAACCTTTACACCGATTGCACCAAGACCAATTACACCCAAACGCTTTCCGTCAAGCTCTGGGCCTGCAAACTTAGCCTTACCCTTTTCAGCAGCTGGGCCAATATCTTCTGTACCAATTAAATCCTTAGTCCAGTTAATGCCCTGTACAATCTTACGAGATGCCATAAGCATGGCACAAATTACAAGCTCTTTTACCGCATTTGCATTTGCACCAGGGGTATTAAATACAACAATACCTTGCTCTGCACACTTTTCAAGCGGAATATTGTTTACACCTGCACCTGCACGAGCAATACATTTTAAACTCTTTGGAAACTCTACATCATGCAGTTTAGCAGAGCGAACTAAAATCGCATCATAGTTTTCAATATCCTCTGCATAGGTATAATTATCTTTATCGAAATCATCAAGACCACACTGGCTGATTTTATTATATAATTTAACGTTATACATTTAAATAACCCACTTTCTATGTTTAAAAGTTCTCCACCAGCAAATTTAAACTGGTGGAGTATTGTTCGTTTTATCTAAAACTTAGCTATGTTCTTCTGCAAACTTCTTCATAAATGCAACTAGCTTTTCCACGCCTTCAAGTGGCATAGCATTATAAATAGATGCTCTCATACCACCAACAGAACGATGTCCCTTTAGGTTTGACATACCCTCTGCAATAGATGCCTTTACAAACTCTGCATCAAGTGCATCATCACCTGTTCTGAATGTAACATTCATATTAGAACGACTTTCCTTCTGAGCTACTGCCTTATAGAAAGTCTGATTATCGAGATAATCATATAATAGCTTGCTCTTTTGCTCTGCACGCTTTTGCATTTCCTCAAGTCCACCAATGGACTCAACCCACTCTAGCACAAGACCTAAAATATAAATAGCATATGTAGGAGGTGTATTGTACATGCTATCCTTTTCAGCCATAAGCTTCCAATCTAAAATGGTTGGATATTTATCCTGTGGATAGCTTCCAAGTAAATCCTCACGAACGATAACAACTGTTAGACCAGCAGGACCCATATTTTTCTGTGCACCTGCATAGATAACTCCATATTTTGAAACATCAACAGGCTTTGACAGAATGTTAGATGACATATCTGCAACAAGTGGAACATTTGCTGGTGTTTCAGGGTCGTAATGATATTCAGTACCATAAATGGTATTATTAGCACAAATATAGAAATAATCTGCATCTTCACGAATATCAAGTTCAGCTTGAGTTGGCACTCTGTCAAAGTTAGTTTCCTTTGATGAGAAAGCTGTATGTATATCACCGAACTTTAGAGCTTCTTTATAAGCATTGTTTGCAAAATTACCAGTAACAGCATAATCAGCCTTACCTGTTTTCATAAGGTTCATAGGGATTGCAGCAAACTGAGTAGTTGCACCACCCTGTAAAAACAGTACCTTATAGTTATCAGGGATATTCATAACACGACGAAGAGCAGCTTCGGTTTCCTTGATAATCGTGTCATATACCTTTGAGCGGTGACTCATCTCCATTACTGACATTCCTGAGCCGTGATAATTCAGCATTTCTGAGGCTGCCTTCTCCAGTACGGATAATGGAAGCATAGATGGACCTGCGGAGAAATTGTAAATTCTGGTTTCTGACATCTTTCAAGTAACCTACCTTTCAATAATTTTTTTATCAAACTCTAAAAGTTTGACAAAAAATAAATAAAATATACTTTAAATTATATATCCACTTTCACGCTTTAACAAGGTTTAAATCACAAATTTATTATGGTATAATTGAATAAAAAAATTTAGGAGAATATCGGGTAAGATGAACATACTTGATATATTGTACGCTGTGGACGGAATTTCGTCCGTAGGTGTATGCGAATTTAACACACTTAAACATTACATGAACGAGTCAGCAATAGCAAAAGCTTATAATTATTGCGAAAATGCTCACAGTGTATATGTTGCATTATTTCCATATTTTAATAAACCTCAAAACGGTAATTTATCTATCTATGCAAGAGGAAAAGATTATCACAGTGTTATTTGCGATATCTTAACGCCTATTTCCGACCAAATAGAGAGGAAAACAAATGCAAAATCTGTTGTATTAGTAGATAATTCCCCATTAAATGAAGTACAAGCAGCCAGACTTTCTGGTGTTGGTAAAATAGGCGAAAATGGTTTAATCTTTGATAAAATATATGGCAGCTTTGTATTCATAGGCACTATTTTAACATCTATACCTTTCAAACAAATGCCTGCTATTTTATCTGATAACACGCACATTATACCACCTGACAAAGACAGTAAAATTATAGATTGTTTGCATTGTGGACTGTGCAAAAAGCACTGTTTAGGTCATGCAATAGGTGAAAATGGCAAGATAAACTGTGAAAATTGCCTTTCTGAATTAACACAAACAAAAAAAGATTTAACAGATGAACAAGAAAATTTACTTTTAAAGCATAATTTAATTTGGGGTTGCGACACTTGTCAGCTTGTTTGCCCACAAAATAAAAACGTGCCTTTTACCAAAAATAAAAGTTTTACCGAAAATCTGATAAACTCTTTATCTCTAGAAGATATAGAAAATCTAACCCGAAAACAATTTAATGAAAAATATAAGGATAGAGCATTCACTTGGCGTGGAACAAAACCACTTATCAGAAATTTAACCCTGAAAGGATAGAAAATATGAATACCCCATTATACAATTCTCTTTCCGAGCTAATAAACAAAAATACTCTTAGAATGCATATGCCAGGGCATAAAGGCAAATCTCATTTTAAGCTTTTTGATAATATTTTCCCATATGATTTTACTGAAACTGCTGAGACTGGCAATTTATATGAAGAAGATGGAGCAATAAGAGAGTCTGAGATTTTAGCGGCTAAACTATATAAAGCTTATGATTGCCACTTTTTAACAGGAGGTTCAACCGAAGGTATACATGCTATGCTTGGTGCTATTTGCTCTGATGGCGGTTCGGTTTTACTTGATAGAAACTGTCATAAAAGTGTGACTTCCGCTTGTGCTTTATTTGATTTAAACCCTTATTTTGTCTATCCAGAAATACTTGAGCCTTATGGCTTTGGTGGCAAGCTATCACTTGAACAAACCGAAAATCAGTTAAAAACACACAAAGATATCAAAGCTATGCTTATTGTATCACCTAATTATTATGGCATAATACAGGATATTAAAGCTTTAGCCGATTTATGCCATAGTTATAATGTAAAACTGCTTGTTGATGCGGCTCATGGTGCACACTTCCCTGCTATAAATTTGCCATCACCGATAGAGCTTGGTGCAGATGCTGCGGTTTTAAGTGCTCATAAAACTTTGCCTGCTCTCGGTCAAGCTGCTTATTTAATCACTGCTGATACAGTAGACAGTAAAGCCATTCGCCAAACAGAAAGCATGGTTTGCACTTCTAGCCCATCATATCCAATTATGGTTTCTTTAGACCTTGCTCGTGACTGGCTACAAAACACAAATGATTATAGAATTTGTGCAGAACGTGTAAATGATATTCGTCAGTTTATAAATGATAATACTGCTTTTACAGCTTTAACTCCAAATGATAATTTTGATTTAGATAAAACAAGGCTTACAGTTTGTACAGCAAAAACAGGTGTATCTGGTCATCAAATTCTAAAAAAACTGGATAGTGAATTTAATATTATCTGTGAAATGGCAGATGATAGAAACGTTGTATGTATACTCACAGGCATTGACTCAAAATATGATTTTGAACAGCTTAAAAATGCGTTTTTAGTCTGCTCTAGCGGTTTGTCTGATGATATAACCCCCGATATCATTCCCGCTTTACCCGAGCCAAAACAAGCCATATCTGTAAGAAAAGCATGGTTTTCTAAAAATAAATCAGTTAGCATAAAAGATGCTGAGGGCAAAATATGTGCCAGACCTATAACTCCTTATCCTCCTGGGATACCTGTTGTGTTCTCTGGAGAGGAAATCACAGCAAAACACGTTGAATTTTTAACTAAACGATGCTATAATACTGTAAGCGAAGTGCTTATTTGCACAGAATTTTAAACTAAAAGGAGATTTTTTATGCTCAGCTTTGACAGCTTTTCAGACAATAAAGAAGTTATACAAAGCCTTAAAGCTGCACTTAATCATCGTTTTCCGCAAACAGTGCTTTTAACAGGCAGTGAAGGTAGTGGCAAATGGTCACTTGCTAAAACTTTAGCCGCTGGACTTCTTTGCACATCAAATACAAATAAGCCTTGTGGTATATGTGAGTCTTGTCAAAAACTGAAACATAATTCTCACCCCGATTTAGAATGTATAGATTATGATGATGGAGAAATATCTGTTGCTGTTGCAAGAGATTTAAGAAAGAAAATCTATATACTTCCGAATGATTCTGATAGGCGAGTTATTTTAATTCGTCATGCTCATAAGCTTAATATATCCGCTCAAAATGCTCTGCTTAAAGTGCTTGAAGAACCGCCAAAATATGCGTTTTTTATTTTAACCAGTGAGCAAGCGGGCGGTATTTTGGAAACCATTCGCTCGAGATGCAGTAAATATCATTTAGCACCTAAAAATGATGATTTTGATTTATCTTTAATTGATAATGTAAACGGTTTTATAAAAGCCTTATCAAGTGCTGATGAATATAAAATGCTTGTAAATGCTATGAGTTTTGAAAAATTATCAAAATCAGAGCTAAAAAATGCTTTAGGGCTTATCGGTGCTGCACTGCATGACTGTATATTTATTGCAAACAATCTTTCAGGAACTGTGTTACCCGAAATAGGACAAAAAGAGCTTGCAAGCAAAGTTTCATACGAAAGACTTATAAAATTATATGATTTTATAGAAGCTCTGCGACTTAGAGTACAAGGCAATGCCGCACCTAGTATAGTTTGTGCATCGCTTTGTGCTGAAGCTTATCAAATATGTTTTATGTAAAAACATTACAGGAGGACTTTAAAATTGACAACAATAGTTGGTATCCGCTTTAAAAAAGTGGGTAAAGTATATCATTTTGACCCAAATGGTCTTGATATTCAGGTAGGCGACCATGTTATAGTTGAAACCGCAAGAGGTATTGAATGTGGCGAATGTGCTCAGGCAAATAAAACAATAGATGATGATAACGTCATTAAGCCACTTAAAAAGGTTATAAGAATTGCAACTGAAACCGACCTTCAAGTTGCAAGAGGCAATGAACAACAAGCAAAGGAAGCTTTTGATATCTGCCGTAAAAAAATTGCAGAACATGAGCTTGATATGAACCTTGTATCTGTTGAATGTACTTTTGACCTTAATAAAATCTTATTTTATTTCACCGCAGAAGGCAGAGTTGACTTTAGAGGTCTTGTCAAGGATTTGGCATCTATTTTCCGTACACGAATCGAGCTTAGGCAAATAGGTGTGCGTGATGAGGCTAAAATGATTGGCGGTCTTGGTATTTGTGGCAGAGAGCTTTGCTGTGCAAGCTATCTTGAGGATTTTCAGCCTGTATCCATAAATATGGCAAAAGACCAAAATCTATCTCTTAATCCAACTAAAATTTCTGGTACTTGTGGTAGGCTTATGTGTTGTTTAAAATATGAATATGACGGCTACCATGAGATGCAAAAAATAACCCCTCGTATTGATAGCCTTGTTCAAACTCCAGAAGGTAAAGGCACTGTTGTTTCTACCGAGGTTATATGTGGAACATGTAAGGTTCAGCTTGAAGGCAGTACAGAAGCACCAAAAACCTTTGCTTGTACCGATTGTTGCGTGCTAAAAGCAGGTAAAAAGAAATGTGATAACAAAAATTATGATACTGATGAGCTTGATATTCTGGAAGAAAACACAAAGCTTATTGCATCAGAAGAACCAGAAGATGACAAGCCTCGTCGTAAGAAAAGCAAACCAAATCAAAAAAAGCGTAAAAAATCAGATGATACTGAAGATTAAAAATAGAAAACCCGTTCACAGACTAAACTGCGAACGGGTTAATTTTTTTATGTTTCTGAAGTTAAAAGCTTTTGAACTGTGCTGTTTCTAAAATTGGTGTAAACCTCACCAGCTTTCATTTCAACACCCTTAATTCTTGCAAGCTCCTCAACTGTTACAAATGCATAGCCTTTTTGTGATAAAATATCAATAGCTGCTAATGCACCCTCAAGAGTACAATCTCTAAGGTCATGCATAAGAACAATGTCACCGTCTTTGGCATTTTGAACGATTACATTTTTAATTCTCTCTGCATCACGATATTTCCAGTCCTCAGTATCAACACTCCAGTTGATAATTGGAAGACCGCAAGCGGCAGCTGCTTTTTTAACATCATCATTTACAGCACCGCCAACTGGACGGAATACTGTTGGAACTTGACCACAATAAGAGTTAATTAAATCACTGTTTGACTGTATTTGGTCTACAATAACATCATAAGTTTTTTTGGTCAATAAGCCTGGGTGGTCCATAGTATGATTACCTAGCTCATGACCCTCGGCTAAATATCTATCCATATGTGTGTGGAAGTCCTTTATTCTATAACCGCACATAAAGAAGGTTGCATGTGCATTACGCTCTTTAAGACCGTTTAAAAGTCTTGCGGTTAAGCCCTCAGAGCCACCTGTTGGGCCATCGTCAAATGTCAAAGCTACATATGCATCAGCCTTAGGTATAGATGCTGCTTGGTCTGGTAACTGTTCACCTATTGCCGTAAGTGCAGCAACCTGTGCATCAGCATTACCATATGAAAGCTCACCCATCATAAATATATCACCTTTGCCTGCGGTGGTATATTTCATAATTTCTGCAACTTCTTTTGCAGAAACATAGGTTACATCATCTTTCTCAGTGGTATTTTTAGCATCTTTAACGCTATCTCCAAGCAATGCTTTCAAAGCATCTAATGGCAGATAATAGTTATCTCCATCTACCATTGGTGCATATGTCATGCCCTCACTGTCTTCAAGTGTTACTTCTTCGCCATTTTTAAGGACTTTATCTGAACCAGCTCTAAAAATCAAACTGCTTTTTAACAGCATATCCTTTGGTATACCGATTTGCTCGGTTGCCTTATCGCAAAGTTTTGACATTGTTTTATCATCGGTTTCCTTATCTGATAAAACAGCAAAATATCCATTTTCTGAAACCTTATAAGTCCAGCCCATAGCCTCAGCAAAACTTTTAGCAGACATAAATACAGATGCATTAGCATCATTAGTCTGTGGATATACAACTGCAACATCAAGAGTTTTATCATCTTTAGTGAGCGTTGCATTAGGTGCTGAGCCGTCCCAATTAAGCTGCATGCCCATAGCCTGAGCTGTACCTGAAATTGGGAGCATTATTTCTCCGCTTTCATCTGTGTAAACTGCATTTTGTACGTCCTCACCAAGTGAAACCTTTTCACCTGATAACATAGCATTATTGTTTCCTACCTCGACAACAAACTGATTAGCTGATGAAAAAATACTGGTTAAATCACCTGCACCAACACCACTTACAACAGTAGGTACTATTGCCAAGCAAAAAACAATGAACATCAGTACCGCACCGATTTTCCATTTCATAATGATTTTATCCTCCCACAACTAAATTTTGTGCTTTGCCTTATTATACAATATATATAACCAAAAGTCGTAACAAAACGACAAAATTTTTGTATCATTTTAGAATCATTTTTACTCAGGCAAAATTTGAAGTCCAATTCCTAAAAGGTTTGGCCCTACATAAGAGGCTAATGTACAATCAATTTCACTTTCAAAGACAAATTGTGGCTCACAAAGTGACCCTAATATTCTATCTTTTAAAGTGTTCATTTCCTCTACACAACCGCCATTTGCCACTGCTATATTATATGCACCATTTCCAGAATATAACTTCTCTATTTTCTGTGCCATTTTTTCGAGTGCTAATTTTCTTCCACGCACTTTTTCTGCACTTGTCAGCTGTCCATCAGGAGCAAATGTTAAAATAGGTTTAATCTGCAAGAGAGTACCTGCCATTGCAGAAATTTTGCCTATTCTACCTCCTTTTTGTAAAAACTCAAGAGTATCTACACAGAAAAATACTGTTGTGTTTTGTATGAGCTTTGGTGTAATCTCTACTAACTTTTCATAAGTATAACCCTTTTCGATATATTTTGCAAGCTGAAGCACAATAAGACCTATACCAAGCGAACCACTTATAGAATCAAAAACAGATATTTCTAGACCTTCATAATCAGCTGCAAGCAATCTTACAAGGTTAAATGTGCCACTTATTCCACCAGATAAATGTACCGCAATAACTTTTTCATAGCCATTATTTTTAATTTTATCAAATGTATCCTCAATCCATGCACCATCAGGCAAAGAAGTTTTTGGAAGCTCGGTTTTCTGACGCTCATAAACTTCATCTGGTGTTATAGTAACGCCATCTAAATATTCTTCATCACCAAAACGAATTTTAAGCGGCACAACATAAATATCATATTTTTCCTTTAAATCCTTTGGTATATCCGCACATGAATCAGTTAATAATGCAATTTTGTTCATCTTATCACCTGTTTTTCAAAAAAATTTTTAACTTTATTTTCAAGGTCGTTTAAATCCCCATCATTCTCTATTATATAATCATAATCATAATTTTCTACTTCGTCATCTGCTGAATTTCCATAAATCTTGCCATCTGTTATGCTATGACGACGCACTAAAATTGTGTTACAATTTATTTTCTTTTTAAATCGCTCGATTTCCTTAGGTTCTCTTATATGTACAAACATAATCTGCTCATCAGACTTTAAAAATTCATTTGCCTCACTCACACAATAATTTAGTGATAAATCATTATATTCAGTGAAAACCTCTTTTAGTCTTGCAAGCAGTCTTCTAGCCTCATCTGTTTTTTCGCCATTCCAGCCTGCAAATTTAGCAATCTCTACTATTGGAGTTATAGAAGATATATTTCTCACTTTATAGTATTTAGCAGCTACTTCGCAAACCGTATCTTTACCTGTGCCGCCACTGCCATTTATAACATAGATTTTCATATAATAAAACCTCCTGTTGCTGCTATTACCTGACCTGTAACAAAAGATGTATCTTCACTGCAAAGTGAACGAATAAGTCTTGCAATTTCTTCTGGCTTACCTATTCTGCCAAGTGCCGACTCATTTGCAAGTTCGTTTAGTGTTTGCTCATCATGCATACTATTCATATCTGTATCAATAACACCCGCTGCAACGCTGTTTACTCTAATACCCGAAAGTCCAAGCTCTAATGCAAGCGATTTTGTAAGCCCTATAAGTGCAGCTTTACTTGCTGCATAATGGCTTTCACAAGAAGCACCTGTTATGCCCCATACTGATGAAACAGTTACAATACTTCCCTGTTTTTTATGCACCATATCGGGCAGCACTGTTTGTATAGTATAAAATGCACTATTTAAGTTTACATTAAACATTTTATTCCAATCATTATCTGTTATATCACAAAACATTTTTTGCTGTGCAATGCCAGCGTTTACAACAAGTGTGTCAATAGCCCCAAATTTATTTTTAATTTGTTTATAAGAGTTTTCAACTTGCATTCTATTTGCCATATCACCCTTAATAGCTATAACTGGATAGTTTGCAAGCTCATTACAAAGCATATTTGCTTTGTCTTCTGATTTTTGATAGGTAAATGCAACATTATAGCCACATTTTGCAAACTCCCTAACAGTAGCTGCACCTATACCTCTTGAACCGCCAGTTATCCAGACGGTTTTATTCATTTCTTTTCCTCCTTCAATTAAAAAGGCTGGCATATAGCCAGCCTTTTTTACTGCTAATAAATCAATTTTAAATTGCAACTGTTTGTTGTGCTTCAAATAGACACTGGTTAAGGTCTTTCTTCTTTGATAAACCTTCCTCAATATCAATATCAACAATTTGGTTGTCCTCAAGAGCAATAACTCTGTTTGTCTTACCTTCAATTAGAGCCTTAACAGCCGCATAACCCATACGAGTAGCCATAACTCTATCTTGAGATGTAGGAGCACCACCACGCTGAATATGACCAAGAATTGTAACTCTTGTGTCTACGCCTGTGCTCTCATGTATACGGTCTGCAACTTCTTGAGCTGAACCATAACCCTCAGCAACAATAATAATATGGTGGTTTCTACCTTTAATTCTGCCTATACGCATTTTCTCGATTACATCGGTTTCGAAATCAATTTCACGTTCTGGAAGAAGTGTAGCAGTTGCACCAACTGCACAACCAACATTAAGAGCTAAATGACCTGCATGACGTCCCATAACTTCAACTACTGAGCAACGTTCATGTGATTGCATGGTATCACGCAGTTTATCTATACATTCGATTGCGGTATTACAAGCGGTGTCAAAACCGATAGTATAATCTGAACAGCTAATGTCATTATCAATAGTGCCTGGAACACCGATACAAGGCACACCCTTACGGCTAAGAGCCTGAGCACCTCTGAAAGTACCGTCACCGCCGCAGCAGATAAGACCATCAATACCTAAATACTTGCAGCTATCAGCAGCCTTTTGCAGACCTTCTTCTGTGAGCATTTCAAGGCAACGAGCAGTATAAAGCATAGTACCACCCTTACGGATAATACCATCAACACTTCTTGCTGCCATTTCCATGATATCGCCGTTCATAAGTCCGCTATAACCTCTACGAATACCTAAAACAGAAATATCATATGCAGATGCAGTACGAACAACCGCACGAATAAGTGCGTTCATTCCTGGAGCATCACCACCACTTGTCAGTACACCAATACGTCGAATTGTTTTGTTTTCCATTTTACTTTGACCTCCGTTTTTGACTGTTTATTTTTATTTATGTTTAACAGTCAATATGTGCAGTTCTACTTCATTATAACACTATCTTGCCCAAGAATAAACCTTAACTTTTCAAGTATTTTGAAATCTTTATTTATCCACATTGCACGAGATGAAAGTAGCTTTTTTTTGGTGTTTTCCTCATAAAATACAACTGGAATATTACCTCTAGTGCTATTTTTCAAAATTTCTGTTGCAGCTTTTGCATCATCAGAGTTTATACTGGAAACTTTTACATACAATTTCTCTGTGCTTTGGTTTGCAGCCTGTTTTTGCGAAATCTGTGAACCGTTTTTATTGTTTTTAAGGCTGTATATTTGCTGCTCAGTAAGCGGATATATATTAGATACTATTATCTTTGGTGTATCTTCTTCTCTGGCATCTATTTTACCTTCGATTAATACAGCTGTATCCTCTTTTATATAGCTCGATGACTGATTAAGCACACTTGGAAATACTACTAGCTCTAAACCGCCTGTCATATCCTCTACATTTACATATGCCATAAGCTGACCATTTTTAGTGCTTCGGCTTCGAGATTTTGTTATTACACATGCAAGCCTCACCTGCATACCATCTCTAAAATGTGGATTTTGCACTTCACCTTTTAAATCATCTATAACATGACGAATTGTGCTTGCATTTGCAAGTGCTGCAAGCTCTTTGTATTCGTCCATAGGGTGACCAGAAAGATAAAGACCAGTGGTTTCTTTTTCCATAGAAAGCATTTCAGATTTTTTCAGTTCTGGTATATTAGGAAATGTGATTTCTGTGCTTTCTATCTCCTCACCCATGCCGAACAAATCAATCTGACCTTCTAAATTTTTTCTTTTGCTTGATGTAACCGAATCTATAACACTTTCAAAAACCTTTAAAAGCTGACTGCGTTTTACATGCATAGAGTCGAATGCACCCGCTTTAATAAGACCTTCAACCGCTCTTTTATTAAGCTCTTTGTTATACATTCTATCTATAAAATCAGAAAAAGATTTAAATTTTCCGTTTTGTTCTCGTTCGGTTACAAGCTGTTTCATAAATCCTCTGCCTACATTTTTTATAGCAGCTAAACCAAAATGAATATTGCCGTCAGAGGCAGAAAAACCATCATCAGACTGGTTTACATCAGGAGGTAAAACCTTTATTCCCATATCACGAGCAGCTAATATATATTCTGCAATTTTATCTGATGAATCAAGCACAGAAGTCAAAAGTGCTGCCATATATTCGCATGGATAATGGCATTTAAGATAAGCTGTTCTGTAAGATACAACCGCATAACATACTGCATGTGCTTTATTAAATGCATAGTTTGCAAAGTCCAGTATTTCATCAAATATAGATGCAGCTACGCTTTCTGGTACTCCACGCTTTACAGCACCATCAATGCCCATTTCTTCATTACCATGAATAAAGTTTACACGTTCTTTTTCAAGCTCTTTAAACTTCTTTTTACTCATAGCACGTCGAACCATATCCGCTTTACCAAGTGAATAACCAGCAAGGCTTTGGAACACCTGCATAACCTGTTCTTGATAAACCATACAGCCATATGTTACCGATAAAATAGGCTCTAATAATGGGTGTTTATATTTAACTCTTGATGAGTCATGTTTACAAGCAATATATTGCGGTATAGACTGCATAGGCCCTGGGCGATAAAGTGCTACGACCGCTGTAATATCTTCTATTGAATGTGGTTTTAAACCTGTAACAACATTTGTAATACCTGCTGATTCAAGCTGAAATACGCCCATGGTTTTGCCTTGTGCAAGCATTGCATAGGTTTCTTCATCATCAGTTGACACATTTTCAATAGAAAAATCTGGTGTATGCTTGCGGATTAACTTTTCAGCCTCAGCAATAACGGTTAAGTTTCTAAGCCCTAAAAAGTCCATTTTTAATAGACCTAATTCTTCAAGCGTGACCATAGTAAACTGTGTTACCATCTGCTCATCATTTCGAGCTAGTGGAACATAAGTATCCACTGGTTCTTTTGTAATAACAACACCCGCTGCATGGGTTGAGGCATGGCGTGGCATACCTTCAAGTTTTCTTGCAGTGTCAATAAGATTTTTGACAACTTCATTGTTATCATACATAGTTTTCAGCTCTGGATTTATTTTTAGAGCCTTATCTATTGTAATATGCAGTTCATTAGGAATTTGTTTTGCAACAACATCGGTTTCCTGATATGTTATGCTGAGTGCTCTGCCTACATCTCTTATTGCACCTCTTGCCGCCATTGTACCAAAAGTTACAATCTGAGCCACATGGTCTTTGCCATATTTTTCTGTTACATATTCAATAACCTCTGGTCTGCGAATATAACAAAAATCTATATCTATGTCAGGCATAGATACACGTTCTGGATTTAAAAATCTTTCAAAATAAAGTGAATATGCAATAGGGTCTAAATCGGTTATACCAAGACAATATGAAACAATAGAGCCAGCCGCCGAGCCACGCCCAGGGCCTACTGGTATATCATTATTTTTAGCATAAGCTATAAAATCAGACACAATTAAGAAGTAATCAACAAAGCCCATTTTAGAAATCATATCAATTTCATATTGTAAACGCTCTTTGATACTTCCGTCATCGTTAGGATAACGCTTTTTAAATCCGTCATCACAGAGCTTAACAAGATATTCTTTAGCAGTATACCCTTCGGGAACATCAAACATAGGTAAGTGATATTTACCAAACTCAAAATCAACCTTACAACGCTCGGCGATTTTCACGCTATTATCAAGAGCCTCTGGGTGATTTGGGAAAAGCTCTTCCATCTCCTCACGGCTTTTTATATAAAACTCATCTGTTTCAAATTTCATTCGAGTTGGGTCATCGACTGTTTTACCCATTTGAATTGCTATAAGCACATCTTGAATTTTAGCATCTTCTCTTGTAAGATAATGTGCATCATTTGTTGCAACAAGTGGTATACCAGTTTCCTCAGATATATGGAAAATAGCTCTGTTTACATCTCTTTGTTTAGATATACCATGGTCTTGAACCTCTAAAAAGAAATTGCCTTTGCCGAAAATGCGTTCAAACTCCAGTGCAGCTTCTTTTGCTCCGTCATAATCACCATTTGAAATTTTAGTTGGTATATCACCTGCAAGACAAGCAGAAAGACAAATAAGTCCATCATGGTATTTTTGGAGCAGCTCCATATCAACACGAGGTTTAATATAAAAGCCCTCAGAAAATGATAAACTAACCATGTGTATAAGGTTTTTATATCCTTGCATATTTTCACAAAGCAAAATTAAATGTCTGTGCCACTCACCATTTGTATAATTTTTATCAAATCGTGATTTAGGTGCAACATAAACTTCACAGCCTATAACAGGGTGAATACCCTTTGCTTTAGCTGCACGATAAAAGTCTATTGCACCATACATAACGCCATGGTCTGTTATAGCAACCGCTGATTGACCAAGCTCCTTAACTCTGTCCATCAGCTCATTTATTCTACAAGCACCATCTAAAAGGCTGTATTCACTATGAACATGAAGATGTGCAAATGAACTCATTATTACTCCTTTCCCTTTTGCTCAAGACGTTGTGATATCTGCATAATTTTTCTTAGTCTATGGCTTAGACCTGATTTAGTCATAGGCTTATCAAACATAAGTGCAAGTTCAGATAAACTTGATGCTGGATTTGCAACTCTTAAATCAACTGTTTCTCTTAGATTTTCTGGAAAAATCTCTATTCCGCCTATTAAAAGAGCTTTTTCAATGGCTGCTATTTGTTTAGCTGATGCGTCAGTAGTTTTAACAAGATTTGAGGTTTCACAGTTTACTTGACGGTTTATATTATTTCTGAGATTTTTTTCAACTTTTGCCTCCATAATCTCCATTGCACAAAGACAAGCTCCCATACGAGTTAAAAAATCCTCTATTGCAGCTGTGCCTTTAAGGTAAATAACACCTGATGTCTGTCTTG
>DXIE01000015.1 GCA_019113005.1 Candidatus Butyricicoccus avistercoris | reverse complement strand
ATATTTACACACACTTTAGCAACAAAAAAACATGAGGATATACAAAATATATAACCTCATGTTTAAAATTATCATACTTTCTTTTTGAATTTCTTTCTAAATACACACCAAAGAGAGCTTGCAAGGAAAATTGATGAATAAGCACCGCTTATAATGCCGACTAAAAGTGGTAAAGTGAAATCTCTAAGTGATGACACACCAAGAATAAAAATCATACCAACAGTAAAGAGAGTTGTAAGTGTTGTGTTCACTGTTCTACCCATAGTCTGCCAGATAGACTTTTCTGCGGTTTGTTCAAATGTTTCCTTACGAGAAGTTTTTAAGTTTTCTCTCACTCTATCAAATACAATAATAGATGCGTTTATTGAGTAACCTAAAATTGTAAGTGCTGCCGCAATAAAATTCTGATTTAATGGGATTTGGAAAATAACATAAACTGATAACATAACCAGTAAATCATGTACAAGACAGCATACAGCAGCTAAACCAGATGTAAATTCAAATCTGAATGTTATGTATACAAGCATAAGTGCAACTGCAATAATAGCAGAAATAAATGCTTTTTTCTTGAGGTCATTACCTACACTTGCACTTACATCTTCATTTTTATTTAAATCATCATCAGTTAGATTATATTTCTCTTTCATAGCCTCAATAACGGCTGAACGCTGCTCACTGTCAAGGCTTGTAGAACGAATCATAACTGCATCTTTATTTTCACCTGTTGCAACTGGTGCTTCTGGTTTTACACCTGTTTTTTCTTCAACAAGCTTTGCTATATCATTTGCAACTTCTGCTGTAACCTCAGTATGCATATTCATTTCGATTTGTGTACCACCTGCAAAGTCAATCGCAAGATTGTACATATTCTTTCCAAATGGCAATGCAAGCAAACTTACAAGTCCAGTTATGCATAATAAAATGGAGATAACACCAAAAATTTTTAAATTTTTAATAATACCAAACTTTTCTTTCATAATGTTCACTCTCCCCTCTTACGCACCGTATGCCTTCGGATTTCTGATTTTAAAATCAACCATACGATTTAATAAGAAATGTGTAACTGTAAGTGCAGTGAACATTGAAATAATAACACCTAAGCCTAAGGTTGTAGCAAAACCGACGATAGTACCGCTGCCAAAGAAGAACAGCACACCAGAAGCTATAAGCGTTGTAACGTTTGAGTCTAAAATAGCGGTAAATGCACGTTTAAAACCTGAATCAATAGCTGATTTAACGGTTTTATCATCACGCACTTCCTCTTTTATTCTTTCAAAAATTACTACGTTTGCATCTACTGCCATACCGATTGATAAAATTATACCTGCAATACCTGGGAGGGATAAATTTACCTTTAAAAGGCTTAGAATAAGGGTTTCAATAACGATATAGAAACCAAGAGCGATAACAGATACAAGCCCTGGTAAACGGTACACAACAATCATAAATATAGCAACTAAAGCTACACCTATAATAGCCGCCTTAACACTGCTGCTAAGAGCATCTGCACCAAGCTGAGGGCCTACTGCACGAAGTTCAACCTGATTTAATGAGAATGGTAATGCACCACTACCTATAAGATTTGCAAGCTGACTTGCTTGTTCTTCAGTAAATGAACCTTGTATAGTACAGCTATCATCTGTTATTGCCTCTCTTACCATAGTAGGAGATATAACCTGACCGTCAAGCATTATATACATAATATTTGTGTTGTCTTTTATTCGTTTAGATATAGCCTCTGTTGCCTCTGAAAACTTCTTTGCACCATCTTTTGTAAAGTTAAGCACAACATAATATCCTGGTAAAGATGCCTGAGATGCACTGCCATACTCATAACTTGCACTCTTAATATCCGCACCTGTCAGCCATTCTTTGCCGTCTGCATCGGTAAATGTAAGCTGTGCTGTTTGACCTAATACCTGTACAGCTTCTTCTGGGTTTTTAATCTGTGGAATTTCAACTGTAATTCGGTTATCACCCTGTTTGGAAACCTGTGCTTCTGTATAGCCTTCGCTTGTAAGTCTATAACGCAGAATTTCAACTGCACTGTCCATATCAGCAGAAAGACGACTTTCGTCATATCCTTCTGGAAGTTCTGCCTCATATGTAATAGATGAACCACCTACAAGGTCGAGACCTCTACGAATACCATTTTCACTGTCAAATACACTAGGAATTATTGTCTTATACTCCTGTGTTTCAGTGCTTTCTGAGGACGAGCCTGTATCTGTATTTACTGGCAAATATAGTCCTCTAATTGCCGCTACACCAAGTAAAACAATTACAAGCATAACTGTAATGAAAGAAAAAATACTTTTCTTCACCTTTAAAACCTCCTTAAATGTTTTAAACAGGGTTAATTATACGCTTATTTATTTTGATTGTCAACGAACTAACAAATAGTCATATTATTTTTGTTAAGATTTTTTTACACATAAAAAAAGAGCTGATAAATTTATCAGCTCTTTTAAATCTATTATAGATTAATTTCAACTTCTACATCTGAACCATCAAGATATTTTTCAATTCTTGGTTTAACTTCTAGCTTTAAGAAATCATCAACCTGTGCAGGACAGCGACCAATATAAGCAGATGGGTTTAAGTGTGACATAATTTCTTCCTTAGTCATACCAAACATAGGGTCAGCCGCAATACGGTCGATAAGGTCATTATCCAGACCCTCCTCCTTTATACGCTTACCAGCTGCCATAGAGTGTTCACGAATACGCTCATGTAAATCCTGACGGTTGCCGCCACGCTTAACAGCACCCATCATAATATTCTCAGTTGCCATAAATGGCAGCTCATTCATAACTCTAGCCTCGATAACCTTTGGATATACAACAAGACCAGAAACAACATTAATCATAATATTTAAAATAGCATCAATAGCTAAGAATGCCTCTGGAACAGATATACGCTTATTTGCAGAGTCATCAAGAGTTCTCTCAAACCACTGAGTAGCAGAAGTGAATGCTGGGTTTAAGCTATCGCAGATGACATAACGAGCAAGTGCACAGATACGCTCAGAACGCATTGGATTACGTTTATAAGGCATAGCAGAAGAACCAATCTGGTTTTTCTCAAAAGGCTCTTCAATTTCCTTTAGATGCTGAAGCAGACGAAGGTCGGTTGCAAATTTAGATGCAGACTGTGCAATACCAGAAAGTGTTGCAAGAGCCTGTGCATCAATCTTACGGGAATATGTCTGACCAGAAACAGGAACAACACCTGCAAAGCCAAAATCATCAGCAATACGCTTTTCAAGCTCTTTAACCTTGTCGTCATCACCGTCAAACAGCTCAACGAAAGAAGCCTGTGTACCTGTTGTACCCTTAGAGCCAAGCATACGCAGATTTTCAATACGGTACTCAACTTCATCTAAGTCCATTAAAAGCTCATTCATCCAAAGGGTGGCACGTTTACCCACAGTTGTAAGCTGTGCAGGCTGAAAGTGAGTAAAACCTAGTGTTGGCTGTGCCTTATGTTCATCAGCGAACTTGCCTAGCTTATCAAGTACAACAACTAACTTTTTACGCACAAGCTTTAAACCCTCACGCAGCTGAATAATATCAGTGTTATCACCTACATAAGCACTTGTTGCACCTAAATGAATTATACCTGCTGCTTTTGGTGCTACCTGACCATAAGCATAAACATGGCTCATAACATCATGGCGTACTTCTTTTTCACGCTTTTTAGCAACTTCATAATCAATATTATCACGATTTGCTTCAAGCTCATCAATCTGCTCCTGAGTGATTGGCAGACCTAGAGCCATTTCAGCTTTTGCAAGAGAAATCCATAAACGACGCCATGTAGAAAACTTCATATCTGGAGAGAATACATAAAGCATCTCTGGTGAAGCATAACGTGCAGAAAATGGGCTTTCATAAATATTGTTCATTTTTGTTCGTTCCTTTCCTATGCTGACAAACAGCTAATGAATCGGTAATTTAGCTTTTTTCTTTTTTGGTTAAAAAATCAAAAAATAGTTATAAGTTTTTGCTATTTGCCCAAAAAAGCACGATAAAAAGCAAAAGAACGGACAGAATTGTCCGTTCTTAGTTTACCACTTATATGTGAATTTTTCAAGAAAAACCGAAAACTTAGGCGTTTTTTATAAACTGCTCCAAACGGTCTAGCCCCTTATCTATATCAGTCATAGATGTTGCATAACTCCAGCGGATAAATCCAGGTGCTGCGAATGACTCACAAGGTACAGTTGCAACTTTGCCCTTTTCTAGGAACAGTCTTGCAAAATCGCCATCATTGTTTATAACTTCACCATACATTGTTTTACCAATGAAGCTTTTCATATTCATCATAACATAGAAAGCACCTTGAGGTTTAATGCAAGAAATACCCTCAATCTTATTCATACGCTCAACAAGATGGTCACGACGAGCTTCAAATGCCTTACGCATTTCCTCGATATCCTCCTGAGGGCCTTTTAAAGCCTCGATAGCTGCCACCTGTGAAATGGTAGATGGTGCAGAAGTTGAATGGCTTAAATAGTTACTCATAGCCTTAGCGATAAAAGGCTCTGCACAAGCATAACCAATTCTCCAACCAGTCATAGCATAGGACTTAGATACACCATTTATAACAATACATCTGCGTTTAATTTCCTCGCCAAGTGCTGCGATAGATGTATATTCAATTCCATCATAAACAAGGTTAGCATAAATATCGTCAGCTATAACATAAATATTATGACGCACACAAACCTCAGCGATTGCTTCAAGCTCCTCACGAGAATAAACCATACCAGTAGGGTTAGATGGTGAGTTAAGCATAAACACCTTGGTTTTATCTGTGATAGCATTTTCAAGCTGTTCTGCTGTGATTTTAAAGTGTTGGTCTTCACCTGCTGCAACGATAACAGGCACTGCACTAGCCTGCTTTACCATTTCGCTATAAGATAGCCAGTATGGAGCAGCAATGACAACCTCATCATCTGGGTCACATAGAACCATTAGTGCAATATAAATAGCATGTTTTGCACCAGAAGCGACAACAACAGACTGTGGTTCATATTTTAAACCGAAATCCTGTTCCAAGCGGTAGCAAGCAGCCTTTCTAAGCTCCATCATACCAGCCGCTGGGGTATACTTTGTTTTATTTCCTTCAATAGCAGAAATACCTGCTTGTTTGATATGCTCAGGTGTAGGGAAATCTGGCTCACCAGCACCGAAACCAACAACATCTTCTCCGGCTGCCTTCATATCCTTAAACATACTGTCAATAACTAATGTTGTAGACGCTTGCACCTGTGCTGCGACCTTTGAAATTGGTTTTAATTCTTTTGACACAATTAACGACTCCCCTCATATATTACAAACCCATTATACACTGAATAAACTCATTTTGCAAGTATGAAGATTAAAAATTGCAAAAATGGGTTTTGATGATTTTATTGTTCGGTCAATCAAGTTTTATCATCAGCAAGTATTACAAGTGCTTTTCCAGATGAAATTTCTATTAAAACGTCATCACTGACAGGTTCATTTGATACAGAAATGATTTTTTTTCGTGTTAAAACCGCATTTTCAAGAGGATATTTTAAACCTTTCATTGTAACGCCTTCCAGTTTTTCATCAAGCGGAATAAGTGAGATGTATTTTTTTAACTCTTGCCTTGCAAACTTCATTTGTCCGCCAGCGTGAAGCATAATAATATTTTGTTCATCTATTACGGAAAGATGTCCTCCAAGCTCATAAACCTGTTCACATAAAAGCAAGTTGGATAACATATGGTCTATTCTTCCGCCTATTGCACAAACTAAAATTAGCTCTTTACAACCTCGCTCCAAAGCAAGTAAAGCGGCATGTTGAGTGTCTGTATCATCTTTTTCTGGCGTTAGCTTTATAACTTCACCACACTCAATAGTGTTCTCGCTTGAATCAAAATCTGCAACTATAACATCGGGTTTTATATTTAGTTTTCTAGCATATTTTGCCCCACCATCTGCACATATAACCACTATATCGGGATATCTTTTCAAAATTTTTTTGACATAATCTAAATTTTCACATGGTGCAGCTGATATTATTAACGCCCTGCGTCCTTGCCAAGCTCCCATTTTTTCAAATCCTTTACGCTTTCGTATAGCTTTTTATAACTTTCATGTCTGCTTTGTGAGATTTCTCCATTTTCTACTGCTTGTAAAATCGCACAGCCTTTTTCTTTGACATGAGCACAACCTGTAAATTTGCACTGACCTATATACGGCTCAAATTCTCTAAAAGCATATTGTAAATCTTCTCTCAGAACCAAGTCCATCTGTTCGGTGTCAAACGATGAAAACCCTGGGGTGTCAGCAATATATCCGTCTTCAAACGGTACAAGCTCTATATGTCTTGTTGTGTGTTTACCTCTACCGATTCTATCCGAAATATTGCCAACCTGTGCAGAAAAATCTGGTATAAGCCTGTTTAAAAGACTGGATTTACCAACACCAGAGTTGCCAGCAAATGCTGAAATTTTACATTTTAGCCTGTCCTTTAAATCTCCCACACCTTCACCTGTGTTTGCACTTACTCTTAAAACGTCTATCCCTGCCTGCTTATAAATTTTAAACAGTTTATCTGCTGGGTTTATATCAATTTTATTTATTACAACCATAGGTGAAATATTTTTATTTTCTGCGATTGCGATAACTTTATCAATTAAAAATGGGTCTGTTACAGGTGGTGCAGCACTTACAACAGCAATAAGTAAATCAATATTAGAAAGTGCAGGACGGATAAGCTGGTTTGTTCTGCTTTGTATTTCAAGTAGATAGCCAGTACCATCATTTTGAACTGCAACAGTTACTTTATCGCCAATAATAGGCTTTCCAACGGTTTTTCTAAATTTTCCACGAGCTTTACACTCTATAATACCATCGGCGGTGTCTACATAGTAGAAACCGCCGATGCCTTTTATTATTGTTCCAGTGATATCCAAAACAATTCTCCCTTTTAATTAAATGTGTATGTGTTTGATGTTTTGTTGCCATCGATATAAATATCGAGCATTTGTTCACCAACAGGACCAGTTACCTCTATTGTTTGTGTTCCGCCAGATGGTGAAAATGTTTGTTCTGCAAGCTTTTGTGTTCCTAGATAAATAACAACCTTACAAGACTCGGAATCTGGAAGTGCAACGGATACCTTAGCTGTACCTGTTTGAGGTGTTGTATTATTATTGTTACCACTCTCACCTTCATCAGGGTTTTGTGGCTGTTGTTCTTCTTGCTTACCAGTGCTGATATATAAATCAATCTTTGTTCCCTTTTGAACTTCGGTATTTTCGGAAACAGACTGCTTAAACACCTGACCTACTGGGCTGTCATTTTCCTCATTAATGGTCTGACCAATATCTAAACCATAAGATGTTAAAAGAGATTTAGCACTATCAAGAGTCATACCAGTTACTTTTGGAACTTTTACAGTTTCAATCTTTTTGCCTGTACTTACATAAATAGTGATTTCATCATCTTTTGTAACTTCAGTACCCTTTGATGGATTTGTTCGGATTACATAACCCTTTTCGACTGTGTCGCTTGATTCTTCTACAATTTTATAAGCATCTTCAAGGCCATTTTGTCTGAGTAGTCGTTCTACCTCTTCAAGCTCCATATTTGAAAAATCAATTAGCTCATAAGGGTTTTCATCTTCTTCCTCATCATCTTTAGCACCACATACAGTTAAGGTGATAGTTGAACCTTTTTCAACCTGTTTATTGGCTGTTGGGTCTTGTCTTATAACTTCTCCTTCTTTATACGAAGAATTATATTCACGTTTAGGTGCTTCGACAATTTTAAAATCAGCATAATCTGTGTTTTGTTTTGAAAGAATAGTGTCTATATCCTGACCGATAAAGTATGGAACGGTTGCAAGCTCTTTCTTGTCAGAGCCTCCATTCATTAACATCATACCGCCCGCAACAAGTGCGATAACTGCAATTATAGCAACAATAGCACCCGCTACAAGCATTGAAGAATTATTTTTCTTTTTACGTCTATTATGATTAGAGCTGTTTGAGCTTTGATGATTTTGTTGACGTCTTGGAGCATATTCTTGTCTTTGCTGCTGAGCAGATGGTCTTTGTTGCCTTTGCTGCTGCTGATAGCCACCTTGCTGAGGTCTTGGCTGCTGATGCTGATATTGTTGTCTTTGTGGTTGTTGATAAGCTTGCTGTCTTGGTTGGTGCTGATAGCCTTGTTGCTGCATAGGCTGATGATATGCATTATTATTTGTTGAACCAATGGTTATAGTTTCATCAAGTAATGCTGCATCTCCTCTACTATCATGTGCCGCATAACCAAAAACAGTATGAGGATTTTGCTTTATACGCTCTAAATCCTGATAAAGCTCTTGAGCTGAAGAATATCTTCTTGTAACATTAGGACACATTGCATGCATAACAATATCGTCCATACCACGAGGTACACCTTGCATAAACTTGCTTGGCATTTCTGGAACAGAGTTTATATGCTGCATAACAATAGCAACTGCACTGTCACCTTCAAATGGCAGTTTACCAGTTAACATTTCATACATCACAACGCCTAGGGAATAAAGGTCTGCTCTTGCATCAATAGATGAGCCTTTTGCCTGTTCTGGTGCGATATAATGAACCGAGCCAATAGCCTCCTGCACAACTCTAGTTTCCTGATTGCTTTCAAGTCTAGCAATACCAAAGTCTGTTACTTTAACAGTACCATCACGCAGCAGCATTATATTATGCGGTTTAATATCTTGATGTATAATTCCTCTGCTATGGGCATGACTTAAACCTTTAGCAATTTGCTGAGCAAAAAACACTGTTTCCTGCCAAGAAAGATGACCTTTCTTTTGAAGATATTCCTTTAGTGAAATACCATCTATAAGCTCCATAACAATATAGTCCTGTGTGTCGGTTCTTGCAACATCGTATACCGCTACAATATTGTTGTGTGAAAGCTTTGCAACTGCTTGTGATTCGTTATAAAATCTGCGACGAAATTCTTCATCTTGAAGAAATTCTTCCTTGAGCATTTTAATCGCAACATAGCGATTAAGCACCCTACATCTTGCTTTATACACGATTGCCATGCCACCGACGCCTAATATGTCCAAGATTTCATATCGACCGCCCAGCAAGGTTCCAATGTATTTATCCATATGATTTAATCTCCTAATTTAAGGTCTGCACAGCTATAAAGTGCTGCGGTAATGTTGTCTAAACCTCCGTTGTCACAGGCACGCATAATAAGCGTATTGACCGCCTGTTCAAGTGACTCTGCTTCACGCACTATATTTGCTATCTCATAGTCTTCAACCATACCACTAAGACCATCTGAGCATAAAAGTAAAATATCATCTTTTTCCATTGTGTAGTGAAACAAATCGCTGTCTACAAATGTATCAACGCCAATGGCACGGGTTATCAAGTTTTTATGTGGGTGATTTCGTGCTTCTTCTGGTGTTAATTTACCTTTTCTAACCATTTCCTGTACAAAAGAATGGTCTTCTGTAATCTGTTTGATATCTTCTTTTGTGATTACATATGCACGACTGTCACCAATATTTATAAGTGTTACCTTTTCACCCTGTGCAATCGCACCGACAAGTGTTGTACCCATACCACGACATTCAGGTTGTTTTAAAGAAATTTCATAAACTGCCCTGTTTGCATTTTGTGCACTTATTCTAAGCATATCTTCGGTTGCAGTTTCGTCCATCTCATTTTCAAATTGGTTCTGCACATTGCTGGAGAAAATCTCAAGTGCAACATGGCTTGCAACATTGCCCGCATTTGCACCACCCATACCATCACATACAACTAAAAGTACAGTTTTCTGGTCGTCAAATATTTCGATAACGTAACCATCTTGATTATTTGTTCTGACCATACCTTGATGGGTATCTCCATAGGTTATCATTTAGACTCACCTTCTTCTATGGTTCTACGGCGTAACTGACCACATGCCGCATCTATATCAGGTCCTAGCCTACGGCGAACGGTGGCAGTTATACCATTTTGCGTTAGAATCTGCTGAAATTTACGCACAGCCTCTTTTGTAGATGGCTGAACATCACTTTCTTTAACAGGATTGAGCGGAATTAAGTTTACATGGCATGGTCTGCCATGAAGTAGCTTTGCAAGCTGCTTTGCTTGCCATGGACGGTCACTTATATTTCTTGACATAGCATATTCATAAGAAATTCTTCGACCAGTAGTATCAAAATAATATCTGCAAGCTTTCATAAGTCGCTCCACAGGGAAACTACGGGTAACAGGCATAATTTTCTCTCTGCTTTCATTATCTGGAGCATGTAGCGAAATTGATAAAGTTATCTGTAATTTCTCCTGTGCTAACTTCTCTATTTTATCAGCTAAACCGCTAGTTGACAAGGATATATGACGTTGACCTATACAAATACCGTCAGGACTGGATACTAAATGCAAAAATTTTAGTACATTATCATAATTATCTAGTGGTTCACCAGTCCCCATTAGTACAATATTACTTATCTTTAGACCTGAATCTTTTTGAGCAAATAAAACTTGGTCTAAAATTTCACCTGCTGATAGATTACGTTTTAAACCAAACAGACCAGATGCACAGAATTTGCAACCCATTCTACAACCAACCTGAGTAGACACACAAATTGTGTTTCCATGCTCATAACGCATAAGCACGCTTTCCACACAATCGCCGCCTTGCATACGCCATAAGTATTTAATTGTGCCGTCAAGTTTTGAAACTTGTTTACGCTCAATATGCGGAACGGTTAATATAAACTTATCTTCTAATCTTTGACGTAAAGCTTTTGATTGGTCGCTCATTTCTTCAAATGAGCTTACTGGCAAATGCAACCATTTAAAAATCTGTTTAGCACGAAAAGGCTTTTCACCCATATCGGTTAAAGCCTGTTTAAGCTCATCTATATTAAGTGTTTTTATTTCAGTTTTATTTGCCTCTAGCGTCATGATTTTCTCCTTAATTTTGCGATAAAAAATCCATCTGTCTTATGTAAATGAGGTAAAAGTGTTATCATACCATCTGTTTGACCACAAACTGAGTGGTTAAATGGCTCTAAAACAAAATCTTTGTTTTCTTTCAAAAATGCATTTACAACATCTTGATTTTCTCTTTGTAAAATAGTGCAAGTAGAATAAACTATACTGCCGCCTATTTTAACATAATTTGCACAGTTTTTAAGTATACTTAACTGAATTTCAGGCAGTGCTGATAATTCTTCATCTGTTTTAAAGCGAATTTCTGGTTTTTTTCTGATAATTCCAAGACCAGAGCATGGAACATCACACATAACTACATCAGCCCATTTTTCAAGCTCTGGCTGATAAACTTCAGAGTTTGCAAGACGTGTTTTTATACAGTCAAAGCCTAAACGTTTTGCACCCTCATCTATTTTTTTAAGCTTATGCTCATAAATATCACAGCTTATAAGCTGACCTTTATTTTGCATTTTTTCAGCTATATAAAAGGTTTTTCCCCCAGGGGCAGCACAGCAATCTATAATTTTCATATCTGGTTTTGGGTCTAAAACCTCAACCGCTGCTGCACTTGCCGCATCTTGAACGGTTATTTTACCCTCTATAAACAGCTTATTTTTTGCAATATCCCCCCACTACAAAGCAAAATATTATTCATTGTAGGGTGATATTCTACTGTAAAGCCATCATTTAAAAGCGAGTTGTAAACTTCATCTTTTGTTGTTTTTTGGCTGTTTATTCTAACAGAAATCGGTGCAATTTCATTATTTGCCTCGGCTATTTGCTGACTTTGCCTTTGTCCATACTGACTGCTCAGTTTTCGCATTAGCCACTCAGGGTGAGTGTATTTAAGTGCATAATAGCTCTCTTTATCTGGGCAATCTGGGTGCGGAAGTTTATTATTCTCTTTATCTCTTGCAATAGAGCGTAAAACTCCATTTGCAAAACCTGCTGCTCTTTCGTCAGCTTTGCCATATTTTCGAATTAACTTTACAGTTTCACTTGTAGCTGCATGAGCTGGTATTCTGTCAAGCATTGTTAGCTGATATACACCCATTCTCATAAGCTCTAAAACTCTAGGCTTTATTTTAGCAAGTCTGATTTTAGAGTATTTTCTGATGTAAAAATCGCACATAGCTTGGTTTTGCAACGTGCCATAAGCAAGCCTTGCAGCGAGTGCTGCATCACGACCCGACAGCTCTGCAAGCTGTAAATAGTGATGCAATGCACCCTCAGACCAAGCACCTTTTTCAGTCATATCAAAAAGAGTAAATGCTGCAACTTCTCTTGCGTTTGTAGGTTTAGTCATCTCTATTGCCTCTACCTCCAAATAATAAAATCAGTCTTAAAAGCTGTGCAAGAGAAACAGCTAACGCTGCGACATAAGTCATAGCAGCTGCCCAAAGTGTCTTTTTAGCCATTTTGTGTTCATCTTCATAGAGCAAGCCACCATTTTCTATTGCTGCTAATGCTCTACGAGATGCATCTAACTCAACTGGCAATGTGATTAACTGAAATAAAGTTGCAAAAGCAAAAAATATAATGCCAAGCGTTATAAGTCCGCCAAAGCTAAACACAAGACCGATTAAAATAAGCGGCATAGCAAGAGTTGAGCCTATATTAGTAATAGGAATAATAGCAGCTCTTAATTTAATAGGTGCATAATTTCTCGCATATTGCACAGCATGACCTGCCTCATGTGCCGCAACACCGATTGATGCAACCGAGGTTGATGAATAAACACTATCAGAAAGCCTAATAACATTTGTTCTAGGGTCATAATGGTCAGTTAAATGACCCGCAACACGTTCAACTCTAACATTATAAACGCCTGACGCACGAAGTACAGCCTCGGCTGCCTGTGAACCTGTTAAACCTCTCCTACTTCTAACAGCAGAATATTTTTTAAAAGTGGAATTTACCTTAAATTGTGCCCACATTGCAAAGAAAATGCAAGGCAATACCAAAACGATATAATAATAATCAAATCCGTAGAAATACGGCATAAAAGCACCTGCTTTCTATAAAATATTATTCCCCTAAGATGCTTCCTACTTCTATTTTATGCCCACGAAGATAATCTTTTGCGTTCATACGTTTTCCGCCAACCGCTTGAATTTCATTTAATAGCATTGCACCCTCGCCACAAGCAACTAAAAGACCATTTTTACTATCAGCCTTTAAAACTTCGCCTGCTTTACCAGATGCATTTTGAAGGCTTGCAGAATAAATTTTTAATCTCTCACCATTTAATGTTGTAAGTGCAACAGGCCAAGGATTTAATCCACGAATTAAACAGTCAATCTCTTTATTTGATTTTGACCAGTCTATTTGTGCCATCTGCTTATCAAGCATATGTGCATAATTAGCCTTGCTTTCGTCTTGCACTTCTGGAACAATGCTGTCAATCTGCTCGATTGTATCGTGTAAAAGCTCTGCACCATTTAAAGCAAGTCTGTCAAATAACTCACCTGCGGTTTCGGTCTGAGCGATTTCGGTTTCATATTTAAGCAGCATATCGCCAGTATCAAGACCTTCAGCCATTTTCATAGTAGTAACGCCTGCGGTTTTATCGCCTGCAATAATTGACCACTGAATAGGTGCAGCCCCTCGCCATCTTGGAAGTAACGAACCATGCACATTTATACAGCCATATTTAGGAAAATCAAGCACATATTTAGGCAAGATTTTACCATAAGCCACAACAACAATAAGTTCTGGCTGTTTGTCCTCTAAAAGTTGCTTTATAGCATCATTTTTAAGGCTTTCTGGCTGATAAACTTCAAGGTTATTTTGAAGTGCAAGCTCTTTTACAGGTGGCGGAGTGAGTTTCATTTTTCTGCCTTGTGGCTTATCTGGCTGAGTTAGCACTCCAACTATATTGTGACCATCTTTAATAAGTTTTTCAAGACATGGAACAGCAAAATCTGGTGTTCCCATAAATAAAATTCTCATTCTTCCTCCAACTGTTCAACGTCAACATACTCAGTTACTTTTTCTGTAAATAGATGACCGTCTAAATGCTCGGTTTCATGGCAGAAACACTGAGCAACGATTTCTTCACCCTCACGCTCAAACCAGTTACCATATCTGTCTTGAGCTCTGATTTTTGCCCAAGTTGGACGCATTACATAGCCATATACATTTGGAACAGAAAGACAACCTTCAATAGTTGGCTCTAGCTCATTTACAGCAATAACCTCTGGGTTTATAAGCTCTACAACTTCTTCTGGGTCTTTTTTAATATCTAGCACTAAAACCACTCTGCGAAGAATACCAATTTGAGGAGCTGCAAGACCTACACCATTTGAATTTAAAAGTGTATCTCTCATATCATCTAAAAGCAGATGTAAACGCTCATCAAACTGAGTTACAGGACGACACTTTTTATTTAACATTTCATCGCCCTTAGTTAGTATGTTACGAATTGCCATTTTTAATGACCCCTTTTTAAAATTATATAGAATCTGGGTTTAGTTCAATATGTAAACTAACACCTTTATTTAGTTTATCGCCTGAAAACTCACACAAAACACCGTTTATAAGTTGTTTTCTGCGTTTGCTTTCAGGGCATCTTATAGTTAAATGATAACGATATCTTCCAGATATTTTGACCATAGAAGCCGCTGCTGGCCCTAAAACAGGATAAGAAAAATCGGAAAATTGACCTTGCATAAGACCATTTAAGCGGCTTTTAAGTCTTATTAAGGACTCTATAACAGTGCGTTCATTTTCACCGCTTGCACAGATAAATAGAAGCTGTGCGGCTGGCGGACATCTTAAAGCCATACGCTTTTCAATCTCATTTCTATAAAAAGCAGTATAGTCTTGTCTTGCAGCATTTAAAAGTACAGGGTGATTAGGTGAAAATGTCTGAATTATAGCCCTGCCTTTGGTATTTCGTCTACCTGCCCTGCCTACAACCTGAGTTATAAGTGAAAATGTGCGTTCTTCTGCTCTATAATCCTGTGCATATAACGACTGGTCAGCCTCCAAAACACCAACCAAAGTTACATTTTCAAAGTCAAGTCCTTTTGTCACCATTTGAGTGCCTATTAAAATATCTGCCTCACCATTTGCAAAACTATCAAGCAAAGTTTCATGTGAATTTTTTCTAGATGTTGTATCTGCGTCCATTCTTATAATTTTTGCCTCTGGAAAAAGCTGTTTAAGCTCACCCTCTACATGCTGAGTACCAGCCGTTTCAAAAAACAAATGGTTACTGCCACATTCAGGACACACATTTTTAAGTTTAATAGATGCACCACAATAATGACACATAGCACGAGAATTAACTGCATGATATGTCATAGTTGTTGAACATGATGGACATTCAGGAACCCAACCACACATAGAACAGCCTACAATTCTATTACTTCCTCGCCTGTTTAAAAACAGTATAGTCTGTTCTTTATTTTCTAAGTTTTGCTCTATATGCTGTTTTAATGTTGGACTTATTGAGCCTATTATACCCTCTCTTGCCAAACCTCTCATATCGGCTATTATAACATCTGGAAGTGAGCTGTTACCATATCTCTCACTAAGCTCAAATAATTTATAAATGCCCTGTTCAGCTCTGTAAAAGCTTTCAACTGATGGAGTGGCTGAGCCAAGAAGTAATAAGGAGTTACTTTGCATTGTTCTATAAAGAGCAACATCTCTTGCATGATAGCGTGGAGACTGCTCAGACTGATATGCACTGTCTTGCTCCTCATCTATTATTATAAGCCCAAGTGATTTTACAGGTGCAAAAACAGCTGAACGAGTGCCTATAACAACTCTACATAGTCCCATTTTGATTTTTTTCCAGCTGTCGTATCGCTCACCAACGCCAAGAGCTGAGTGTAAAACAGCAACTTCCTCGCCAAATCTTGCTGTAAAAACCTTAATAAACTGAGGTGTCAAAGCAATTTCTGGCACAAGAACAATAGCAGACTGATTATTTTTGAGCACATCTTCAATTAAATGCAGATAAATTTGAGTTTTTCCGCTACCAGTGACACCATAAAGCAAAGCTGTTTGATTTTTTTCATTTTCATATAAAGCTTTTATATCTTCATATATACTTTGTTGAGCGTTTGAAAGTGGATTTTGTGGCAAAATCTCAACATCTTGATAATCTGGTGCTCTAAATGTTTCCTCCTCTGTACACTCAAGTATACCTTTTCTAACCATACCTTTAAGTATTGCATCGGAAACACCAGTCATGTATTTAAGCTCTTGTTTGCTCATTTGCTCGCCATCGGCAAGGCAAGAAATAACATCAAGCCTTACAGCATTTCTTTTGCTTTTGCCTTCTTTTTCTATTGCCTCGGCATAATCGCATATAAGCCTATACATTTTAGTTGTTTTATCATTTGTTTTCTGTGTTATTTTACTGTCATAACGCAAAATTCCCTGTTTACACAGGGCATCTAATTTCATTAGTATACTTTGATTGCCCTTTATAGTTCTTATTTGCTCAAGAGTTAGGCTTTTTTCATCAGAAAAGCATGAAAGAATACTAGCATATTCAGTTTGTTTCAGTTTATCTACTGTTTCTTTATCTGCAATAAGTGTATAAGTGTCATTTCTGCGAAACCACAATCCAACAGGTAACATTGCATGTATACAGTCGTAAAATGTTGAGGCAAGACGCTCACGGAGCCAAATAGCAAGCTTAATTTGCTCACTATCAAGTACAGGCGTTACATCAAGTACATCATCAATAGGCTTTAATTTTTGGAATTCACTTTTTTCACGAAATGCTAAAATAATTCCCTCAATATGTTTATTACCTCTGCCAAAAGGCACTAGCACACGACAGCCTATTTGGGCTTTATGCACCAGTGCCGATGGCAAAGTATAATCATAGAGTTTATCAATAGCAAATGTTGACGCTGCAATAGCCACAGCACAAATTTTTTCAGCCATTTTTATTAGTCCTTTTGCTCTGACAGCTTTAATAATCTGTCAAGCACAATGCTTGCTAAATCATCTTTTTGCATAAGGCTTAGTGGTTCATGTGTGCCATCACGATAAAGTAGAGTTGCAACATTTGTATCATGTGCAAAACCTGCACCTTCGGTTTTGAGATTATTTGCAACAAGCATATCACAGTTTTTCTTTTGAAGTTTTGCTCTTGAATTGTTAAGTAAATCCTGAGTTTCCATAGAAAAACCACAAACCAGTTGATGATTTTGCTTTTTACTGCCGATTTCTGCAAGAATATCTGGATTTCTTACAAGGCTTATAGACATATCATCGTCTTTCTTTTTGATTTTTTCATCAGCAGTTGTTTCAGGGCGGTAATCGCCAACAGCTGCCGATTTTATAACCCAATCGACTTTATCTAGTCTAGAAATAACTGCATCATGCATATCTCTAGCTGATGAAACATTTACACGCTCTACACCATAAGGTGTTTCAAGAGCTACTGGACCAGACACTAAAATAACCTTAGCACCACGCATACTAGCATTTTGAGCGATAGCATAACCCATTTTACCAGTTGAGTGATTGGAGATAAAACGCACAGGGTCTATTGCCTCTCTTGTAGGGCCAGCAGTTACAAGAATTGTTTTACCCTTTAAATCTTGTTTCATAGCCGCAGCACAGATTTCATTTACAATAGTTTCTGGCTCTGCAAGCTTACCTTTTCCGCTGTCACCACAAGCCAGTCTACCACTTGCAGGCTGTACAAATCTAACCCCACGATTTTCAAGTATAGTTATATTCTCTTGCACTACTGGGTTTTCATACATACCAGTATTCATAGCAGGAGCAATAACCATAGGAGCTTTTGTAGCCATAAGAGTGGTTGTTACCATATCATCAGCTATACCATGAGCAGCCTTACCTATAACATTAGCGGTTGCAGGTGCAATAACAAATACGTCTGCACGCTTTGCAAGTGAAATATGTTCAACTTCCCAAGTAAAATCACGGGAAAACATATCTGTTACCACTCGATTTCCAGATAAAACTTCAAGTGTAAGCGGAGTTATAAACTCGGTTGCAGATTTTGTCATAATAACAAAAACATTTGCACCTTTTTTACGCAGTCTTGAGATGATATCAGCTGCTTTATAAGCAGCTATACCACCTGTTACACATAATACAACCGACTTTCCCGAAAGAGCAGACATTATTCATCGACCTCGTCCATATCGTCTTCATCATCTTCGTCTATGCCTTCTTCATCAAGGTCGATTTCCTCAACGTCCTCATCATCATCAAAATCAAGAGTACCCATTTCACGAATCATAGGGATATCTGGTGTTGTAATTTTAGCACCAGCCTTATAAACGATAGTACCAGCAGCGATTTCATCAAGTGCTAATTTTACAGCCTTATCGTCTAAAGGCTCACCAGCTTGTTCAGCCTCCTCAGCAATATCTCTTGCTCTTTGAGCTGCAAGGTTAACTAACAGATAACGATTACCTACTTTTTTCATAAGTTCATTCATTGATGGTTTTAACATATTTTCTTACCTCTTTACTAAGTTTATTTTATAGTTTGGAATTTCTGCAACGTTCTGCTCGTAAAATGGCGAGCAAATCAGCTATTGCACAGTCCAAATCATCATTTACAATAATATAATCAAATTTATCAGCCTGTTTAAGTTCTTCCTCAGCTGTTTTCATACGAGCTGCAACTTTTTCAGGATTTTCTGTTCCACGACCTACAAGACGTCTTTCAAGCTCCTCAATAGATGGCGGAGCTACAAAAATCATAACAGCATCTGGACGTTTTTCATGTATCTGCATCGCACCTTGAACTTCTATTTCAAGTATAACATCATTTCCATTTTTAAGCTGCTCATTGACAGGCTCTTCAAGTGTGCCATAATAATTTCCAACATACTGAGCATACTCTAAAAACTCACCTTTGTTTATTTTATCCTCAAAAGTTTGCTTGTCCAGAAAGTAGTAATGTCCACCATGGATTTCACCTTCTCTTGGAGCTCTTGTTGTTGCAGATACGGACAGAAATAATCTTGCATCTTGTTTAAGTACCTGACTTAAAATAGTGCCCTTTCCTGTACCTGATGGGCCTGTAAATACATATAGCTTTCCATTTTTATTCATTTCTGTCCTCACCCTCTAAGTTTTCTGTTCTTCCCGCTATGGTTTCTGGCTGAATAGCAGATAAAATAACATGGTCACTATCTGTTATTAATACTGCACGGGTACGCCTGCCATAGCTTGCATCTATAAGCATACCCCTGTCTCTAGCTTCCTGAATTATACGCTTAATTGGAGCGGATTCTGGGCTTACAATGGCTATAAGTCTGTTTGCCGATACCATATTACCAAAACCAATATTGATAAGTTTCATCATATCACTCCATTTTAAATTTTTTATTCAATATTTTGAATTTGCTCACGGATTTTTTCAATTTCAGCCTTTAGTGCAATCACATAATTTGCCAAAATGCTGTCATTTGCCTTAGAGCCAATGGTATTAGCTTCTCTGTTCATTTCCTGCACGAGAAAATCAAGCTTTCTGCCAACAGGGTTAGAATCCTTAAGCATATTATCAAGCTGGTCTAAATGGCTTCTAAGTCTAACAGTTTCCTCATCAACAGCGGTTTTATCAGCAAAAATAGCTGCTTCTGTTAGTATTCTCTGCTCATCAACAGTAGAATCGGCTAAAATTTCATTCATGCGTTTTTCTAGCTTTTCACGATAAGCTGTAACACGTTCTGGAGAGCGAATTTCAACCTGCTCTACAACTTCCTTTATTGTATTCATGCGATTTCTAATATCATCAGCAAGTTTTTCGCCCTCGATTTGACGCATCTCATCAAACAGTTTAACAGCCTCATTAAAAACCTCACTTACACTGGCAGTAAGTGCATCTGCATCAACCTCAACACGCTGACTTACAAGCACATCAGGCATTTTAGCAATACTCATTACGCTTATGTCGTCATGCAAATGGAGTGCATCTCTAAGCTCAACGAGTGCATCAAAATAGCTCTGTGCAAGCTCATGGTTTAGTGTTATAGTGGTTTCTTGAGCAGCTAAGTCAGTAACGCTTATATAAACATCAACCTTACCTCTTGAAATTTTACTAGCTGCAAGTTTTTTTATAGCTTCCTCTAAGAAACCATATCCACGAGGAGCTTTTACATTTACGTCTAAATAACGATGATTTACAGCACGAAGTTCAACAACAATCTCTCTCTCATTTGATGCTTCCCTTGCTCTGCCATAACCAGTCATGCTTTTCATTTGTAAATCAATCCCTTTCACCCCTATTTTACATATCTAAAAAATACATTAAATAAGGCAATTATTTTGGAAAAAGCAATATCATAAAAGATAAATGCCATAAAAAATAAGGCTACAAGTATAAAAATAGGCTGATTTGACAATCTACCACCAAGCATAAAAAAACCTAATTTTATAATAAAATATAAAATTACAAGTGTAATAGCCCCATAAATAAGTTTACAAACCCATTCAAGCGGCAAATTATTAAGTCTTTCTATTGCATATTTAATAAATGGATAAATACCAAAAAACAAAGCGTAAGCCACAGCATATCTTTTATTAGGCAATAAAATAAAAGCTAAAACCATAGTTGAAGTATAAATAATAGCCCCTGCTCTTACCTTTCTTTTTGATAACATAACAGCGGGTAAAACGCCTGCACAAATACAGCCACCAAAACCGATTGCTGGCACAGCTGCTGCAAGCCATAATAGCACCACTGAAAGTGCTGTTAAAAGTCCCTCATATGCAATCTGTGCCGAACTTTTCATTTAGCAACCGCCTCCACAACAGCCATTACAACAACAGTTCATACACATCATTGTAGTACAGCAATCGCACATACTCATAGATGTCATAGGGCGATAACCACCATAACCAGCACCCATATTAAGCATATTAAGTGCATTTCTATATTCCTGATTATTAGGCTCCATATCACAAGCTTTCATATAATACATTCTAGCCTCATCATACCAGCCTTTGCGATAGAAAACTGTTCCTTTAAGGAAATGCCATTCAGCAGTTCTGGTAGGTTCTCTATTTAAAAGCTCCTCTGCAAGAGCGATATTGCCCTTATTTATAGCATCTCTAACCTGAGTATATATGCCACCGTTTGTGCTGCCATAGCTACTATAAGAACCATTTTGACTGCTGCTGTAACTCGAACCTTGGTTTGCAGAGCTACCTGCACTACCACCCGAAGCACGAGCATTCATAATCATATCATACGCTTCATTTATTTCCTTCATGCGTGTTTCCGCAAGGTCTGCAAGCGGGTTTCCCACATAATTATCCGGATGAAATTTTCTGGCAAGCTCACGATATGCACGCTTGACATCATCGTCACTTGTTTGTGGGGTTACGCCAAGCACTTTATAAGGATCCATGCCTGTTTTGTCCTCCGTTCGATTGATAAGTTCCGTCCAGTACCTGCCGAGTCACCATCGGCATGCCAAGACAAATTATATTTTCCATCAGCTCGTAATCTCTTTTGATATCGAGCAGCTGAAATGCATTATAAATATCTATGAGTGACCTCTCAAGCGTTATCTCAAGAGGTTCTCTTACCTTTGATAAATCAGGCTCATTAAGCCCAAATCTTAACGCCACTGGATTATATAACCCAGCTTTTAAATCATCTTTTAAATCTGCACAAGCATCTATTAAATAAACCCATCTGCCAGTGTGATAAAAAAGCTGTTTTAAAACTCTCTTTGTGTAATCAGAATAATTGTCCTTGACTGCACATGTCATAAGTCTTGCAAAAGCATCTGCTGGTTTGTCAAGTGAAGCCGTGTTAGCTTTTTCAATTTCACTTAATTCATAAAGGCATTTACGCATTATTTGGTCTGCTTTTGGATTTTCAATGCTAGCCTTTTTATATGCAGGCTTTGCCATTACCTTTAAAACTCTCGCCGCCGAGCGTTTTACAGTTTTCTCGTCCATTATAGTATCGTTCAGTTTATGATAATTTAAAAGTACGCTTAAATTCGCAGTATGTTCTATACCACTGTCCATAGTGCAGCTTGGTTTTTTTATTATCGGACTTGCCACACATCTTTTATAAGTTACACTTGGCTCATCTTCTTCTAAACTGCTTAGAAGTAAAGCCATAAAAGTCATATCATAGCTTAAAAACATGGTATGAAAATTCCCATACTTTTCTTTTATTGCATGACATAAGCCACAATAAACCTGTTTAAACCGTTCTACTTCACGCACTTTAAGTTCGGGCTTTACTGGACGTATAAAACCAAACATTTGAGTATTCACTCCATTTTACAAGATTTTTAAGAAAAAAACAAGACTGCCTGCAAAAGCATATACAGGCAGAATTATTTCATTTTATATATTAACTGCTAAGATATATATAAGTATTTTTAATTTTTAGTTTATAATTTACTTAAAAGTATATTTTGTGTCTAAATTTTAAATTTTAACCTTTTTTAATAATTGTGAAAAAAGTTTTACCTTCTTTTTTAACTTTTTTATTATAAAGCACAGAAAAAGCAATACCTATTACAATGCCTATACAGCCGATACCAGTTGCAATGCCCTCTTTCGCTCCTGCAAGGCTTGCAATGATAACAAACACAAAAAACATAACAATAGGCATGGTATAAACTATTGCAGCCATACGAAGAATTTGTTTGTTTTCGCCCTCAATGGTTACAATATCACCCACCTCAGCTTGAACTTTGTTTATTGCAACTGCTTTTATACGCTCTTGAGGTGCACCACAACCGCCACAGCTTGCACAGTCATGACCACAAGCACTTTGACGCTGCACTTCAATTTCAGCGTGTGTATTATCTAAAATTTTCTTAACTAAAGCCTTTTGAATCATTGTTTAAATCCCTTTCTCAATCTGCTGCATATTGCTCTAAAATACAGCTTGCAGCACGAATACCATCTACCGCAGCGGACATAATACCGCCTGCATAGCCTGCACCCTCACCAGTTGGTATAAGTCCATTTGCTGTAAGGCTGTAAAGGTTTTCACCACGGCTAATACGCACAGGAGAAGATGTGCGGGTTTCTGGTGCGGTAAGCAGTGCATTTTTATCATCAAATCCACGAATTTTCTTACCAAATGCACCAAGCCCTAATTTAAGCTGATTTACAACAAATTCAGGCAGACAATCAGCTATACTGCCATATTCCACACCGATTGGATAAGTTGGTTTAACCTCACCACAGTTTTTACTTCTTTTATCTTCAAGAAAATCTCCAACCTTTTGACAAGGTGCTTTATAACCACCAGTTGCCATAAATGCTGCTTTTTCGATTTTTCTTTGAAACTCTACACCACCAAGCGGAGTGCCATTATAAAAATCTGATGGGTCAACGCTTACCGCAAGTGCAGAGTTAGCATTTAGTCCATTTCTTGCATGATAGCTCATACCATTTGTCACAACGGTGTTTTCTTCGCTTTGAGCAGCTACAACCTGTCCCCCTGGGCACATACAGAAAGAATAACAAGCTCTGCCTTGCTCTCTATGTGATAAATTATACTCAGCTGGAGGTAAATTAAACTTATCAGTCAAATTGCCATATAGTGCATTATTTATTTTTTGCTGTAAATGCTCAATACGCACACCCACAGAAGAAGGCTTAGGCTCAAGCTGTATACCCTCTTTATATAACATTTCAAATGTATCTCTGGCACTGTGACCGATAGCAAGGATTGCTTGCTCACATGGAATTTCTCCGCTTTCAGTCTTAATAGCCACTAAATTTCCATTTGAAACCTTAATACCTGTAAGTGCAGTTCTAAAATAAACCTGACCACCTAGGCGTATAATCTCGTCACGCATAGCACAAACAACATTTTTAAGTATATCAGTACCTATATGCGGTTTAGCTTGAGTGCAAATTTCCTTAGGAGCACCAAATTTAACAAGAATTTTTAAAACCTCATCGCATCTAGTGTCATTTATTCTTGTTGTAAGTTTGCCATCGGAATATGTTCCTGCACCGCCCTCACCAAACTGGATATTTGAATTTGTATCAAGCGTACCGCCGTTGCAAAAGCTCTCCACTTTTTTATCTCTTTGGGCTATTTTATCGCCACGTTCAATTACAATAGGTTTATAACCGTATTTTGCAAGAATATATGCAGCAAATAAACCAGCTGGGCCAAAACCTATTACAACAGGTCTATTCTCCAGTTTCTTTTTACCGAGTATAGGCTCAAATGGTTCTATCTTGCGATATCTAATGTTAGAATCATTTAGCTTTTCTACAATTTTCTGCTCGTTTTGAACACCATCAAGAATTACAGTGTAAACCTTAGATATTTTACCACGTCTTGCATCTATTGACACACGATAAATAAAAGCATTTGGTACATTTATATGTGAAAGCTTGGTTTTTTTATAAGCTTCATCTATTGCTAAGTATTCTGGCTCATCAAATGGCAAACGAATACCCGATACATAAATACTCAACTTCCCACCTCCTCTTTTTGCATAACAATAACTTTAATTGTTGGGTTTTCATTTAATATTTTAACTCCGCTTATATCACATGAAATTTGACAAGGTACATCATGTGTACCTGCTTCAAGTGTCGATGAATCAACTTTTACAGTAACATGTAGATTTTCTGGCTTAATATTAGCCATCACATTGGCTTTTCCCTCAACTTTGACATCAAGAGAAGCATTCTCCAAATACACATCTTTCTCACCAGATGTATCTTCTAGTCTAATATCAGTGACAGTTAATGTTCTAGAAATACCATCTTTCATAGAGAGTTTAACTCTTGCCTGTTTAGGTTCTCCCTCCATAAGCTTTACACCATCAGGCAACTTAATTGTGAAAGCATGTTCTTCACCATCTGCATTAACATCTGCAAGATTTATTGAACCAAGGTTTATTGAACTTAACTGACTAAGAGCATCTTCTTTACCATAGACTCTAATTTGTTCAGGTGCAATAGTAACTGTAACTAAGTCCTTGCTTAATGTAGTTGATGAAACAACATTTATACTTAATGGAACAGTCTTGACTTGATTTAGTCCAACTGTAACATCAAGAGTTTCAACCTCTGGCTTTAAAAAATCAGAGTCAACAAGTGCATCTTCAGCGGTATAAAGTGCAACTCTACAAGTTTGAGCTTTATTTTTTGTTATATTCTCTAAATCCACAGTTAAAAGTGCATAATCAACAGTATTTACAACGCTTTCTGCACCAGTGATTTCTATACTTTCCTCACTTGGTGATAAATCATCTATAAACTGATTTTCTCCAAGCGTATTCATTGTTGTAACCTTTACAGGAACTTCTTTAGTTATAACATTTTCTATGGTAATTTGTAATCTTCTAGGCTGAAAAGACACTGATTCTATTGTTTTTTGCACAGTTATTCCTGGTTGAATATAGTATACCCCAGCTTCTTGTATATTAGACAAATCGACCTGAGCTATAATATCTGAAGCTGTAAGGTTAGCCATATCTCTGCTTGTACCAGTGACTTTTAGGGTTATTTTTGCCTGTTCGGTGTTAACCATCATAAGCCCACGTTCTTCCAAGGCTTCTGTTCCTATTTCTTGCACTATTTGGTTTGAGAATGTTTGAGTTTTTATAGGATTCTCAGATAAAAGCACAAAAGACCATAGGAAAATTGCTATAAGCAAAGATAATATTTTCAAAAAGACATTATGTTCTTTTAAGAAATTCATTTTTTATCCTTCCTACCCGCTAATAAGTTGCTTTTCTTCTTCTTTTTATCCACCGTATTTGTTATAAGTTCAGCCTCTAATATTTTTCTGAGTGTTTCTGAATCAAGCTGACGTTTAAGCATACCGCCAATAGCCACAGAAATTGCACCAGTTTCCTCTGAAACAACAACAATTACCGCATCAGAAACCTCACTCATACCAACCGCTGACCTATGTCTTGTACCAAGTTCACGGCTTAAATTTAAATTTTTAGAAAGCGGCAACACACAACCTGCTGAATGTATTCTGCCATCTCTTAAAACCATTGCACCATCATGCAATGGGGATTTAGGATAAAATATGTTTTTTATAAGTTCAGCAGAAGGCTCTGCATCTATACGAGTGCCAGTTTTTGTAACTTCGCCAAGTCGCTCCATTCTTTCAAAGACCATAAGAGCACCTGTTCTTGACCAGCTCATAGACTCGCATGCAAGCACAGTTTGAGTTATTGCATAATCAATTTCTGTTTGACCATTTTCACGACGCACAAGAAGTCTTGTGACATGACCCATACCAATCTGCTCAAGCAGTCTACGAAGCTCTGGCTGGAACACAATTAAAAGTGCGATAACACCATAATAGAATGTTTTTTCCAGTACAAAGCTAATGGTGTTTAGATATGCTCTTGAAGCTATAAGCTGGGCTGCAAGCAAAATAACAACACCTTTAAGCAGCCTTTCTGCACTTGTATTTTTAACAAAACGAATGAGATGATAGACCAAAAAAGCGACTATCGCAATATCTATTATATCTGTAATTGAGCCATTTTTGACAAGCAGCCAATAATTTTCCCAAAATTCCATTATTAAATACACCTATTTCATAAAGTTCCGCTCATTGCACCCTGCCGAATGTTGAATTCGGCAGAGTGTAACGCATTATTTAAAATAAAACCACTTTTATTCTATCACATACTAATCTTACTGTGAATAGATTTCACTTATTTTTCATATTTTATCATTATTTTTTTAAATTTTTTTAAGTTTCAAAGCAAACTGATTTATATCACTCATTTTTGTATTAAAGCCAAATGAAAGGCGGACTGTGCCAGTTTCAAGCGTGCCAGCAGATTTATGTGCAAGTGGTGCACAGTGAAGCCCCGCCCTTACGCATATATCATTTTCTGCTAAGCTTTCTGCTATTTTTTCGCAAGGTATTTTTTTATGCCTAAAAGACAAAACACCTGCTTGATTTTTATTTTTTGAAAAAATCTCTATATCAGAAATTTGACTTAACTCTTTGACCGTTTTTTTAAGCAAATCTTGCTCATGTTTTAGGTTTTCCTCGTAATCCAATGATAAAATATAATTTATTCCCTCTGAGAGCGATGCTATACCAACTATATTAGGTGTACCGCTTTCTAGCCTATCTGGCAGCATATAGGGCTGATTTAAATCATTTGAAAGGCTACCTGTTCCGCCTTGCATAAGAGGGTCTAAAATTTCATCTGTACAAACAACTAAAATCCCTGTACCTGTCAAGCCTAAAAGTCCTTTATGCCCTGCTGTGCAAAGTGCTTTTACAGATTTTAACTTAGACAAATCTATTTTTCTTTTACCTGCTGATTGCGATGCATCTATAATCATACTAGCATTTGCATCATATAACATTTTATCTATTTGTTCTATTGGTGCAATCTGACCGAAAACATTTGAAATGTGATTTATTATAAACAAATCGCAGCCATTATCAAGTGCTTTCTGTACACCATCTAGCATACTTTTCTCATTAAAAAGCTCACTTTCTATAATATAATAATCTATATTTCTCGCATAAAGAGGTCTTACAATTGAATTATGCTCATAGCCTGTTATTGCTATTTTTTTAGCTTTAGGTGCAAATGAATAAATCGCCTGATTTAATGCATGAGTAGCATTTAACGTGAATATAACTTGTTCTGGAGATTTAATGTTAAATAGCCTTTTTACTCTTTCTCTACAAGTATAAACTATTTCGCCTGCATATACTGCGGCTTTGTGTCCACTTCTTCCATAGCCTGCCGCATTTAAAATAGCTTTATTAGCTGCTTTTATAACTTTTGGAGGTCTTATAAGCGTTGTTGCTGCATTATCTAAATATATCATTTTAACTCTCCGTTTCTATCCTGACGGGTTTAAAATTTTTTTCTTGCATGCGTCTTAAGGCATTTTGCATATATTCATCTCTTATTTTTACTCCCCATATGCATGCACTGTCTTTGTTTTTTCTAGGTGGTTTACATAAAGAACCGCTTATACCTGCTCCTTGCAACATTCTAAGACAGCTAAACGCTTCTGTTTGTGATTTGCAAATTAAAATTTTTTTAGCCATAAATTTTCTCCCTTCTAAATAATATTATTTATCCCCTCTTTATCATATGCATGTTTATATTTAGTTGCACATACTTTAACTTTGTGATATGCTAAAAGAAAAATAATCTCGGAGGTTTATTATGGATATAAATTCCCTTAAAATCAGACTTTCTCTTTTATCTTCTCTGCGTAACCTACTAGATACACCAATTATTTCAGCTTATAAAGCGGTTTTTGAGTCGAAAACTGCACAAGAATTTGCAAATAATTATGCATCACTTTGCCATAAAATTTATAATACAGATGATGCTTGCACATCAGTTTTAAATGATATCTCATGTGATGAAAACGCTCTTACAGCAAATCTTGAAAAACCAAATGAGTATATTGTAAATTCTGTAACCTTGGATTTACAAACCATTGGCGAGATTTTAAAGCTAAAAACAAAAGATTTTAATAAGTATATAAAAAATACTTTCCCAGAGCTTATTTCATGTGCCGATTTTCTACCAAGTTTACCTAAGTGCAGAGAATTTCCTTTTTCTGAGTGTAGTGAACTTTTAGAGCATTATAAAACCAATGGATTTGGTTTTTTTGCAAAAGCTTCATCATTTACTGTAAATGAAAACGGTAAAATTTTACCTGTGTTATGCCCTGATGCTATAACATTACAAGATTTAAAAGGATATAAACGACAAAGAGAGCAAGTTATTGCAAACACACTTGCATTTCTTAATAAAAAGCCTGCAAATAATATCTTGCTTTATGGTGATAAGGGTACAGGTAAATCTTCAACCGTTAAAGCAGTTGCACACGATTACGCTGATAAGGGACTTAAAATTATAGAGTTATCACCAAGACAAATACATGTTTTCCCTAAAATCTGCGAACTTGCAAAAAACAGTCCTTATAGAATAATTGTATTTATGGACGATTTAAGTTTTGACAGAGAGGACGATAATTTCGCAACTTTAAAGGCATTTATTGAGGGCGGTTTAACTGGCAAGCCTGAAAATGTACTGCTTTATGCAACCTCTAACCGCCGTCATTTAATTCGTGAGAGCTTTTCCGACAGACAAGGCGATGATATTCACGTTAGAGATACTCTTGAGACTATCACTTCACTGTCTGACCGTTTCGGTCTTGAAATCACCTTTTCTGTACCTGATAAAGATGAATATTTATATATTGTTAGTGAGCTTGCACAAAGCTACAATCTGGATATAGAACAAGATAAATTAAATATGCTTGCAGAACGTTTTGCTCTTAGAAGAAATGGACGCTCTCCACGAACTGCACAACAATTTATACGTTATATGTTAACTCAAGAAAACATATAAACCTTGCTATTTGTTGTAAAGCTATGCTATACTGTCTGTAAGCAAAGGAGGCTGATTTTTATGCCACAGTCTGAACTTGGCTATACTGTCATTTGGATTGCTATTTTAATAGGCGGTGTAGCAATAGAAGTTGCAACACTAAACCTTGTGTCAATTTGGTTTGCTGTTGGCGGTCTTGCCGCTTTTATAGCACTATCTCTTGGCGCAGGTTTTCTTGTTCAGCTTATAGTTTTTGCCATTGTTTCAGCTATAATGCTTGGTCTTATTAGACCTCTTGCAAAGGATATTTTAAAACCAAAGGGTGCAAAAACAAATGCAGACCGTATAATAGGTCAGTTTGCGACTGTTACCGAGCAAATATCTAATGCTAGTAATAAAGGTCAAATTAAGGTTTCTGGTCAAATATGGTCAGCTAAAAGTGATGATGGAAAAGTAATAAACGAGGGCGAAACCGTCAAAATTATAGCTATACAAGGTGTAAAAGCTGTTGTAGAACCACTCAGAAAGGAAGATTGATTTTATGGATTTCTTAATTCCTATTTTATGGATTGTTTTATTTATAATTTTAGTTGGCTTTCTTGCCTCTAATATCGTCATTGTTCCTCAGGCTAAGGCTTATATTATAGAACGTCTTGGCACTTATCAAGGCACTTGGGCAACTGGTTTACACTTTAAACTGCCACTTTTTGAGCGTATCGCACGAAAAGTAACGCTCAAGGAACAAGTTGTTGATTTCCCGCCACAGCCTGTTATCACAAAAGATAATGTTACAATGCAAATTGATACTGTTGTATATTTTCAGATTACTGACCCTAAGCTATTTACCTATGCGATTGAAAACCCAATGGCAGCTATTGAAAATTTAACAGCTACTACACTTCGTAATATTATTGGTGATTTAGAGCTTGATGAAACTCTCACAAGCCGTGATATAATCAATACAAAGATGCGTTCTTTACTTGATGAAGCCACTGATGATTGGGGCATAAAAGTAAATCGTGTTGAACTTAAAAATATTATTCCACCAGCAGCAATCAAAGAATCTATGGAAAAGCAAATGCGTGCAGAGCGTGAACGCCGTGAAGCTATTCTTGTAGCCGAAGGCAAAAAACAATCTGCTATTTTGGTTGCTGAAGGTGAAAAAGAATCTATGGTGCTTCGTGCGGAAGCTACTAAACTGTCCAAAATCAAAGAGGCAGAGGGTGAGGCTGAAGCTATACTTGCTGTGCAAAAGGCACTTGCAGATTCGCTGCGTATGTTAAATGAGGCTGACCCATCTGACGGAGTGCTTAAAATCAAAGCACTTGAAGCTTTTGCTGCTGCGGCTAATGGTCAAGCAACAAAAATTATTATTCCAAGTGAGATACAAGGCATTGCAGGGCTTGCAACTTCACTTAAAGAAACTATTGTTGACCCTGTAAATCTTAAAAAGTAAAAAATTATGGTCTGGAGTTTGTTCTCCAGACCATTTTTATTTAGCTTATTTTATTCATAACAACAATATGTGGATATGCAATATCTACACCTTCATTCTCACAGCGTTCCTTAATTGATTTTAACAAATCACTTCTCATAGGGAATGCTGTTGCATTATCCTTTGCCCAAAGCTGAGCACGAATAATAACCGCAGAGTCGGCAAGCTCTTGAACTCTTACCACAACTGCTGGTGCACCATTTTTTATATCTTCCTCTGTGCGATTATCATAATAAGTAGGGTGGTTTATAATTTCATCACGCATAATTTGCATTGCATGGCTGATATCAGACTCATAAGTTATACCAATATCAAGCATTAAGCAAACCTTTGTTTCAGCATAGTTTGCATTTTCAATTATTGCACTATTCATAGCATCATTTGGAATTATGACACGTTTATTCTCAACTGTTCGTATAATGGTATGACGAAGTGTTATTTCTTCAACTGTACCCATAACATTATTTGACACAACATTTATAACGTCACCTATTACAAATGGTTTAAATGCTAAAATCATAGCACCACTTACCATTGAACCCATAGCTTGTTGAGATGCAAGACCAACTACAACAGCAAGCACACCACCTGCTGCAAAAAGCTTATTCATACCAGATGCAAGCCAAGGAATATTGCTTACTATAATTGCAATAGCTGCAAAATAAATACCCGCAAGTGCTAAATATCTTAAATATGCAAAGGCGGTAGCTGCTGGATTTTTTTCAGCAAGCATTTTATCAACAGTCCTTTTAAATGCATGATTTATAATACGCACTAAAAATAAAGCTAAAACAATAACAATAGCAATAAAAACTGCTGTTACAACAATTCCACCTATCCATGTTGATGTAAATTCACTTATTTTATCCCATATGCTTTTTGGAACTACATTTTCAAGCTCCAAATCATTTACTACACCTAAGCTATCTGATAATTTAATCATAATCTATTATCTCCATATTTAAAAACAGGGGGAAACATTATTTTTGTTTCCCCCATAGATGTTATATATTAGTATGCAATACCCCAAACAATCATTTTCTTTGCAGGTTTTCCGCAAATTGGGCAAACATCGCCCAGATTTTCTTGTTCAAGAGGCATACAACGAGAAGGCATACCTGTTTCTTCCTTGACCTTCTCCTCACAAGCTAAATCGCCACACCACATAGACTTAACAAAACCAACATTCTTAGAAAGAATTTCCTTCATTTCCTCTAGAGAATGTGCAGTGTAAGTGTGCTCCTCACGGTTTTTCAGTGCCTTATTAAATAAAGCGGTCTGAATTTCTTCTAGTAACTGTGGAACAACAGTTGTTAAATCTTCAAACTTAACAAAAGTCTTTTCACGAGTATCACGGCGAACCAGTACACACTGACCATTTTCAATATCACGAGGGCCAACCTCAAGACGAAGTGGGAAGCCCTTCATTTCATATTCTGCATACTTCCAACCTGGAGTATTGTCAGATAGGTCAATTTTAGCACGAATACCAGCCTTTTTCAGTGTTTCTAATAGTTCCTGAGCCTTTTCAGTAACACCAGCCTTATGAGATGCAACTGGAATAACTACAAGCTGGAATGGAGCAATTCTTGGTGGTAAAACTAAGCCTTCATTATCACCATGAGTCATAATGATAGCACCGATTAAACGAGTAGAAACGCCCCAAGAGGTCTGATGCATATACTGAAGTGTGTTGGTCTTGTCACTAAACTGCATATTAAATGCACGAGCAAAACCATCACCAAAGTAATGGCTAGTACCAGACTGAAGTGCCTTACCATCATGCATCATAGCCTCGATAGTATAAGTTTCAACCGCACCCGCAAAACGTTCCTTGTCAGTCTTTTGACCCTTTAATACAGGGATTGCAAGGTAATCTTCACAGAATTTTGCGTAAATATTTAACATACGCATTGTTTCTTCACGAGCTTCCTCCTCGGTTGCATGAACAGTGTGACCTTCCTGCCACCAGAACTCACGAGAACGCAGGAAAGGACGTGTGGTCTTCTCCCAACGAACCACTGAGCACCACTGATTATATAGTTTTGGCAGGTCACGCCAAGAACGAACAATCTTTGCATAATGCTCACAGAACAGAGTTTCAGAAGTTGGACGTACACAAAGACGTTCTTCTAGCTTTTCTGAACCGCCATGAGTTACCCATGCACATTCAGGAGCAAAACCCTCAACATGGTCAGCTTCCTTTAAAAGCAGAGATTCTGGAATAAAAATAGGCATTGCAACATTCTCATGACCTGTTTCCTTGAACATTCCATCGAGTGTCTTTTGAATATTCTCCCAGATAGCCTGTGCGTAAGGACGCATAATAACACAGCCCTTAACAGATGAATAGTCTATCATTTCTGCTTTTTTTACAATGTCGGTATACCACTGTGCGAAATCAACGTCCATAGCTGTAATTTCGCTTACCAGTTTTTTCTTATCAGCCATTTTTTCACCTTATGTCTTAAATAATTATTTTAATGGAGGTTATTTTTTATGAATTATTCTTTTTGTGTAAAACCTAATGCACATGAACGCATTGAAACAACTATACATTTACAATCAGACCACCGTCCTGCACTCATTGGCACAGTTTTAAATGATACGGGGAAACCTGTTGAAGATGCACTCATTACAATTTATAAATCAGGCTGTGCCAAAGGCGATGATACAACCATAGGAACGGTTTACACTGATAATTTAGGTCGTTTCGCCTTTGGGCCATTAGAGCCTAATCATTTATATGAAGTAAAAGTGTTTAAATATGACGAACACTCACGCATTTTAGAACAAAATTTTAATAATTCTTGATTTTTATTTTAACTTATGGTCAACCTCAAACTTGAGCTTTTCGATAAACTCAGATAGAGGCATAACAGTTGTTTTGCCGTCCTTACGGTCACGCATAGCAACCTGACCAGCTTCTTCTTCCTTATCACCAAGAACGAGCATATAAGGTACTTTCTCAAGCTGTGCTTCACGGATTTTATAGCCGATTTTTTCACTTCTGCCATCAAGAGTAACTCTAAAGCCGTTCTTTTCAAGCTCAGATTTAATCTGCTCTGCATAATCACGGTTACGGTCGGTCATAGGCATTACACGAACCTGTTCTGGAGCCATCCAAGTTGGCAGAGCACCTGCATATTTTTCGATAAGCAGAGCCAGTGTACGCTCATAACAACCGATAGAAGTACGGTGGATAATATAAGGAGTTGCCTTTTTGCCCTCGCTGTCAATGTACTCCATACCGAACTTTTTAGCAAGCAGCATATCAATCTGAATTGTGATAAGAGTATCTTCCTTACCAAATACATTCTTAATTTGGATATCTAGCTTAGGGCCATAGAATGCAGCCTCACCGATGCCGATTTCGTAATCAATGCCTAGATGGTCAAGAATATTGCCCATAATCTCTTGAGCTTCATTCCACTGCTCTGCTTCACCCTCATACTTGTTAGATGGGTTAGCTGGGTCCCACTGAGAGAAACGGAAAGAACAATCTTCCCAAAGACCTAGTGTTTCCATCATATCCTTGGCAAGCTCGAAACAGCCTCTAAATTCTTCTTCAAGCTGGTCAGGACGGATAATCAGATGACCTTCTGAGATGGTGAACTGACGAACACGAATAAGACCATGCATTTCGCCAGAATCTTCATTACGGAACAGTGTAGAGGTTTCGCCTAAACGCATTGGCAGGTCACGATAAGAACGCTGGCGGTTTAAGAACACCTGATACTGGAATGGGCAAGTCATTGGACGAAGTGCAAAACATTCGCTCTTTTCGTCATGTGGGTCACCCATAACAAACATACCATCAAGATAATGGTCCCAGTGACCAGAAATTTTATAAAGGTCGCTCTTTGCCATCATTGGGGTTTTGGTTAGATAATAGCCACGCTTTTGCTCCTCATCTTCAACCCAACGCTGTAAAAGCTGAATAACTCTTGCACCCTTTGGCAGCATTACAGGCAGACCCTGACCGATAGAGTCAACAGTTGTAAAGTATTCAAGCTCACGACCTAGTTTGTTATGGTCACGCTTACGAGCCTCAGCCTGAGCTGTTAAAAATGCGTCCAGTTCGTCTTTCTTAGGGAAAGCTGTACCATATACACGCTGTAACATCTTGCGGTTAGAGTCGCCACGCCAGTATGCACCAGTAGCACTTGTAAGTTTTAAAGCGTTTGCCTTAACTCTGCCAGTGCTATCAAGGTGAGGTCCTGCACAAAGGTCAGTAAAATCGCCCTGCTTATAGAAAGAGATAACCGCATCTTCTGGAAGGTCATTGATAAGCTCTACCTTGTAAGGCTCGTCTTTTTCTTCCATAAACTTAATTGCTTCCTCTCTTGGCAGTTCAAAACGCTCAAGAGGTAGCTTTTCTTTACAGATTTTCTTCATTTCAGCCTCAATAGCATCTAAATGCTCCTGAGTGAAAGAGAAAGGTGCATCAAAATCATAATAAAAACCAGTTTCAATAGCTGGACCAATAGCAAGCTTTACCTCTGGGTAAAGACGCTTAACAGCCTGAGCTAAAATATGAGATACAGTATGTCTGTAAGTATCTCTGTATTCGGGATTTTCAAAAGTATACTTTTTTTCTTCTGACATGAATTTTTCCTCCTTGGAATCTTGCTGGGGCAAAAGAAAAACGCTCCCGCCCCTAACTTAAAAAACTTGTCAGGGGTGAGAGCGTATAAAACGTCCCACGGTTCCACCCTGCTTGCAGAAAACATAAACATTTTCTGCCGCTCGGAGTTCGTAACGTGAACGACACGGCATAACTTACTGTAAAAATTTCGGTTATGCAGCTCCGGAAGCGGTCGGGTGAAAAATGCTATATCATGCGGTTGTCACAGCCTAGCAACCACTCTCTGAAAAGATAGTAACATAACCCTTTTCCATCATCGCTTTTATGCTATTATGTGAAACATGATACACCTATTTTAAATTTTTGTCAACTGAGCAAACTGACGATTTTAAGCCTTAATTTTGCCGCCATTCTGCTGTACTCGCTGACAAAGCATATTATAAAATGCAGCTTTTTCCTCACCTGTTGCAAAAGCCCTGTAAGGTACAATTAAAGCTGCCATAGCTCCAACATAAATAAAATAATGTTCTGCGTCCTCTGTTACACGTTCAATAGTATCATAAGTGTAATGGCTATCCTCGCCACCACCTACTAATGACAGCTCTTTTTCATCAAGAGTTAATGCTTTTTCTGTGCAAACATGGCTATTTTGAGGTTGCATAAGCATTTTCATAATTCCTTTACGCACTTTCTTTTTAATTGTGTATGGAAGTGCGAAAAACACCAAAACTGCAAAAGCTACATAAATTAAAACAGATATTACATTCAATTTACCAAGCATTTGCATAAGCACAGTACCACCAACCAGAACAATAAGTGCACTTATAATTCTAGTATTTCTAATATTAGCTCTCATAACAGGACTGTTATACATATAACTCATATTAAACGCTACAAAATCATCAGGACTAACAGTATATTTAATCTGCATCTAAAAATAACCCCTTTGCAATGTCATATAAACCGTTTTTTATGATAGCACAACCCAATTAAAAAAACAAGCGAAATGCAAATATTATACAAATATGTGGCTTTTTATTTACGATATGTTAACTTTATTTTATAAAGCTAAAGCTTTCTACATCAAAAACGCCCATATCTGTTATTCTTATTTTAGGAATTACAGGAAGTGCCATAAAGCTAAGGGTTATAAATGGGTCAACATCTTTAGATACTCCAATCTCATGTGCTTTAGCTGTTAAATCATCTAATCTGTTTATTAGTTTTTCGGCAGGTAAATCTGACATAAGACCCGCTATATTAAGTGGTAACGTATCAATTATTTTTCCATTTTGTGCTATTGTATAACCACCTTGTACATTTTTCAGCTCATTTATTGCTAAAAGCATATCCTCGTCATTTGTTCCCACAACTATCATATTATGTGAGTCATGTGCAACTGTTGTTGCAATAGCACCGTTTTTAAGCCCATAACCCTTTAATAATCCTACACCTACATACCCTGTCGCATGATGACGTTCTAAAACAGCAATTTTACATATATCGCCTTTTTCTAACCCAGCCATAGCATCATCATATGATAATTCTTCTTTATCAGTTATTATTTGATGTGGAATCATCTTAATAATAGGATATTTTTCTTTTTTTGCAAGCTCTAAATCAGATTTTGTAACATCTTTAATATTAACCGAACCATTAATAACGATATTCCAACTAGGTCTATTAGCAACTATACGTTCCATTTTTTGACCTTTATAGTATACAGCTATATTTTCAAACTTTGTTATATCATCACATACAATAAAATCCGCTTGTTTTCCTGCCGTTATAGACCCCAAATGTTTTAAACCATATATTCTAGCCGCATTTATAGTTGCCATTTGTATAGCTTTTAATGGTTTCATACCCATTTCAATGGATTTTACAACACAATACCTAATTGTACCCTCTTTACGAATATCTGCTAAATGCTTATCATCGGTACAAAATGCCATATTAGTAGTATCAATATCCTCAGCAATAACACCTTCCATAATAGCTTTTAAATTTTGAGATGCACTGCCCTGACGAACTAATACATACATACCTGAACGAAGTTTTTCTTTTGCTTCTTTCCAAGTTGTTGCTTCATGGTCGGTATTTATTCCTGCTATAACATATCCTTGTAAATCGTTACCTGTAAGCTGTGGAGCATGACCGTCTATTGGCTTATTTCTAAACCAATCAAGCTTTGCTAAAACGTCTCCATCAGCTGATAAAACTGCTGGAACATTCATCATCTCACCCATGCCAAGCACACCATTCATTTGAGCAATTTCAGCAATAGATAAAATATCTAATGTACTTCCTGAATGTTCAAAAGGTGTTGCAGGCACACAAGATGGCACTTGTACATAATAGTTTATCGGCATATTTTTTGTATTTTCAAGCATATATGAAACACCTTCAACACCTGAAACATTAGCTATCTCATGTGGGTCTGTAATGAGCGTTGTAACACCCCATGAAAGCTCCTCTACACAATAAACCGATGGCATTGCCATAGATGACTCTACATGACAATGTGAATTTATAAACGCTGGGCAAATATATTTTCCCTTTAGGTCTATAATTTTATCTGCTTTGGTATATTCGCCTACTCCTGCAATCAAACCGTCTACAACTGCAACATCAGCCTCATATATACTTGCTGTTAAAACATCTACAACCTTTGCATTTTTAAAAATAATATCAGCTTTCAAAATGCCTCTTGCAGTTCCAATCAGCTTTTTTTTCATAGCCTTAAATTTCCTTTCTAAACATTAAGCCTGTCCGCAAAAAAACGAACAGGCTTTTTTACCTTATACAAAAATATACTTCAAAATAAACGCTATTGCAAGTACATACATGAGAGGGTGTACTTTTTTAGCTTTACCTATTAACACATTTATAGCAACATATGAAATAACGCCAAGTGCAATACCTTCAGAAATAGAATACATAAACGGCATTGCAATAAGTGCCACAAATGCAGGAGCAGACTCTGCCATATCATCAAAATTAATTCTTGTTATGCTTGAAAGCATCATAAGACCTACAATAATAAGTGCTGGAGCGGTTGCAAAAGATGGTATAGCAAGGAAAATTGGTGATAAAAATAGTGATAAACCAAATAAAACCGCACTTGTAACCGATGTAAGACCAGTTCTGCCACCAAGCATTACACCAGATGAGCTTTCAACAAAAGTTGTTACAGTAGATGTACCAAGCATTGCACCTGCTGTTGTACCAATAGCATCTGCAAGTAATGCACCTCTTATTCTTGGAAGTTTACCATCTTTATCAAGCATATCTGCTTTAGATGCAACACCAATCAGAGTGCCTAGCGTGTCAAATAAATCTACAAACAGGAAAGAAAGCATTATTGTCACAAAATTAAAACTTAAAAGACCAGAAAAATCCATCTTCATAAGTGTAGGTGTGATTGAAGGCACAGAAATACCATTAGAAAAATCAGGTAAAACAGAGTACATTCCAAGCTCTGCATTTGGAACATAAATACCTAAAATCTGAAAAACAATACCTAAAATCCATGTTCCGAGTATTCCAATCAAGATTGCATCTGGAACATTTTTAACAAGCAATACAACGGTTAAAATTACACCAATAAATGCTAAAATAGCACCCATACCCTGTGAATAAATAGTTCCATCTTTAATAGAATCTTTAAAAGGGAAAATTGATACAAGGGTAGAACTTGCAACAACAAGCTTTGCATTTTGCAGACCGATAAAAGTTATAAATAAACCAATGCCACAAGTTACACCATATTTAAGTGACTGAGGAATACAGTTGAAAATCGCTTCACGCACATTTGTAAGTGATAAAACAATAAAAATTATACCCTCAACAAATACAGCCGCAAGAGCAGTTTGCCAGCTATATCCCATATTTAATACAACTGTGTATGCGAAAAACGCATTAAGTCCCATACCAGGGGCTAGTGCAAATGGATAGTTTGAAAAAGCAGCCATCAAAAGAGTGGCAAAACACGCTGAAATTGCGGTTGCTGTAAAAATCGCACCTGAGTCCATTCCAGAAGCCGAAAGTACCGTTGGGTTTACCGCCAGAATATAAGCCCATTGTCATAAATGTTGTTATTCCAGCAAGGATTTCTGTTTTCACATTTGTATTGTGTTCTTTAAGTCGAAAAGTTTTTTCAAGAAACTCCTTCATTTTTATTTCCTCCTCATTTTTCCTTTTTTCCTCACATATACAATAAGCATAATATTTTTTAAAACTTTTGTCAATATTGCAACAAAATTTTAGTATACAGTAAAATTTTCAATATTTTTCGCCTTATTTACAAACTTATTTATGGCAAATATTTTTTCATTATCTTTAATATGTAACATTTTTACTTTAATTTACATAGACTGATACAGCATAATAAAAACAAATATAAATTTACCTATAATATGTTGTTTTTAGGAGGTGATTTTTTTGCGTCTTTCAGAGCTTAAAGCTAATCAGTCTGCTATTGTACATTATATTGATAATAACTTAAATATCAAAAGAAGACTGGAAGATTTAGGGGTGATATCAGGCACTTTAATAACTTGCACAGCAAAAAGCCCATTGGGCGACCCCTCGGCTTATCGCATACGCCAAACAATAATAGCACTTAGAAAACAAGATGCACAGCATATAATCATCGGTGAGGTGAGTCCATGGATAAAATAATCGCCCTTGCTGGCAACCCAAACGTTGGAAAAAGCACTATATTTAATGCTTTAACGGGGCTAAAACAACATACTGGTAACTGGACAGGTAAAACTGTTGAGCTTGCACATGGCTTTAAATGTTACGGTAAATTTAAATTTAAAATAGTTGATTTACCTGGTTGTTATTCGCTGCTTTCACACTCCACCGAAGAACAAATAGCAAGAGATTTTCTTTATTTTTCCGAGCCTGACTGTGTAATTGTTGTATGTGATGCCACTTGTTTAGAGCGAAACTTAAATTTAGTGCTTCAAATAATGGAGATTTGCCCTCAAATTGTTGTATGTGTAAACATGCTAGATGAAGCCAAAAAAAAGCAAATAACCGTGCGTTTAGATAAACTTTCTGACATTTTGGGTGTACCTGTACTCGGTACAACCGCACGAGATGGTAAAGGTTTAAACAAACTCACATGTCTTATGGCTAGAGGCTCGGCAAAAAGTCATTGGCTTGATTTAAAGCCTATTTCATATCCAAAGATAATAGAAGATGCAATAGACAAAATGACTAATATAACAAAAGAACTTGTGCAAAATGAACTGCCATTTCGTTTCACTATTTTAAAGCTTTTACAGCAAGATAAAATATTTTTAGATGCCATAAAAAACAAATATCAAAACAACACGACATATGACAAATTTATAGCCGAATACAATAAACTAAAGCTAGAGCTTGAAAAGCAAGGCTATACACCATCACATATAATGGATATCGTAGCAGAAACCTTTGTAAAGAAAGCAGAAATCATTTCCGAAAGCGTTGTGGAAATGAAAAACCCAAATTATGATAGAAAAGATAGAATGTTAGATAAAATATTCACAAGCAAAATAACTGGTTTTCCGATTATGATTTTATTTTTGCTTATGATTTTTTGGATAACTATATCTGGTGCTAATTATCCATCAAGCATAATAAGCGAACTTTTATTCTCTTTTCAGGATTTTCTAATTGAAAAAGCAATTTATTTTAACATATCCCCTGCTATTTATGAGCCATTGTTATTTGGTGTATATAAAGTGCTTGCATGGGTTGTTTCGGTAATGCTCCCACCTATGGCGATATTTTTCCCGCTTTTTACTTTGCTCGAAGATTTCGGTTATTTGCCTAGAATAGCTTTTAATCTTGATAAATGTTTTAGCAAATGCAAAGCCTCTGGCAAACAAGCACTCACAATGTGTATGGGATTTGGTTGCAATGCGGTAGGTGTAACAGGTGCAAGAATTATAGACTCACCAAGAGAACGTTTAATTGCTATATTAACCAATAATTTTGTGCCTTGTAACGGTCGTTTCCCTACCATAATTGCTATTATAACCATGTTTTTTGCATATGAAACAGCAGGTTTACAAACCTCTTTTATATCTGCTTTAATCTTGGTTTTAGTTATATTATTCGGTGTTTTTATGACTTTTATAACCTCTAAATTGCTTTCTGGGACGGTTTTAAAAGGTATGGAGTCCTCTTTTACACTTGAGCTTCCACCCTATCGCACACCACAATTTGGCAAAGTTATAATTCGCTCTATCTTTGATAGAACACTTTTTGTGCTTGCTCGTGCGGTTATAGTTGCTGCACCAAGTGGGCTTATTATATGGCTTTTTGCAAATATAGATATAAATAATATCTCTATTTTAAATTATTGCACCGAGTTTTTAGACCCATTTGCAAGGCTTATAGGGTTAGATGGTGTAATTTTAATGGCATTTATACTCGGTATTCCTGCAAATGAAATTGTAGTACCAATTATGCTTATGACTTATCTCTCTCAGGGTAGTTTAACCGAAATAAATGACTTAAATATTATGAAAACACTGCTTATAGATAATGGTTGGACGATTATAACCGCAATAAACATGATACTGTTTTCACTTATGCACTGGCCTTGTGCTACAACTTGCCTGACCATACGCAAAGAAACAGGCAGTTTAAAATGGACTTTACTTGCTATTATACTTCCAACTGTATGCGGTCTTACTATATGCTTTGTTTTCACTCAGATTGCAAACTTAATACTATAAAAATAAGGGACTTGAAAAAAATCAAGTCCCTTTGCAGTTAAAGGAGAATACAAATAAGTCCGCCTGTGCTTTCATTTATAATCTTCTCAAGAGTTTCTCTAAATTTATCTCTAGCATCTGCTGGCATTCTTGCAAGTTTATTGCTAAGTTCTTCATTTACAAGCTCATTGAGTGATTTTCCAAAAATATTTGTTTCCCAAATCTTTTCTGGTTCGCCATCGAACTCACCGAGCATATAATGCACAAGCTCCTCTGATTGTTTTTCTGTGCCTACAAGTGGAGTTACTGAGGCTTTTATTTCGGTTCTAATCAGATGTATTGCCGTAGCTGAGGCACATAATTTAACACCGTATCTGCCACCTTGTTTTATAATTTCTGGTGCTTCAAGCGAAAGCTCGCTCACCTGTGGCATAACTACACCATAACCAGTTGCTTGTGCTTGGTCTAATGCACCTTGTATACGCTGGTATTCTCTTTCTGTTTCTGCAAGTCTACTTAGTAGTGGTATTAAATCTGCATCGTCTTTTATATCTACACCTGTTTTCTCCGCTACAATCTGATAGAAAACTTCGCTTGGTAATGTGATTTTTAATCTTACCTTGCCAACCCCTAAATCCATATCTGCAACTCTAGCTTCAGATACATATTGATTTTGCTCAATAAAATTGACCGTTTGCTGCATATCTCTCATTTTTTGCACTTTTATTGCAGCTTCTCTGATATCACCATATACAGACTCACGCACATTATGCCCTGCTGGCAGCACACCTATAAATCTAGGAAGTTCAACTGCAATCTCCTGTACAGGAAATTCATATAATACACCCGCTAAAATATTAGACACATCATTTGAAGAAAGTGTTTGACAGTTTACAGGTAAAGCCTCTATACCATGTTTTTCACGCAGTTCTCTTTGCACATTCAAAGCAGCTTCGCCATCAGGAACAGACGAATTTATCAGCGTTAAAAATGGTTTTCCTATTTGTTTTAGTTCCTCGATAACTCTATCTTCTGCTGGCATATAGCTTTCTCTTGGAATTTCTGAAAATGTGCCATCAGTTGTTATAACCAGACCTATTGTAGAATGTTCCTCTATAACTTTTCTTGTGCCGATTTCAGCCGCTTGGCTCATTGTCATTGGAGAATCGTTCCAAGGAGTCGAAACCATTCTAGGCAAATCGTCCTCCATACTGCCCAATGCACCATCTACAAGATAGCCCACACAGTCTACAAGTCGTACTCTACAAAAGCCACCTTCAGCAGTCGAAACCTCAGCTGCCTCCTCTGGTATAAACTTAGGCTCTGCCGTCATAATAGTTCTGCCTGACGCTGATTGTGGCAGTTCATCTTTTGCTCTTTCACGCTTATATATATTTTCTATATTTGGAATTACCATTGTTTCCATAAAGCGTTTAATAAAAGTTGATTTACCTGTTCTGACAGGGCCTACTACCCCGATATATACATCACCACCTGTGCGAGTGCTGATTTCTTTATATAATGTTTTTTGCTCCATAAACTTTTCTCTCCTCATTACTGCTCAAGTGGAATAAGTAACATTTGCTCTCTTAATACCTTTGTATCCTCTGGTAAATTATTTGCACTTTTTATAGCTTTCATTGTGGTTGCATATTGTCTTGCTATATCCCAAATCTGTTCGCCCTCATCTACTCTACGCAAAACAAGGGTGACATCTGGCATTGATTTTTCACGTTTTTCACCTAAGTTAACCGCTGTTATATCCTGTATAGTTTTATTTTTCTTTCCGCAGTAAACACCATTTATAGCACCATATAAATTTATGCTATCCTCACCCGATGGATTTAATGTAAGCCCTATCTGTATATCACTTGGTGAAATGCCGTCACTATTTGATAGTTTAACTGGAAAATGTATAATTCTATGTGTTTGAAATAGACTATTTTCTTCATCAAGATATAAAACATCTACTTCTGCTTTAATTCTGGCTTGTTCTGGTGACTCAATTTGTACACCTGTGCATACAGCTTTACCTCTTAAATATTGCATAACTTTCATGCCTATTGGCATATTTTCCGAGCTATCCGCTGAAAATCTTTCTCCAAGCTTACAGGTTTGTACTGGAAGCTGTTTTATTTGCACTCCAAGCTCATGTTTTCTTTCATACAAATCACGAATTGTTTGCACTGTATACATTTCATCTGTAAGAACAATTCCTCTCACACCAATACCAACTGATAACATATCATCTGGTGCTAAAATACAATCCAAACTGCATACCGCAAGTCTTACTTCTATTTTTTCGCCTTCTAAAATACCATCTATATCAAGCATTTGAGTAAATGGCACAGTTTTTGTCACTTGTTCTATTGCACCTGTGTCATCTCTCATAAGCATTTGCATTAATGCCTCACCACGAAGCAGCAATCTGCCATTATTAGAGCGAGCCTCAGTTTGTTTTAACATACAATCTGTATGTAAAAGCTCTAAATCTTCGCTGTGTTTCCAGTCTAAATCATCTAAAATAGTAAACTCACAGTTTCTAACCTTTTTAAGCAGATTTATATCCTCAGTTTGATATAAAACTTCAAGTTGTTCATCTGCTGGCTGTATACTTTGTGTATGACAAAGCTCACTTTGCTGATAAGCTGTAACTTCAAAACATAATTTAACTGTAACGCTCATTTTTCTTGAGTTTACCGCATGAGCCTTAACTGCTGTTACTGTGCATCTAACAAAACATTTGCTTTCACTGTTGCACCCACGAACTTCTTCTATATAGGCAAAGCTTACTGGCACATCTAAACGTCTTAAACCTGTTTCGCCCTCTGGCTGATATAAAACAGTTGTATTTACTGTACCCGAAACAAGTATTCTATCATTTTGCACTGACTCCTCTTTCATATTTATAATACCATCTGCATATGCAATTCTTGCTATATCTGGATAAGTGTCAGGCACTATTGCATCTGTCGACTCCTCGTATGTTGATACTTTGTCCAGAATAATATCATAGCAGGCAATGCTGTTTCTAATCAGCTCCATTTGTAAAATTCCTCCTTTGCAAGCTGCATCTGGTATAATATATGAGGGGGTTGATTTTAATATTACAAAAAAAAGACATTGATTTTAATTATCAATGTCTTTTAATAATGATTGCATTTTTCTTTTATATAGAATAATAAGTATTATGGAAGCAATAAACCATGTCACTGGATTTGCAAAACATAGCTGATGAAAATTTCCATATTTAACAAGCCAAATAGTCCATATAACGCGACATGAGGATTCAATTATTGCATTTATTGTTGGTATCCCCGCTTCACCCATACCTTGAACCGAGCTTCGATATACACATATAATACCAAATGCCCAAAGCGAACAACCAACAATACTCAAATATTGTGTTGCATACTCGAATACTTTTGATGAAACATCTTCAATCAAAACACTTGCAAAATATTTACCAAATATATTAAGTAACAATCCACCTATAATGGCAGTTACAAGCATAAGCACTGTACATTGTCTAACACCAGTTTTAATACGCTGATATTTTCCCGCACCGTAATTTTGACCCACATAGTTTGACATTGTAACCGCATAAGCAGACATTGGCTGACTAAAAAAATACTCTATTCTGCTTGCTGCTGTATATGCAGATACTGCCGCTGCTCCAAATGAGTTGACCGCATACTGCAACACAATAACACCAGATGCAGTTAATGCACCCATAATTCCCATAGGCACACCAAGCTTTAGCATATTAATCGACATTTTTTTATTCATAATCCAGTTTTGTCTTTTCATATGCAAAATTTCAAGCTTTTTATACATATATATAATACATAAAATAGCTGAAACCGCTTGAGAAATAACAGTTGCAAGTGCTGCACCAGCTGTACCCATTTTAACTACAAGCAAAATATCTAGTATAACATTTAAAACACTTGTTAAAATCAAAAATATAAGTGGTGTTCTACTATCTCCAAACGCTCTTAAAATAGCTGAACACATATTATATGCTAAAGTTGCTATAATACCTGATAATATTGTTTTGATATAAGCTACTGCGTCTGACATCATCTCTTTAGGTGTTCTCATTAAATATAAAAACTGCTCAATACATACCAAACTTAAAACAGTTACTAAAACACCAATTAAACTTAAAAGTATAACCGAATGGCATACTCTATTTCTCATTTGTTCATAATCATTACAGCCAAATGAATGAGATATAAGTATCGCAAATCCACTAGCTATGCCAGAGGCAAACCATAAAACCATATTATAAATAGATGATGTAGAGCCAACCGCACCTAATGCATTATCTCCTAAATATCTACCTACTATTATGGTATCTGCCATTGTATACATCTGCTGAAATAAATTTGCGAGTATTATTGGTATAGACATCATTATAATTAAACGAATTGGACTTCCTGATGTCATGTTATTAGTCATAATTTATAATTCCTCATATGTAAACTCTTTGAAATCAATAAAATTATCACTTTGTTTGCCACTCGCATATACTCCGACTACACAACCTGTAAAACCACCTGCCTTTTCAGTGGATAAATGTCTTAAATCTATATTACTTGCCAACACATTCCAACTGCCATTTTCTTTATACAAGACACTAGCATTAAGCCCATAAACTTGTACTTTTAATTTTATATTTTTTTGATTGAGATTATTTACACTTATTATGTTTTCTTCTCCATTTTGTACATCTATTGCTTTTATTTTATCTTTCGTTATTTCTAACCTTACTTGCTCTTTTTCATTTTTCATATAAACAATACCTGCAAATTCATTTTCTTCACAGCTATTATTACATTCCACTGTAAATTGAAAATTTTTATGCTGTTGTCTTATACCAACAAAAGCAGGATTTAATGTTTGAGTCATAGTTTCTTTTTTCATATATAATCTTATATATTCATCAAAAACTTTAACTCTATCCTTGCAATCTGAGCGTAACATAAGCATATCAAGTGGTAATTTATCCTTATGCAATTCATATTTATGCTTATATTTTTCATTTTGTAAATTTACCATTTGTAAATATCCAACGCCAGCATTAACAACTGGCCAACCATCTTCCCATTTAACATCAGCTATAAAAGTTTCTCTGCCCATAAGTGTATAACCCTTTTCTGGTCTACACGCAAGCATTAACATATACCAGTTTCCGTTTCCATCGTCGACTAAATCAGCATGACCTACACATGTTATTGGGAAATTCCTGCCAAGATGTCTATGGGTAAATATAGGATTTGATTTATTGCCCTCATATGGACCTAAAATATTTCTACTTCTAGCAACTGCTATACAATGATGAAATGCTGTTCCACTCTCTGCGTATAAAAGATAATAAAAGCCATCTTTCTTATAAATATGAGGTCCTTCAGGCCATACAGCATCTTTCATAAAACCATGCCATATAGCTGTTGACTCGCCAACAAGCTTCATTGTTTTTAAATCAAGCTCTTGTATCCATATTTCATTATCTCCGTAATATTTTCCGCCTTCTCTGCGTTCCTGTGTACCTACATAGTAGCACGTTCCATTATCATCAAAAAATAGACTAGGGTCTATTCCTTTTACATTTTCACCTAAATAATACGGTTCTGACCAAGGTCCTTCAGGCTTTTTAGCTGTTACAATAAAATTACCTCCACCAGAAACATTGGTTGTTATCATATAGAACATACCGTTATAAAATCTTATTGTTGGTGCGAATATACCTTGAGAGTGTCCACAGCTCTCAAGTTTAACCTGTGAAGGTCTATCCAGTATGTTACCTATTTGAGTCCAATCGGTTAAATTTTTACTATGGAAAATAGGTACTGCTGGAAAAAAAGCAAATGTTGAATTTATTAAATAATAATCATCATCAACTCTGCATACAGATGGGTCTGGATAAAAGCCAGATAAAACAGGATTTTTTTTCATATAATATCACCTCTTATAATTTATGATATTATCAAAATATAAAAGTTTTACTAGTATATTATTGCTATTATATGTACATATATTGCTAAGTTTAAAAAAGTGCCACAAGAGCAACAACACCCTTGTGGCACAAATTTATTACATTTTAAATATGCGTTTTAGCACACCATGTAAATATTTAGGACTTTTCCATATAACGATTTTCATATGTCTTTTCCTCCCTTTAACCTATAAGCAGAAAACTTGTAATTATAAGAGCAACTCCACAAAGCCAAAGAAATAGCTCTGATGGGAATATACCACCGACTAGGATACCTATTCCAAATGCTGCGACAATCGCTCCATAGAGTTTTTTCTTCATGCCGCATCACGCTCCTATTTTCATTATATAGATTACAAGGGGCAAATGTGACTAAAATTTTTATTTATTTCTTTCTGCTAATATTTCATAGAGTTCGGATACTTCAACTGGTTTATAATGGAAATAACCTTGTATCATATCACAACCAGTATTTTTAACTATTCTGTCTTCTTCCTCGGTTTCTACACCTTCAACACACACGGTTTTGCCGAACTGGTGACAAGCATAAACAATACTGCGAATAAAATACATTTTTTCTTCAGATTCTGTTACTTCCGCAAGCAGTGAACGGTCTAATTTTACCACTGTCGCTGGATATTTAAGAAGCAAACCAAGAGATGAATAACCACTTCCGAAATCATCTAGTGCAATTTGCATACCTAACTTTTTACAGCCTTCAACAAATTCCTTTAATTTTTCTGGACTTTCGTCAAAATGAGTTTCTGTAAGTTCAGCTATAAAGTGTGAGCCGTCCATACGATACTTTTTAAGTGTTTGCTCTATAAATTTTATAAAGTCATCGTCCATTATTTGCAAATAGCTTACATTGAATGACATTTTAAATCTTGGTTCATATGAAAGTATACGTTTGCAAGTGCGAACTGATTGTTCAAAAACCCATTTACCCACAGGTAAAATCATTTTACCTTTTTCTAGCAAAGGAATAAACACAGCAGGTGAAACATTTTGACCTTTATATTTCCATCTAAGCAATGCCTCACCCTTTAATGGTTCATTTCCATCAGCTGTTACAATAGGCTGCACTACAATGCGGAAATTCTCCATATTGTTAGCGACTTCCTGACCAAGGCACAATGCCATATTTGCCATTTCTTTCATTTTACGGATATTCTCTGGTGAATGTTCTATATACTTAACATCTGGGAATGTTTTTGCAGCCAATATAAGAGTTATTGTGTTCTCAAGCACCATTTGAGCACTTTCATTTTCATCATTATGATTTAAAACGCCAAATGCACATGGGTGTCTAACAGAAATATCAGCTGTTCTATATTCTTGCTCAATAATTTCACGCATTTTATCCACTATATCTTCTACTGATGAATTATAAGTTGGTGAAACTATTGCCATAAATCTCATACCATCTAATCTAAAGAAAGAAATTTTACTACCAAACCTATTAGATAATTTATTAGATATATGCTGTAAAATAAGGTTGCCAAAATAACGCCCTTTAGTTTCATTTATTTCGGTAAAGTTATTTAGACAGAAACCAATAATACATATTTCATCTGAGACTTTACAAAGTTCATTTATTTTAGCTATTGCTGCATGTTCTCTTGGAAAATTAGTTATCGCATCTACTACAAAATCATTATCTTGACAAGATACTCTACCTGAGAAAAATAGTGGAGCAGTTTTCTCTTCATTCCATTTTAATATGCCACAGCAGCGAATCCAGATATTATTACCGTTGCAATCTTTAACTTGATATCTCAAATCATGTATAGTTTTCTTTTCCGTAAGAATTTCTGATAAATCATGCCTATACATTTCAAGGTCCTCTTGTGTGCTTATTCTTTTTTCCCACTCAACAAGAAGATTTGGTACAATATTATCCTTAAAACCAAATGTATCACGCATATTATCGGAAATATAAAATTGATTACTTTGTAAATCACCAAAGTAAAGATATGATGCGGAGTTTTTAAGAGTTATAGAGTTAAATAAAGATTCTGGGTCGAAATTATTATTTGCTATAAACTGCATAAATTTACTTTTATCATTGTTCATATTTACTTCGTTATTTAATTTTGGTTTTAAATCATCAAAGCTTTTTGTGAATGATTTTGATGACATATAGTAATCTCTTTTATATTTAAACATTTGTTTGCCAGCGAAAGCAATAAGAACTTGTATATCAGCATTTTCATCATTTGACCAAGCACTACCCACATATATATGATTTTTAGATACTCTTACCATGCTTTTTAGATTATCAATTGTGTATTCAAATTCGTTCTCACCAATATTAGGCATTAATATAACGAATTCATCTCCACCTATTCTGTAAATCATATCTGTTTTAAGGGTTTTTTGTATTAGACTATGACACTGCAAAATAAATTTATCTCCTGCTTCATAACCTAACTCATGATTTATTAGTTTAAGGTCAGAGATATCACAATATACAACACCTATTGATTCGTGCTTTATATCTGATGAGCAATATGCGGCAAGTGAATTTCTATTTAATGCACCAGTTAACACATCTCTATTACTAATATTATCAAGTTCCTTAACAAGGTCTCTACGTTTGAAAGCAGGTCTTATAAAATATCCGATGAATTGTAAAAGAGTTTTTAATATAGATAACATTTTTTTATCTGGATTATCAACACCTATAAATCCGATAATTTCATCACCTGAATATATAGGACCAGTTACTAATGAATGTATATCTTGAGGTTTAAGTGCTGCGTAAGCTAATGGATATTGTTCTTTTATATTCTCTATATCCTCTATAACAACTACTTGACCGTTTCCAAATAAATCGAGCCACCAAGATATGGTTTCTTCTGGCTCATTTTGCAATAAATCTATTTGTGGGTGTACGCCTTCTTTACACCATTCGTATGTATTATCAAAGCAGTTATTTTCATTTCTTTCAAATATATAACTTCTTTCACATAAGAATCTCTCACCTATAAATTTAAGGAGTTCATCTATTGATTTATCCGATTCCGAGCGAGAATTCATATAATGCATACATTCTTTAATAATTTCATCACTATTGGCAAAATAATAATTATTAAGTTGTATTTTTTCTGAATCTATATCAACTGCTATTTCGACTCTATATTTTTTCCCTTCACGGACTATAAGCGTATCTTTAATGAGATAGGTTGTATTTAATACAGAGTTTTTATATGTCCATTCATAAAACTCGTTTTCTTTAAGCAAATGGTTTGTACAAAATTTACAACATCTATCAAGTCCTTGAAGAACTTCATAGCATTTTTTACCCACATATTCTGCACTATCACTAATACCTAAAACATTACGCAAACGAGCATTCATATAAATTAGACTTTGTGTTTCTACTTCAGAAACATAAACGGCTTCATTAAGGTTTTCAAAAAATTCCCACTGGAAATCCATTGTTAGTCCTCCTTAAATATGACAATGCACTTGCATATATCGTTACATTTCACCATTATCTAGATGATATTTCTATTATAGCATATTTATGAGTTAATGACCATATTTTATAATATTAACAAAATATTTTTATTGTATTTTAAGCTTTTTCAAACAATACTCTTATACAAATTTTGAGAATTTGTGCAGTTTATACAAATATCATTAAAAATAAAACCAGAGAACAAAGTCTCTGGTTTTAAACATTTCAACTTAAATAAATATTATTAGTATGCAACACCCTGCCATAGCATAGCATCGCAAACCTTTTCAAAGCCACCGATATTAGCACCAGCAACAAGGTTGCCTTCCATACCATAACGAGCAGCAGCGTCCTTACAGCACTTATGAATATTAACCATAATCTGATGTAGCTTTTCATCAACTTCCTCAAAAGTCCAGCTCAGACGTTGGCTGTTCTGGCTCATTTCAAGACCAGAGGTAGCAACACCGCCTGCATTTGCAGCCTTAGCAGGACCAAATGCAACACCTGCTTCTTGGAATGCAGCAACAGCTTCTGGAGTAGATGGCATATTAGCACCTTCAGCAACAGCCTTTACGCCGTTAGTAATAAGAGTCTTAGCCTCGTCACCGTTAAGCTCGTTCTGAGTTGCACATGGCAGAGCAATGTCACAAGCAACAGACCAGATGCCACGACAACCTTCTACATACTTAGCAGTTGGAACATAGTCAAGGTAAGTCTTAATTCTATCACGCTTAACTTCCTTGATTTCCTGAATTACCTTATAATCAATACCGTTTTCATCAACGATGTAACCGTTAGAATCGCTCATTGCAACTACCTTACCGCCTAGCTGAGTAGCCTTCTGATTAGCGTAGATAGCAACGTTACCAGAACCAGAGATTACAACACGCTTGCCTTCGAAAGAAGTACCCATATCCTTAAGCATTTCGTTCATAAAGTAGCATACGCCGTAACCAGTAGCCTCTGTACGAGCTAGAGAGCCGCCATAAGATAGACCCTTACCAGTCAGAACGCCAGTGAACTCATTACGCAGACGCTTGTATTGACCAAACATATAACCGATTTCACGAGCACCTGTGCCGATGTCACCTGCTGGAACGTCGGTATCAGCACCAATATGACGTTGTAGCTCGGTCATGAAGGACTGGCAGAACTTCATAATTTCGTTGTCGCTCTTGCCCTTTGGGTCAAAGTCAGAGCCGCCCTTACCGCCGCCCATTGGCAGACCAGTTAAGCTGTTTTTGAAAATCTGCTCAAAGCCTAGGAACTTAATGATAGACTGGTTAACAGATGGGTGCAGACGAAGACCGCCCTTGTATGGACCGATTGCAGAATTAAACTGAATTCTCCAGCCACGGTTTACCTGAACCTTGCCAGCATCATCAACCCAAGATACACGGAAGTTTACAATGCGTTCTGGCTCAACGATACGCTCCATAATAGCATTTGCTTCGATTTCTGGACGAGCTTCTACTACTGGCTCTAGAGACTCAAAAACCTCATAAACTGCCTGAAGGAACTCAGGTTCATGTGCATTTCTCTTTTCAAGACCAGCATAAACTCTCTTTAAATATTCATTATTCAGTGCCATTTTAAAATCTTCCCTTCATATAACTTAATCTATTGATAAGCTTTTTACTCGATGGGTAAATTATATCACCCTTGGAAAGATAATGCAAGAAAATTCTGCATATAAATTCATAAAAATACTGTCCTCACAAAATGGATTTTTGTCTTTTTTGTTGATTTGCATTTATTTTAGATTTTATATTTTTATAGTTTTGTATTTAAAAGTTTTATTTTTTGCTATTTTATACACTTTTACACCATTTATTTATATTATAAATTATATTCATATTTATTGTTTATAATATTACCGTTCTAATCCTTTAATCTCTCAAAATCATGTATGCCTGTTAAAATATATGTATATTTATTAAATACTATAAAATATTTATAGTATATTTATTTAACAGATGAATAATAACATACTAAAATACAATGTTTTATTTGTAAAAATAAATCTCTAATAGTTTTTAACTACTAGAGATTTTAAACTTAGTTACCATTTATTGATTGTGCTTGCAGATAGAACAAATCTTTGCAAAGACTGTTTTCAACAGATGACGGTATTCTTTCAAATTCACAACCGTAACAAACTTTATTCTTTTCATCTTTGAATGTTCGTCTTACAATACATTTAAAACTGTATTTGGTAGGGCAATTTTTATGCAAAACCGCTTCATCAACCCATACAACTTCATCAATGTTAAATTCAACATCACTTCTGAATGCTATACCAGTTAAACTTATATTTATTAAATCACATTCAATAGGTGTTGCCTCATCTTTTTCTTCATCATATTTAACTATTGTAGCCCTGCATTTTAATGCTTGACGAAAACTATCTCTCTGTTCTTCGCACTTAATCATATTTTTTATTTCAACACGCCAATAACTAGCCGCTTGACCTGTTACAGCACCATAAAGCACAATTATATCGCCTTTATTTTGAATACTTATTTTAACAGGTGTGTTATGCATTACCCCTTGAGGTGTTTGCTCACCTTTATGAAGCACTACTCTCATTTCTTTATGTATATTATCATATTTATCAAGCTGACCTATGAAGAATAGTTTATTTTCATCACTCATAACCTGACATACTAAGCCAATATATTCACCATAGTCAAATTCTTCTTCTTTTTTTTCTTCTTGCTTTTTAGTAAATATATCTTTCCACATAGTGTCCACCCTTTATACTAAAATATCACTATTTTACCAAATCATAATAATATATTATATGTTTTATTTTACACTATTATCTCATGATAAGAAAGTATCTTTGTGAAAATTTTATATATTTCTTTTGAAAATATACATATACCCATTTTATATTCACTTTCAAAGGGCAATAAAAGTAATTGAACTTCTTTTTTATCAATTTCAGCTCTTGTTTTATGAGCAAACCTTATATATATATCAGAAAACGAGTCATTCATTCCCCTACCTGTGGCTTTTACAATGCTTTCTTTTAATACCCAATAATCATAAAACCTTATTTTCTGGCTATTTATATCAAGTGAAAAGAATTCCTGTTTTTCTTTTTCGTTTAGCACCCTTTTTGCAACACTTGTTCTAAGCTTACCTATTTTTTCAATATCTATTCCTATTTCACAATCTGAAACTGCAATTACCGCCCACTGTCCACTATGTGATATACTGAATTTAAAATCAGTATTTTCCGCAAAATAAGGTTTTCCAAATTCACCCGCTATTCTAAGCGGCGGAATTGATATATTTTTAGGTTTAAATTTTTTCACAATATATAAAACAAGTAATTCCGCCGCAAGAGCTTGTTTTCTTGCATTTTTGTTTTTTATATTTTTAATTCTTTCTTGCTGTTTTTTATGCAGTAAATTGAGGCTATCTTCACAGATATCATTTATATTCAGGGCAAATACATGTATTTTTTTCATGTTCTATTTGCCATTTTATATAAATATTTGCTAAATAATTTATTAAATGCACGGATTAAATCATCACCATTTAATATAATTATAACTGCACAAAGCAAAATTTCTATTGGTATCCAAAAGGTAACTTCGCTTAGCATAAAATAACTTTGCAAGATTAAAACAAAACTTGATACAATAAATCTTGCGTATTGCCATCTTATTCGAATATACTTTCTGCTGTGAACTGCACGAATTAAAAACATTGCTACATAGCTTATAGCGGTTGCAAGTGCCGCACCATTTGCACCATATTTAGGAATCATTAAAACATTAAGAACAACATTCATCACTGCACCAAGTACAACCGTAGCCATAGAATAAGTGCTTTTTTTCTCAAGAGTATAAATGCTGTTCATAAAGTTAGATAAACATGCAAAACCAGAGCCAATAACTAAAAGAGGTATATATTTCCAAGCTTCATAATAAGATGGGTCTGCAAATATAGCTACAAACACTTTTGAAAATAAAATTATTCCCGAAATGAGCATAAAAACAAGTGCTTGATATACATTGCCTACTTTTGTAAAGAAATCCTCTTGTTCTCTCCTACTGCTATCGTTTATCGTTGATATCTGCCAAGCCTCTATAAAAATACTTGATACTAAAATCATAATTGTAGGTATTCGAGCAGATACCGCATAAAGACCAAGCTCATGCGATGTACGCATATTTTCAATAAAAAATCTATCAGACATACTTATTATCCAGTTACATTCAGTAGCTAAAATAAGAGGCACAGAATATCTAAGCATAGCTCTTGCCATAACTGGATTTAGTGCTTTTAAACTAAAATATTTTGGCAATTCATCAATCAAACTTAGACCTATAATAGAAAGCACATCTGCTACTATTATACTGAGTACATAGCCTATTATGCCTAGTTTAAATCCGCTTAAAAATAGCACATTAAACAAAATAGTACAAACTGTTCGGAAAATTCCGTCCAGTGCATAAAGTCTTACATGCCCTTTTGCTCTTACAAACTGATGACAAACCTGCTGAAGTGATGATGTTAAAACATATAAATAAATTAAAAATAAATAAGGTGCAAATGTATCTATTTGCTTTAAAAGCGGATAAAGCAAGAGCAAAAACGCATATCCACAAAAAACAGTTACAACACCTATTGAAAATACCTGTCTTTTATCATTACTTCTTATTAAACCAAATCGAATAATACCTGATGTTATACTTACTGTTGCGATTGGTATAAGCACATTTGCCGACTGAGTTATAAGGTCACTTATACCAAAATCGGCCGTACTTAATACCGCTGTGTAGTATCTCATCATAAAAAATACTAACACTTTAGAGCTAAAAGTACCGATTGCAAAAATCATAGTATTGCCAAGCAATCGGGCATATTTATTTTTCATCTGTCTTTACTCCTTAGCTATTTGGGAATCTCTTTATAATAATTTTAACCACTATAACAGCTATAATTACACCTATTAAACTTCCACAAAGCACGTCTGTTGGATAATGCACACATACATAAAGTCTTGATAGAGCTATAAGCGTTGCAAGCACTAAAAAAGCCCTTGCAAAATTCAGTTTTATATTTTTATACTTAGCACATAAATAAAAACTGGTTGATGCTGTAAATGATGATAATGAATGACCAGATGGGAATGAATAACCGCCTTGATTTATAAGGTTTATTATGTCCTCATAAGTCTCAAACGGTCTAGGTCTTGCAAAAAACGGTTTCATTATCATATTACCAACTATAAGACCTACAAGAAGTGATACAAGCATACTTATACCAAAAATTCTTGTCTGTTTTTTTAGCAAAAATATAAGTGCTATAAAAATCCATATAGCTCCACCATCACCAAGATGAGTTATAAAAAGCATAATTGGATTTAAAAAATCGTTTCTAAGCCAATGGCAAATAAAGTACAAAATTTCATGGTCAACTGTCAAAATCTGTTGCATATAGCCCTCCTTAGTTTTAATCTTTTAAATTATAGACCATTTTATCTAACTATTCAAGTGAAGATAAATAATAAAAATTTTAAGTTTTCACTTGACAGGCTGGAAAAATTTCGCTAGACTGTATATAGTATCTGTTAAATGTGATGAACTGGTAAAGTAATGTAGTGAATATCTTCAGAGAGCTGTCGTTTGGTGCGAGACAGTGTTGGACGCACATGAAACTCCCCGGTGAGCTGCCTGCTGAACAGTTTTTTGCTTATTAAGCTAGGTCGGGTTCTCCCGTTATAGAGAAGTGTATTGTTTGATACACGCTGAGTGGCTGCACACTTGCAGCAACGAGAGTGGTAACGCGGAGTTTGTAGCTTCGTCTCTTATATTTAAGAGACGGGGCTTTTTTTACATCAAAAAATAAAAAAAATCTTGATTTTCGGAGGAATTAAGTTATGGAAAGAACTATTCGTATTTTTGACACTACATTGCGTGATGGCGAGCAATCCCCTGGTTGCAGCATGAACTTAAATGAAAAACTTGAAGTTGCTCGTCAGCTTGAAGCTTTAAAAGTTGATATTATCGAAGCTGGTTTTGCTATCGCTTCCCCTGGTGATGCGGCTGCAATCTCTGCTATTGCTGATATCATCAAGGATTCTACAATTTGTTCACTGGCTCGCTGTGCAGAAAAGGATATTGATGCTGCTTGGAGCGCTATTAAAAATGCAAATTCATCTAGAATTCATGTTTTCCTAGCAACTTCTCCTCTGCATATGCAATATAAACTGAAGATGACCCCTGAGCATGTTCTGGAGTCCATAGCGTATAATGTTGCGTATGCAAAGAAATACTGTCCTGATATCGAGTTCTCAGCAGAAGATGCTTGTCGTTCTGATTTAGATTTTCTGTGTCGCAGTTTTGAAACTGCTATTAAAGCAGGTGCTACAACACTGAATATCCCAGATACAGTTGGTTATATGGTTCCAGAAGAATATGCGGCTCGTGTTCGTTATATTCGTGAGCATACAGAAGGCATTGAAAATGTAATTCTATCCTGTCACTGTCATAACGATTTAGGCATGGCTGTTGCAAATTCCTTAGCTGGTGTTGAGGCTGGTATCGGTCAGATTGAATGTACTATAAATGGTATCGGTGAACGTGCTGGTAATGCGTCTATGGAAGAATGTGTAATGGCACTTAACACCCGTAAAAATTACTTTGATGTTGATTGCAATATTGAAACAACCCAAATTTATCGTGCAAGCCGTATGATACAAACTATCACAGGTGTTCCTGTTGCACCTACAAAACCTATTGTCGGTGCTAATGCGTTTGCACATGAATCTGGTATTCATCAGCATGGTGTACTTAACAATAAGGAAACCTATGAAATTATGACTCCAGAATCTGTTGGTATTCCTAAGAATGCAATCGTTCTTGGCAAACATTCTGGCCGTCATGCATTTGAAGACCGTCTGCGTGAGCTTGGTTATACATTAGATAAAGAAAAGCTGGATAAGGCATTTGAGAAGTTTAAGGCTCTGGCTGATAAGAAAAAGACTATCAAGGATAGAGACCTTGAGGCAATTATTGGTGTTGCTCCTGTTTCTGGTGCAGAGCGTTACAGCCTTGTTAACTTTGTTATTAACTCTGGTAATGCTATCACTTCTACCGCTGTTATTAAGGTTAAAAAGGGTGATGAAACATTTGAACGTGTTGCAGCATCTAGCGGCCCTATTGAGGCAGCATTCAAAGCTATTAACAAGATTGTTGGTCGTGAAATTGAACTTGAGGATTACTCACTGAAATCTATGACTGATGGTGATGATGCTCAGGCTGAGGCAATCGTTAAAATCTCTATTGATGGCAGCGAGCTTGTAACTGGTCGTGGTGTATCTACCGATATTGTAGAGGCATCTATTAAATCTTATATTAACGGTATAAATAAATTTTTCATGGAATAAACGGGAGGAAATAGTAAAATGGGAATGACAATGAGTCAAAAAATCCTTGCTCATCACGCAGGATTAGAAAGTGTAGTAGCAGGTCAGCTTATCGAGGCAAATCTTGACCTGACTCTTGCAAATGATATCACAGGCCCTGTTGCCATTCGTGAGATGGAAAAGGCAGGTTTTGAAAAGGTATTTGACCGTACAAAAATCGCACTTGTTATGGACCACTTTGCACCTAATAAGGATATTAAATCCGCTCAGCAATGTAAGGTTTGCCGTGATTTCTCAAGAAAACATGACATTGTAAACTTCTATGATGTTGGTGATATGGGCGTAGAACACGCACTTCTTCCAGAAAAAGGCTTAACTGCATGTGGTGAACTGATTATCGGTGCAGACTCTCACACCTGTACTTATGGTGCATTAGGTGCATTCTCTACTGGTGTAGGTTCTACCGACCTTGCTGCTGGCATGGCTACTGGTAAAGCTTGGTTTAAAGTTCCAAGTGCTATTAAGTTTGTATTAAAGGGCAAAAAAGCTCCTTGGATTTCTGGTAAAGATGTAATTTTACATATCATCGGTAAAATCGGTGTTGATGGTGCTTTATATCAGTCAATGGAGTTCACTGGCAAAGGTGTTAGCGAGCTTTCTATGGACGACCGTTTCACAATTTGTAACATGGCAATCGAGGCTGGTGCAAAAAATGGTATTTTCCCTGTTGATGAAAAGACAATGGAATATATTAAAAACCGTGTAAACCGTGAAGTAACTGTATTTGAAGCTGATGAAGATGCAGAATATACTGCTACTTATGAAATCGACCTTTCTGCACTTCGTCCTACCGTTGCTTGTCCTCATCTGCCAGAAAACACAAAGACTACTGATGAGCTTGAAAAAATCGAAGTACAACAGGCTGTAATCGGTTCATGTACAAACGGCAGAATTGAAGATATGCGTATTGCTGCTGAAATTCTAAAGGGCAGACATGTTGCAAAAGATGTAAGAACTATTGTTATTCCTGCAACACAGGAAGTCTATTTACAGTGTATCGAAGAAGGTCTTGCAAAGATTTTCATTGAAGCTGGTGCTATTGTTTCCACTCCTACTTGTGGCCCATGCTTAGGCGGTCATATGGGTATCTTAGCTGAGGGTGAACGCTCTATCTCTACTACTAACCGTAACTTCGTTGGTCGTATGGGACATATCACAAGTGAAATTTATCTTTCTAGCCCTGCTGTTGCTGCTGCAAGTGCTGTTAAGGGTTATATCTGCTCACCAGAAGATTTAGACTAATGGGAGGTTTTTAATAAAATGGTTGTAAAAGGTTCTGTTTTTAAATATGGTGATAATGTAGATACAGACGTTATCATTCCTGCACGTTACTTAAATATTGCTGATGTAAAAGAGCTTTCCAGTCATGCAATGGAGGATATTGACGCTGATTTTGTAAAGAATGTTAATGATGGTGACATTATTGTTGCTACTCGTAACTTTGGCTGTGGTTCTTCTCGTGAACATGCTCCACTGGTTATCAAGGAAAACAATGTTTCCTGTGTTATTGCATCTTCTTTTGCTCGTATTTTCTATCGCAATGCTATAAATATCGGTCTTCCAATCCTAGAATGTGAGGCTGCTGCAAACGCTATTGAAGCTGGTGATATTGTTTCTGTTGATTTTGACACAGGCATTATCACAAATGAAACTAAAAATGAGCAATATCAAGCGGCTGCTTTCCCTCCATTTATTCAGAGTATTATTGCTGATGGCGGACTGCTTAAGAGCTTAAAGAAAAGAGGATTTTAATAAAATGAATTACAATATTGCTGTTGTTAAAGGTGACGGTGTAGGCCCAGAAATTGTAACCGAGGCTATGCTTGTGCTTGATAAAGTCGGCGAAAAATTCGGTCATACCTTTAATTATAATGAAGTTTTAGCGGGCGGCTGCTCTATTGATGCAAATGGTGTTCCTCTGACCGAGGAAACAATCGAGATTTGTAAAAATGCTGATTCTGTGCTTTTAGGTGCGGTTGGCGGTCCTAAGTGGGATAATCAGCCATCACAGAACCGCCCTGAAAAAGCTCTTTTAGGTTTAAGAGCTGCTCTTGGTTTATTTGCTAATATTCGCCCTGCTATGATGTACAAGGCACTAGCTGACGCTTGCCCTATCAAGCCTGAAATCATTGGTGATGGTTTTGACATTGTTGTATGTCGTGAGCTTACTGGTGATGTTTATTTCGGCGAGCATGGCAGACGTGAAAGCACTAACAACTGGGGCGTTGTTGGCTATGATGATATGAATTACTCTGTTTACGAGGTAGAGCGTATTGCACGTCGTGCATTTGAAATGGCTCGTGTACGCTCCAAAAAAGTTACTTCTGTTGATAAAGCTAATGTGCTTGAAACATCTCGTGTATGGCGTGAAACTGTAACCCGTATTGCTGAAGAATACCCAGATGTTACACTTGAACATATGTATGTAGATAATGCAGCTATGCAGCTTGTTCGTAACCCTGCTCAGTTTGATGTAATTGTTACAGGCAATCTGTTCGGCGATATTCTCTCCGATGAGGCATCTATGATTACTGGTTCTATTGGTATGCTACCAAGTGCATCACTCAATGAGAGCGGTCGTGGTATGTATGAGCCTATTCATGGTTCTGCTCCAGATATCGCTGGCAAAGGCATTGCAAATCCTATTGCAACCATTCTTTCATGTGCTATGATGCTTAGATATTCATTCGGCTTAACTGATGAGGCTAATGCAATCGAAAATGCGGTTGAGAAAGCACTCAATGATGGTTATAGAACTGCTGATATTGCTACAAAGGGCGAAAAAGCTCTTTCTACAAAGGAAATCGGCGAAATTATCCGAGCTAATATTTAACATAAAAAAGCGAGCTTTTTTAGCTCGCTTTTTTTATTTCTATTGTATTATTATTTTGAGTTACATCAAATCCAACAAAAATTTCAAATACTTTTGCAGGTATCCATGTTTTATCCTCACTTATATATGCTTTACAACCAAGCTTAATAGGTGCTGTCATACCTATCATACCGCTTTGCTCACTTGCATATGATAAATATAAATCTTCACCTATTTTAATATCCATTATTCTTGCTGAATTTTTCATTGTTGCTATTCTTTCGTCAGCATTCCATGAAACTTCAAGACCTAGAGTTTCTGCGGTTTCACGCATTGGAACTGTCCAAACACCATTTTTTAACACTGCTTTTGTAGCTATTGCCTTCCCATTTAATAAAATATCGGCTGTTTGACCCTCATCAACCAATACAAGTCTATAAGTACTTGTTTGTGCAGGATAGCTTTCTTCTACGCCGTTATACCAAGCAAATATTTTTTGACCTACAAATAAATCGGTATCTTTTATTTGCTTGCCATCAGAATAATTTGTAATCTTAGCATCTTTATCAATTCCTATATACATGCCGCCGTTATCAGTTAAAATTTTTGTTTGACCACCATCATAAAACTCTAATTTTTCAATAGTATGGAGCATCGCACAACCTGTGTCTTGAGGAATATTATAAACAATAGCATTTGCTTTATCTTCATTATAAAAAACATATACTGTATCATTTGGTTTTATATCTTTAATATTACCTTTTATTGCATTTCCACTGTCCATATATAGTGTATTTTCATTAATTTTGACATCTATCTCACCTCTCTCATCAATTCTTTCTAATAAAATAGAATTTTCTGAAATTTGTTTAACATTTGCACAAATGAGTTTGCTGTTATCACTATAAGCCCCAGCATATGACACCATAGTAAACAGCATAACAATCATTAACAGAGCGGAAATTAACTTTTTCATAATAAAACCTCCTTTTACTTGATAGACGAAAAAATACCGAAAAATGTTCCATCATTTTTCGGTATTTGAAAATTATTTAATTATAAGAGATTTTAGGTTCTGCAACACTCAATCCGCCATCAAGCACAGGAGGAATCATAACCTTTTTAGGAGTATAACGCACACCATGAACAGTTTGATTTGGCATTTTTTCACTTATCAGTCTAACAGCTGCACGACACATATATTCTTCTTGAATATGTACTATTGTGAGTTTTTTAAGTGCCTTTTCTGACCTATCAATATCGCAAAACGCTAAAATTGAGATATCACTTGGAACATCTATTTTACATTCCTCAAAAGCCTCAATAGCACCTAGTGCATTTTCCATAGATGCAGCAATTATAGCTGTTGGCAGCTTCTCACCTGATTTTATATAATCTAGCATAGCCTGTTTGCTTTGCTCTACATCAACCTCTGCATTAAGCACCCATGATTTATCTGTTAAGCCGTAAACACGCATAGCATCATTATACATATTGTGCAAAACTTCTGTTAAAATTCTTCTTGTCCAGCATTGTTGCTTGCCACATGGACCAAAATAGCCAATATCTTTATGACCATATTCCATCAGATGTTCAATAGCTTGAGCCATACCAGCATGGCTATTTATAACAACAGTATCATAATGCACTTCATCGGCAGATGCGTCCATAAATACAACATTTTCATTTATATGGAATATCCAATTTATTTGAGGCCCTTGAAAAACGCCTATTGCTAAAATACCATCTAAATGCATTTCTTTTAAATCATGCACGGAGGAAACTCCCATTTCTATTTTTATCCAAGATATTTTAGCATTTGAGCATACTTTATCCACACACTCAAGCCAAGCTTTTTCAAATTCTTCTCTACGCCATTCAAACTGACAAGCAAAGACCACACCAATATTTAATACATTTTTCTGGTTACGACCTTTTTTGCTTTTGGTTGCAGCATAATTTAGTTCTTCTGCCACCTGCATTACTCTTTTACGAGTTTCATCGCTTGCACTCATTGAAGGATCATTATTAAGAATACGGGAAATGGTTGCAATAGAGTATCCTGTATGTTCTGAAAGATCCTTTAGTGTTGCCATTAAGAATATCCCCCCGATTTATTTATAAATAAACAATTATATGTATATAAAGTTAGATAAATATTACTTTTTTGTCATATTTACTGTTTGTATTTATTTTAACTGTTTTTGGTCAAAATATCAAGATTTTTTTCTCTTTAGCTGTGAAAATTTAATTTGTAAAAAAGCTCTTTTTTGTTCAATAACACATAAAAAAACAGGCAATAAATGCAAAATAACACTTATTACCTGTTTTATGTTGTTTTTTTAGTTAAATTATTTTAGACCAGCTGTGATAATAGCCATCTGGTATACTTCATCAGCGTTACAACCACGAGATAAGTCGTTAATTGGAGCATTTAGACCTTGAAGAATTGGACCATAAGCCTCAAATCCGCCAAGACGCTGAGCGATTTTATAACCAATATTACCAGCATTGATATCTGGGAAAATAAATGTATTAGCCTGACCTGCAACTGGAGAACCCTTGCACTTTGTCTTTGCAACAACTGGAGAGAATGCAGCATCAAACTGTAATTCGCCATCGATTGCAAGCTCTGGAGCAGCCTCCTTAGCCTTAGCAGTTGCATTACGCATCATATCAACGGTTTCACCCTTACCAGAACCCATTGTAGAATAAGAAAGCATTGCAACCTTTGGGTCAATGCCGAAAGCCTTAGCAGTTCTAGCGGTTTCGATTGCGATTTCAACAAGGTCATCTTCGCTTGGGTTAATATTTATTGCACAGTCACCCATTGCATATTTTTCTTCGTTTCCGTCCTTGCCAGTTCTTGATAAAATAAAGCAAGAAGAAACAATCTTGTTTCCTGGCTTGGTCTTGATAATCTGAAGTGCAGGACGAACTGTATCAGCAGTTGAATATGTAGCACCACCTAAAAGTGCATCTGCATAACCCATTTTAACAAGCATTGTACCGAAATAGTTGCCCTTGGAAAGAGCTGCACGGCACTGCTCCTCGGTCATCTTACCTTTACGCAGTTCAACCATTTTTTGGGTCATTTCGTCAAACTTATCAAAAGTTGCTGGGTCAATGATTTCGATTCCATCAATATCAAAGCCGCCTTCCTTAGCAGCTGCCTTAACTTCATCTACATTGCCAACAAGGATAGAGTCAAGAATATCATCTTTCTTTAGGCGAGTTGCAGCCTCAAGAATTCTTGCATCTGAACCTTCTGTGAATACAATTTTAAGACGATTTGCTTTTAATGTTGCTACCAGATTTTCAAACATTGGTATTACTCCTTTTCCTATCTTGAATAAGATACAATTAATTATACACCCGTTTATAATCAATTCTCAAGTGGAAACACTAAAAAAAATTATAAAAATTCAAGTTTTCTCGCAATCTTTGTCTATTTTTTGTCATTGTTTGTTTAATTTTTGTCACTGTTCTTATTTTATCACTTCATGTATTATACAACTTGTATCTCTCTGAGCATTACGCTGCCAGATGACTTTGGAAAACTAAGTGTTATTTTATTTATCATTGATAAATCTACACCTTTAAAATCATCAATATTTATTCTTATAGTTCCCATTGTCACAGGTGTACTATACTGTAAAAATTCTTTATCTTGTCCAAGTGGAATATGCTTTATTTGTCCTTCTTGCCACTGTAAAGCAGCAGTATTTGACGGAAGTTTAACGCTTGAGCTTTTACCGTTTTTATCCTCTAATTTAACTATCATATCTTGATTTTGCTGTTTATTTAGTTCATCTGAACTATCTTGTGCAATATCAATCTGTAAATAAGAACGACCTTTTAAATTTGCATTTTGCTCAAATGATATACTTGAATTTTCACTTTGCCATACTATTTTCATTAAGTCATATTGTGTAAATCCACCCGCAAGATTAAATGCACCTGCTGTGTTTTCTAATGTACTACTTGCATTTACAAACTCAGCTTTTGCTTTTTCTGTATAAAAGTTATTTTCCTTTTGTTTTGCAGAAAATAGTGTTTCAGCCTTTGAATCTACTTGCAATAAAACATCACAACCAGAAAATGTATCTGGCAAATCCTGTTTTGTTGAAAAAACAGTTTCTCCACTTTCTAATGCAGAATTTATAAAGCTTATAGCGTAATTTGTTAAAAACTCTCTTTGCTTTTCTGGAGAAATTATTTTTGTTAATGTTTCTTTATCTGCAAATGGGTCTGGGCGTACAAGTGCGGTACTAAATCCGCCATGATTGCCACCTTTCAAATAAACAAGCTCTGCTGGTGAGTTACGATAATTATCATTTTCAAGCTCATCAAATATTTTTGCACCATCAAGTGAAACTACATCACCATCAAATTGTGGTATTATAATTCTAGTTGGTACATCTGGAAGATTTTCAGATAGTGGGCTTATAAGTGCAGGAGCAACTGAAATAAAACCATCAACCCCTATTTCCGAAAGGCTTTTTCCTATTTCAAAAATATCTGTTCCCGCTCTTGAATGACCTATAAATATTACATTATCTAAATCTCCTTTATTTTTTAAATCACATGGAAAAATTCCTTTTTCACCGTTTATTGCACGAGAAAGTAAATCCATTTGCTGTTTTACAACTTGTACGGACCTTTCACAGCCATTAGGCTCTCCATCTTCAAATGAATAATTTATTGCTACATTCATTGACAATGCTACATATCCAGCATCAGCTAAATCATTAACAAGATATGAAAAACCAATGTCATATCTGTTGTCTTTAGCTTTATCAATCGGGTGTGAACCGTGTAAAATTACAACTATTGGTCGTTTATCACCATCTGGAACACCAATTACCCCCCTGCATTTGATAATTTGTATCTGGTCTTGATGCATTTTGCAGTTTATTTTGTCCTAAATCATAAATATATAAATTATCTTTTGGACTTTGCGTAGTAATAATCGCCATATTAGTTGCTTTATCCCAGTGAAAATCAATTTCTTTTATATGATTAAACATTTCTGGTGAAGCATATGTATAGCCATCTTTTATCATCATATTCATATCTTTAAATAATACCTCTGTATTATTTAAAATTTCTTTTTTATCCACATTTACAACGTATACATCACCTTTTGGAGAAATAAATTCTGCTGTTCTGTTATTATTATTCCACTTCACTTGAAAATCACTGTTTTCAAGCACAACACGAACAGGAATTAAAATCTGATTGTTATTGTAAATAGGCATTTGTTCATCTGAAACCGAAATTCCATCAACTACTATATTGGTTTTGTATTTTGATAAATCGGGCAATGTACTTTCTGAATATGCACTTGAGCTTGTCCCCAAAAGCACAGATGTCAAAACAGCTAAACACATTGTATTTTTAAATACTTTTTTCATTTTTATCCCTCCATTTTGTCATTGATATTATTATACATATGCTGTTTGCACGCATTATATCAGACTTAAATGGAGATTACAAGAGTGACGAAATATAATAAAATAAGTTCCAAATTTTTTATAAATTTTAATTATCAAGTTTTAAATCATTCTCTTTTATCCAGCCTATTTTTCTAAGCACAGTGCAAAATACGACCGATAGAATAGCAGGTAAAACAAAACTAATAAGTATTAATCCAATCCAATTTGCTATGCTTGGAGTTATTGCTGATGCTTGGTTTGTTGGTGCAATCCAGCCTGTATAAACACCTATTTGACCTACTAAACCACAAGTACCCATACCAGATGATACTGGAGCACCATTCATCTGAAGTTTAAAAATACAGGTAGCAATAGGACCTGTTATTGCAGATGCCAATGTTGGCGGAATCCATATTCTTGGATTACGAACTATATTAGGCATTTGAAGCATAGATGTGCCTATACCCTGTGATATAAGACCACTAACGCCATTTTCTTTAAAGCTCATAACTGCAAAACCTATCATCTGAGCCGAACAACCTGCAACCGCTGCACCGCCTGCCAATCCTGTAAGACCTAAAGCGGCACATATAGCAGCCGACGAAATTGGAAGGGTTAAAGCTATACCAACTAAAACCGAAATTAAAATACCCATTACAAATGGCTGTAAATCGGTTGCCCAGATTATAACATTGCCGAGTGATGATGCTGCCGAACCAATAACAGGTGCAAATAGCACTGCAAGCATTGAGCCTGAAAATATAGTTACAAATGGTGTCACAAGAATATCAATTTTTGTTTCTTTGGAAACTGCTTTACCAAGTTCTGCTGCAATAACAGTGATAATTAAAACTGCAAGCGGGCCACCTGCTCCGCCGAGTTCATTTGTCGCAGCACCTACTGTTATAAGTGAAAATAATACAAGTGGTGGACATTGTAAAGCCCAACCGATAGCACAAGCCATAGCTGCACCTACAACGTGTGTTTCTTTTGCGAAGTTGCCAACAGTCACAAACGCTTCTATTGAAAGTTGTGTGCCTAATGTGCCTACTATTGTGCCTATCAGCAATGACGCAAACAAACCTTGTGCCATTGCACCAAGTGCATCTACACCATATCTTTTAGCTGATATTTCGATGTTTTTTCTTTTTAGGAATTGTTTAATTTTTTCCATTTTTTAACCTCCCTATCATATGTCTTGACACCTGTCAATTATGATAGCAGATTAAAATAAAAAAAGCAAGAACTCAATTTAGAATTCTTGCTTAATTTATTAACTTAAAAAATGTCTCCAAAACTAACTACGGTTTTCTTTGTCTGAGGTATTAGATGAATGTGCTGCAACGCAATTTGCAATCTTGCCGCAGTATAGCCATCGCCTACCTGATTAAGTAAAGAAACTACCATTCTTTCTTGGGATTCCTGATAATTTTCTTGGTTCTTTCGCTGCGTGACTGAACGTACCATAGTTACTCCTCGCTTTCTGCCACGATACCAACCCTGTTTACGACCCAACAAAGACACAATAAGCAGTTTATAAATACTGCTCTATCCTGAATTTAATTTAATTATATATCTTTAGCAAAGTAAAGTCAATCGATTTTATAGTGATTTTTATAGCATTAATATTTGTTTACAATATCTTTACAAACTATAAACAGCAAAGCCTATCTGTAAATTACAGACAGGCTTTATATTCTTTAAATTTCAGACTTCCATAAGCCATGCAGATTGCAATAAGCATAAACTGCAACTGGCTTGTCATCGCCTACACAGAACTCTGCACTTGGCTTTTGCTCTGGTTTTAGATATACGATTTGACTGCCCTTTTCGGTTTCCAGAGCAACCCACTCTATATAGTGTTCTGGCAGCATTGGGTGGTCAACAGAGCCGACATTTACACTTACAACACCGTTTTCAAACTTTGCAACTGGAATATGCTTTTCGCCACTTGCTTCAACAGTGTTTGCCTTTAGTTCCTCCATTTTTTGACCACAGCAAACAATAGGAACACCTACGTCCTTAACCATATAAACTAAATTTTTACAATGATTACAAATATAGAACTTCATATTAACTCTCTCCTTAATAACATTTATTAGTGACAACTATGACTGCCACAGCCGCCCTCATGATGATGTTCTTCACCATGATGATTACACTTAACATCTGGATTAAAGTTTAAACTGCCAGATATAAGTTCATTAACTGCTGTATCAGCATCACCTGACACACCGCCATACAACTTAATACCAGCCTCAGCAAGTGCCATTTGTGCACCGCCACCGATACCACCACAGATAAGAGTATCAACTCCTAAATCTTTTAATACACCGGCTAATGCACCATGACCGCTGCCATTTGTATCTATAACTTTAGCTGAAACGATTTTTCCATCTTGTATATCATACACCTTAAACTTTTCAGTATGACCAAAATGCTGAAAAATTTGACCATTTTCATATGTTGCAGCTATCTTCATTTTATTCATCTCCGTATAAATTTATACTTACATTATACGCCATTTATTATATATGTCAATCAAACTTGACATATATTGCAATCTAAAATATACTATCTGTACAAATGAGGTGATTTTATAATGGATTTTAAAGAATGTTTTCCAATTTGGGATAAACTTACAAAAGAACAACAGGATAAAATTTCAAAAGCAGTAGTACATAGACATATAGAAAAAGGAACTGTGCTTTATAATGGTCTTGACTGCACAGGGCTTTTGCTTATAAAATCTGGTCAGCTTAGAGCTTATATACTGTCAGATGAAGGCAGAGAAATAACGCTTTATAGATTATTAGACGGTGATATGTGCCTATTCTCTGCCTCATGCATAATGAGCAGTTTACAATTCACTATAAATATTATATCTGAAAAAGATTCAGATATTTGGGTTATTCCACCTGATGTTTATAAAAATCTAATGGAAAATTCAGCCGCCGTCGCCAACTATACAAATGAGCTTATGGCAAGCAGATTTTCTGAAGTAATGTGGCTTATAGAGCAAATTATGTGGAAAAGTCTAGACAAACGCCTTGCAGCATTTCTTACTCAGGAGTCTAATCTTGAAAACACAACAAGCTTAAAAACCACACATGAAATTATAGCAAACCATTTAGGTTCTGCACGAGAAGTCGTTACTCGTATGCTTAGATATTTTCAAAGTGAGGGTATTGTAAAACTCACTCGTGGCACAGTAGAAATTTTAGATTTACAAAAACTTAAAAAGTTAAACTCTTAAAGCATCTCTAAAATCTGAGCCTTAGGTCTTGCACCCATAGACTGATTTACAATTTTTCCGTCCTTCATTACAACAAGGGTTGGAATACTCATAACCTTAAATTCTGCTGCAAGCTCTGGCTGCTCATCTACATTGATTTTACCAACTTTAATGTCAGCTCTCTCTCCAGCGATTTCATCAATAATTGGGGAGACCATACGGCATGGACCACACCAGCTTGCCCAGAAATCCAGTAATACTGGCTTATCAGAATTTAAAACTTCTTCAGCGAAATTATTTTTTGTAATATTGATAACAGACATTTTATTGTCCTCCTTAGCTTTAATTTGTGACTTTATTATAACCGCTAAAAATATATTCTTCTGTGATATTGTCACCTAAAAGCAAAAAATGGCATAAGTTTTTTAAACTATGCCATTTATATAAATTTTATTTATTATTTGCACCTATTTTTCGCAAAACCTCAGTGAAATACTCTGGTCTAGGTGCAGTAAATTCCATTTCCTCGTCTGTTCGTGGGTGAACTAAGCGAAGTTTTTTTGCATGAAGACATTGACCGTTTAAATATGAAAAACGGTCTTTTTTCATGCCGTAAACCATATCACCGACAATCGGGTGTCCAATAAATGCGGCATGCACACGGATTTGATGTGTTCTTCCTGTTTCAAGCCAAAATCCTGCATGTGTATAGCCATTATAACGTGCTAAAACCTTATAGTGAGTAACCGCATTTCTGCCGTCTGCACTAACCGCCATTTTTTTGCGGTCTGTTCTGTGTCTTGCAATCGGCTGATTTATCGTTCCGCTATCCTCTTTTATATTTCCGCAAAGCACAGCCTCATATTCACGCTCAACTGCATGACGTGCAATTTGCTCTGATAAATGCTGATGAGCAAAATCATTTTTAGCTACAACAAGTAAACCGCTTGTATCCTTGTCTATTCTATGCACTATCCCTGGGCGTATTTCACCGTTTATGCCCGAAAGACGTTCACCGCAATGATACATAAGTGCATTTACAAGTGTACCCGACCAATTACCGACCGCAGGGTGTACAACCATTCCCCTAGCTTTATTTATAACTAT
>DXIE01000014.1 GCA_019113005.1 Candidatus Butyricicoccus avistercoris | reverse complement strand
TGTTGACATATAGCACTACATGATATATAATAATCATCGTTGCTGGTTGATACGGAAGTTTAGCTCAGCTGGGAGAGCATCTGCCTTACAAGCAGAGGGTCAGCGGTTCGAGCCCGTTAACTTCCACCATCTTTGGCCCAGTAGCTCAGTCGGTTAGAGCGCTAGCCTGTCACGCTAGAGGTCGTGGGTTCGAGCCCCATCTGGGTCGCCAAATTTAATCTGCCTCTGTAGCTCAGTCGGTAGAGCAGGGGACTGAAAATCCCCGTGTCGGTGGTTCGATTCCGCCCGGAGGCACCAATTTAAAATGCGGATGTAGCTCATCTGGTAGAGCGCCACCTTGCCAAGGTGGAGGTAGCGAGTTCGAGCCTCGTCATCCGCTCCATATGGTACCATAGCCAAGCGGTAAGGCGTGGGACTGCAACTCCCTGATCCTCAGTTCGATTCTGAGTGGTACCTCCAAAAAACACAGCTAATTAAGCTGTGTTTTTTTATATCTAAATTTTTATATTTATAATAAAAAAGCGTGTCTTGATAAATAAATCAAAACACGCTTTTGCTTTTTTAAAATTACTTTACAGCTTCTTTAAGAGCATTAACTTTGTCAGTACGCTCCCAAGCAACTCCTAGGTCTTCACGTCCCATATGACCATAAGCTGCAAGCTTACGATAAATAGGCTTACGAAGTTCTAGAGTTTTAATTATAGCTGCTGGACGAAGGTCAAACACCTTAGCAATAGCATCAGAAAGTACACTTTCGTCAACCTTACCAGTGCCAAAAGTATCAACCATTACAGAAACAGGGTGAGCTACACCAATAGCATAAGCAAGCTGAACCTCACAGCGGTCAGCGAGACCAGCTGCAACAATGTTTTTAGCTACATAACGAGCAGCATATGCACCAGAACGGTCAACCTTAGTTGGGTCTTTACCAGAGAATGCACCGCCACCATGACGACCAACACCACCGTATGTATCAACAATGATTTTACGACCAGTTAAACCAGAGTCACCCTGAGGGCCACCGATAACAAAACGACCAGTTGGGTTTACAAAGAAACGAGTATTTTCATCAAGCAGATGTGAAGGGATAGTTGGCTTAATAACATGCTCAATCATATCCTTGCGGATTTGTTGTAGAGATACATCTGGAGAGTGCTGAGTAGAAAGAACAACTGTATCAACACGAACTGGAACATGATTTTCATCATATTCAACAGTAACCTGAGTTTTACCGTCTGGACGTAAGTAATTAAAAGTACCGTCTTTACGAACCTCAGAAAGACGCTTTGCCATCTTATGAGATAGAGAGATAGAAAGAGGCATTAATTCAGGAGTTTCGTTACAAGCATAACCGAACATCATACCTTGGTCACCAGCACCTGTTGCAAGCTCTGCTTCTTCCTGACCTTCTTTACGCTCAAGGGAGTTATCAACACCTAAAGCAATATCAGCACTCTGTTCGTCAATAGTGGTGATAACTGCACATGTATCGCAGTCAAAACCGTATTTTGCACGGTCATAACCGATTTCACGAACAACCTCACGCACGATTTTTGGAATATCAACATAGCACTTGGTAGAGATTTCACCCATTACAGAAACCATACCAGTGGTACAGGTGGTTTCACAAGCAACACGAGAATATGGGTCATTTTCAAGCATTGCATCTAAGATTGCATCGGAAATCTGGTCACAGATTTTATCTGGGTGACCTTCGGTAACAGATTCAGAAGTAAAAAGATGTTTTGCCATTTTAAATAGTTCCTTTCATTAATAATATAAAAAAATACGAAAATGAGCAATAAAAAAAGCTCACCCCGACGAAGTAAGCTAAAAAGCCTCATCTATCGGTTCGTTTCAATCGAACTGAATTACCGCTGGATTTAGCACCTTGAAAAAAACAGGTTGCTGGGTTTCATAGGGCCAGTCCCTCCACCACTCTTGATAAGGTGTCAGTTTTAAATTTCAATTTATTATATAACAGATACATATAATATGTCAACAAGCATAAATGACAAAAAACAACACGAAAAAACAATAAAAATAGATGACTTTTATGCAAAGTGTGCGAACATAAAAGCCATCTAAGGTTTAATTATTTTCTTTAATAGGGATTAATAAGAATTGTTTGCCGTCTATATTTTTGGTTTTAAGCTCATTCTCATTTATTTCTGGCAGAGCAGACAGTAATTTATCAAGTAAAATTTGCATATCTGAGGTCTGCTCAACATCTTCGGTTTGAGTTTGCTTAGATAGCTCATCTTGGAGTTCAAGAACTTTGTTTTGCAAAGCTTTGGTTTGAGCTCTTTGGTCAGCGATAGCAGCAAGTTTGGTATCTAAAATTTGTTTTGCAGTAGGTGGCTGCTCGGAAAACTCTTTTATATAAGCGTTTTCTATTTGCTTTTTTATTTCATCTGATACATCAATATCGGCAACTAAATCAGACACAACTTCTTCTGTTAGTTTTTCATCATAAACAACTTCTTCTTGTGTTTCTACATATCCATTTAAATTACGCTGAATTTGCATAAAGATATCTTGAGCTTTTTCTTCATCAGAGCCAAAAACCTCTTTGACTATGTTTTCAAAAGAGGCTTTTTGTTCGGTTGCAGTGCGAATAAGTGTGCAATTAAGAGCTTTCTCAATAAAATCTGGGTGAGTATCTTTAGCGTTTTTCATATAATACATAACGCTATTACTATCTGCACTAGCATCAGCAAAAGCAGGGTATAAAAAGCCGATTTCAGGCATTTTTACAATCCAATCACGCTGACAAATACCGATTTTTTGTGCTTGCTCGTTATAGCTAAGACCAGATTCGGAAAGCTCAACAGGGCAAACCGCACAGATTATATATTCGTAGACTTCCTCAGACTCATCAAGTTTTGCTCGGTCTGATGTTCTTGATATTACATCATAAATATCATGGAAAAGCAGAATAAGGAAATTGCCCGCTATATCACAATTTTTTATAACTTCCTCATAAAAACTTTCAAGTAAATCTGGATTTTGCAGTTTGCTTGATTTTAAAAGCCATAAAAACTGTTGTTTTTCGGTAGCTTTTTCATCTCGTGCAAAAGATAGCTCTAAAAGATTGTTTCCAAGAGTGCCAGAGAGAGTTTTTTTAGAAATATCCAAATATTTAAACATTTCATCTTCGATTAAATCGGTAAAAGACTGATTAAATCGAAGTAAAATTTGTTTTTCACCATTTACATAACAGCCACAAAGCTTATCAAATGAACAGGATTTTTTTGTTAAACGTCGGCGTAGTTCCAAAACGTCACGTTTGCTAATAGGCATAACTTTAAATGCTCCTAAATTTCAATTTTAGAGAAAACCTCGCCAATAGGTGCATGAATTACTAAATCTGCACGTCTATCAGCTGGGGTTTCAGTTTTGTTTATAAGTACAAGCTTATTGCCATTATAGTAGTCAATAAGCCCAGCAGCAGGATATACAGCAAGCGATGTACCGCCAATAATAAGCATATCGGCTTCACTGATAAATTTAACACTTTGCTGTAAAATATAGTTGTCCAGACCTTCTTCATATAGTACAACTTCAGGTTTTATAATGCCTCCACATTCACATTTTGGCACATCTGTGCTGTTTATAATAGCGTCAATATCATAGAATTTTTTGCAACGCATACAGCGGTTTCTAAGTACAGAGCCATGCAGTTCAAGCACATTTTTAGAACCAGCAGCTTGATGAAGTCCATCTATATTTTGTGTGATAACTGCTTTTAGTTTGCCCGCTTTTTCAAGCTCTGCAAGCTTTAAATGTGCAGCATTTGGTTTAGCGTTTTGACATATCATTTTATCACGATAGAATTTGTAAAACTCTGATGTGTTTTGCATAAAAAAGGTGTGGGAAAGTATTGTTTCTGGTGGAAAATCATATTTCTGATGATAAAGACCATCAACAGAACGGAAATCTGGTATTCCACTTTCAGTTGAGACACCCGCACCACCAAAAAAGACTATATTATTACTTTGTTTTACTGAGTTATAAAATGTATCTAAAGACATAGCCTTACCCTCAATCATTAAAAGAAACAGTGTTTTCCATACGAGGTTTTGCAGGAGTTTCTTTTTCAATATATCCAATAGCGGCAGAACAAATAACAATATGGTCTTTAGGTACACCATAGGAGGTTAGAAGTTCACGCACTTCTGGCTCATCACAGCAGTCACGAATTTGATTAATCCAACAAGAGCCACGGCCTAAATCCTCAGCCATAAGCAGCATATTTTGCATAGCAGCAGAGCCATCTAAAAATGCGTGTTTCTCATCACGTTTGTATGAAACAATAATCTGTACAGGTGAGTTATAGAAATTGTAATCTTCACCACGATTTAAAGCTTTAGACACTGCTTTTGCAAGTTGTAAAGATTTTTCAGCATTGTATACAACAGAAAAATGCCAAAGCTGTTTACCCATTCCAGTAGGTGCCCATGTAGCCGCTTCGACAATTTTTTCGATTTTTTCACGTTCAGGCAACTTGCCTTCAACAAATGCACGGGTTGAACGACGGTTTTTAATAATATCCATTAGATTACTCATAATTTATACCCTCCATTCATATTGCTTATAGTATATATCTTTAATAGGCTTTTTTCAAGCAACAGTAACAAAATTTCGATATTGCAAAAAGTTTGCTAAAAGTTTGATGACAGTAAAAAATAGATATGATATAATATAAATAATTTGATTTTTATATCGGAAAAGTTATTATTTGTAAAATGACGGAGGTTATATGATTACAGTTTCAAACGTAAGTGTAAACTTTACAGGCGAACCACTATTTAAAGAAGTTAATATCAAATTTACCGAGGGTAACTGTTATGGTGTTATCGGTGCAAACGGTGCAGGTAAATCAACATTTTTAAAGGTGCTTTCTGGTGAATTAGATTCTACAACAGGCGATGTATCAATTAAGCCAAATACTCGTATGTCCGTACTTAAACAGGACCACTTTGCTTATGACGATTTTACAGTTTTAGATACAATTATTCAGGGTAATCCACGTTTATATGAGATTATCAAGGAAAAAGAAGTATTATATGCAAAAGACCCATTCACCGAGGAAGACGGCAACAGAGCCGCTGACCTAGAGGCAGAATTTGCAGAAATGGACGGCTGGAACGCAGATACAGAGGCTGCACAGCTTTTAGAGGGTCTGGGTCTTGACGGTGAAGCTTCACTTTATCGCCCAATGAGCTCTATGCAGGACACCGAAAAGGTTAAAATTCTGCTTGCACAGGCACTTTTTGGTCACCCAGATATTCTACTTCTGGACGAGCCTACTAACCATTTAGATGTAGATGCTATTCACTGGTTAGAAGATTTTCTGATGGATTTTGCAGGTACTGTTATCGTTGTATCACATGACCGTCACTTCTTAAATAATGTATGTACTCATATCGTTGATATTGACTATGGCAAGGTTAAGCTATATGTTGGTAACTATGAGTTCTGGTATGAATCTTCTCAGCTTATCCAGCGTATGATTCGTGACCAAAACAAGAAGAATGAAGAAAAAATCAAGGAATTACAGTCATTTATTCAGCGTTTCTCAGCTAACAAGTCCAAGTCCCGTCAGGCGACTTCCAGACGTAAGCTGATTGACAAGTTAAGTGTTGAAGAACTTCCTGCATCATCTCGTCGTTATCCATGGGTAGGATTTACAATGGATAGAGAAGCGGGCAAGGATATTCTTGAAGTTAGCGGTATTTCTAAGACTATTAATGGTGAAAAACTTCTTAACAATGTATCTTTCATTGTTAAAAAGGGTGATAAAATCGGCTTTATTGCTGAAAATGAGAGAGCTGCAACTTGCCTGTTCCAGATTTTAATGGGCGAAATCGAGCCAGATGAAGGCACATTCAAATGGGGTGTATCAACTTCACAGTCATATTTCCCTAAGGATAACAATGAATTTTTTGACGGTCATAAGGAAAATATGCTTGAGTGGCTTGCACCATATTCAAGAACAGATACATTAGAGTCCACTCTGCGTGGTTTCCTTGGCAGAATGTTATTCTCTGGCAATGATGTTTATAAGCCAGTTAATGTGCTTTCTGGTGGCGAAAAAGTGCGTATGATGCTTTCTCGTATGATGTTATTTGGTTCTAATGTGCTTGTTATTGACCAACCTACAAACCATCTAGACCTTGAATCAATCACCGCAGTAAATAACGGTGTTAAGGACTTTAAGGGCAATGTATTATTTGCATCTCATGACCATGAGTTTATGCAGACTATTGCAAACCGTATTATTGAGATAACAGAAGATGGTGTACTAGATAAGGAATGCACATATGATGAATTCCTAGAATTTAGAGCAGAACGTTTAGGCAAGAAGTAATTTTTATTGGCATCTGGGTTTGTTTATAGCTCAGATGCCATAACTTGATAAATTTAAGGAGGCAGTTATGGCAGGTCAAATAAAAGTTGAATGCCCTCACTGTAAAAAAGAGAGTCTGCATAAAACAGTTGGCTCTATAAACATAGACAGAACACAAGAGATGAGAGCAAAAGTGCAAGATTTATCTTGTTTTCGTTGGACTTGTCCAAACTGTGGTGTAACATCACTTGTAATGGAGCCTTGTTTATATCATGATTTAGCAAATTCATTTATGGTGTGGCTCAGTGAAGAAAAGCCACAAAGTGCAGATTTTGACCCACTGGCAGGTTACACTTTACGCTGGACACAGGATTTTAATTCATTTAGAGAGAAAATCAATATTCTAGAGCGTGGACTAGACGACAGAGCAGTAGAAATGATGAAATATTTACTATTTGCTCAGTTAAATCTTGACCTTGACGTTGTAGAGCTTTTGTTCCATGATTTAGACGAAAGAAGTGCATCTTTTAGATTTGTAGCTGTATTATCTGATGGCGTTGAGCAATATGTATCTATGCCAAGTGACACATACCAAAAGCTATATCAAGATGTAAACGAAAGACTTTATACTTCGGGTAGAGATTTTATAAAAATCGACCTTGAATGGGCAAGAGAGGCATTTTCATTACTTCACAGCGTAGAGCAATAAAAAACGCCAGATATTAAAATCTGGCGAAATATTTTTATTTAATTAGAATTTGGCAGATTATACCGCTTATTGCAGCAACAGACCATGTTGCAATTATAACAGGTAATGCACGTTTACGGCTAGATTTTTCACGAAGTAAAATCATATATCCAAACCCTGCACCAGTGGAAAGTCCTGCAATCATACTGCCAAAACTTATAACACCTGACATATAAAGCTGACTAAACAGCACAGAGATTGCACAGCTTGGAATAAGACCGATAAAAGCACAGATAACAGGCTGAATAACACTTCCTCCAAGCATTAAAGCGGCAATTCTATCTTCACCCGCATACTCAACTGCAATGTGAATTATAACCATAATTAAAAGCAGAAATGCACAGGTTTTAAGTGTGCGAAGTACAATGGCGGAGAAAGGTGAAGAACCACAACAATTATGTCCATGATGGCTTATATCCATATTAACGGGTGTAGAATTTTTGTTCTTAGGTTTAAGAAAAGTAAAATGCAGAAAATATCCACCGATAACAGCGATTATAATTTTAATAATTAAAAGAGCTATTGCATCATGGCTTGCACCGCCCGATAAAAGTAAAGGTACAGCTTCATCAGATGTTGCTAAAAATACAGCAACCAAAGTTGCGGGAGCTAAAAAGCCTTCAGCGAAAAGTGCAGATGCAGCAGCGGAAAAGCCACATTGAGGAATACTGCCTGCCAAAGCACCGATAACAGGGCCTACACGTTGAGTTTTTTCTATTAAATTAGGTGCAGAACGCATTTTATGTTCCATAAAATATAAAATAGAATAAACAATAAAAAGTATGGGCACACTTTGTAAAACGTGCTCAAGAGAATGAGTAACAGCATGTATTAATTCATGTATTATTTCGTGCATAATAAATGTTCTCCTTTGCTAACTTCAAATCGTTGAACATTATAACATGAATTAAGTGTGAATACAAGAGGGGAAAGAGTAGCTGTTAATAGTGATAACTGAAAATAGAATAGACAGGAGTCTGTATAAATATATGAATTTTAAACAACTGGGGATTGATGAGTCAATTTTAAGAGCATTAAATGAAATGGGATATATAAATCCCACACCAATTCAGCAGAAGGCGATTGCACCAATAAAAGCAGGCAAAGACTTATTATGCTGTGCAAATGAAGATTTAGGAAAAACAATAGCATTTGCAGTACCAATGCTCCAAAGAATGGGCAAACCAGAATCTTTAGATGATAGACCGATTAAAAGTATAGTTTTAGCACCTAATAGACAAAGTGCAATGCAAATCTACGGGAATATTTGTCAATGCGGCAGATATATGGGCAGAATTGCAGCAGTTATTTACAATGGCGTTTCAGAAATTCCACAGGTCGAAGCAATAAATAGAGGTGCAGATATTTTAGTTGCAACTCCTTTGCGTTTAGTAGAGTTTTTAGAGAAAAACTTAGTTAGACTTGATAAAGTAGAATATTTTGTGGTTTGTGATGCGGATAAAATGTTTGAAAGAGGGTTGTTAAACGATATAAAAAATATAAAGTTTAAACTGCCTAAAAGACACCAAACACTTATATTTACAGAGAATTTATCAAGCGAGATAAGAGCTTTCGCTCAAAAAATGCTTTATAGACCATTTAGAATAGATATGAGTATAAAAAAGCGTCGCACAAACATAGCGGCTGTAAGGGTGACAAACAGAGAGCAAACAAAAAATAAGCGAAAAATAGAAAAACCAAAACGTCAAATAGATAAGCAAGAAAAAACACCTAGACAAAATAATGTTGAGATAAGAAAAACTGCTCGTATACATGATGAGTTTAAAATGGATATTTCAACACCAAGAACAGCTAAATTATCAGAAGAAGCAGCAGCTCGCATAAGAGCCAAAGTACAGGCTAAGCTTAAAGAGCGAGAAGAGGTTCGAAGAAAAGCAAATAGAGCAAATAAAGCTAATAATATAATAAATAAAAAGACTGAAAAAAACAAAAAACCTATTAGAAGATATAATAGAACTCGTGGTCGTGGGAACAGAAAGCAAACAACAAAAGAATAAAAAGATATGATAGGATGGTGGCTTCATGAGCGTAAGACGTCGTTTGGGAGTGGGCTTTTTAGTTGTGGCACTTATTATGGCAACGGTTGTTTATCCATATTTGCTTTATACAGATAATGCATTTATAAGCAAATGGAGAGCATTATATATTGAAACTGCCATGGGTACAATGACACATCAGTGGCTTGCAACTGCAATTATACCTAAAGATATTATCGATGAGGTAATGAAAACCAGAGAGGAAACAAATGAACTACAAAAAACTGCCGCTTCAACATGGGGTGAAGATGATATTGTTTCTAAAGCTCCAGAAACAGAGGTTTTAAGTGAAGAAGAACAGTTTTATGCTAAATTCCCAGAGCTAGATAAAACAAGTTTTGAAGCATATCTTGCTGAACATTCTAATTTGCTTGAAAATGGTTGGGGTAAAATTGCCATAGATAAATGTGATTCATCTGGAGAAACAGGAATTAAAACTATTCATGGCGATAACGTATTAGCTATAAGTGCGAACCAAGAGATAATGATAGTTGAAGTAAAGGGCAGTACATATGAAGGACGTCTTGCGATTGTAAAAGATGAGTCTAGATTAGGACTTGAAACATGTGCAAATCTTTATAAAACAGGTCAATATGTAAAGGACATAGCTGAAGATAATAATGCGATACTTGCAATAAATGCATCAGGTTTTATTGATGAAGGTGGTGTGGGAAATGGCGGCACACCATATGGATTTTTAAAAGTTGATGGTGAAACATTGCAAGAGCCTTATGGTCATGACTATAAAATTATAGGCTTTGATGAAAATAGGCTCATGCAAATAGGTGACACAAGCATAACAGAAAATTTATGGGACGCAATAGAGTTTGGTCCAGCACTTATTGTAGATGGTGAATCAAAATTAAAGAGTGCATCATCAGGCTGGGGACTTCAGCCACGTTCAGCTATTGGTCAGACACAGGATAAAACAATACTTATGCTTGTAATTGATGGCAGAAGTACACGTTCAACAGGTGCAACCGTAGGTGATTGTAAAGATATTCTGGAAAGATATGGAGCTATTCAAGCAACTAACCTAGACGGTGGTTCATCATCTGTTATGTATTATAACAGCAGAGAGATAACACACCCAACAACAGCAAGTGATAATCCACATGGTAGAAAGTTACCAAATGCGTTTGTTGTAACTTGGAAACAGTAAGTATTATATCTTAAAAGTTAGAATTATAGGCGTAGTAGTTTAATTAGCTGCTACGCTTAAATTTTTTATTTTTAAAAACTTTGAAAAAAGTGTTGACATATGCTAACTAAGGTGGTATAGTAAGTACAACAGTTAGCAAGAGCTAACTTAAAAAATATAGAACAGTTAGCTTGAACTAACGAAGGAGTACACATGGTTAGTATTTCTCTTTTCGAGCAAGAGCTGGTACATCATTGTTCCCCCGCTTTTGCTAAATTAAAACCTGCAAATCTAGTCTGCTTTCAAAAACAAAAGTTTCCAAACTTCGATGAAGACTATAAAGAATATAAAACTAAACTTAAAAAGTTTGGAATAGAAATTGAAGAACTTTGTTCATGTGACAAACGTCATCTAGTGCTTGTTTATCAAAAAGATGCATTAGAGCATCAGCTAAAAAGACCAGAAATTTTAAATCAGTTAAAACGTTATGGTTATCCAGATGGTGATTTAAATACTAAGCTTCAATTTTTAAGTGAGCGTTTAAGTAAAACAAATGGTTTTCCTCACGAAATAGGTTTATTTTTAGGTTATCCACTTAGAGATGTGCTTGCATTTGAGCATTATAAGGGTGAGGGTGCAAAACTTTGTGGTTACTGGAAAGTCTATTTTGATGTGGAAAATGCAAAGAAAACTTTTGATATTTTCGATAAATGCAGAGATAAATTTGAAGAAAGACTGTTTTCAGGAAAAACATTAGCTCAGTTGCTGGAAATGCAGTTAATGCTTACAGCTTGAGAATATAAAATTATAACCCTTAATTGGAGGCAAAATATTATGAATAAGGTAGCAGTTATTTATTGGTCTGGTACAGGAAATACAGAGACTATGGCAAATGCCATTGCAGATGGTGCAAAGGAGGCAGGTGCAGAAGTTAGCTTGATGAGCGTATCAGAAACAAATGCAAGTGAAGCTGCAAAGTTTGATAGATTAGCACTTGGTTGCTCTGCAATGGGTGCAGAAGTGCTGGAAGAAATGGAGTTTGAGCCATTTTTCACAGAATTAGAATCCAATCTCACTGGTAAGAGAGTTGCACTTTTCGGCTCTTATGGCTGGGGAGACGGTCAATGGATGCGTGACTGGCAAGAACGTACAGACAATGCAGGTGCATATATTGTTGATGGTGAAGGTTTAAAAGTACATGAAACCCCAACAGATGAAGATTTAGATGCATGTAAGGCACTCGGCAAAGCACTTGCTAACTAAATTAACACATATCGTTCCCATAAGCTTTTAAGCATACGGGTACTTCATTCCTCATTGATCTTGTGGTAAAAGGCGTAGTCAAAAAAATGGCTACGTCTTTTGCTATTGTGCTTAAAGCTCGGTTTATGATATACTTATCTAAATAGAAAATGCAAGGCAGGAAGGTGAGAAAAAATGAAAATCATGGTGATAGACGGCAACAGCATACTTAATAGAGCATTTTATGGTGTTAGGCTGCTTACAAATCATGAAGGATTTTATACTAATGCAATTTATGGATTTTTGTCTACTCTTTTTAAATTACAAGATGAAGAAATGCCAGAACATACAATAGTGTGTTTTGATGTTAAAGAAAAAACATTTAGACATAAAAAATTTGAAACTTATAAGGCTACTAGAAAGGGTATGCCTGATGAGCTTGCAATGCAACTTCCTGTTATGAAAGATATATTAGATAAACTAGGTATAACAAGATGTGAAAAAGCGGGTTATGAAGCTGATGATTTAATTGGCACAATTTCACGCATAGTAAGTGAAAGCTCAAACGAATGTGTTATAGTAACAGGCGATAAGGACAGCTTACAGCTTGTAGGAGATGGAACAAGCGTTAGACTTGTAACAACTAAAATGGGGCAAAGCACTACAACCAAATACGACGAGCAAACTTTTGAAGAAGAATATGGCTTTAAACCTATTCAGCTTATAGATTTAAAAGCACTTATGGGTGATACATCAGATAATATTTCAGGTGTAGCGGGAATTGGCAAAAAAACAGCTAATGACCTTATAAAACTCTTTGGCAGTATAGAAAATATATATAAAAATATAGATAGTGAGCGAATAAAAAAAGGTGTTCGTGACAAGCTTATATCAGGTGAGCAAAGTGCAAAAGATAGTTATTGGCTTGCAACCATTGATAGAAATGCACCTCTTGATATAGACCCTGTGAATTTACCAGATGAATTTATTGATGAGACTGCACTTCTTGAGATTTTTAATAAACTAGAGCTTAAAACATTTATAAATAGATTGGGTTTAGTTTCATCAAATGATAATGTATTTGAGCAAAAAGAAATTGAAATTATAAATCTTACTGATTTTAATGATATAAAAAATCTAGAACAAGAAAATCAGTCACAGCCTGTTTTTGTGCATATAAATAAACCGCAATCAGCCGTTTGTGTGCATATAAATGATAAATATTATATTATTAAAGCTCATCAGTTTACAGAAGACGAATGGTTTGAGATTTTACGCAGAATATTTAAGCTAAATGTTGTTATGCATGATGCAAAAGAGCAAATTGTAAGTCTTATGAATTTAGGAATAAACACAGATGGCATAAAATTTGACACATGCCTAGCAGCATATTTATTAAACCCAGCAGAAGGCTCATATGATTTACAGCGTGTAGCCCTGTCTTACTGTCAAATAGAACTTAAAGAACCTGAATTTGATAAGGAAGATGCATTTTTAGGTTTAATTGATAATGAAGATAGGTCAAAACAGCTTGCACTTTGGACACAAGCAATAGAAAGCTTGTATAATGAAGTTATGCCAAAACTAAAAGCACAGCCAGAGCTTGAAAAGTTATATTATGAATTAGAGCTGCCGCTTATGACTGTGCTTGCAGATATGCAGAAGATAGGCTGTAAAGTAGATGCTAACTTGCTTAGAGAGTTTGGAGTAAATCTTGATGAGCGTATAGATAGTTTAACAAATGAAATATATGATTATGCAGGCACAGAATTTAAAATAAATTCACCTAAACAACTTGGCGAAATACTTTTTGATAAGCTTGGCTTGCCAGTACAGAAAAAAACAAAAAGCGGATATTCTACAAATGCAGAGGTTTTAGAGGCGATAGCGGGTTATCACCCAATAGTAAATGCAGTTTTGGAGTATAGACAGTTAACAAAGCTGAAAAGCACATATGTAGATGGTTTGTTAAAAGTTATAAATCCATCTGATGGTAGAATACACTCACATTTTCAACAAACAGTAACAGCCACAGGTAGACTTTCCTCAGTAGACCCTAATCTTCAAAACATACCTGTTCGCACAGAACTAGGCAGAGAGCTTAGAAAAATGTTTGTTGCACAAGATGAAAACCATGTGCTTATTGATGCTGACTATTCACAGATTGAGCTTAGAGTGCTTGCACATATTGCACAAGATGAGGCTATGCTTGAAGCATTTAGACATGGTGCAGATATACATGCGGCAACAGCATCTAAGGTTTATGGAGTAAATATTGAAGATGTGACAAGTCAAATGAGGTCAAGCTGTAAAGCGGTTAATTTTGGTATTGTTTATGGTATTTCTGATTTTGCACTTGCAGGAGATTTAGGAATAAGTCGTAAACAAGCAGGCGAATTTATAAAGAGCTATCTTGAAACCTATACTGGTGTTGATAAATATATGAAGGATATTAAGGCTAGTGCTAAAGAAAAGGGTTATGTCGAAACGCTATTTGGAAGAAGAAGATATTTACCAGAGCTTTCAAGTAAGAGCTTTCCGATAAGGTCATTTGGTGAACGTATAGCAATGAATACACCAATACAAGGTACAGCAGCAGATATAATAAAAATTGCTATGCTTAGAGTTTGGAAACGTCTAAAATCTGAAGGATATAAAACAAAACTTATTTTACAGGTGCATGACGAACTTATTTTGGAAGCACCACTTGATGAGCGTGAACAGGTTACAAGTTTGCTTACTGAGGAAATGCAAAATGCAATAAAAATGGACGTGCCACTTGTAGCGGAGGCACATTTTGGACATGATTGGTATACAGCTAAGGGGTAAGATAATATGAAACTTGGCATTTTAGGAACTGGAATGATTGCAAAAGAGGTTTTGCAGTTTGTTAATGAGTTTGAATTTGAAAGCATTTATATTTTAAGTACCGAAAAAAGTATAGAAAAAGCCAAAGAATTAGCTAAAAAACACAGTATTTCAAAAATATTTACCGATTATGATGAAATGCTTTCAAGTGATATAGACGTTTTATATATTGCACTTCCAAATCATTTGCATTATGAATTTGCTAAAAAGGCATTGGGAAGTAAAAAGCATATTATATTGGAAAAACCATCTACATCTAATTTTGCCCAGCTTGATGAGCTTATAACTCTTGCAAAAAATAATAATGTCTATTTGCTTGAGGCGGTAAACTTATATCATTTGCCTGCATATAAAGCATTAAAAAACGATTTAGATAAAATCGGACAGATTAAGATTGTAAGTTTGAATTATAGTCAATATTCTTCACGCTATAATGCATTTAAACAGGGAAATATAATGCCAGTTTTTGACCCTAAAAAATCTGGTGGTGCATTAATGGATATAAATGTTTATAATATCCATGCAAGTTTAGGGCTTTTTGGACAGCCTAAAAATGCCGAATATTTCCCTAATATAGAAAAGGGTATTGACACAAGCGGAATTTTAATAATGAATTATGATGGTTTTCAAGCAGTTTGTATAGGTTCAAAAGATTGCAATTCACAAGCGGTTTGTAGTATACAAGGTGAACTTGGTACAATTAGTTTTGTAGGTTCACCAAGTACGCTGACAGAATATAAAATCACGTTAAACAGTGGCATAGAGCAGACTTATGCTATAAAAAAACCAGAGCATAGACTTATTTATGAATTTAGAGAGTTTATAAGAATAATAAATGAAAAAGATGATATTTCATATAATAATCTTTTAGAAAATAGTATAGCATCAGCCAAAATTATAGAAACTGCGAGAAAAAAAGCGGGAATATATTTTGCCGATGAAAAGTAAAAAAATAAAACCTGTCTAGTTTTAGGCAGGTTTTAATATTAATGGAGATGATATAAATGAATTATAAATGTCAAAAGTGTGGAAAAGTACAGTCTGTGCATACATATAAAGCAAATTGTGACTGCACAGGCTTATGGCAATTAGATTTCACTCCTCAAAAATTTGATTTAAAGCTTATAGATAATAAAGAGTGGAATATATTTCGTTATAAAGCTTTTATGCCTGTAAAAAATTATATAACATTAGGCGAGGGAATGACACCAATAATAAAATTTGACAATGATTTAAGGCTTAAAATGGATTATTTTATGCCTACATTGTCATTTAAGGATAGAGGAGCAGCTGTGCTTATAAGTCACTGCAAAGAAATTGGCGTACAAAAAGTAGTGCAAGATAGCAGTGGTAACGCAGGAAATAGCATAGCTGCTTATGCTGCAAAAGCGGGTGTTGAATGTGAAATTTATGTTCCAAGCGGTACATCACCTAAAAAAATAGATATGATTAAAGCACATGGAGCAAAATGTCATATTATAGAGGGCAGCAGAGATAATTGTGCAGAGGTATGCCGTCAAAGAGTGATAAACGATGGGGTTTACTATGCAAACCATGTTTATAATCCGTATTTTTACGAGGGAACAAAAACATATATATATGAGGTTTATGAACAACTTGGACGAATACCAGAAAATATTTGGGTTCCAGTTGGAAATGGAACTTTAGTATTTGGTGTTATAAAAGGGCTTGAGCATTTATATAACAGTAATATAATAGATAAAATGCCACAAATATATTTAGTACAAAGTGAATTTTGTGCACCGATATATGATGAATTTAATAATAAAACAAGCGAGATAAAAGAAACTTTAGCAGAAGGAATTGCCATAGGAAAGCCAATGCGTAAAAATGAAATATTAAATATAGCTCAAAAATACAATATAAAAATAGTTAAAGCTCCAGAAAATAAAATTTTATATGCTCGTGATAGGCTTGCAAAACAGGGGATATATTGTGAACATACAACCGCAGCTACATATGCAGCATATCTAGTATACATAGAAAAGCATGGTCAGCTTACAGACAATTTAATACCTATGTGTGGAGCGGGTTTAAAATCTGACCACTAAAATTTATGATTCACGCCATTCTATTATTTCACTATCATCAACAGGTGGCTGATTTATCCAAGAAAAAGCCTCATTTATATCTAAAGTAATCTTGTCATCTAACACAAAAACAGGTATACCTATACCATGATTACTGCGAACATGCTCAAATTCTTTTGCAGTATCCCTTATTTTTAAAAATTCACGCATATTTGTTGTGTTTTCTGTTATATCAATAAATTCTAAATTTAGACCTCTTTCTTTGTTTATGTGGTTAAAATTTCTGCAATCAATACAAATATTAGAACCATATACTTTCATAGATTTAATCCTCTCTTATAAGTTTATTATATATTTTAAATGATTATATTAAAAAAATCAAATAGGTGAGTATAATGAAAAAATGCATTGTAATTTCAGATTCATTTAAAGGTACATTGTCAAGTATAGAGATATGCGAAATAGCAGAGCAAACGATAAAAACTGTATTTCCAAAATGCGAAGTTATAGCTATTCCAGTCGCAGATGGTGGAGAAGGTACTGTAACTTGTTTTGAAAAAGCTATGGGTGCAAAAATTGTTAAAGCTACTGTAAGCAATCCATATAATGAAAAAATAGTTGCAAATTATTCTAAAATAGATAATAAAGCCATTATTGAGATGGCATCAGCGGCAGGTTTGCCAATGGTAGGGGAAAATAAAAATCCAGAAATCACATCTACATATGGAGTGGGGGAACTTATTAGTCATGCAATAAGTAATGGTTCGACAGAAATTTTATTAGGACTTGGTGGAAGTGCAACTAATGATTTAGGTTGTGGCTGTGCAGCTGCATTAGGAGCTAAATTTATAGATAAAACTGGTAAAAGTTTTATACCTACGGGAGAAACATTAAAAAATATTGTAAATATTGATATTTAAAAAGTGAAAGAGCATCTAAAAAACATAAAGATAACCGCTATGTGCGATGTTAAAAATCCACTTTATGGTGAAAATGGTGCAGCTTATGTGTTTGCTCCACAAAAAGGAGCAGATTTACAAATGGTTAAAAGGCTTGATAATGGTTTAAGACATGCATCTGAGGTGATAGAAAGAGAGTTAAACATAAAAGATATTGCATATATTGAGGGTGCTGGTGCAGCAGGTGGAATGGGTGCAGGTTGTATAGCATTTTTAGGTGGTAAATTAAAATCTGGCATTGAATCGGTTTTAGATATGATTGAGTTTGATAAATTATTAGAAAATACAGACTTTGTATTAACTGGAGAAGGGAGACTTGATTCCCAAAGTGTACAAGGTAAAGTCATATCTGGGATTGCAAAACGTACAAAGATAAGAAATATACCGCTTATTGCACTTGTGGGTGGCATTGGTGATGGAGCAGAACAGGCTTATAATTTGGGTGTAACTGCTATGTTTGGTATAGATAGAGATGCAAGTAGCTTTGAGCAGTTAGCACCTAAAAGTGCATTATATTATGAAAAAACACTCAAGGATGTTTTAAGCGTTATGAAAATAACTTGGCTTAAACAATGAAATCGTTAGGTAGGGCTTTCTTCAGATGTACTTATTGAAGTAGGCACTTCAGCTAGTGGATTACCAACTTCAGTATTGTTAGCAAGCTCAGATGGGTCTATTGGTTCTTCTTCTTTAGTATCTTCTTCCCAAAGAGATTTATATTTCTTATTATCACAGTTTTTACTCATAAGTGCCATATTTTTGGCTGCCATATACATTTCTTGGTTGTATTCCATTAGCTTTTTCTCATCAGCAGGTGGGACTTTATCACCTTTGGAAATTCGTCTAAATACTTCAAGTATTTTTAAAATTTCTTCAGCTGCTTCAGCTGCGGTCTCAGATTGTTGCCTAGAAATTTCAGCATTTTGTATATTGGCGTCCATAATTGATAGTTTGTTAGCAATATCGCTTATTTGTTCATATTCTTCATCAATATCTGATAAAGTTTTAGAAATTTCAACTCTATCAAAATTAACATTATTTTGTAAAGGAGATGTATTATCATTGTTTATTATATTATTTAGTTTTAATCTTTGCTCACGGAGAATATCTAATCGCTCAGATACTTTTTGTCGTAAATCTATTAATTTCATATGATTTTCCTCCTTTATATTTTGATGAACCTATTTATTATATTGAATATATCGGATAAAACTATATATTAATTATATTTTTTGTTGTTATATTTAAATCAACAGTATAAAATTGTAATAAATTAACTTATTTAAGTCATGATACGCTTAAAAGTTAGGATATATAAACTAATAGCAAGTATGATGTGAAATTCACTAATTGAATTATATTTAAAATGGGTATATACTGTATATAATAACTAAAATATGGGGGTAATATATGGCAAACATCTCAAGTGCAGAAGGAACAATTACACTAAAAGGAAATTGGACACAACAAGCTATTGATGCATTTAAGCCTGTTTTGAATAGTTGGGAATTTTATGGTGAGTACGGTATTCAGGATTGTCGCAATGAGCTATCACTAAAAAATAAAATAACAGAATTTTACGGCTGTGGACGTTGGTCATTTTCTGGCACATTGAATTCTTTTGACGATGGGACTAGGGATTGGATTAAAAAAAATCCTGATGAAAATCACCCTTTAACAGCCGAGCAGTATAATGAATTTCTCAAAATTATGTTTGATAATGACCTTAAAATTGAAATAACATTTGAAGATGAAGAAGAAGGCTTTGGTTTTAGGGTAAGTGAAACAGGTGTTTTCACAAGTGATGGTGAAAACCTATGTTATGAAACAATAAGATGTGAAGAAGAAGATTATGATTTTGAGGAGGATTCTTGGGAGTCATTGGGCTGTGAAAGTTTTGATGCGGCAGCCCGATTTTTCGCACAGTTTTTAGTTAATCCAGATAAAAAAGAACTGCAAAAATGGGTAAAAGAATGTGTTTTGCCTGATGAATGTTATGTATATGCAGAAGAAGAAACCGATGTTTATGAGTTTTTAGAAGATAATTTTACAGATTATTGTTTTGTTGTTGATACTGATAGAATGTATGATTTTATGAAAAGATTTAAAATAAATCCAGTTAGCGAATGGTCAAATTTGGTGGATTTTGTAAATCAATATTATTGTTCATATTCAGAAAATGATTTAGAAGAATATATACCTATAAATTTAGAAAGTGATGAGGAATTTGATAAGTGGTATCAAAAACTTCAAAACCAATAAGAAAGGGTGGTTAATATGGCAAATATTTCAAGTACAAACGGAACAATTACATTAAAAGGAAGTTGGACACAAAAAGCTATTGACGCATTTATACCTGTTTTGGATAGCTGGGAGTTTTATGGTCAGTATGGTATTCAAAGTTATTATAGTGAGCTATCGCTAAAAAATAAAACAACAAAATTTTGTGGCTGTGGACGTTGGTCATTTTCTGGCACACTGGAGTCTTTTGACGATTGGACTAGGGATTGGATTAAAACAAATCCTGATTCAAATCACCCTTTGACAACTGAGCAATATAACGAATTTCTCAAGATTATGTCTGATAAAAAATTGAAAATTGAAATAACATTTGAAGATGAAGAAGAAGGCGTTGGCTTTAGAGTCAAGGAAACAGGTGTTTTCACAAGTGATGGTGAAAGCCTATGCTATGAAACAATAAGCTGTGAAGAAGAAAATTATGAAGAAGACTCTTGGGAGTCATTAGGCTATGAAAATTTTAATGCAGCGGTTGACTTTTTTGCACAATTTGTAGTTAACCCTGATAAAAAAGAACTGCAAAAATGGGTGAAAGCATTTGTTTTACCTGATAAATGTTATTTATACACAGACGAAGAAACCAATATTTATGAGTTTTTAGAAGATAATTTTACAGAATTTGAATTTATAGAATATTTTAATGTTTTATATGATTTTATGTACAGATTTAAAATCAATGAAAATGACAAGTGGTCTGCTCTAAAAGATTTTGTAACAAATATTTATGGTTGGGATTTGGATAATGTCAACGAATATTTTAAGTTCGATTTGGGAAGCGATGAAGAATTTGATAAGTGGTATGACGTTTTGTGCAATGGTGAAAATGAGCTTGACGAGATACCAGACTATCCAACAGAAGAAATAACTTCACTTGATTTCAAAGGTAAAAGATTTGTACTTACAGGCGATTTCCAAAATATCAAAGATAGCAGAGATGATATAAAACAGCTTATAGAAAGCAAAGGCGGAAAATGCACAACAGCTATAAGCGGAAAAACAAATTATCTTGTAATTGGTGATTTTGGCAACGCAGGCGAAAGCAAAATTAAAAAGGCTTTGGCAGAAAAAGAAAAACGTGACGATATAAAGATTATATCTGAATATGATATGTTTAAATTTGTGTAAAGGGTGTTTTATATGTCTGATTTTACATTTGAAAAACATTATGATTGGGAACTCAAATATAATGGTCAAGATAAAGATGTAGTTATTCCCGAAGAACTGATAGCTGAGGCAGGAGAAGATGCCGAAATAAGGATTTTATCAGATTGTAAGCAGATAGAAAGTATTTCAATTCCTAAAAATGTTAAATCTATTTGGTTTGGTACATTTTACGGAGATGACAACTTGAAAAACATAACTGTTGATGAGCAAAATAAATATTTAGCTTCCAAAGATGGCGTGTTATTTAACAAGGATATGACACGGCTTATTAAAGCTCCTGTTATGATGACAGGTGAATATATCGTTCCTGAAAGCGTTACAACTATTTGTTGTTATGCTTTTAGAAAATCAAAACTAAGTAAAATTATACTGCCTGATAATTTGAAAGAAATTGAACATAGTGCATTTGAGTATTGTGAAAATTTAACTTCTATTTCTATACCAGAGGGTGTGGAGGAAATGGAAGAAAGTACTTTTCAACTTGCTTCAAATGTAAAAGAATTTGAATTTAAGGGCAATACAAAAATTACTTCTATATATGGAGATAATGCTGGACATTTAGAAGAACTTTTAATTAGAAAGTACTTTGACCACTATTCAGAGTTTCTTTTACTTCAAGAAGTTAAAACTTTCTCTAAACTTGAAGAAAACAGACAAAGATTTATTGTAGCTTGTAAACTCGGTAAATTCCCAAAAATACTTGATTATCTAATCAGCACAAAACCACAGACAAAAGTCAGAAAAGGCACTTTTAAAATAAATGATTTAACTGATACCGAAGTAGAAATCAAAAAATATATAGGTAAGGAAGAAAATATACAAATTCCAAGCGAGATAAAAGGCAAAAAAGTTGTGGCAATAGGTGAAAAGGCATTTAATGATAACTATTATTGTATAAATGTGCAAATTCCAGATGGTGTTACAGAGATTAGAGCGAGTGCTTTTAAAAACTGCTTGTCACTCGAAAAAGTAACCATTCCAGAAAGCTGTAAAACTCTTGGAAAGTCAATGTTTGAAGAATGCAAACTGCTTACAGATGTCAATATTCCAGAGGGAGTGAATGAAATTCCAGAAAAAGCATTTTATAACTGTATTTCGATTAAAAATCTTGATTTACCTCAAACAGTAGAGCGTATCAAAGCAGAGGGGCTTAAAAACTGCTCAGGTTTAGTTGATTTTGAACTGCCAAGCAATATTTATGCCTTGGATAAAGAGGCATTATATGGCTGTGGTTTTAATCACGGCGAAGTACCAGAGGGCGAATGGGGTTATGGTTTAAGAGAGTTTACTATGCCTGAAAGCCTTAAAAAGATAAGCAGTGCAGGAGAAACAATGTTTGCAAGGTATCCAGCTGCTCAAGATAAATTTGGTGTATTTGAGTATAAAATTAAGCTGCGTGTTGTGAAAGGTTCATCAGCACATAAATACGCTATGAAAAATCATATTCGCTTTGTGTTTGTTTAATAGTGTGCACGAATAAGTCTATATAGTTCTGACATATTTCTCTAACTAATATGTATATATTATAACCTAGACTATAGTCAATAAAGTGGACAAGTAAAATTAATTAAAGAATAAAGATTCCATTTGATTAGGAGAAAGTCCGTTGTTATGGGAATGAGGTCTGATAGGATTATAAAAACCATCAATGTATTTGACTAAACTTAGATTAAGTTGTTGAATGGATGAGAAAGAGCGACGATTTAACTCTTCTTTTTTAAGATATTTGAAAAAACATTCAATAACAGCACTATCATAAGGGTGAACTTTAGCAGAAAAAGATTGAACGATATGAAGAGAATCAATTAATTTTCTAAAATCATAAGCGGTAAATTGAGAACCCCTATCAGTATGAAATAAAATACCTTTAGAAATTTTTCTAGATTTAACAGCAGATTGTAAAGTTTTAATAGCTGAATCAGTATTAATATGATTAGAAATCTTATAAGAAATAACTTTTCTGGCATATAAATCCATAATAACACAGATATAGCCAAAACGCTGACCAACTTTAACATAAGTAAAATCACAAACCCAAACTTGGTTAGGAGCAGGAACATTAAAATTTTGAGCTAATTTATTTTCAAAAGTTTGATTTTCAGGGGTTTTAAGTTTAAATGTAGGAGGTTTTATAGTACTCATTTTAGGAATATTCATTTCTTTCATCAGACGATACATTTGACCAGTACTGACAAATAAGCAATACTCATTTTCAAGGCAGATTTTAATCTTATTTACACCTAAACGTTTATCTGTTTTTGCATAGAGTTCAAGAATTTTTTGTCTAATGATTAAATTTTCCTGTTATCTATTTGAAGGTTTATGATTTATGTATTTGTAGTAAGTACTACGATTTACATTCAAAACACGACAAAGAATAGATATTTTATGCTGTTTAGATAGAATTTCTATAGCTTTTAATCTCTGGCTGAGTGTGGCGTGAATATTGCAATCGCTTTTTTTTAATACGACATTTTCCTCCTCAAGTTCTGCATTTCGCTTTTGAAGTGCTTTTATTTGCTGAGCTGTTAAAATTGTATTATCATCTATTTTAACTTGTGAATATTTTTTTACCCATACTGACAATGTTGATGAGGATATACCATATTCTTTTTTGATATCTGCATATGTTTTTCCTGATTCATACAATGTGACTATTGTCTTTTTGATGCTCAATTTTTAGAAGAAATAGCCAATATGAAAGAGAAAAACTTAGCAGTTGAGCTGTTAAAAAGGCTTATTGCTGAACAAGTAGCAATTTATAAACGTACTAATTTAGTTAAATCTGAAAAGTTTTCTGAGATAATACAGAGTACTATGAATAAATGCTTAAATGGTCTACTTACTAATGAAGAAGTTATAGCAGAGCTTTTAAAACTCGTAAAAGATATAGCAAAAGCACATAAAGAAGGCGAAGCTCTAGGGCTTTCACAAGATGAGCTTGCATTTTATGATGCCATTACAAAACTAGAAGCGATTAAGGATTTTTATGAGCATAAAAACAGTTATAACTCAGTATGAACTTTGGACGGATAATATAGCTTAAAATAGCTTTTAGAGGAGTTCTATTTATGGAAGTTTTTAAAATTGATGCAAACAATCTTGAATGGATTGGCGGACAAAAAGATGACCCAGAAGAGTTATGTTTACATGGAAATGTTAAAGTTCAAATTGGTGAAACGACTTTTGAAGCTGTAGGAACGGTTAGTGCTACTGCGTTATATTTACTTAAAACATTAACAGAAGATAAAATAGCATCTGAACATGAAATTCAAATGATACCATGTTGTGGATTTTTTATGATTGCGAATAACAATTTGACTGAGGTTGATATAATTGGTTGTGATACAGGTACAGATTGGTCTGTTATTCATGTAGGTAGCAATGTAAAACTAATCTTAGCAAATGGACAAGAAGAAGTAGTAAATTTTAAAGAATATCAAAAAGAAGTTTTTAAGTTTGCGGATAAAATAGAAGAATTTTATTTATCTTGCTCACAAAAAATACTTCCAACAGATGAATTTGATAGAAATGGTTATATAGCATTTTGGAATGAGTGGCACAGACGTAGAGGAAAATAATCATTGGAGGTGAAGATAGATGATAGATTTGCACAACTTCTCGGAATGGATGAGTTTAAATACTAATTTAGCAGCTAGTTCAATTGATAAATATACCCATGCGATTAATACAATATCTAATGATATGAAGGTAATTGGAGTTATATGTAAAGACATTGTTGATATGAACACTTTAGAATTAAATGTCGCCATAGAACAAATTATTAAAAATTCTAAATTTATAGATAAAAATAAAAAAGGTAATAATGTAATGCCTTAAAACAATACAGACATTTTATTATAAGCTATGCTGACATAGACCATGACTATGAATTAAAAATTATACATTCTATTGAGAAAAATAATAAAATATCAAAAACTGAGGAGGAAACAATTATAAAAGCAAGAGTTGGTCAAGGTAAATATAGAGATAATTTAATTGAGAAATATAATTCAAAGTGTATAATGACTGGTATTGATAATAAGAAATTGTTAGTTGCAAGTCATATAAAACCATAGGCAATATGTAATAACGTTGAAAGAGTAGATGTTGATAACGGCTTGTTGTTATGTGCTAATATGGATAAGTTGTTTGATAACGGTCTTATTACTTTTTCAAACAATGGTAAGCTGTCTGTTTCATCGATTTTAGGAAAAGATAATCAGTCAAGATTGAATATAGAATCAGGTATGATATTTGATTTGAAATTAAACGAAAATATGAAAGAATATCTTGAATATCATAG
>DXIE01000013.1 GCA_019113005.1 Candidatus Butyricicoccus avistercoris | reverse complement strand
TGAAGATGATGATTACGATGATGAAGATGATGATTATACACCGCCTAAAGATGACGATGATGATGAAACTTCATCTTCAACAGATAACGAAAACAATTCAAACAATAATAACAATAATAATTCTGATGGCAATAACAATAATAGCTCAGATAATAATTCAAGTAATACTGATAACTCTAACAATAATTCTGGCTCTGAAACACCTGATTCTTCACAAAATTCGGGTGATAACGGTTCGGGCACTGAAAATCCATCAGATAATAATAACAACACATCAGACAATAATTCATCAAGCTCTGGAGGCTCTACCGATTCATCTAATGAAAGCTCCAATAATAATAATGGTGGCTCGCCAGTAGACCCAGAAGCATAAAAAAGGAGAAGTAATATGGAAGTAAAAGAGCAGGTAAAATATATCTGTGAAGCTCTTTTAGAGCGTAAAGGACATGAAATTGAAGTTCTTCGCATTGAGGAGCTTACAACTTTAGCAGAATACTTTGTAATTTGTTCTGCAACATCTACAACTCAGGTAAAAGCTCTTGCAGATAGAGTAGAGTTCCATTTAAAACATGACCATGATATTATGCCTCATCATGTAGAGGGATTTGAGTCATCTTCTTGGATTTTACTCGATTACGGCGGAGTTTTAGTTCATATCTTCCTGCCAGAAACAAGAGATTTTTATCGCCTAGAAAACCTGTGGAAAGATGGAGAGAAAATTTCTCTATTTGACCTTGGTATTGATAATGCATAAAATATAAATTTTAAACCTTTGGGGGGTTAGCGTCATTGAATAAGTACGAACACAAGCAAATTGAGAAGAAATGGCAGGATATTTGGGACGAAAAATCTTGCTTTGTAGCTCCTCAGGACTACACAAAACCTAAATTCTATGCTCTTGTAGAATTTCCATACCCATCAGGTCAAGGTCTGCATGTAGGTCACCCACGTTCTTATACAGCTCTTGATATTGTAGCTCGTAAAAAGCGTATGCAGGGCTTTAATGTTTTATATCCTATGGGTTGGGACGCTTTCGGTCTGCCAACCGAAAACTTTGCAATTAAAAATCATGTCCACCCAGCAGACGTTACAAAGCAAAATGTTGCTCGCTTTAAAAGTCAGCTAAAGGCTTTAGGTCTTTCTTTTGACTGGTCAAGAGAAATTAACACAACTGACCCTAATTATTACAAATGGACACAGTGGATTTTCTTACAGCTATTTAAAAAAGGTTTAGCTTATAAAAAGGAAATGAATGTAAACTGGTGTACATCTTGTAAGTGTGTACTTGCAAACGAGGAAGTTGTAAACGGCGTTTGTGAGCGTTGTGGTAGTGAAGTTGTTCACAAGACTAAGAGCCAGTGGATGCTTAAAATCACCGAATATGCACAGCGTTTAATTGATGACCTTGATGAGGTTGATTTTATTGAGCGTGTAAAAATTCAGCAGAAAAACTGGATTGGTCGCTCAACTGGTGCAGAGGTTGACTTTAAAACCACTAATGGTGATACACTGACTGTTTATACAACTCGTCCAGATACTCTATTTGGTGCAACATATATGGTTATTTCTCCAGAGCACCCAATTATTGAGGAAAAATGGGCAGATAAAATTAAAAATATAGATGCAGTTCGTGCATATCGTGAAGAAGCTGCTCGTAAATCTGACTTTGAGCGTACAGAGCTTAATAAGGAAAAGACAGGCGTATGTCTTGACGGTGTTAAGGCGGTAAACCCTGTAAACGGTAATGAAATTCCTATATTTGTATCTGACTATGTACTCATGGGTTATGGTACAGGTGCAATTATGGCTGTTCCTGCACATGATGACCGTGACTGGGAGTTTGCTAAGGCTTTCGGCTGTGAGATTATAGAAGTTGTTTCTGGTGGTGAGGACGTTCAAAAGGCTGCTTTCACTGCTAAGGACGAAACAGGTATTCTTGTAAATTCCGATTTCTTAAACGGCAAAACTGTTAAGGACGCTATCCCTGCTATGATTTCTTGGCTAGAGGAAAAGGGTATTGGTCATGCTAAGGTTCAATATAAACTGCGTGACTGGGTATTCTCTCGTCAGCGTTATTGGGGTGAGCCTATTCCTATTATTTGGTGTGATAAGTGTGGTTGGGTTCCAGTTCCAGAAGACCAGTTACCACTGACTCTGCCAAATGTTGACTCCTATGAGCCAACCGAAAACGGTGAATCACCACTTGCTAAAATTACTGATTGGGTAAATACCACTTGCCCATGTTGTGGTGCACCTGCTAAGCGTGAAACCGATACTATGCCTCAGTGGGCAGGTTCTTCTTGGTATTTCTTACGCTATATGGACCCTAAAAACAATGATGCTCTTGCATCTAAGGAAGCTATGGAATACTGGGGTCCTGTTGATTGGTATAATGGCGGTATGGAGCATACTACACTTCATCTGCTTTACTCTCGTTTCTGGCATAAGTTCCTCTATGATATTGGCGTAGTTCCAACTAAAGAACCTTATGCTAAGCGTACAAGCCATGGTATGATTTTGGGCGAAAACGGCGAAAAGATGTCTAAATCCAGAGGCAATGTAGTAAACCCTGATGAAATAGTTGAAACCTATGGTGCAGATACCATGCGTCTATATGAAATGTTTATCGGTGACTTTGAAAAGGCTGCTCCTTGGAGTCCTAAGTCAATCAAGGGTTGCCGTAGATTTGTAGAGCGTGTTTGGAATCTGTTTGAAAAGGTTGAAGATGGCGAAGAATATTCAAAGCAGCATGAGGTTCTTATCAATAAGACCATTAAAAAGGTTGGCGAGGATATCGAAAACCTAAAGGCTAATACTGCTATCGCTGCAATGATGAGCATGGTCAATGATTTCTATGATAAGGGCATTAACAAGGCTGAATATAAGACACTTCTAAAGCTTGTTTGTCCATTTGCTCCTCACGTTGCAGAAGAATTATGGAGTATGCTTGGTGAGACCTCTGTACTATCCCTTGAGTCTTGGCCAGAATATGATGAAAATAAAACTCAGGAATCTTCTGTACAAATTGCAGTTCAGGTTAATGGTAAGTTAAGAGCTACTATCAGCCTGCCAGTTGATTGTGAGCAGCAGCTTGCTATTGACACCGCTTTAGCTGATGAGAAGGTTCAAAAAGCTGTCGAAGGCAAAAGTATCGTTAAGACAATTGTTGTAAAAAATAAAATTGTAAATCTTGTTGTAAAGTAATTAATAAAAAAACTTGACAAGTAATATAAAAAACGATATAATAATCTTACGGTTTTGTTCAGAGGTATAACTATGTAAAAAAATACTAGTTATATTTGGCAGAACGTGCTTTTAAGCGTCCGAATAACGGTTCGCGCGGAGGGAGGGAAAACGATGTCGGAAGTCCGCGTAAAGGAAAATGAATCCTTGGACAGTGCGCTGAGAAGATTTAAGCGTTCCTGTGCAAAGGCGGGTGTGCTTTCCGAGCTCCGCAAGCGTGAGCATTATGAAAGCCCTAGCGTAAAGCGCCGCAAGAAGTCTGAGGCTGCACGTGCAAAGAAGCGTAAGTTCAGATAAGGCACTGCCTAAGTCGATTCAAAGATGCTGAAGATAATCTCTTCGGCATCTTTTTTTTGTATCATAATTGTAAATTATGCTCTGTTCATTAAATTTTGAATTTTCTTTCATAAAAATGACACAATTTGTACACAAATTTAATGTAATATAATAATCAGTTCAAGCGAGGATTCCCCCTCCTCGAGTGAACACTCCTTTATCCCCTATTTTTTTACCCCTCTTTGTTTTGTCATTTTTTACCCGTAGACAAAGCAACAACCACTCTTTTTTTACCAAGACAAAAGCGTTCGGAATCCCCCTCCGAACGTTTTTGTTTTGTCTAGAAAAATATATTTAAAATAATTATAAGTATTAAGCCATATATACCTAAAAATGCCGTAAGTAAAACAGTGAATATGTTAATTGCTATGCTGACACCTAGAAAATCACCAAACACCCCAGCTATGACTAAGCCTAAAAAACCAAATACCGCATTGATTAAAAATTTTAAGCCAAGTCTTATTGGTGTAAATAATGCACTAAGTGCAAGCACTGCTATAAGTATAAAAAATACATAAATTAAAACCTGTGCAGCGTCCATTTAAACCCACCTCCATAAATATATATATGTTTCAAAAATACAAGATATACGATATAAATTTGACGTTGCATAAATTAGTTGTTATAATATAAGCTGATTAAAAATAAATCAGGAGAGAAGTTTATATGACTAAAGCCAAAAATTCATATGGCAATGAAAGTATATCCGCCCTAAAAGGAGCAGACCGCGTCCGCAAACGTCCGGGCGTTATTTTTGGCTCTGATGGGCTTGATGGCTGTCAACATGCAGTTTTTGAAATATTATCAAACTCAATAGATGAGGCAAGAGAAGGTTATGGCAGTCAGATAACTGTAACTCGTTATTCTGATGGTTCTATTGAAGTTGCCGATATGGGACGTGGTATTCCAGTAGAGTGGAACGAAAATGAAAAATGCTATAACTGGGAGCTTATTTTCTGTGAGCTTTATGCAGGTGGTAAATATAAAAACCAAGAGGGTGAAAACTATGAGTTTTCACTAGGTCTTAATGGTTTGGGTACTTGTGCAACTCAATATGCATCTAAGTATATGGACGTAACTATTGTTCGTGATGGTTTTGAATATAGGCTGCATTTTGAAAAAGGCGAAAATAAAACCGATAGTAAAGAGGGTTTTATTAAAAAAGAGACAAACTCTAAAAAGACAGGTACTAAAATACGTTGGCTACCTGACCTTGAAGTTTTTACAGATATAAATATTCCGATTTCCTATTTTGAGGATACGCTAAAACGCCAAGCGGTTGTAAATAAACATTTAAAGTTTATACTAAGAAATCAGAATGGTAATAAATTTGAAACAAGCGAGTTTTGCTATGAAAACGGTATAATCGACTATGTGAGTGAGCTGTCAGAGGATAAAGCTCTAACATCAGTACAGTTTTTACAAGCTGAACGCAAGGGCAAGGATAGAGCAGACAAGCCAGAATATAAAGTTAAATTAAGCTGTGCTTTTTGTTTTTCATCAGCAATAAGCAAAACAGAATATTATCATAATTCATCTTGGCTTGAGTATGGCGGTGCACCAGATAAGGCTGTTCGTTCTGCTTTTGTTTCTGCCATTGACTCATATATTAAACAAATTGGAAAATATCAAAAGAGTGAAAGCAAAATTTCTTTCCAAGATGTAAGCGATTCACTTATTCTGGTGACAAACTGTTTCTCAACTTACACCTCTTATGAAAACCAAACTAAAAAGGCGATTACTAATAAATTTATTCAGGATTCTATGACTGAATTTTTAAAAGAAGGTTTAGAGGTTTATTTTATTGAAAATAAAGCCGAGGCTGATAAAATCGCCGAGCAGATTTTAATAAATAAACGCAGTCGTGAGCAAGCTGAAAAGGCAAGACTCAATATTAAAAAGAAGTTATCTGGTAATATTGATGTATCTAACAGAGTACAAAAGTTTGTTGATTGCCGAACAAAGGACACTGATAGACGTGAGCTTTATATAGTGGAAGGTGACTCTGCTCTTGGCTCAGTAAAACAGGGCAGAGATGCAGAATTTCAGGCAGTTATGCCAGTTAGAGGTAAAATATTAAACTGTCTAAAAGCTGATTATGGCAAGATATTTAAAAATGATATTATAACCGACCTTTTAAAAGTTTTAGGTTGCGGCGTGGAGGTTCAAACTAAAGCCTCAAAGGATATGTCAGCATTTGATTTAAACAGTCTTAGATGGAATAAAGTTATTATTTGTACTGATGCCGACGTTGACGGTTTCCAGATTAGAACACTTATTTTAACAATGCTTTATAGACTTACGCCTACACTCATAGAGCAAGGCTATGTTTATATAGCAGAATCTCCACTTTATGAAATAACTTATAAAGATAAAAGCTACTTTGCATTTGATGAAACAGAAAAAGCTACAATTCTTAAAAAATTAAACGGTAAAAAAATAACTATTCAGCGTTCCAAAGGTCTGGGCGAAAATGAAGCTGATATGATGTGGGAAACCACTATGAACCCAGAAACACGCAGACTAATTAAAGTCCAAATGGAAGAAGCAAAAGCTACAAGTGATATGTTTGATTTACTGCTTGGAGATAATCTTGCAGGCAGAAAGGAATATATTGCAGAAAATGGACACGAATATTTAGAATTTGCCGATATTTCTTAATAATTATTTAGAAAGGTAGAGCCTAATGGCAAAAAAGACGGAAAAAGAAGTTATAAAACCACTAGAACCAACTGTACAGCCGATTACCGATACACTTAGAAAAAATTATATGCCTTATGCAATGAGTGTAATTGTATCCCGTGCTATCCCAGAAATAGATGGTTTTAAACCTTCTCATAGAAAATTATTGTATACAATGTATAAAATGGGACTTTTAAACGGTACTCGTAAAAAGTCTGCTAATATAGTAGGTCAAACTATGAAACTAAACCCTCATGGTGACCAAGCTATATATGAAACTATGGTGCGTTTAACTCGTGGCAATGAGGCACTTTTAACACCTTTTGTTGACTCAAAAGGTAACTTTGGCAAGGTTTACTCCCGTGATATGGCTTATGCTGCATCACGTTATACCGAAGCTAAACTTGATACAATTTGTCAGGAACTTTTTAGAGATATAGATGCTGATGCAGTTGATTTTGTGGATAACTATGATGGTGAAATGAAAGAGCCAGTTTTACTGCCAACTACTTTCCCAAATATTTTAGTTTCTGCTAATACTGGTATTGCAGTTGGTATGGCATCTAGCTTTTGTGGTTTTAATCTCAGTGAAGTTTGTAAAACCACTATTGAATATATTAAAAACCCTGAGCATGATATTTTATCAACACTGCCTGCACCAGATTTCCCAACAGGTGGCGAAATAATTTTTGATGAAAGCGAAATGCGTAAAATCTATGAAACTGGTCGAGGTTCATTTAAGGTTCGTGCATGTTGGAACTATATCAAAAAAGAAAATATAATTGAGATTACAGAAATTCCTTATACCACAACTATTGAAGCTATTATTGATAAAATCGCTGAGCTGGTTAAGGGCGGTAAAATCAGAGAAATTGCAGATATTCGTGATGAAACAGATTTAAGCGGTTTAAAAATTGCAATAGATTTAAAACGTGGCACTGATGCAGACAAGCTTATTGATAGACTGTTTAAGCTAACTCCGCTTATGGACTCATGTTCATGTAATTTTAATGTGCTTATAGGTGGTATGCCTAAGGTATTAGGTGTAAGTGGCATACTTGAAGAATGGACTGCTTGGAGAACTGAAAGCATAAGACGTAAAGTTTATTTTGACCTTAACAAGAAAAAGGATAAAATGCATTTGCTTTTAGGTCTTAGAAAAATTTTACTTGATATTGATAGAGCGATTAAAATTATTCGTGACACCGAGCTTGACAGCGATGTTGTGCCAAATCTTATGAACGGGTTTGAAATCGACCAAATTCAAGCTGAATATATCGCAGAAATTCGTCTTAGAAATATAAACAAAGAATATATTTTAAAGCGTACCAAAGAGGTTGACGAGCTTCAAAAAGAGATTGATAAGTTAGAGGGTATTTTACAAAGCAAAACCAAACAACGTAATATTATTATTAAAGAGCTTGAGGCTGTTATTAAAAAATATCCTTCTGAACGCCACTCTAAAATTATTTATGCTGATGAAGTCAAAGAATTTGATGCAGATGACCATATTGAAGATTATACTGTACTTTTATTCCTAACAGAGCAAGGATATTTTAAAAAGATTACTCCTGCATCATGGCGTATGTCAAGTGAGCATAAGCTAAAGGACGGAGATAAAATTGCTTGGCAAACCGAGTCAAGTAATAAACAAGAAATTATTTTTATGACAAATCAGCATCAAGCTTATAAAGCAAGACTCTATGATTTTGAGGATAGTAAAGCATCAGTTTTAGGCGATTTCTTACCGCAAAAACTTGGTATGGAGGAAGGGGAAGTGCCTGTATTTGCATTTTTACCACTTGATTATAAAAGCACAATGGTTATTGTTTTTGAAAATGGTAAAGTTGCAAGATTTTCTCTTGAATCTTTTGAAACTAAGACAAATAGACGTAGGCTTACTGGTGCATATTCAGACAAATCTAAGGCTGTTGCATTTTTCACCCCTGTTACAGATGAAACAGAGATAACTATTTTTGGTACATCATCACAGGGTAATAGAGCATTAACAATAAATACAGGTATGCTTGATATAAAATCCACACGTTCTACACAAGGTGTGCAGGTTATGACTTTAAGAGGTAAGCATACAGTTACAGATGCTACATTAACACCTAATTTAAATGAGCCAGAACGTTATAAAGCAAAAAATATACCAGCACTTGGTGCGGTTTTAAAAGATGAAGATTTGCCAGAGCAGCAAATGACATTATAAAAAAGACCTTGGGATTTAATTTTAATCCCAAGGTCTTAAACTTTTTTATTTTGCAGCGATTACATGGCTCATGTCATAAAGACCAGCTTTAGTTTGCTCTGCTAGGAAAGCGGCAGCATCAACAGCACCTACTGCAAATACTTCACGAGAAAGTGCAGTGTGCTTTAGCTCGATTATTTCATCTCGACCAGCAAATATAACGGTATGTTCACCAACGATAGTGCCGCCTCTAACCGCATGAATACCTATTTCGTGCTGTGGACGTTTTTCACGTCGCTCATGGCGGTCATAAGTGTATTCAGCTTTATATGGCAGTGCTTCCGCTACTGCATCAGCAAGCATTAAAGCTGTACCACTTGGTGCATCTAGTTTTTGATTGTGGTGCTTTTCTATGATTTCCACATCATAGCCATCACCCAGAACCGAACCACATTTACGCAGTAAATCCATGAGTAAGTTAATGCCAACAGACATATTGCCAGAACGGAAAACAGGAATTTGAGTAGCTGCTGCACCAATTTGTGCGAGCTGCTCAGGTGAATGACCTGTTGTACAAATTACAACAGGAGTTCTGTTTTCAAGGCAATATTTTAAAAGGCTATCGGTGCATGATACATTTGAAAAATCAATAACAACATCAGCACCGCCAGTATATTCCATTGGGTCAGCATAAACTGGAAAATCAGCAAGTTTTACAGCGTTAACATCAAAACCTGCTACGATTTTCATGTTTTCTTTTTTTTCGCAAATATCAGTTATTGCACGACCCATTCTACCGTTACACCCAGAAAGTGCAATTTTAAGCATATTTTTTTAAACTCCTTTTAAAAACACTCGTTTCATATCTTTTTAAATTTTAGATTTCGCAGCCCATTTGACCGAGTGCTGCACGAATACGAGCAGTATGCTCTTCGGTTGGCTCAACAAGTGGCAGACGAAGTTTTCCAACATTCCAGCCTAAAATCTGCATAGCTTTTTTAACTGGAATTGGATTTACTTCACAAAATAGTGAGTTAGCAAGCTCTAAATAATCAAGTTGCATTTTAGCAGCCTTATCGAACTTACCATCAAAACATAATTGACAAATGTTATGCACAGCTTGTGGAGCAACATTGGAAAGTACAGAGATTACACCCTTACCGCCCATAGACATTAAAGGTACAATCTGGTCATCATTACCAGACCAGATATTTAAATCATCTCCGCAAAGTGCTAAAGTTTCAGCAATTAAAGAGAAGTTTCCACTTGCTTCCTTAACACCGTTAATATATGGGTGCTTGGAAAGCTCTTTATAAGTATTAGCAGTAAAGCTAACACCTGTACGGCTTGGAACGCTGTAAAGTATAACTGGGATTTCGCAATCAGCAATAGCATTAAAATGTGCGATAAGTCCAGCTTGAGTAGTTTTATTATAATAAGGTGTTACTGAAAGCACACCATCAGCACCGCTTGCCTTAGCACTCTTAGTCAGCTTAACAGCAGTTTTAGTATCATTAGAGCCTGCACCTGCAATTACAGGCACACGACCTGCAACATGCTTACAGCAAAAATCTACAATTTCCTCATGTTCATCTTCTGGGCATGTTGGGGACTCGCCAGTTGTGCCCATTACGATAATAGCATCTGTGCCGTTAGCAATCTGATGGTCAATAATTTTGCCAAATTCCTCATAATTGACTGTTTCATCGTCAATAAATGGGGTAACTATTGCAACGCCAGCACCTGTAAAGATAGGCTTTTTCATACATAACCCTCCTAAAAAAAGTTAGTCCATGTAACCCTTAGCACATAAAAGCTCTGCCATTAGAACTGCACCGCCAGCAGCACCACGCAGTGTATTATGAGATAGACTTACAAATTTATAATCATATACGCTGTCCTCACGCAGACGACCGATAGAAACACCCATACCGCCTTCTAAATCACGGTCAAGACGGCTTTGTGGGCGGTTATCCTCCTCAAAGTAGGTGAGGAACTGCTTTGGAGCACTTGGTAAATTCATTTCCTGAGCTGTGCCAGAGAAATTATTCCAACGAGAAATGATTTCTTCCTTGCTTGCCTTTTTTTTCAGCTTCATAAATACAGCAGCCATGTGACCGTCAGAAACTGGTACACGCAGACATTGAGCGGTAATCTTAGGGCTAGTTGCATGTTCAATATGGTCATCTGCAACATGTCCCCAAACCTTCATAGGTTCTTTTTCGCTCTTTTCTTCTTCGCCACCGATGTATGGAATTACATTATCAATAATCTCAGGCATGGTTTCAAAGGTTTTACCTGCACCAGAAATAGCCTGATATGTGCAAACAGCAACTTCTTCAACGCCTAAATCCCAGATAGCAGAAAGTGCTGGAACATAAGACTGGATAGAACAGTTAGACTTAACAGCGATAAAACCACGCTTTGTGCCAAGACGCTTTTTCTGAGCCGCAATAATATCGGTGTGATGAGCATTGATTTCTGGGATAATCATTGGTACATCAGGTGCCATACGGTGAGCAGAGTTATTAGAGCAAACAGGACACTCAAGTTTAGCATAACGCTCCTCAAGAGCCTTGATTTCATCTTTTTTCATATCAACTGCACAGAACACAAAATCAACCATAGATGCAATTTGCTCAGCATCAGCTGTTGCATCAAAAAGCACCATATCACGATATTTTTCTGGCATATCGACTTTCATTTTCCATCTGTTTTCACAAGCCTCAGCATAGGTTTTACCCTTGTTTCTGCCGCTTGCAGCAAGACAGACCACATTAAACCATGGGTGATTTTCAAGCAGCAGGGAAAAACGTTGACCTACCATACCGGTTGCACCGATAATACCGACTTTGTACTGTTTCATCTTTTTAAAAATCCTCCTCAATTTAGTGGAATAGTCAAATGGGCTATAGCACTATTTTATCTGTGTAAGAAAAAAACCGGTTGAAAAACCGGTATAATCTATACTATAATGAAATGGATATATGAAAGTCCATTCATTTTGATAGCTCTCCACCGGTAAAGGTGACAGACTAGCAGATATTATCCAACTAATCCAGTGCGAAGCCTTTCGCAGTTAGGTTATCGCCTTCGGCGGATTTACCCTTTCTCGCTCAAGTCAAACAGGACTGCGAACCCTTATCAAGCGATACTAATGAAAAACCGCACCTCTATCTAATACAATATTTAGCTTGCAACATTATTTTAGAGTATTAAAGTTATTTTGTCAATATGTCAGTAAAAGGAGTTATGCTATGAAGCGTATTTTTTGCAGTTTATTTGCACTTGTTGTAATTTGTGTAAGTTCATCAGCAGAGGCTGCTTATACAAATATTATTCGTGTAGGCTTGGCTTATGGCTCGACTGCTAAAGCTACCGCAACAATTAAAAGCGAGTCGGGTTTTAAACTTGGCTCTATGAATAATTTAACATTTAATAGTGAAGCCACAACAAATGAAACAACACTTAATATAACATATTCAAATGGTACATATAATGTTACAAATTCTTCAGGTAAAAATGTTTATTCAGGGGCAAATGTAGCAGCCGAAGCGATATCTGGCACTACAAATTTCGACGGATATAATTATTATGGTGCTTTTGGCTTTAATGCTGAAAGCTCAGGTAAACTCACTGTTATAAACTATGCAAACATTGAAGATTATGTCAAAGGCGTTCTGCCTTATGAAATGAGTGCAAGCTGGCCAATAGAAGCTCTAAAAGCTCAAGCAGTTTGTGCAAGGTCATTTGTGCTTGGCAACCTAAATAAACATAAATCATATGGTTTTGATGTATGTAATACAACAAATTGTCAAGTGTATCATGGCACAGAAAGAGCCGATGCAAATACTAATAGTGCAGCAGACCAAACAAAAGGTCAAATTTTAATGTATGATGGCAAGCTTGCTGTTGGTTATTTCTTCTCATCTTCTGGTGGTGCAACCGAAAATAATGAAAATGTTTGGGGCGGAACACCTATACCATATCTTCGTGGTGTGGTTGATATTTATGAAGATGCATCAGCCTCATCTAAAAATACATGGAGTGTTACCCTCACAGCTGAACAGGTTGCAAGTAAATTAAAATCTGCGGGTTATAGTATTGGCACAGTTGCAGATGTTAAAGTAACAAAACGCACAGAAATGAATAATGTAAATGAGGTTACAGTAACAGATACAACAGGAAAAAGCGTTGTTATAAAAAACGATAAAGTTCGCACGGTTTTTGGTTTAAACAGTATCAGATATACCATAAATGGAGATGACTCGTCTTCTGGTGGAAGCACAAGTGGCGGAGTTTATGTCAATGGCTCAAGTGTTGCAGATGGAAGTTTTTATGCCATTGGTGCAAATGGCACTAAAACTTATATTGGCTCTGTAAATGGTAAAACCGCAATTACTGGCTCTGGAACAGAAAAAGTCACCGTTTCCTCAGCTGCAAGAGCGACCACATCAAATACTTATACATTCTCTGGCACAGGCTGGGGACATAATGTAGGTATGAGCCAATATGGTGCAAGGTCAATGGCAAAAATGGGCTTTAATTATACCGATATACTTAAATTTTATTTTACAGGTGTTACAATATCTCAAATGTGATATATAAAGGAGAAAACATGAAAAAAAGCGATTTTTATTTTGATTTACCCGAGCATTTAATAGCACAGCACCCGCTAGAAAAGCGTGACAGCTCAAGACTTTTAGTGCTTGACCGTAAAAGTGGAGAGGTAGAACATAAACATTTTACTGATGTTATTGATTATATGGAAGCGGGCGATTGTCTTGTTATGAATAATTCAAGAGTTATCCCTGCAAGACTTATGGGACAGGCAGAGGGCAGAACTACACCTATTGAAGTTTTACTGCTTACCGACCATGGTGACGGTTTATGGGAATGTTTAACCCGTCCAGGGCGAAAAACTAGAGAGGGTACAAAATTATCCTTTGGTGATGGACTTTTAACCGCTACTGTTGAGTCAGTAAATCCAACTGACGGCAATAGAATGATACGTTTTAAGTATGATGGTATTTTCTTAGAAATTCTTGATAAACTAGGCTCTATGCCACTTCCGCCATATATTCGTGAAAGATTAGATGACCCAGAGCGTTATCAGACAGTTTATTCTAAAACCCCAGGGTCAGCTGCTGCACCTACTGCTGGACTTCACTTTACAAAAGAGCTTTTAAAGAAAATTGAGGATAAAGGTATAAAGCTTGCATTTGTAACTTTACATGTAGGTTTAGGTACTTTCAGACCTGTAAAGGCTGATGAAATCACAGACCATATTATGCATTCTGAATGGTACACAATGGACGCTGAAACCGCACAAATTATAAATGATACTAAGAAAAATGGCGGTAAAGTTTGGGCGGTAGGCACAACCGCAACCCGTACACTGGAAACCATTACAGATGAAAACGGAGTTGTCGAGCCAAAATCAGGCTGGACAGATATTTTCATTTATCCAGGATATAAATTTAAAATTGTTGACCATCTGATAACCAATTTTCATTTACCAGAGTCTACACTTATGATGCTTATTTCTGCATTTGCAACTCGTGAGCAAGTTATGAATGCTTATAAACAGGCTGTGGATAATGAATATAGATTTTTCTCATTTGGCGACTCTATGATGCTTTATTAAACACAAAAGCCACAGTATTATTTTACTGTGGCTTT